>NZ_JAHCLR010000033.1 GCF_018455725.1 Mycolicibacter acidiphilus
GGCGGCGCGCCTCGCTACCGCTGATCCGCAACCGCTCAGCCAGACCTTTGACCAGTGAACATGCCCCCAGGGCGCCCTCGTGGCCCTCAACAGCCAGGCGGGCCAGGATGCGGTGGTCGATCACCGGTGCCTGCCAGGCCAGGGTATCCCGCTGGGCCAGCACTTCAACCAACTCCGCGGTGCTCAACGCGTCGAACGAACACTGCGCCAACCGGGCGGAGGCATCGGTGATCGCAGCCAGACACGCCAACACCGTCTCCCGATCAGCGAACGCATCCCTACCCATACATCGAACACTAGTGCGACCCACCGACAAGTTCCGGCACCATCGACTAGATGCCGTGGCAGCCGTCGGCCAGCACCAGGTCGACGACAGCCCTGGCCTCGTCGTAGCTGCGGTAGATGTTCTTGTCGACCAGGCTCAGCGCCAGGTCCACCGGCTGCATCTGCGGGTACTGCCGGTGCAGTGAGCAGATGATCGGCTCGGCCACCCGGGCCTCCGGGGTCGCCAGCGGGGGCACCGAGGTCGGCGCCGGAGTGAAGGTGACGGTCATCGGTGGCGGTGGCGGCGCGGGTGGTGTGACGATGACGGTGACCGGCGGCGGCACCGCGACGGGCGTCGATGTGGGAGGCGCCGGGACTGCTTGCCGGCCGAGTTGGGTCCAGACGATCAGGCCGCCGACGATCAGCACCGCGGCGATCACGGCGATGCCCGCCAGCGAGATGACGCTAATCCAGGGCTGCGACTGCGTCGCCATCCCCTCAGTGGGCGGGAAGTCGACCACCCCGTCACCGGCCTCGGTGGACCAGGCCAGGCCCGACGCCGCCTCGGTCGGTGCCTGGTCTGCGCCCCCGGAGTCCGTCGTCACCCTGTCGACGCTAGCGGCAGCCGCCGACGTAACGATGCGGGATGATTGCACCCTGACTCGAACAGAGTAGGAGTGCTGCCGGTGGAGGCGAGTTCGGAGCCGTTGGGTGACCTGCCTTCTGCCTGGCGGACACTCATCGCAAGACACAGCACCGCACCTGAAACCGCAGGGACAGGACAGGCCCTACTGGACGCTTGGGGCGAGCCGCATCGGCGCTACCACAACATCGCACACCTTCGTGACGTGCTCAGTCGCGTCGACGAACTCGCGGAGCACGCCGTCGACGCCGACGCGGTGCGACTCGCGGCCTGGTACCACGACGTCGTCTACCGGGGCCGACCCGACGACGAGGAGAACAGCGCACGCCGTGCCGAGACCGATCTCAACGCCCTCGGGGTGCCTCCTGGGCTGATCCACGAGGTCGGGCGGCTGGTCCGGCTCACGACCTCCCACGACCCCGCGGCCGGTGACCGCAACGGGGAAGTCCTCTCCGATGCCGACCTGGCGATCCTGGCCGCGACACCGGAGCGATACGCGACCTACGCCGCCGCGGTCCGCGCCGAGTACGCCCACGTTCCCGACGAGGACTTCCGGGCCGGTCGGGCAAACGTCTTGCGCGCCCTGCTCGACGGGCCGTCCATCTACCGCACCCCGCACGCGTGCACGCACTGGGAGGCGTCGGCACGCGCCAACTTGGGCGGCGAACTCGACGATCTGAGTTAGCGCCGCGACCGCCCTACCGCTGCAGGCCCGCCCAGAACCCGCACTGATGCTCGGCACCGAAGTCGGTCACCACCCGGCTCCCGTTGGGCCGCAACGACATCCAGCGTGCGTTCAGCGGGTCGGTGCCGACGGTCGGCCAGTCGGGCTGGCCGACGCCCGCCGGGGTTCCGGTGGTCACGAAGCCGGTCCAGTACTCGACCATCTCATCGGAGAGCCGGCGCTGCGCAGCGTCCAGGGCCGGGGCGCCCCCCACGTCGAACAGGTAGCGGATCTCCAGCGAGTGGCTGGCCCCCAGCGGGAACGGCGCCTCCCGGAAGATCTCCGGGGCCGGGGCGTGCGGGTCGTCGAACTCGTAGGCGTAGACCGCCGGTGCGCTGCGCACCAGCGCGTCGGCCATCCGGTCGGCCAGGCACGCGAAGATGTCGTCGGTGGCCGCCGCCGCGTAGGCCTGCGAGGAACTGCCGCCGTACCGGCTGGCCGGGTAGTGCTCGAGCACCGCGGTGCCGTCGCCGGCGCCGAAGGTCTCGGCCAGCAGGCCCGGATACTCGGCGGCTCCGATCTCCCGGCCGAGCCGCATTGAACGCAGCACCTCGAACAGGGTGAATTCGTCGTGGGTGACGCCGAGCAGCACCGGCACCCGCACCGCGTCGCCGTCCGTCATCACCCGCACCGGGTCCGTCGGCAGCGTCGGGACCCCGACCACCGGCCCGCTGAGCCGGTCGTTGCCGAACCGCGCGTACCACAGCGGCTCGGTGAGCCGGTCCGCCGGCAGCGCTCGCAGGCAGGCTTCGACGCCGCGGTCGGACCGGTCCCGGGGACCGCAGCCCAGTGTCTCGGTGTATTCCCGGCTGAGCCGTTGCGCGGTCGGCGCGTCGACCTGCGTCTGGCACGGTCCGCTCTGGATGATCGCCGCCCGGAACAGTCCCGCCGAGTACGGCGCCGCGAGGTGATCGCAGACCGACATCCCGCCGGCGGACTCCCCGGCGATGGTGACCTTGGTGGGGTCGCCGCCGAATCCGGCGATGTTCTCGTGCACCCAGCGCAGTGCCGCCTGCTGGTCGGCGAGCCCGTAATTGCCCGGCTCCCCCAGTGCCGGGTCGGCGAGGAAGCCGAGCGCGCCGAGCCGGTAGT
Source organism: Mycolicibacter acidiphilus (assembly GCF_018455725.1). GTDB lineage: Bacteria > Actinomycetota > Actinomycetes > Mycobacteriales > Mycobacteriaceae > Mycobacterium > Mycobacterium acidiphilum. Next base: position 2,724 of record NZ_JAHCLR010000033.1, read on the forward strand.
TGATCGTGACGACGACGACGCGGCCGCGCACCGCCAGCCGCTGCGAGTGGTAGATGTCGCCGCTGCCGCGCATGAAGCTGCCGCCGTGGATCCAGACCATCACCGGCAGCGGTTCGGCCGCCGAGCCGGCCGGCGTCCACACATTCAGGGTCAGGCAGTCCTCGCTGATCGGGTCCTCGGGGGCGACGTCCGGCTGGATGCACCACGGCCCCGGTTTGACGGCGTCCCGCACTCCCCGCCAGGCGGCGGCGGGTTCCGGCGGTCGCCAGCGCAGCGCACCGACCGGCGCGGCGGCGTACGGAATGCCTTGGAACAGCCGGTGATCCGGGCCGACCTGACCACGCACCAGGCCGGTCGCGGTGTGCACGACGTCGGCGTTGAGCGCGACGGCGCGAGACGGGTTCGACGGTGCCGGGCCGGCCGGGTCGGCGCATCCGGCGCCGGTGAGCACGGCGATGAACGCCAGTGCGGCGACTCCGGCCCGCAGTCCACGGTGACGGCGGGTTGATCCGATCGGCATGAGGCTCGAGCGTAATCGGCCGCGGCGGCAACGGTTCACCGGAAACCGGCGCGGCGAACCGGGAAATCACTGAGACTGGAGCAAACCCTGACAGGTGTCAATTTTCCGGCGGACAGGAGCCTCATGAGCGCACCGACCCTCGATCCCCGATCCGACGACGCGGCTCGCGTGTTCGCCGACCCCAAGGCCTACGCCGATGAGCCGCGCCTGCACGCCGCACTGACCCGCCTGCGGGCGCACCACCCGGTGGTGCTGGTGGACCGCCCGCCGTACCGGCCGTTCTGGGCGATCACCCGGCACGCCGACATCATGGACATCGAGCGCGACAACGTGCTGTGGATCAACGAGCCGCGCCCGGTGCTGGCAACCGCGGAGGCCGACGACCTGCAGCAGCGGTTGCTGGCGTCGGGCATGGGGTTGCGGACGCTGATCCACATGGACGATCCGCACCACCACAAGATGCGGACGATCGTCGCGGACTGGTTCCGGCCCAAGGCCATGCGCGCGATGAAGGCGCGCATCGACGAACTCGCCAAGCGCTACGTCGACGAGATGCTGCGGATCGGCCCGGAATGCGACTTCGTGTCGGACATCGCGCTGAATTACCCGCTGTACGTGATCATGTCCCTGCTGGGCCTGCCGGAATCGGATTTCCCGCGGATGCTGCGGTTGACCCAGGAGCTGTTCGGCGGCGACGACGAGGAGTACCGGCGCGGTTTCACCCCGGAGGAGCAGTTGCCGGTGCTGCTGGACTTCTTCGGCTACTTCAGCGCGCTCACCGCGGACCGGCGCGAGCATCCCACCGAGGATCTGGCGTCGACCATCGCCAATGCCCGCATCGACGGTCAGCCGCTCTCCGACATCGACACCGCGTCCTACTACGTCATCATCGCCACCGCCGGCCACGACACCACCAGCGCGGCGATCGCCGGCGGCCTGCGCGCTCTGATCGAGCACCCGGAGCAGCGGGAGCGGCTGCGCGCCAACCCGCAGCTGATGCCCACCGCGGTCGAGGAGATCATCCGGTGGGTGACGCCGGTCAAGGAGTTCATGCGCACCGCGACCGCCGACACAGCGGTGCACGGGGTGCCGATCGCGAAGGGCGAATCGGTCTACCTGTCCTACGTCTCGGCGAACCGCGACGAGGAGGTCTTCGAGGATCCGTTCACCTTCGACGTGGGCCGCGACCCGAACAAGCACCTGTCGTTCGGGTACGGCGTGCACTTCTGCGTCGCGTCGGCACTGGCCCGCATGGAGATCAACAGCTTCTTCAGCGAGCTGATCCCCCGGCTCGACGAGATCGAGATGACCGCTGCGCCGCAACTGATCTCGACGACGTTCGTCGGCGGCGTCAAGCACCTGCCGATCCGGTACCGGCTGCGCGGCTAGCGGCCCGCTGCATCCAGTTCAGCGCCTCCAGCGCCACGGCCACATTGACGTGCGCCCCCTCCAGCGGTTGCGGGAGCAGTTCGTCGACCTGGACCAGCCTGCGCTGCAGCGTGTTCCGATGGATGAACAGCCGCGCCGCGGTTCGCGATGCGCTGTAGCGCTCCTGGATGAACGTCAGTGCGGTGCGTCGCAGATCCGCGTCGGCCGACGCGAGCCGACCGAGCGCTCGGGTGATGAAGCGGTGTGCCCGTTCGGGATCGGCGGCCAGCAGGGCGACCAGTTCGATCTCGGTGAACCGGACAACCCGGCGCGCGATGCCGGTGTGGGCGACCATCCGCTGCGCGGTCAGCGCGTCGAGGTGGCTGCGCCGGAAACCGTCGACTCCGGCGGAGGTGGGTCCGACCGCGATCCGAATGCCGGCCAGCCGGTCGAGTGCGGCTGTCACACCGGTCAGTTCGGGTTCCTCCCGGCCGGACAGCCACACCCACCGGGTGGCGGCGTCGGCACGCATCATGAACGCCTGCCGTCCCGCCGCGGTGTCCATCACGGCCCGCGTGGTCCGGTCCAGGTCGGCAGTCTCGACGTCTCTGCGGTCACTCCAGACCACGGCCGCGGTGTGGTGCTGGCCGAACAGGTAGCCGAGCCGGTCTTCGGCGTTCGCCGGCGGCGTTGCGCCATCGATGATCTGGGCCACGATCTCCTGGACCGCGGGATCGGTTCCCCGCGCGAGCTGCCCGCGTTCGGCGCGGATCATCTGGCACAGCTGCACGACCACGGCTTCGATGAACGACGCGATCGAGCGTTGACACACATCGAGTACCTCGCGCAGGTGCGCCGGGTCGGAGGTCACCTGGAACGCCACCGGCATCCAGTACCGCAGCGCAGCGTTCTGAGCGAGCCGGTAGGAGTCCATCACCGCCAATTCGTCCAGGCCGCGGGAGACCAGGTTGCGAACCGCGACGAGTTCGGCGGTGGTCAACTCAGCCGACACCGGCTCGCCCGGCCGGCTGATGTTGCAGGCCAGCCAGCGCAGGCAGCTCTCCCGGGTGCTTCGCCCGATGGTGTCCACGATCACCGGATCGTCGGCGATCCGCTGCGTGTACTTCGACGCGAGCGCACCCTGCTGGATGCCCGCCAGCCACCACTCGGAGCTGTCCAGCGTCAGCTGCGCCCCGCGCCGGATCAACTCACGGACCAGTTCCGACGGGCGCTCCCATTCCAGGCCCCCCGAATTGGATCCCATTGGCGCACGGTACGCGGTGCACTGCATCGGTGTCAGCCCCCGATTTTCCTCACCGTCGCGGAGGCCGTCAGTATTGTCCGTCGAGGATGTCCTGAAGAGTGGTGGCAAGGCTCTGCCACAGCCCACTGTTCGCGATCCCATTCCCAAACGCATCCGTCCACGCCTGGCCGTCGTTGAAAGTGTCGGGAATGGCGATGTTGGTGATCTGCCCGTCGGTCGTGGTGACCCCGGTGGCAACCTCCGCCGGCGTCAGCCCCATGTACTCCAGGTGGGTGACCGCGAAGTGCTCCAGCGCACTGGACAGTCCGCTGAGACCACCGCCGGCAGCGTTCCAGTCGGTCTGCCAGTCGGCGACCCCGTCGCCGTCGATCGTGTAGTTCGTGGTCGGGAAGAGGTCATCGGGCGTCACGCCCACCAGAGACCCGCCGACGCCGAACTGGTCCTCGTCAACGGCTTTCAGCAGCGCGGACGCGATAGTGGTGCCGAGTAGATGATCCAGGTCCGCATTGATGTTGACGGCGATCCCGGCAGGGTCGCTCGGATCGCCGATGAACACGAAATGCACGTCCTGCAGCGGGATCCCGTCGTTGGCCAGCTGAGTCATCGCCGCCGACGCAGCCATCGCACCCTGCGAGTACGCGAACACCGTCAGTGGGTCTTCGGCGCTGAAGGCGTTCGGGGTCGCGGCGAACTCGGCTTCGACGGCCTTGACGATGTCGTTCTCGTCCACCAGCGTGCTCGGGCCCTCCTCGCCCAGTTCGGGTGTCGTCAACACCTGCAGTGGGGCGGTGCACGGGTCGGTTCCGCTCATGTCGCAGACCGCCGAGCCGGTCGCGCCGCCGTCGAAGCCCAGCGGGTGCAGGTACAGCTCCTCGGCGGTCTGCGCGAACGCGGTCGACGGCGTCGGTTCGAAGGTTCCGCCGATGATGATCGCGGTGTCGCTGCCCGACAGCGGCAATCCTGCGGACAGCAAAGTGATTTCGGCGCCGACGGTGTGGTGGATGGGCACGACGCTCACGCCGACGATCGCAGCAACGACACTCAAACGTTCCAACATTTCGAACATCTCTCCGTTCCGGTCGGCCGCAGAATCCTCGCGGACAATTCCTGTTCGGACAATGATTTACACCGAAGAGCAGGCTGAACAAGGACATCACGCACCGAATTGAATCCACCGGCAGTGCGAAATGCCCTGCGGTGAAATCAGGGGTTCAGAAACTCCACTGCCCGGTGCGCCAGCATCGTGATCGACGCATGCGGGCCGCGACTGGGGACGCCCGGCAGCGCCGAGCCGTCGACGACCCACAGCCCGTCGACGCCGCGCACCCGGCACCGCCCGTCGAGTACCGCACGGTCGTCGCCGTCGGCGCCGATCGGCGCGCTGCCGCACAGATGCTGGGATGTCGACCAGATCGGTTGGGCCGCTTGCACCGTCGATCCGACGACCTCCGCGGCCAATTCCACCCCGCGCCGCAGGTCGGCCAGATCCGCGGGCTCGGAGTCGTAGCGCTGCTCGATCCGGGGCGGCACCGCCGGATCGGCCGACATCAGGGTCAGGCGCCCGCGCGCCCGCGGACGCATCAGTGCCACGCCGATCTGGGGCGCATCCCGGACCGCCGCACCCATCATCGCGGCGAAGCCAGTGGTGTACGGCCGCAGTTCGAGGCCGTCGTCGGTGTGCAGCACGGCTTCGAGCACCGGTCGTCCCGGGCTGCCCGGCCAGTCGGCGGGTAGCAGCCACTCCGGGTGATCGGCGCAGTACGCACCGACGGGCAGACCCGCCACCACGTCGATGCCGACAGCGCGCAGCATCGCGGGCTCACCGATACCGGACAGCATCAGCAGATGCGCGGTCTCGATCGCACCGGCGCACAACACGATTCGATCTGCGGCCAGTTGCAGCGGACCGTCCGGGCCGACCGCCGTCACCCCGATCGCCCGGCTCGCGGCGATCTGCACCCGCTGCGCTCGCACCCCGGTCAGCAGCGTCAAGTTGGGCCTGCTCAGCGCCGGCAGCAGGTAGGCGGCACCCGGACCGGTGCGCACCCCGTCGACGATGTTCAGCGGTACCGCGCCCACCCCCGCACCGGCTCCGGCGTCGTTGAGGTCGGCGATCCAACCGAACCCGGCGCGCTGTGCGCCTCGCACGAATCTGTCAGTGCCGCTGCACATCTCACCGGTACGCCGCACCGGGATCGGTCCGCGGTCGCCGTGCTGCGGGCCGGCGAAGTCCAGGTCGGTTTCGATGGCCCGGAAGTGCTCCAGCACCGTCGGCCAGTCCCAGCCGGCCGGGTAGCCGTCGATGTCGTGCGGTAGCGCCCGGCAGAAATAACCGCCGTTCACCGCGCCCGAACCGCCGACCGTGCTGCCGCGCACGAGTTGCGCAGTGCTGCCCGGCCGCCCGGTCAGCTCGGCCGGATACCGCGACACCAGCGGACTGTCGGCGCCGATCGGCAGGTGCGAACCATCCGCGGCGCGGGCGGCCAGCGCCGGATCCGACCGCCCGGTGCCGGCCTCCACCACCAGAACGGAGCGGCTCGGGTCACGTGAGAGTTCGGCGGCGACAACCGATCCGGCGCTACCCGCGCCCACCACCACCGTGTCACCGTGCCACGCGGACAACGCGACGGTCAGACCTTGATCTGCGGCCGGAGCGCGGTCAGGTCGTGTTCACGCAGCACGCCGCCCCACAGTCCCAGCCCGTACGCCAGGTCGTCGATCCGTCTGAGCAGCAGATACGCCAGCAGTCCGATCGGCTGTTCATCGCCGCCAGTGCAGCGGGTGTGCTGCAGCCAGTCCACCAGGCCGTCGCTGACCGCGGCGAGCACCACCACCCGGCGGCAGTGCGGCGACACCAGTGCGGCCAGCAGTGCGACCGGCCAGTAGTGCCGGCAGATCGCCGAGGCCAGTTGCAGGCCCGCCGAGGCCAGGCCGCGCAGCGTGACCATCGCGACGTCCCGGGGCGCGGTGTCCGGTCCGCGCATCGAGTGCGCCACCCGGCGCCCGGTCAGCGCGGCGATGACCAGCGAGGTCAGGCAGCTCACCGGGGAACAGAACGTCATCAGCACCCACCCGAGCAGCGCCCACCCGGAGATCACCATCGGTGCGGTCTTGTCCGGATGCCGGGCCGCCAGCGGCGCGGCGGAACTTCCATAGAATGCCTTGCGCGAGAACCAATCCCCCAGCTGCACCCGATGGTCGTGGGCGACGATGGCGATCGGCTCATAGCGCAGCCGGTTACCCGCATCGACCAGTCGCCAGCACAGGTCGACGTCCTCGCCGGATTGCAGGCTCTCGTCGAATCCGCCCAGCTCGGCCAGTGTCGACCGGCGGCAGATGATCGCCGCACTGGGCACGTACGCGACTTTCCCGTACGGGATCACCGGCGCCTCGGACTGCCCCAGGTCCAGCGAGGATCGCACCGATTCATAGCGGGCGATCATCCGGTCACCCCCGGTGAGGCCGACGATCCGCGGCGCGACCAGCGCGACGGTGGGGTCGCAGAAGTGGCCGAGCAGCGCCTCCAGCCAGCCTCGACGCGGTACCACGTCGGAATCCAGGAACGCGACGAAATCGGTTGTGCAGGCGGCGAGTCCGGTGTTGCGGGCAGCCGCCGGCCCCCGACTCACCGGATGCCGGATCACCTGCACCCCGCAGCAGTGCGATGCGCTCAGGTCCTCCTCGGCGACCGGGACCTGCGATCCGTCGTCGACGACGACGACCCGCAGGCCGCGCAGCGATGCGACCAGCCGTCGAAGTCCGGATATGTTGTCCCGCACCGGAATGACGATCGTGACGTCCAGATGGGAGGGCCCGCCGACCGGCCGCGGATGGGCCACGGTGGCATCGAGCAGGGTCCGGGCCAGTTGCGCGCTGACCGCGTCGTGTACTTCCAGCCGGCCGTCGGTCAGCAGTTGCTGCGCAGTCGGCGCCAACCGCAGCAGTCGGGTGGGCGACCCGCCGAGCAGGGCCGAGCCACTGCCCAGCACCCGCACCCGCCGGTCCACCTGTACGGCGAAGCCGTCCGGCAGGCGGGCCGACGTCATTGCAGCATCCCGTCCGGCCGCGGCGACCAGGTACTGACGGCGCGGACGCATCCGTCGATCATCTCGGCCAGGATGCGCTCCCCCTCGGCGGCAGTGGCGGTGGTCGGGTCGCCCAGCACCCCGACGTCGCTCACCGCGGCGACCCCGCCGCGGCGCATCGCCGGGAGCAGTTCGGACAGCGGTGCCACATTGCCGGCCCGCACCCGGTCCCATCTGACTACCTCGGGTGAAAGGCTCAGCAGCACAGAGGTTTCCGCGTGGCCAGCATGGGCGTCGACATCCTCGGCGGAGCACGACAGCCAGGCCACGTCCCGAGCCTCGAGGCGCAGCCGCCGAACGGCGGCGGCCAGGGCGGGGACGTTGCCGCCGTGCCCGTTCACGAAGACGACCCGCTGCGCCCAGCAGCAGGCCGACCGGCCGTACTCGAGCAGCACGGCGCCGAGTGTCTCGGTGCCGATGGAGACGGTCCCTGGAAAACTCTGGTGCTCGCCGCTGGCGCCGTACCCGATGGCCGGGGCGACCAGAACGTCTCGATCAGCCGGGCCCGGGGCCGCGGCGAGCCGATCGCCCGCGGCGCGGGCCACCGCGTCGGCGATCCGGGTGTCGGTGTCCAGTGGCAGGTGCGGACCGTGCTGTTCGGTCGAGCCGACCGGCACCAGGACGGTCAGCCACTGACCCGACAGTTGCCCCGACGTCGAACTACCGAGTTCGCCGAGAACCGCCATCGGGAAATGGTATGCGAATTCACCTGCCGTACACCAGATAGTGCCGATTACATTAAAAAAATTTGTCGGACCCCGGCGGCGGGGCGGTGAATCCAGGTCACGCCCGTCCCGCCCGCCACGGCCGTACCAGGACCGACGGCCGGTCGACAGACTTTGACGAACTAACCGGCGGCGCCGAGGGTCCGGGTGAACCCGTCCGGGATCAGGATGTCGGCCGGCGACAGCTCGTGCACCGACGCTCGTCCCAGCCCCATCAGGGCCGAGTCGACGCCGCTGCGGAGGATGTCGAGCACGTTCTCCACCCCGGGCTGGCCGGCGGCCCCCAGGCCCCACAGGTAGGCGCGGCCGATCATCACCGCCCGGGCGCCCAGCGCCAGCGCCTTGACGACGTCACTGCCCCGGCGGACGCCGCCGTCCAGCAGCACCTCCACCTGGTCGCCGACCGCCTCGGCCACCGCTGGCAGCGCCCGGATCGATGCGGGCGTGCCGTCCAGGTTGTTGCCGCCGTGGTTGGACACCGAGATCGCCGAAACCCCGGCGTCCACAGCCCTTTTGGCGTCGTCGACGCGCATCACGCCCTTGAGCATGAACGGTCCGCCCCACAGCTCCCGCAGCCACGCGATGTCCGCCCAGGTCGGCGGCGGGGTGCCCATCCACTCGCCGTAGGTCTGGAAGAACGCCGGCCCGGGCTCACCGCGGCGGCCCTGGTTGGGCACCCGCAGGTTCGGCGGGCGCATCGTCTTCGCCCACTGCAGGAACCACCCCGGCCTGCTCAGACCCTCCGGCATCATCGAGATGATCGTCTTCAGGTTCATCTGCTCGGGGATCTTCGGGCTGCCCCAGTCCCGGCCGTGCGAGAAACTCCAGTCGGTGGTGACGATCAGGCCGACCGCGCCGGCCGCCCGCGCCCGCTCGACCCGTTCGGCGATCGCCTCCCGGCTGCCCAGCCAGTACAGCTGGAAGAACAGCTTGGGGTTGGCGGCGATCACCTCCTCGATCGGCTTGCTGGCGAACGACGACAGGCCCATCGCCGTACCGCGGGCGGCGGCGGCCCGCGCGACGGCGACCTCACCGTCCGGGTCGACCGCCTGCACGCCGGTCGGCGAGATCAGCACCGGGAACGAAAGTTCCTGGCCCATAACCGTTGTCGCCAGATCCCGCTCGGGCTGCACGCCGATCACATGCGGGGCGAATCCGAGCTCACTGAACGCGTCGACGTTGTCGCCGACGGTCAGGCCCTTCTCGCTCGCCGAGATCAGCGATGAATACACCGATTTCGGAAGTCGTTTGCGCGCCCGCTGCTGGGCGATCGCCACCGTCTCGAACCAGATATCACGCGCCATGAATCAGATTGGACTTTCATCGCATAGTTTTTTCGACACCCAGCGGTCGCCGTCGCGCATCTGGTTGAAGACCTCCGCCGTCGCCCGGCCGCGCGCGGTGGTCGACGCGACGTCGCCGCTGGGCCGCCCGGTGCGCGAATGGTCGTTGGTCAGCGGCGGCTTCTCCCGCTGCTGCTGCGCCAGCGCCTCCTCCCCGAAGCCACGCACGCACTCCGGGTCGGGGCCGTCCATCGGCAGACCGGTGAAGAACTTCGCCGCCATGCACCCGCCACGGCAGGTCTCGTACAGCGGGCAGGAGGCGCAGGCGCCGCCGACCTTGGGGATCCGCAACTCGTTGAACAGCTTCGAGTGCTTCCAGACGTTCTCGAATCCGCCGTCGGTCAACACGTTTCCGCCGAGGAACTCCTCGTGGATGGCGAACGGGCAGGCGTAGACGTCGCCGATCGGATCGATCAGGCAGACCACCCGGCCGGCACCGCACATGTTCAGTCCGGCCAGCGCGCCCTGGTCGCCGAGCGGTGACAGGTGGAAGAAGGAGTCACCGGTCAGCACGCCCTCGCCCTTGGCGACCAGCCAGTTGTACAGCTGCACCTGCTGCTCGGCGGTGGGGTGCAGGTCGTCCCAGACGTCCACGCCGCGACCGGACGGTCGCAGCCGGGTGATCCGCAGCGTCGCGCCGTATCGCTGTGCGAGTGAGGCGAATTCGTCCAGCTGGTCGATGTTGTGCCGGGTGGCGACCACCCAGATCTTGGTGTCCTTGAAACCGGCGGCGGCCAGGTTCTCCAGCGCGCGGATGGCCATCGCGTACGAGCCCGGCCCGCGGATGGCGTCGTTGACCTCGGCGGTCGCGCCGTCCAGCGAGATCTGCACGTCGACGTAGTCGCTGGCCGCCAGCCGGGTCGCCACCTCGGGGGTGATCCGCACGCCGTTGGTGGAGAACTTCACCCCGACGTGGTGGGCGTTGGCGTAGTCGACCAGCTCCCAGAAGTCCGGCCGGATCGTCGGCTCGCCGCCACCGATGTTCACGTAGAACACCTGCATGCGTTCGAGCTCGTCGATGATGTCCTTGCACTGCTGCGTGGTCAGCTCACGCGGATCGGGTTTGCCCGACGCCGACAGGCAGTGCACGCACGCCAGGTTGCAGGCGTAGGTCAGCTCCCAGGTCAGGCAGATCGGTGCGTCGAGGCCGCGTTCGAACTGGTCGATCAGGCTCAGCGGCGCCTCGGGCGCATCCATCAACGCGGTCACGGTGCCTCCATCGGCTCTGCGGGGACGAGAATGGTCGAGTCCGCCAGCACCTTCAGCGCCTTGAGGTAGGCGGATTCGTGGGCGGGGTCGACGCCGGCGGCGCGACAGGCCGCCCGCGCGTCGGGATGGTCCGCCAGAGATTTCACCAGCGTGACCATGGTGTGGTTCTTCAGGAATGAGAGCTTGCGCGTTCCGAAGTGATACAGCAGCGCCCCGAACTTCTCCGGCCGCACCGACACCTGCGAATGCAGGCGCCAGCCACGGTCCGGGTCGAAGGGTTCGGTGAGGGGCGCCGCCTCGGCGGCGGCGGACACGGTCAGTAGACCCCGCACATCCCGTCGATGGACACCTCTTCGACCAGGTTCTCGACGACCAGGTCGGAGGCGGTGTCGGCGGTGTTCTGCTGGTCGTTGTCCATGGTCTGACGCCTTTCGGTGCGAATGGAGTCGACAGAATCCTGTCGGCTGGGTCACAATCCGGGTAATAATATGGCATCGAGTGCCAGATCAAAAGGGGTTTGCCGAAAAGGAGTCAGTCGATGGGTGCGCAGAGTTCGGCGGTCGCCCCCCGTGTGGGCCGGCGCCGGTCGACGACGCCGCATCACATCTCCGACGTCGCGATCGACCTGTTCGATGTGCGCGGTTTCAGTGCGGTCAGCGTCGACGACGTCGCATCCGCGGCCGGGATCGCCCGGCGCACCCTGTTCCGCTACTACACGTCGAAGAACGCCATCCCGTGGGGGGATTTCGACGCGCACCTCGACCACCTGCGCGACCTGCTGGACCGGGTCGACCCGGAAGCCCCGCTCGGAGACGCCCTGCGGTCGACGCTGTTGGCGTTCAACACCTTTGATGACGGCGAGACCGCTCGGCATCGCCGCCGGATGCGGGTGATCCTGCAGACCGACGAGCTGCAGGCGTACTCGATGACGATGTATGCCGGCTGGCGGGGCGTCATCGCGGAGTTCGTGGCCCGCCGGTCCGGACTGCCGGTGGACGACCTACTGCCGCAGACGGTGGCCTGGGTGCTGCTCGGCGTGGCGCTGAGCGCCTACGAACGCTGGCTGCGCGACGAGTCGCTCACCCTGCCGCAGGCTCTCGGCGACGCGTTCGACGTCGTCCGCGGCCCGCTCTGACCCCCGCGAGGGTGCGCAAGCGTCCGGTATGCGCCCAGGTGAGGGCGGACGGTTGTGCACGCTGGCGGGCGGCCTTCATTCCACGAGGTCGTCGCTCGGCGGGCGGATACCGCCGTTAGAGAACACCGGCAGCCAGTGGGTGAACACCGGCATCCAGTCAGTCGGGTCCCGATCCCAGGGCAGCGCCGACAACTGCCGGACGCTGCGCCGGCCGCCGAGTGCGCGCACCGCCTCGAAGTCGGAGATATCAAGGGCCGCCGGCTCTTTCGCGGAGTCCGGGTCGCCGAGGTGCACGGTGCCGATGGCGGGCGTCGTCAACCGCAGCGCCGGCAGGCTGCCCTGCCGGATCATCAGATCACCCATCGTGGTCAAGAATCCCAGCGCGACCTCGAAAGTCAGATCGCCAGTGCGCGAACCGGGTTCGCCTAACGCCCCGCGGATGTCGTGCTCGTGGGTCAGGGTGTCGAATACGAGTTGGCCCGCAGCGACCTCGAGCGCGAGCCGTGCCGTGACCGGGTCGATCAACTGCCCCCACAGGTCGAGTAACCGGTCGATCCCGAACCCACCGAGGCGATCGAGTTGCGCCTGCACCCAGGAGTCGCCCGCCTTGTCGGCCATGTTCATCGCAACGACGTCCTGTCCGACCCCGACCAGGTGGGCGACGGTCTGACGCACGGTCCAACCCGGACAGGCCGGAACCGCGAACTCGCCGACGTCGTCGCGTCCGCCGAGCAGCGCGACAAGGCGTTCGTGAACCAGGCGGTAGGCCGCCGCAGCGTCGGCGACCGGCGCCGGCCGGGGTGCACGGGTGCTCTCCTCGGCAGGGACGCCAGACGGTTGCTGGTCGCTGGGCATGTCGCTGACCTTTCGCCGGGGAACTCCGACGACGGGCCGTCGACGGTCGAGACAGACCCTACCGTCGAAAATAAGATTATTAAACGTTCTCTGAGGTAACAGTAAAGTCAGCCGGGCGGGAGAAGCAGGTCAGCCCAGTACCTCGGCGATCGGCGCACCGGCGGCGATCTTCGCCCGCACCCCCATCACCTTCCCGGGCCGGCCACCGCCGACCACACCGGCCAGCACGCCGTCGCGCTCGTAATAGGCCAGGAACTTGTGGCCGTCGTCCTCCACCAGGTGCACGGTGTCGGTGGCCTCCGGCTCACCCAGGCACTGGATCTTGACGTCGTACTGGTCGCTCCAGAAGTACGCCGGCACCGCCACGTCGTGCAGCGACTCGCGGCCGAGCATCGCCGGCACCATCAGTCGCACCTGGGTGACGACGTTGCTCCAGTGCTCCATCCGCACCTGGTGGCCCTCGCGGCCACGCCAGAACGCCACGTCGCCGACGGCCCACACGTTCGCGGCGCTGGTTCGGCCGGCGGCGTCGCACAGCACCCCGTTGTCGACGGTGATGCCGCTGCCGTCGAGCCACTCGGTGACCGGGCGCGAGCCGACGCCGAGCACCACCAGGTCGGCGGCCAACTCGGTGCCGTCGTCGAGCACCACGGTCTCCACCCGCCCGTCACCCCTGACCGCCGCCACCCCGACACCGCTGCGCACGTCCACGCCGTTGTCCCGGTGCAGCCGGGCCACCAGGCCACCGATCTGCTCACCGAGCACCGTGGCCAGCGGGGTCGGCTGCGGCTCCACCAGCACCACATCCACGCCGAGCTTGCGCAGGCTTGCCGCGGCCTCGCAGCCGATGAAGCCGGCACCGATCACCACCGCGCGCCGGGCCGTGGCCGCGTCCGCCCGCAACGTCAGACTGTCCTCGAACGAGCGCACCACCCGGATGCCGTCCAGGTCGCCGAACGCCGCGATCCGTCGCGGGCGCAGCCCGGTGGCGATCACCAGCTGTTCGTAGCCGAGCACGGTGCCGTCGGCAAGCGTCACGGTCTGCGCGGTGGTGTCGACGCGCTCGGCGGCCACCCCCAGCCGCAGCGTGATGTCGTGCTCGTCGTAGAACTCCCGCGGCTCCAGGGTGGTGTCGTCGCGTTCGCCGCGCAGCACCTCCTTGGTCAGCGGCGGCCGGTCATACGGCAGCCGGGTCTCCGCGCCGACGATCGTGATCGGCCCCGGATAGCCCTCGCGCCGCAGTTCCTCCGCGGTGCGCACCGCACCCAAACCGCCACCGACGATCAGCACGCCCTGTTCTGACACCACGCCCCCTGCGCTACCCGGACCATTCCGAGAAGTTCATACCCGATCGGGACGCTCGATGCCCACTCGAACGCCGTCGCTTCAGTACTTCAGCGCGCCCTTGTCCAGGGGAAGCTGCACGCCGGACAGGATGCCCGATCCGGGCCCGGCCAGCCAGACCACCACGTCGGAGATCTCGTCGGGCGTCATGAAAGCGTTGGGGTGCAACGGCATCGGCGGGAAGCTGTGCAGGAAGTCGGGGTGCTCGGCGAACACCTTCGCCATCGCCTCCGGCTCGATCATCGGGGTGTCCACCGAGTAGGGGTGGATGGAGTTGACCCGAATGCCGTACTTGCCGACCTCCAGCGCCAGGGTGTTGGTCAGACCGACCAGGCCATGCTTGGCCGCCGAGTAGTGGCCGTTGCCGGGTGTCGCCTTCAGCCCGGCCGACGAGCTGACGATCACGATCGAGCCGCCGTTGCCGGCTTCGATCATCGCCGGCACCGTCGCCCGGATGGTCCGCCAGGTGCCGGTGAGGTTGACGTCGATGACGGTGTTCCACTGCTCGTCGGTGAGCTCCCACAGCCGGCCCCAGTTGAGGACGGCGGCGTTGGCCACCACCACGTCGAGCCGGCCGAACTGCTCGACCCCGTCGGTGACCAGCTGGCGCAGTGCGGCGTCGTCGCGGATGTCGACCGCGCGCGCGAGCACTTTGCGTCCCTCGGCCTCCACCGCGGCGACCGTCTCGGCGAGGTCGTCGGCGGTGGCCGCCGGGTAGGTGATGCAGTCCGAGGCCGGTCCGCAGATGTCGGCGACGATGACGTCGGCGCCCTCCCGGGCCAGGCGCACCGCGTGCGAGCGGCCCTGCCCGCGGGCGGCGCCGGTGACGAATGCGACCTTGTCCTGCAGCGACTGACTGTTGCTCACCCGCTGAGGCTAGCAGCTGGAAATGGAACGTGTTCCAGTGGTTTCGCTCACCGAGATTGACGCCACCGCGCCGTCTACCCGGCTTTTTCCGCGCCGCCGTCGATCTCGCCGCAGCCGTCAAGGCTTCCCGCCCGACGCAAAGACCCCCGCACGCCGAAGCGTGCGGGGGCCTTTGACCGCGTGGTGCCTAGATCACTTGATGATCTTGACGACCCGGCCGGCGCCGACGGTACGGCCACCCTCACGGATGGCGAACCGCAGACCCTCGTCCATGGCGACCGGCTGGATCAGCTTGACGGTCATCTCGGTGTTGTCACCGGGCATCACCATCTCGGTGCCCTCCGGCAGGCTCACCACACCGGTCACGTCGGTGGTGCGGAAGTAGAACTGCGGCCGGTAGTTGTTGAAGAACGGCGTGTGGCGGCCACCCTCGTCCTTGGACAGGATGTAGGCCTGACCCTCGAACTCGGTGTGCGGGGTGGTGGTGCCGGGCTTGACCACGACCTGGCCACGCTCGACGTCCTCACGCTTGATACCGCGGATCAGCAGACCGACGTTGTCACCGGCCTGGCCCTGGTCCAGCAGCTTCCGGAACATCTCGACACCGGTGACGGTGGTCTTGGTGGTCTCCGGACGGATGCCGACGATCTCGACCTCTTCGTTGACGTTGATCACGCCGCGCTCGACACGACCGGTGACCACGGTGCCACGACCGGTGATCGTGAACACGTCCTCAACCGGCATCAGGAACGGCTTGTCGGTCTCACGCACCGGGTCCGGGATGGACTCGTCGACGGCGTCCATCAGGTCCTCGACGGACTTGACCCACTTCGGGTCGCCCTCGAGCGCCTTCAGCGCCGACACGCGCACGACGGGGGCCTCCTCGTCGAACTCCTGGGCACCCAGCAGCTCGCGGACCTCCATCTCGACGAGCTCGAGGAGCTCCTCGTCGTCGACCATGTCCGACTTGTTCAGCGCGACCAGGATGTAGGGCACACCCACCTGGCGGGCCAGCAGCACGTGCTCGCGGGTCTGCGGCATCGGGCCGTCGGTCGCGGCGACCACCAGGATCGCGCCGTCCATCTGGGCGGCACCGGTGATCATGTTCTTGATGTAGTCAGCGTGACCGGGGGCGTCCACGTGGGCGTAGTGCCGCTTCTCGGTCTGGTACTCCACGTGGGAGATGTTGATCGTGATACCGCGCTGACGCTCCTCGGGGGCGTTGTCGATCTGGTCGAACGCCCGCGACTCGTTCAGAGCCGGGTACTTGTCGTGCAGAACCTTGGTGATAGCCGCGGTCAGCGTGGTCTTGCCGTGGTCAACGTGACCGATGGTCCCGATGTTGACGTGCGGCTTCGTCCGCTCGAACTTCGCCTTCGCCACTTCTTGTCCTCCTGGACTTGTTGGTGCTGGGTTACAGCAGGGTTGATTTCTTCAGTTTGTGCCGCGGTCGTGACCGGGCAAGGTTACTCCCCCGTGCGGAACTACTCGCCGGTCGCCTTCGCGATGATCTCCTTCGCCACCTGCGCCGGCACTTCGGCGTAGGAGTCGAACACCATGGAGTAGTTGGCCCGGCCCTGGGTCTTCGACCGCAGGTCGCCGACGTAGCCGAACATCTCCGACAGTGGCACCTGCGCCTTGACGACGCGCGCACCGCTGCGCTCTTCCATGGCCTGGATCTGACCACGGCGGGAGTTCAGG
Organism: Mycolicibacter acidiphilus; assembly: GCF_018455725.1. Taxonomy (GTDB): domain Bacteria; phylum Actinomycetota; class Actinomycetes; order Mycobacteriales; family Mycobacteriaceae; genus Mycobacterium; species Mycobacterium acidiphilum. Next base: position 19,140 of record NZ_JAHCLR010000033.1, read on the forward strand.
TCACCGATCACGTCGCCCATGTAGTCCTCGGGCGTGATGACCTCGACGGCCATGATCGGTTCCAGGATCACCGGCTGCGCGGCAGCGGCAGCCTTCTTCAGGGCCTGCGAGCCGGCCACCTTGAACGCCATCTCCGAGGAGTCGACGTCGTGGTAGGCACCGTCGGTCAGGGTGACCTTGATGTTCACCAGCGGGTAGCCGGCCAGGATGCCGTACTGCATGGCGTCCTGGGCGCCGGCGTCCACCGCGGGGATGTACTCGCGCGGCACGCGCCCACCGGTGACCTTGTTCTCGAACTCGTAGGTCGCACCGTCCTGAGCGTCGACCAGGGGCTCGATGTCGATGAGCACCTTCGCGAACTGACCCGAACCACCGGTCTGCTTCTTGTGGGTGTACTCGACCTTCTCGACCTTCTTGCGGATGGTCTCCTTGTACGCCACCTGCGGCTTGCCGACGTTGGCCTCGACCTTGAACTCGCGGCGCATCCGGTCCACCAGGATGTCCAGGTGGAGTTCGCCCATGCCGCCGATGACGGTCTGGCCGGTCTCCTGGTCCAGGTGCACCTTGAAGGTCGGGTCCTCTTCGGCGAGCTTCTGGATCGCCAGCGACAGCTTCTCCTGGTCGCTCTTGGTCTTCGGCTCGATGGCCACCTCGATGACCGGGTCCGGGAACGTCATCGACTCGAGCACGATCTGGTTGCTCGGGTCGCAGAGCGTGTCACCGGTGGTGGTGTCCTTCAGGCCGATCATCGCGTAGATGTGGCCGGCGGACGCGGTCTCGACCGGGTTCTCCTTGTTGGAGTGCATCTGGAACAGCTTGCCCAGCCGCTCCTTCTTGCCCTTGGTCGAGTTGACGACCTGGGTGCCGGACTCCACCTTGCCCGAGTACACCCGGACGTAGGTCAGCTTGCCGAAGAACGGGTGCACCGCGATCTTGAACGCCAGCGCCGAGAACGGCTCGTCGATGCTGGGCTTACGGCTGATGATCTCGTCTTCCTTGCCGGGCACGTGGCCCTGCACCGACTCGACGTCCAGCGGCGACGGCAGGTAGTCGATCACCGCGTCCAGCATCGGCTGGACACCCTTGTTCTTGAACGCGCTGCCGCACAGCACCGGGTACAGCTCGGAAGCCACCGTCAGCTTGCGGATGCCGCCCTTGATCTCCTCGATCGAGAGCTCCTCGCCGCCGAGGTACTTCTCCAGCAGCGACTCGTCGGTCTCGGCGACGGCCTCGATCAGGGCGGTCCGGTACTCGGACGCCTTGTCAGCGAGGTCCGCGGGAATCTCGACGGTCTCGTAGTGCTCACCGAGCTTGGTCTCGCCGCGCCACACCTTGGCGTTCATCTCGACCAGGTCGACGATGCCCTCGAAGTCGTTCTCCGAGCCGATCGGCAGCTGGATGACCAGCGGACGCGCACCGAGGCGCTCCTCGATGGTGCGCACGGTGTAGTAGAAGTCGGCGCCCAGCTTGTCCATCTTGTTGACGAAGCAGATCCGGGGCACGTCGTACTTGTCGGCCTGCCGCCACACCTGCTCGGACTGCGGCTCGACGCCCTCCTTGCCGTCGAAGACGGCGACGGCACCGTCGAGCACCCGCAGCGACCGCTCCACCTCGACGGTGAAGTCGACGTGGCCGGGGGTGTCGATGATGTTGATCTGGTTCTTGTTCCAGAAGCAGGTCACCGCGGCGGAGGTGATCGTGATGCCGCGCTCCTGCTCCTGCTCCATCCAGTCGGTGGTGGAGGCGCCGTCGTGCGTCTCACCGATCTTGTAGTTGACGCCCGTGTAGTACAGGATCCGCTCGGTCGTCGTCGTCTTGCCGGCATCGATGTGCGCCATGATGCCGATGTTGCGGACCTTGTTCAGGTCAGTCAGCACGTCCTGTGCCACGGGTGTCTTCCCAACTCTTTCGGTTTGCTTGGTTACTGCGGTTGCCACGCCCGGTGCCACCGGGCGCCGATCACCAGCGGTAGTGCGCGAAGGCGCGGTTCGCCTCGGCCATCTTGTGGGTGTCCTCGCGGCGCTTCACCGAAGCGCCCAGGCCGTTGCTGGCGTCGAGGATCTCGTTGGCCAGCCGCTCGATCATGGTCTTCTCCCGGCGGGCCCGCGAGAAGCTCACCAGCCAGCGCAGCGCCAGCGTGGTGGAGCGCTCGGCCCGCACCTCGACCGGCACCTGGTAGGTGGCGCCACCGACGCGGCGGCTGCGCACCTCGAGGGCCGGCTTGACGTTGTCCATGGCGCGCTTGAGCGTCACCACGGGGTCGGTGCCGGTCTTCTCACGCGCCTGCTCCAGCGCGCCGTAGACGATGCGCTCGGCCAGCGACTTCTTGCCCTCCATGAGGACCTTGTTGACCAGCTGGGTGACCAGCTGCGACCCGTAGACCGGGTCGGAAACCAGGGGGCGCTTCGGCGCGGGACCCTTACGCGGCATCAGCTCTTCTCCTTCTTGGCGCCGTAGCGGCTGCGGGCCTGCTTGCGGTTCTTGACGCCCTGGGTGTCCAGCGAACCGCGGATGATCTTGTAACGCACACCGGGCAGGTCCTTCACACGACCGCCGCGCACCAGCACCATCGAGTGCTCCTGCAGGTTGTGCCCCTCACCGGGGATGTAGGCGGTGACCTCGACCTGGCTGGTCAGCTTCACACGTGCCACCTTGCGGAGCGCCGAGTTCGGCTTCTTCGGGGTGGTGGTGTACACGCGGGTGCACACACCGCGGCGCTGCGGGCTGCCCTTGAGGGCCGCGGTCTTTACCTTCGCGACCTTGTCGCGGCGACCCTTGCGGACCAGCTGCTGAATGGTTGGCATCTACCGGCTTCCTGTGTCGTACGTTCAAACTCTCGTAAATCCTGTGGTCGTGCCCCACCACATCACCCCGCGGTCGGGCGTGTCGCATGGACCGGCCGCGGATTCCTCCGCTGCATAATGGACATGCGAATTGGGCCGGCCGCGCGCTTTGTCACCAAACGCGCCTTCGGTGGCCAGGCACAAGCCACAACAATACCCGGCAGGCCGCGGGCGGGTCAAAGCGCGTCGGAAGCGGGCGCCCGGTCAGCCGCGATCGGGTGCCGCAGCGTCGGCGCGGCCGGCCCGATTGTCCAGTGCGGAGGCCAACCTGCGCACCATGTCGGCGAAGACCGCGTCGGTGTCGACGTCGTCCATCACGCCCGTCATCTCCAGCAGCACGAAACCGTGCATCGCCGCCCAGAACTCCAGGGCGGCGTGGAACGCGCGCTCTCCGTCGAGTCCGTAGGACGTCAGCACCTCGATGACCGGCGCCGCCGCCCGGGTGGCGGCGGCGGTGTACTCCGGGTCCTCGCCGCCCAGCGGCATCCGGGTGAACGCCGAGTAGCGGCCCGGGTGGTGGTGGGCGTAGCTGCGGTAGGCGCCGGCCATCACCAGCACCGCGTCGTCGCGGGCCCGGCCCTGCCCGACCTGGGTCAGCATCTCCAGAATGTCGTCGATCACCCGCATCCGCATGGCGCGGCGCAGGTCGTTGAGACTGTCGACGTGGTTGTAGAGCGACGGACCCTTGGTGCCCAGGTGGGTGGCCAGCGCGTTGATCGTCAGCGCGTCCCAACCCTCCCGGTCCAGGAAGTTCAGCGCGGCGTTGACGATGATCTCCCGACTCAGCTTCACCTGCCGCGCCGGTCTGCCGTTGGCACGCGACCGACCGCCCGCCGCCGGCGGATCGGGTCGAGCTGACATGGTGGTCACCCTTCCGATGGTGGAACCGGCCTGCGATCAGCACAGAACTCTAATCCACGGCCGGGCGGGGCAAGCCGCGCACGCGGGTGTTGCGACGACGTAAGCTTTGCCAAACTTTGGACGGCGAGAGGGGCAGCACATGAGGTGGACCGCGTTGGGTGCGGCGCTGCTGTGTCTGGCCGGCGGCGTCGCGACCGTCGGCACCCCGCGCGCGCAGGCCATCGGGGGCGACACCCACATCGTCGGGGTGAGCGAGATCCACACCCTGGACTGCAACGGCGGCACCCTGTTCCTCAACGGGACCAACCTGACCGTGCACGCGATGGGCACCTGCTGGGCGATCACCACGCAGGGCTCGCAGAACACGGTGATCGCCGAGACCGTCGTCAACGACATCACCGTGTACGGCAACGACACCACCGTCTACTACCACTTCGGCGACCCACTGCTGTTCGACCGCGGACGCGAACTCGGCATGACCAACCGGTTGCAGCGCGTGCCGGTCTGATCCGGCGCCGCCAACACAGTCGCACCGTATGCGTCGTCCGCCACCGCTACTGGCCATCCTCGGGGCATCGGCCATCACCCTGGCAGCCCTGACCGGGGTGTCGGAGTGCGGCGGCCCCAAGAACGGCCACTCCGCCGCCAAGAAGGTGCGCGATCCACAGTCGGAGTTCGCCAGCACCATCAACTACGGGGCGTTCGGCACCACCACCCAGGTGAACTGCGCTGACGGGAAGTCGTTGAACGTCAGCGGTTCCAACAACACACTGACGGTGCGCGGGCACTGCCGGTTGGTGAATGTGCTCGGCGCCGACAACAAGATCGCCATCGACCAGGTCGACCGGATCCTGACCATCACCGGACTCAACAACACGGTCACCTATCGCAGCGGCACCCCGCAGGTCGAGGATCACGGCTCGGGCAACACGATCCGCAGGCGCTGATCAGGTTCCCGGCGATCGCAAGCGCGGCGGAGCTTGCGGAGCCGGGCGCCGCGGGTCGCCGGCATCATGCACGGCCCCCATGCCGACCGGCGCCGGCGGCGAATCGGCCGGCCCCGTGGGCGGCTTCGTGTTTGACGCGGTCGAAACTGGTGAATTCGTTTGCTATCGCCTGCGATTCGCTCATCCCCCACTGCTGCAGGGCTGACAGCCGATCGGAGCGCAGGCACTGCTGCGGCAGGGCGGCGAGCTCAGCGGCGAGTTCCTCCGCGGCGGCGCGGGCGTGACCGCTGGGCACCACCCGGTTCGCCAGTCCGATTGCCAGCGCCTCGTCGGCGCCGACCGCGCGACCGGTCAGGATCAGGTCCATCGCGCGACTCTGGCCGATCAGCCTCGGCAGTCGCACAGTGCCGCCGTCGATCAGCGGCACCCCCCAGCGCCGGCAGAACACCCCGAACACCGAATCCGCCTCGGCCACCCGCAGATCGCACCAGAGCGCCAACTCCAGCCCGCCAGCCACCGCGTACCCGCTGACCGCGGCGATCACCGGCTTGGACAGCAACATCCGGGTGGGTCCCATCGGACCGGGCCCGGCCGGTTCGGCACGGTTCTGCCGTTCGGTGCCGAATCCCTTGAGATCGGCACCGGCGCAGAAGGTTCCGTGATCTCCCCACAGCACCGCGACCGCCGCGTCGGCGTCGCGGTCGAACGCTTCGAACGCGGTGTACAGCGCTGCGGCGGTCGGTCCGTCGACCGCGTTGCGCGCCTGCGGGCGGTCGAGGATGACGGTGGTGACCGGGCCGTTGCGTTCCACCCGGACGGGATCGGTCATCGCACCTCCAGAGGTTGCGCAGCGCTGAGCCGTTCACTGAGTTCGGCGACGAACTGCGCGTAGGCGGCCCGGAGTCGGTCGCCCGGCCAGTCCGCCGGCAGCAGTTCCGGCGGCAGCACCGGATCGCAGCGCAGGTGCCGGACGATGGCCGCGGCGGTGGCGAACCGGCCCGGCACGTCGACGGCGGCGGCCATCTCTTCGAGCAGCTGCCGTCCGGTGCTCATCCAGCCGGTGAGATCCCACAGCCGGTCGGCCAGTTCGGCCGGGTGCGCGTCACAGGCGATGAGTACCCGGGCGTGCCCGCGGATGTCGGCGTCCAGGTCCGCGTCGAGATTGTTCGGGCGCAGCCAGACCCCCTCACGAAGCTCACCGAATCGCCTGTCCGACATCGCGGTCCGCAACGCGGCGCGGGTGCGGGAGTCGTTGCCGACACTGGTGACGACCACGGTCAGCCAGTCGCCGTTCCAGTGTCGCGTCCGCGGGTTCAGCGCCTCGTCCTGGCGGCGCTGCCGCTCCAGCAGCCGATCGCTGAGGCGATACGTCCGCTGCGCGCGGATCAGGTCCCCGGCGGCGACCATGCGAGTCAGCGCCACCCGCAGGGCGGTCTCCTTGATCCCGAAATCGACTGTGAGTCGCAGCAGTTCGGCCGATGACAGCGATGCCGGATGGGTTCCGAGCAGCACCGAGAGCACCACGGAGCGCGCGGTCATCCGATCGGATGTGATCGGCACGGGTCAGACCCGGGAGGTTTGCCGGCCGTGGTCCCCGAACGGTTCGTCACGGTGGCGCACCGCCTCCCGGAAACCGTTCGCGACCGCGTCGGCCACGAAGGCGTGCCCCTCCGGGGTGTGCCGGGCCACCCCGTCGAACACAGTGCCCACCATCCTGCTGGTCGCGACACCCTGTTGCAGCAGAGCGGAATTCAACGCCAGCTTGATCATGATCAGCTGGTTGATCGGCATCGCGGCGATCCGGGCCACCAGGTGCTCGGTGCGCTCGTCGAGGTCTTTCGGGTCCGGCGCCTCGACGGCCAGCCCCCACTCGGCGGCCTGCGCCCCGGTGATGGTGTCACCGGTCAGCAGCAGCCGCTTGGCCCGCTGGTCGCCCAGGCGGTGCGCCCACAGCCCGGCGGCGGGCACCCCCCAGACTCGGGTGGGCGGGTAGCCGATCTTGGCGTCGGACGCCGTGATCACCTGGTCGGCGTGCAGTGCGATGTCGGTGCCACCGGCCACGCAGTAGCCGTGGATCTTCACCACGGTCGGCTTGTCCGCGTGCATCAGCGACGAGAAGCCGCGGACGAACCGGCTCATCATCTGGTAGTCGAGCATCGGGTCCCACGGCACGTCGGCGCGGTGGTTACCCGCCTGCGCCTTGCCGTCCAGCACGGTGCCCCGGTAGTCCTCCCCGCCGGGGGACGACGAGCCGTCGGCGTAGGCGCTCAGATCGAACCCCGCGCAGAACCCCTCGCCGCGGCCCGACACCAGGATGACGTGCACCTTCGGGTCCAGGTCGGCGCGCTCCACCAGGGCTGCCAGTTCCAGCGGGGTGTCCGCGACGATCGCGTTGCCCTTCTCCGGCCGGTTGAATGTGATGCGGGCGACCCGATCGGTCACCTCGTAGGTCATGGTGCGGAGGTTGTCGTACTCGACCGGGTTGATGTGGTGCCGCATCGCGAGTCAGCCTTTCACGAGGATGCGCTCCAAAATGGGCGCGACGTCCAGTCCTGAAGGCAGCGTGCCGTATGCACCCCCTCGCTGTCCCCCGATTCGGGTAGCCAGGAACGCTTCGGCGACGGCCGGGTGGCCGTGGCGCACCAACTGCGCGCCCTGCAGCGCCAGGCAGATGTCCTCGGCGATCTTGCGGGCCCGGTATTCGGCGTTATCGGGCTGGGCGAGTTCGGCTTTGAGCGCGCCGACGTGGGCGTCCAGCCGGCGGTCCTGCCCGCCGGCCAGCGACAGCTCGTCGAAGAGCACCGCCACCGACTCCGGCGAGGTCACCGCCGCCCGCAGCGTGTCCAGCGCGCTGACGTTGCCGGAACCCTCCCAGATCCCCATCAGCGGCGCCTCCCGGTAGATGCGCGGCATCCGGGAGTCCTCGATGTAGCCGTTGCCGCCCAGGCATTCCATCGCCTCGGCGGCGTGCGGCGCGGACTGCTTGCACACCCAGTACTTGGTGGCGGCCAGGCCGATGCGGCGCAGCAGCGTTTCTCGTTGGTCGCCGTGGATGGCCCGGTCGGTGGCGCCGGCCATCCGCATGGTGACCGTCGTCGCCGCCTCGGCCTCCACCGCCAGGTCGGCCAGCACGTTGCGCATCAGCGGCTGATCGATCAGATACGCGCCGAACGCCTTGCGGTGCTGGGCGTGGTAGACGGCACGGGACAGGCCGTCGCGCATGGACGTGGCACTGGCCAGCGCGCAGTCCATCCGGGTCAGGTTGACCATCTCGATGATGACCGAGACACCGCGCCCCTCCTCGCCGACCAGCCAGGCGGTGGCGCCGTCGTACTCGATCTCCGAGGAGGCGTTGGCGTGGTTGCCGAGCTTGTCCTTGAGGCGCTGCAGCAGCATCCGGTTGCGGGTGCCGTCGGGCAGCACCCGGGGCAGGAAGAAGCACGACAGCCCACCGGGCGCCTGCGCGAGCACCAGGAACACGTCGCACATCGGCGCGGAGGTGAACCACTTGTGACCGACCAGCGTGTAGCTGCCGTCGGCGTTGGGGGTCGCCTGGGTGGTGCCGGCGCGCACGTCGGAGCCGCCCTGCTTCTCGGTCATCGACATGCCGGCGGTGATGCCGGCCTTGCTGGTGGCGGGCTTCAGTTCGGGGTCGTAGACCCGGCTGGTCAGGAGCGGCTCGTAGACCTTCGCCAGTTCGGGGTTGTAGCGCAGCGCCGGGATGACGGCGTTGGTCATCGAGATCGGGCACATGTGGCCGGGTTCGGCCGTCCACACCCCGGTCTTGGCGGCCCGCAGCACATGCGCACCGGGCCGGTCGTCGGCCCACGGCGCGGCGTGCAACCCGTGCTCGATCGCGGTGCGCATCAACTCGTGGTAGGCGGGGTCGTACTCCACCTCGTCGATGCGGTTGCCGACGACGTCGTGGGTGCGCAGGATCGGCCGGTTACGGTCGGCCAGTTCACCCCAGCGCTGGGTTCGTTGCGAGCCGGAGATCGCGCCGAGCTCGGTGACCTCGTCGACGCCCCAGCCGCCGCCCTCGCGGATCAGCGCCTCGATGAGCGCGGGTGACGACGCCGGGTTGTAGTCGTGCAGTGGTGGCACCTGGTTTGTGACGACGTGTGTGATGGACATGACAGTAATGTTACCGATTCTGCACGATTGAGCAAGGGCTGTAATGCGCCTGTTCGGTCCACCGCACGAACCACGAGGCCAACCACGGCCGTGGTTCGGATCAGCGGGGGTCACCCGCGCGATGTCACTTGCTGCTGGTGCCGCCCACACCGGCCACACCCCGGCCAAGCTCGAGGATCAGGTCGCCACCAGTCGTGGGGGCGATCGCCTAGCCGTCGCGGCATGGCCGGCGCGGCATCTCAGACCGCGCCGACGCGCTCCTTGAGGAACGCCACGTCGTCCTTGCGGCCCTCCTCGGCCGTCTCGCAGATCACCGGGGCGTCCGCGGCTTTCACCACCGCCACCAGCAGGTCCGGGTCGATGTTGCCGGTGCCGAAGTTCGCGTGCCGGTCCCGCCCCGAGCCCGCCGCGTCCTTGGAGTCGTTGCAGTGCACCAGGTCGATGCGCCCGGTGATCGCCTTGATCCGGTCGACGGCGTCGACCAGCGCCTCCCCGGCGGCCCAGGTGTGGCAGGTGTCCAGGCAGAAGCCGACGCCGGTGTCACCGATGTGCTCCCACAGTGCGGCGATCGTGTCGAAGCGGCGGGCCATCGCCCGGGTGCCGCCGGCGGTGTTCTCCAGCAGCACCGGGACTCCGGTGTCCAGCCCGACCAGCGCCTCCCGCCACCGGGTGAAGCCGACCCCCAGATCGGCGTCGGCCGCGGTGACGTGTCCGCCGTGCACCACCACCCCGAGTGCGCCGATTCCGGCGGCCACCTCGCAGGTCTGCTGCAGCGCGGTGCGGGACCGCTCGCGCACCCCGTCGTCCGGGGAGGCGACGTTGATCAGGTACGGCGCGTGCACATAGATCGGGATACCCGAATCGCGCAGTGTCGCAGCGTCTTTGCGTGGCACCGGTGGTTTCCAGCTCTGCGGGTTGCCGACGAAGATCTGGATGACGTCGGCACCCTCGGCCGCCGCGGCGGTCAGCGGGTCCTGCGCGCGCACATGCGAACCGATCAGCACGGCGCCCACTCTAATCCCACCCGAGCTGGGGGTACCTCCCGCTTGCGGGGGGCCGCCAACGTACCCGCAGACCCCACAAAAAGGGGACCTTAGCGACTGCTCGCGCACCGCAAGTGAGTGTCAATCCAGCGAACCAACTGCTGCTGGTCCCGGCGGATGTCAACCACCGTCATCGGCACCGTCATCCAACCGCACTCCTGCAGTCGGGCTGTCTTCAGGCGATCGTGCAGCAGGGCATCCGGGCCCATGTGCCAGTCGATGCTGTCGTATTCGGCTACCAACATCGCCTCGGGCCAGGCGAAATCAACGCGCCACACGTCCCCGCAGTTGTCGATGATCACGTATTGCAACTCCGGCAGTGGCAGCCCACCGTCGATGAACACCAGCCTCGATTCGCTCTCCATCGGTGATTCCGCGCGTCCGTCGGCGTAATCCAGCAGTTCGCGGACCTTCACGATGCCCCGCCTGCCCTTCTGCTCCTCGACCGCCGCGCGCAACTCAGCAGGAGTACAGGCCCCGACATGCAGTGCCGCATCCAGCGTCGCCAGCACCCTGGGGCGGCGTAGCGTCCGCGCCACCTCGATCGTCGTCCACGCCGGAGCGGTGGCCAGTCAGCCATCCACCCGGCGTAGCGGTGCCCCGAGTCGCTGATGGACCATCAGATCCGATGACGGCCGCATCCGCACCCCGGGGTCCAGAACGTGCACCAGGGAGTTGTTCCCCGTGTCGAATCCGTACATGGCTGCGGCGGTCCCCAAGCAGGCCACGATCGGCTGGCCCGCCACCATATCCAGCGCGGCCAACCGTGCTCGCACGTCGGGTGCGCCCCAGGTGTAAACCCCGCGACGTACCCGGCAGAGTCTGCCCGCTCTGATGTGCCCGGCGAGCCTCTTGCGGCTCATCGTCGTCAGCAACTGTCGGGTGGTCAACGGTCCGGACATCGCACGATCGTCTCGCGGTTGCCCTAACCCGGGTAGCCACCCCTGTGCACAACCCGGTGACAAGACGCGAAGGCCCCCTTTTCACGGTGGAAAAGGGGGCCTAAGCGACTGCTCGCGCAGGAAACGCTACCGGTAGTCGCTGTACCCGTAGTCGTCCAGCGGCACCGCGGCGCCGGTGGCCTGACCGAAGTCCGGGCTGTAGTACTGATCCTCGTAGGACGGGATCGTGTACGCCGCAGCGCGGGCCTCCTCGGTGGGCTGCACCTGGATGTTGCGGTAGCGGTTGATCCCGGTACCGGCCGGGATCAGCTTGCCGATGATCACGTTCTCCTTGAGACCCTGCAGCTTGTCGCTGCGGCAGTTGATCGCCGCATCGGTCAGCACACGAGTGGTCTCCTGGAACGACGCCGCGCTCAGCCACGAGTCGGTAGCCAGCGACGCCTTGGTGATACCCATCAGCACCGGACGGCCGGCGGCGGGCTCGCCGCCCTCGGCCACCACGCGCCGGTTCTCCGACTCGAACTCGGCGCGCTCGGTGAGCGAACCGGGCAGGAACTCGGTCGAACCGGAGTCGATGATCGTCACCCGGCGCAGCATCTGCCGGACGATGACCTCGATGTGCTTGTCGTGGATCGACACACCCTGGGCCCGGTAGACCTGCTGGACCTCCTTGACCAGGTGGATCTGCACCTCACGCGGGCCCTGCACACGCAGCACCTCGTGCGGGTCGGCGGAGCCCTCCATGAGCTGCTGGCCGACCTCGACGTGGTCGCCGTCGGAGAGCAGCCGCTCGGTGCCGTCCTCGTGCTTGAACACGCGCAGCCGCTGACGCTTGGAGAGCTTGTCGTACACGACCTCCTCGCCCCCGTCGTCGGGAACGATGGTGATCTTGTAGAACTTGTCGCCCTCCTCCAGCTGCACCCGCCCGGCGACGTCGGCGATCGGCGCCTTGCCGCGCGGGATACGCGCCTCGAACAGCTCCTGCACGCGGGGCAGACCACCGGTGATGTCCTCACCGACGCCACCCTGGTGGAAGGTACGCATGGTCAGCTGCGTGCCCGGCTCACCGATGGACTGCGCGGCGACGATGCCGACGGCCTCGCCGATGTCGACCAACTTGCCGGTGGCCATCGAGCGGCCGTAGCAGGTGGCGCAGACGCCGGTGCCGGTGGTGCAGGTCAGCACCGAGCGCACCTTGACGGCGGTGATGCCCGCGGCCAGCGCCGCCTCGATCGCCGGGTCGCCCAGGTCGTGGCCGCGCTCGACGACCACGTTGCCCTTCTCGTCGACCGCGTCGGCGGCCAGCGTGCGGGCGTAGGCGGAGGTCTCGATGAACGGATCCCGGATGTGGGAGCCGTCCGCCGCGACCTCGGCGAGCTCGACGATGACGCCACGCTCGGTACCGCAGTCGTGCTCGCGCACGATCACGTCCTGCGACACGTCCACCAGACGACGGGTCAGGTAACCCGAGTCGGCGGTGCGAAGCGCGGTGTCCGCCAGGCCCTTTCGGGCGCCGTGCGTGTTGATGAAGTACTCCAGCACGGTCAGGCCCTCACGGAACGAGGACTTGATCGGACGCGGGATGAACTCACCCTTCGGGTTGGTCACCAGACCCTTCATGCCGGCCAGCGTCCGGGTCTGGGTGAAGTTACCGGTGGCGCCCGACTCCACGATCGTGATGATCGGGTTGTCGCTCGGGTAGTGCTCCCGCATCGCCTTACCGACCTCTTCGGTGGCTTCCTTCCAGATCTCCACCAGGGCGCCGTTGCGCTCGTCGTGGTTCAGCGCACCACGCTGGAACTGCTTCTCCACCTTGTCCGCCCGCGCCTCGTAGGCGTCGAGGATCTCCTTCTTGCGCGGCGGCACCAGCACGTCGGCCATCGAGACCGTCACCCCGGAACGCGTCGCCCAGTAGAAGCCGGCGTCCTTGAGCTTGTCGACGGTCTGCGCGACCACGATCATCGGGTAGCGCTCGGCCAGATCGTTGATGATCGTGGCCTGCACCTTCTTGTGCATCTGCTTGTTCACGAACGGGTAGCCCTTGGGCAGCAGTTCGTTGAACAGCACCCGGCCCAGCGTGGTCTCGGCGATCCAGGACATCCCCGGGCGCCAACCGTTCTCACCGAACAGCTCGGTCTCGAGCTCGGTGCCCGGACGCTGCTGGTCGAGCCGCACCTTGATCTTCGCCCGCACGCTCAGCGCGCCGCGGTCGACGGCCATGATCGCCTCGGCCGGCGAGGAGTACACGCCGGACTCCGGGCGGTCCTTGGCTGGCGGCGTGAATTCGCCGGTGTCGCCGTCGATCTCGGTGGTCAGGTAATACAGCCCGGTCACCATGTCCAGACGCGGCATGGCCAGCGGACGACCCGAGGCCGGCGACAGGATGTTGTTCGAGGACAGCATCAGGATGCGGGCCTCGGCCTGCGCCTCCGCGGACAGCGGCAGGTGCACGGCCATCTGGTCACCGTCGAAGTCGGCGTTGAACGCCTCACACACCAGCGGGTGCAGCTGAATGGCCTTGCCCTCCACCAGCTGCGGCTCGAAGGCCTGGATGCCGAGGCGGTGCAGGGTCGGCGCCCGGTTCAGCAGCACCGGGTGCTCGGCGATGACCTCTTCGAGGACGTCCCATACCTGCGGCCGCTGCCGCTCCACCATGCGCTTGGCGCTCTTGATGTTCTGCGCGTGGTTCAGGTCGACCAGGCGCTTCATCACGAACGGCTTGAACAGCTCCAGCGCCATCAGCTTCGGCAGACCGCACTGGTGCAGCTTGAGCTGCGGGCCGACGACGATGACCGAACGGCCCGAGTAGTCGACACGCTTACCGAGCAGGTTCTGGCGGAACCGGCCCTGCTTGCCCTTGAGCAGGTCGGACAGCGACTTTAGCGGACGGTTGCCCGGGCCGGTGACCGGCCGGCCACGACGGCCGTTGTCGAACAGCGCGTCGACGGACTCCTGCAGCATCCGCTTCTCGTTGTTGACGATGATCTCGGGCGCACCGAGGTCGATCAGTCGCTTCAACCGGTTGTTGCGGTTGATCACCCGGCGGTACAGGTCGTTGAGGTCGGAGGTGGCGAACCGGCCACCGTCGAGCTGCACCATCGGCCGCAACTCCGGCGGGATCACCGGAACCGCATCGAGCACCATGCCCATCGGCGAGTTGCCCGACATCTGGAACGCCGCGACCACCTTGAGCCGCTTGAGGGCGCGAAGCTTCTTCTGCCCCTTGCCGTTCTTGATGGTGTCGCGCAACGACTCCGCCTCGGCGTCGATGTCGAACGTCTCGATCAGCTTCTGGATCGACTCCGCACCCATGGCGCCGGTGAAGTACTCGCCGTACCGGTCCTGCAGCTCGCGGTAGACGGTCTCGTCGACGATCAGCTGCTTGGGGGCCAGCTTGACGAAGGTGTCCCAGATGTTGTCCAGGCGGTCCAGCTCACGCTGGGCCCGGTCCCGCAGCTGACGCATCTCCCGCTCGCCGCCGTCGCGAACCTTGCGCTTCACATCGGCTTTCGCGCCTTCGGCCTCGAGCTCGGCCAGGTCGGCCTCGAGCTTCTGCGCCCGCGCCTCCAGGTCGGCGTCCCGCTGGTCCTCGACACCCTTCTTCTCGACGACCATCTCGGCCTCGAGCGTGGACAGCTCGTTGTGCCGCATCTCGGTGTCGACGGCGGTGATGACGTAGGCGGCGAAGTAGATGATCTTCTCGAGATCCTTCGGCGCCAGGTCGAGCAGGTAGCCCAGCCGGCTCGGCACACCCTTGAAGTACCAGATGTGCGTGACCGGAGCGGCCAGCTCGATGTGGCCCATCCGCTCACGACGCACCTTGGCGCGGGTCACCTCGACCCCACAGCGCTCACAGATGATGCCCTTGAACCGGACGCGCTTGTACTTGCCGCAGTAGCACTCCCAGTCGCGAGTCGGTCCGAAGATCTTCTCGCAGAACAGGCCGTCCTTCTCCGGCTTCAGGGTGCGGTAGTTGATCGTTTCCGGCTTCTTGACCTCACCGTAGGACCATTGCCGAATGTCCTCCGCGGTGGCCAGGCCGATGCGGAGCTCATCGAAGAAGTTGACGTCGAGCACGTAACTCCCTTTCCCCTTGCGGGTTTTCAGTGACTAGTAACTAAGCCAGGTCTTCAACAGAAGCGGATTCGTTGCGGGACAGGTTGATTCCCAGGTTCGCGGCTGCCCGCTCCAGGTCCTCGTCCTCTCCCTCGCGCAGCTCGATCGCCGCACCGTCCTTCGCCAGCACCTCCACGTTCAGGCACAGCGACTGCAGCTCTTTGAGCAGCACCTTGAACGACTCGGGGATGCCGGGCTCGGGGATGTTCTCGCCCTTGACGATCGCCTCGTAGACCTTCACACGCCCGACGGTGTCGTCGGACTTGATCGTCAGCAGCTCCTGCAGGGTGTAGGCGGCGCCGTAGGCCTGCATGGCCCAGCACTCCATCTCACCGAACCGCTGACCACCGAACTGCGCCTTACCACCCAGCGGCTGCTGGGTGATCATCGAGTACGGGCCGGTGGAGCGGGCGTGGATCTTGTCGTCCACCAGGTGGTGCAGCTTCATGATGTACATGTAGCCGACGGTCACCGGGTACGGGAACGGCTCACCGGAGCGGCCGTCGAACAGCCGCGCCTTACCGTCGCCGTCGACCATGACCTCGCCGTCGCGGTTGGCCAGCGTCGAGGACAGCAGCCCCTGCAGCTCACCCTCCTGCGCCCCGTCGAACACCGGGGTCGCGGTCCGGGTGTCCGGACCGGCCGAGTACAGCTCCTCGGGGAGCTTGTCGGCCCAGTCGGGGACCCCGGCCGCCACATCGATGTTCCAGCCGGTCTTGGCGATCCAGCCCAGGTGGGTCTCCAGGATCTGACCGATGTTCATACGACGCGGCACACCGTGGGTGTTCAGGATGATGTCGACCGGGGTGCCGTCCGGCAGGAACGGCATGTCCTCGGCCGGCAGGATCTTGCCGATGACGCCCTTGTTGCCGTGGCGGCCGGCGAGCTTGTCACCGTCGGAGATCTTGCGCTTCTGCGCCACGTACACGCGCACCAGCTCGTTGACCCCGGCGGGCAGCTCGTCGTCGTCCTCGCGGGAGAACACCCGGATGCCGATAACCTTGCCGGACTCGCCGTGCGGCACCTTCAGCGAGGTGTCGCGGACCTCACGGGCCTTCTCACCGAAGATCGCCCGCAGCAGCCGCTCCTCCGGGGTCAGCTCAGTCTCACCCTTCGGGGTGACCTTGCCGACCAGGATGTCGCCGTCGCGGACCTCGGCGCCGATGCGGACGATGCCGCGCTCGTCGAGGTCGGCGAGCACCTCGTCGGAGACGTTCGGGATGTCCCGGGTGATCTCCTCGGCGCCCAGCTTGGTGTCGCGGGCGTCGATCTCGTGCTCTTCGATGTGGATCGAGGTGAGCACGTCCTCTTCAACCAGCCGGTTGGAGAGGATGATCGCGTCCTCGTAGTTGTGACCCTCCCACGGCATGATCGCGACGAGCAGGTTCTTGCCCAGCGCCATCTCGCCGTTCTCGGTGCACGGACCGTCGGCGACGACCTGGCCGGCCTCCACCCGCTGACCGGCGTCCACGATCGGACGCTGGTTGGCGCAGGTGCCGTGGTTGGACCGGTTGAACTTGCGCATCCGGTAGGTCGCCCGGGTGCCGTCGTCGGCCATCACCGTCACGTAGTCGGCGGAGACCTCCTCGATGACACCGGCCTTCTCGGCGACGATCACGTCACCGGCGTCGATCGCGGCCCGCAACTCCATGCCGGTGCCGACCAGCGGCGCCTCACTGCGGACCAGCGGCACCGCCTGACGCTGCATGTTCGCACCCATCAGGGCACGGTTGGCGTCGTCGTGCTCCAGGAACGGGATCATGGCCGTGGCCACCGACACCATCTGGCGCGGCGAGACGTCCATGTAGTCGACCTCGTTGGAGGAGACGTACTCGACCTCGCCGCCCTTCCGGCGGACCAGGACGCGGTCCTCGACGAAGTGCCCGTCCTCATCGACCGGCGAGTTGGCCTGCGCCACGACGTGGCGGTCCTCCTCGTCGGCGGTCAGGTACTCGATGTCGTCAGTGACGACCCCGTCCACAACCTTGCGGTACGGCGTCTCGATGAAGCCGAACGGGTTCACCCGGGCGTACACCGACAGCGACCCGATCAGACCGATGTTCGGGCCTTCCGGGGTCTCGATCGGGCACATCCGGCCGTAGTGCGACGGGTGCACGTCACGGACCTCGAGGCCGGCGCGCTCACGGGACAGACCACCCGGGCCCAGCGCCGACAGGCGGCGCTTGTGGGTCAGACCGGACAGCGGGTTGTTCTGGTCCATGAACTGCGACAGCTGGCTGGTGCCGAAGAACTCCTTGATCGCGGCAACAACCGGGCGGATGTTGATCAGGGTCTGCGGCGTGATCGCCTCGACGTCCTGAGTGGTCATCCGTTCGCGCACAACACGTTCCATGCGCGACAGGCCGACCCGGATCTGGTTCTGGATCAGCTCGCCCACCGTGCGCAGCCGCCGGTTGCCGAAGTGGTCGATGTCGTCGACCTCGACCGGCACCTCGACGCCGCCGGGCACCGTCATCGTCGCCGGCTGACCGGTCAGCGCGGCGTCGTGCAGCCGCACCAGGTACTCGATGGTCGCCACGATGTCCTCTTCGGTCAGCGTGGTCGGCTGCGGCGCGCCCGGCGTGGCGGTCAGGCCCAGCTTCTTGTTGATCTTGTACCGACCCACCCGGGCCAGGTCGTAGCGCTTCTCCTTGAAGAACAGGTTCTCCAGCAGCGTCTGCGCCGATTCCTTGGTGGGCGGCTCGCCCGGACGCAGCTTGCGGTAGATCTCCAGCAGCGCCTCGTCGGTATTGGCGGCGGTGTCCTTCTCCAGGGTCGACATCATGATCTCGGAGAAGCCGAACCGCTCGCGGATCTGCTCGGCGGTCCAGCCCAGCGCCTTGAGCAGCACGGTGACGGCCTGCCGGCGCTTACGGTCGATGCGGACACCGACCAGGTCGCGCTTGTCGATGTCGAACTCCAGCCAGGCACCGCGACCCGGGATGACCTTCACCGAGTGCAGCGTCTTCTCGGTGGACTTGTCGATGCTGGCGTCGAAGTACACGCCGGGTGACCGCACCAGCTGGGAGACGACGACACGCTCGGTGCCGTTGATGATGAACGTGCCCTTCTCGGTCATCATCGGGAAGTCACCCATGAACACCGTCTGGCTCTTGATCTCGCCGGTGTTGTTGTTGATGAACTCCGCGGTGACGAACAGCGGCGCCGCGTAGGTCATGTCCTTGTCGCGGCATTCCTCGACCGGGGCCTTGACCTCGTCGAACCGCGGGTCGGAGAACGAGAGTGACATCGAGCCGGAGAAGTCCTCGATCGGCGAGAGCTCCTCGAGCACCTCTTCGAGGCCGCCCTTCGGTGCGGTGTCGCTGTTCGCGGCAACCTTGTCCCGCCAGCCCTGTGCCCCGATCAGCCACTGGAACGAATCGGTCTGCACGTCGAGCAGACCCGGAACCTCAAGCGGTTCGCGCAGCTTGGCGAAGGAGACCCGGTTCGGCGCTCCGGGAACGGAACTATTGGGGGAATTCTTAGCGGAGGTGTTCTTCTTGCTCTGGCGGGAGACTGCCAAGATGCATCCTTCCAGCACCTAGTGCGGCCAGCGGGACCATCGGTGCCGGACCCGTTCGCTGCTATATCTACGTTGGTTCGGCTGGCGGACGATCTGTCCGGGTCTCACGCACAGCCGAACCACGAGGTCACAGGCCTGATACGAGCCTCAGGCTTGGTACTGCAGGGTCTGGTGCGAGCAAGGGTGGGCAGGAGGTAGCCAGCGCAACGTCCAACAATAGCCTAAGACGCAGCATTACTCAACCACGGCATTCCTCAACCGCAGCGTCCGGGGAGATATCGGTGCTGGCCGGCCGATGATCGGCACCCCGCACAAACGCTGCGACCAGAGTGAACCGTTTACGCCCGTCCGTCAAGAGCCGACACGGTGCGCGGTCCGTTCCGGTCAGCCGTGGGTCGGAATGGATGCGGTGGGAGCGTCGTCCTCCGGGAACTCGTGCACCGCGTACTGGTGGGTGCCCTCCAGTTCGTCGCGGATCACGGCCTGCGCGTTCGGCGGCAGCGTGTGCAGGATCGACCGCACCCGCGCCTGCCGGCGTGCGACGGCCTTGCGCTCCGGCATTCCCGGCGAGGCGATGATCTGCGGCGGCACGCCCTCGATCTCCTCGACACCGCCGTCGGTCTGCCCGGCGGCCAGGGCGGCCTGCTCGGCGGCGGCCGTCGCCTCGTCCTTCTCCTCGGACATGCCGATCGGCCCGATCCGCCGGCCGTTGAGGAACTGCTTGACGGCCGGCTCCTCACTGGTCAGCAGCACCTCACGCGGCCCGAACATGACCAGGTGCTTGCGGTAGAGCATGCCGATGTTGTCCGGCACCGTGCGGACGATGTTGATGTTGTGCGTGACGATCAGGATGGTGGCGTCGATCTGCGCGTTGATGTCGATCAGCAGCTGGCTGAGGTAGGCGGTGCGGACCGGGTCCAGACCGGAGTCCGGCTCGTCGACGAGGATGATCTGCGGGTCGAGCACCAGGGCGCGGGCCAGGCCGGCACGCTTGCGCATACCGCCGGAGATCTCACCGGGGAACTTGTAGCCGTCGTTGGGCATACCGACCAGGTCGAGCTTCTCCATGACGATGTCACGGATTTCCTTCTCGGACTTCTTGGTGTGCTCGCGCAGCGGGAAGGCGGTGTTGTCGTAGATGTTCATCGACCCGAACAGCGCGCCGTCCTGGAACAGCACGCCGAACAGCGTGCGGATCTCGTAGAGCTCCTTGGCCGAGCACTGCAGGATGTCGGTGCCGTCGATGACGATCGAGCCGCGCTCCGGGCGCAGCAGACCGATCAGCGACTTCAGGAACACGGACTTGCCGGTACCGGACGGGCCGAGCATGACGCTGACCTCACCCTGCGGGATGTCCAGCGTGACGTCTTCCCAGATTCGAGCGGACCCGAAGGATTTGGTCAGGTTGTTGACCTTGATTTCCACACCCATTGGGGGTCCTTCCACATTGATGTTCGCGCCACTACTCCCCTTGTGGCTTGGGCCACTGTATCGCACCGGTGGGACTGGCATCGCCGTTGCACGGCCCCGACCCGCGAATCAGTCCGCCTGATCGGGAGTGGGTGCCCAGTTACCGTGAAAACCCATCGGCACCCGCTGCGGCAGGTGCACGGTCGCCAGCGGTTCGCAGGTCGCGGCGTCGAGCATCAGCAACCGGCTCTCGTCGTCGCCGCGGTGATGCCCGATGCCGATCAGCACGCCGTCGTCCTCGTCGAGACCACCCGGGCGCGCCACGAACGACATCTCCCCGAGCACCAGATCCGGGTCCAGCGGCGCCGTGGTGGACGTCCCGTCGGCGTAGTCGTGCTTGTGCAGCACGGTCGTCATCGCCGTCTGGGCGTCGCCGAGGAAGCCGCCCTCGATCCCGACGGTGTAGCCGAAGCGGTGCCGCACACCGAGCCGGGCCTCGTTGATCCGGGGGAACTCCTGCGGCCGGTCGTCGCGCGTCTCGGTGCGCACCGCCCCGGTGGTCAGGTCGATCGTCCAGCGGTCCAGCATCGGCGGGGCGTCCCCGGGTCCGCGCCGGTCGGCGTCGAACACCTTCGCGTAGCGCACCACGTCCAGCACCAGCAACTCCACCCCGCTGGGCGAGACCTCGGTGTAGGCGTTGAGCGGGTGGAAGACAAAGCAGGGTTCGACGTCGAACCAGCGGACGTCACGGCTACCGCCCTCCCGCGGCAGCACGCCGATCCGGGCCGGGTAGCCGGGGTTCCAGGCGTAGGGCAGCCCGGCCGGCGGCGTGGTGCCACGGTTGACCAGTGCGGTGATCGGGCTCGGCACCCGGACCCGGCCGACCAGGCTCTGCAGCACCAGCAGGGCCGGCGCCGTGAGCCACCGTGGCAGGCCGGCCGGCAGCACCTGGGCCGCGTCGAACGTGACCGGCAGGTCGTAGACGACGACGTACTTCTCGGTCAGCGAGAAGTCGTGCATCATCGGCGAGCCGGTCACCTCGATGTCGACGGTGCGGCGAGCATGGCCGGCGGTGTCGATCACCGAGTACTGCACGGTGTTCGCCCGCCCGAACGAGTACGACACCGCGTGCCACTCCCCGGTGACCGGGTCCCGGTGCGGGTGCGCGACGTACCCGCCGGTCAGGGTGCCGTCGAAGTCGCAGGTTCCGACCGTGTCCAGGTCCTCGGTGAGCTCGTAGGCCGCGACGCCGCCCTCCACCAGTGCCAGGGTCCGCCCGGCGTGGCTGAGCACGTTGGTGTTCGGTCCGACGGCCAGCATGCCGGCCCGGGGGTCCAGCCGGGCGGGCCGCGGCTCGCCCAGGGCCGCGCAGACCGCCGGGGTGCGGATCCAGCGGTTGCGGTACCAGTGCGCCCGGCCGTCGCGCAGCGCCACCCCGTGCACCATCGGATCACCGGTGAACCAGTGGTAGGTGGCGGGGTCGACGTCGGCGACCGGGTTGGCGCCGTTGCGCAGGTAGCGGCCGTCCAGGTACTCCGGGATGTGCCCGGTGACCTTCAGGTCCAGCGCGGTCACCTCGGTGCGTACCGGCGCGAAGACACCGTCCAGGTACGGGTTGTCCACAGCGGATGAGGCGGCCGTCATGCCCTCACAATGCATCAAGCCCCCGGGTCGGGTGACCCGGGGGCTTGATGGGAAAGCTGAACTACTTGACGGTGACCGTCGCGCCGGCAGCCTCGAGCTTGGCCTTGGCGTCCTCGGCGGCCTCCTTGGCGACCTTCTCCAGCAGCGGCTTGGGAGCGGCGTCGACCAGGTCCTTGGCCTCCTTGAGGCCCAGGCCGGAGACGACCTCGCGGACGACCTTGATGACGCCGATCTTCTTCTCGCCGGCCGACTCCAGGATCACGTCGAACTCGGACTGCTCCTCGGCGGCCTCGGCCGGCGCAGCAGCGCCACCGGCGACGGCGACGGCGACCGGGGCGGCCGCGGTGACGTCGAAGGTCTCCTCGAACTGCTTCACGAACTCCGACAGCTCCAGCAGGGTCATCTCTTTGAAGACGTCGAGCAGCTCTTCGGTGGAAAGTTTGGCCATGATTTCGGTCCTTTCTGATTTCCGGGTAGGAAGTTTTCGGTTGTGGGTTATTCGGCGGCGTCGGCCGGGGCCTCGGCGGCCTCGGCAGGCGCTTCGGTGGTCTCTGCCGCTTGCGGTGCGGCTGCTGGTGCTTCTGAGGCGGGCTTCTTCTCCTGCAGTGCCGCGGCCAGGCGCGCCATCTGCGAGGCCGGGGCGGCGAACAGCCCGGCGGCCTTGGACAGGTTGGCCTTCATGGCACCGGCCATCTTGGCCAGCAGCACCTCGCGCGACTCCAGGTCGGCGATGCGCTCCACCTCGGCGACGGACAGCGCGTGGCCGTCCATGTAGCCGCCCTTGATGACCAGCGCCTTGTGGTCCTTGGCGAACTTCTTGATCGCCTTGGCCGCGTCGACGGGCTCACCCTGGATGAAGGCGATCGCGGTGGGGCCGACGAACAGGTCCTCCAGACCGTCGACGCCCGCCTCGGCCGCAGCCAGCTTGCTCAGCGTGTTCTTCGCCACGGAGTAGGTGGCCGACCCGGCGAGCGAACGGCGCAGCTCGGCCAGGTTGGCGACCGTCAGACCGCGGTACTCGGTGATCACGGTCGCGGTCGAGCCCTTGAACTGCTCGACGATGTCCGCGACGGCAGCGGTCTTGTCAGTCCGCGCCATGCATACCTCCTCAGTGGTCGTAAATCGGTGGATGCACCGTCAAGAACGACGAACGCCCCGGCGCAGGATGCGGCCGGGGCGTTGATGTTCGCGGGCATGCGCCTGCGGTTGCCTCGTCCTCCTGCGTGGGCCGCCGGGAATTCCCGGACCTTCAACCGATTGCTCGGTGACCGACGGTCTTCGGTGGATCGCCGACGACTATAGCGGGCTTCTGCGCGATCAGCCAAAACGGGTCCGCTCCGACGCCGAACGTGCGGTTTACGACGCCGCCTCTCGGGCGATGCGGATGAAACCGCACGATCAGCGTCGTCGGGCAATTCGTCGTACGATTTGTCGTATGGGTACGCTTACAATACGTATCGACTCCGAGGTCGAGCAGGCGTTAGAGGCGCTGACCAGCGACGGTCGGTCCCGCTCCGAAGCCACCCGCACAGCGATCTTGGACGCTGAACGCGCTCAACGGCGGGCCCGGTTGCGTGCCGAGGCCGAGCAACTGCGCGACGACCCCGATGACGTCGCGGCCTCGCGCCAGTTGGTCGCTGAGATGGACGCCATCCGTGCGTGGTGATCTGTACCGACTGAAAGCCCCGAAGGATGCCCGTGGGCACGAACAAACCGGTGGACGCTATGCCGTCGTAGTGCAGTCCGACGATCTCCCACTGTCCACCTGGGTGGTCGCGCCGACCTCGACCGGCCGTCGTGCCGCGTCCTTCCGCCCGGAGGTTGAGGTCGCCGGGACCAGGATCCGGGTGCTGGTGGAGCAGCTCACCGTCATCGATCCGCAGGCACGGCTCGGCGAGTTCGCGGGCCGACTCACCGGCTCTGAAATGGCGGCGGTCGACGCAGCCTTACTGGCGGTGCTGGGCTTGGATTAGGGACTCCGCCTTCACAATGACTCTGCGCCCACGGCGCGACCTTCTCGCACTCCGCCGCCCTACCCGCAGAGTCAACGCAGACCGGCGAGCACCGCCGCGCCGACCAGCCCGGCGTCGCCACCCAGTTCGGCGGGCACCACCCGCAGACCGGCTAGGAACTCCAGGCCGGCGTACCCGGCCAGCGCCGCCCGCAGCGGATCGAACAGCACGCCACCGGATTTGGCGACTCCCCCACCGATCACCACCAGGTCCAGGTCACAGACCGCCGCCACCGAGGCGATCATCGCGGCCAGCGCGGTGGTGCCGCGGGCGAAGGCCGCCACCGCCACCGGATCACCGGCGGTGGCGGCTTCCGCGAGCACCTTGGCGTCGGCGGTGTCGTCCGGTGTCCAGCCGTTGGCCAGCGCCCAGCGCACCATCGCCGGGCCGGCGGCGACAGCCTCCACGCAGCCGTGCCCGCCACACCGACACGGCGGTCCGTCCCGATCAACGACGACGTGGCCGACGTGCCCGGCGTTGCCGGTGCGGCCGTGGTAGGGAACGCCGTCGAGGATCAGGCCGCCGCCGACCCCGGTCGACACCACCATGCCGAGCATCGAGTGGGCGCCGCGGCCGGCGCCGTGCCGGTGCTCACCGAGCGCCATGCACACCCCGTCGCCGGCGAACCGGACCGGCACCCCCGGCACCGCCGCCGCGACCCGATCACGCAGCGGGAAGCCCCGCCAGGAGGCGATGTTGACCGGGCTGACGGTACCGGCTGCCCGATCGATCGGCCCGGCGCAGCCGACGCCCACCCCGTCCACCGCACCGCCGACGACCGCGAGCACCTCGGCGATCAGCCCGGCGGCCACCGCCCACACCGTCTCGGCATCGCGGTCGCCCTGCGTGGGCCGCACCGCGGTGTGCACCAGCGCACCGGAGGGATCCACCAGGCCGACGGCGATCTTGGTGCCACCGACGTCCACCGCCAGGGTCGCCATCAGGCCAGGCCCGGGGTTTCGGGATCACCGTCGGCGGGCAGCACCGCCATCCGCACCGTCGGCGAGTAGATCAGCGCCCCGGCGCAACCGACCCGGATCAGCGCCCAGAAGTCGCCGGGCTCCGCCCAGGCCGGCGGTGTCACGTCGAAGCCGACGGTCACGGTGCCACCGGCGGGGATGACGGCGCCGGCCGCCGCTGGCCCGGCCCACTCCCACGTGCCCCACGGGCTGATCAGGTGCGCCTCCACCGCCAGGTCGGTGCGCGCGTCGGTGCCGACGGTGACGGTCAGCCGGGCAGATTCACCGGCGCGCACGTCGACGTCCGCCGGGCCGTCCACCAGGTACAGCAGCCGGGCCGGGCCGGCCCCGCCGACCGTCACGACGGCGACGTCTTCGACGGGCTGATGCCACGCGGGGGGAACCTCGGCACCGGTGACGTCGAACCGGGCCCGGATCGGGTACACCCCGGGGTCGGCGCCCGACGGCACCATCACCGCCAGGTCCACGGCCAGATGCTCGCCCGCCTCCAGCCGCACCGGCACCTTCCCCGGCTCCACCGTCCAATCGTCGGGCCCGGTCAGGGTCACCGCGCCGATCAGGGCGGCGTCGACGCTGTCGCTGGCCACGGTCAACCCCAGCGTCAGCCGGGCGCCCGGTTCCGCGTCGAGGCGCTGCGGTTGCAGCACCGGGATCCCCGGCAGCCCGCCCAGCGGCGCCGGTCCGCGGTTGTGCTGCCAGAAGCGCGGGTACAGCGGCTGGGCGGTCTCGGCGTCCGGGCCGAGACCGGCCCCAGCATCGGCCGACGCCCCGATGTCCAGCCGGGCCAGCACGGTGGCGATCTCGTAGCCGTGCAGTCGCTGCGGGTCCGGGTGCTCGACGGGCTGCTCCAACAGGTCGGCCCGGCCCAGCACGGTCACGTTGCCCAGGTCGCTGCGCAGCCGGACGTCGGCGTCGGCCCCGTGCCCCTCCACCAGTCGGACCGCGACCGTGGCCGGGTCGACCGGCTGCGCGCTGCCGCGGGCCAACGGGTTGCCGGCCGGTTTGAGCGCGCCCACCGCCACCGACCCGGCGCCGTCGACCCGCAGCAGCGACCCGGTCGCGGGCAGGGCGCCGCCGGCCTCGACAGGCAGCACCGCCAGCAGCGGGTCGGCGAATTCGGCGCTGCGGTCGGCGATGCGGGCCTGCCGCCAGTCGCCGTCCCCGGCCAGCAGGGCGTAGTCGAAGGTGTGCGTCCAATGCTGCAACTGGAAGTTGCTGCCGTCGGGTGCGGTGCGGCGCTCGCCGTCGGTCCAGGCCGCCGACGGCCAGCTGGTGCAGGAGCGCAGCAGTGCGGTGTGCAGGGTGCCGTGCTTGTCGACGGCGAAGCTGGGCACGCCGCGGTTGACCAGTGCGACGGTGCGCGCCTCGAACGGCGCCATCTCGGCGGGGGCGTCCTGATTCACCTCGATCTGCGCGTCGGCGAGGTCGTCGGCGACCCGGGCGATCTCGGCGGCCAGCCCGGCCTGCGAAACGGTCTCGTCGGCGGCGGCGATCACCAGTACCGGCAGTGCCCGCACCCCGCTCAGGTCCGCGCCGGGTACCCACACCTGCGTCAGCGGCGCCGTCGCCGGCACCCACACCCGCGCTCGGCCGTCACGCGCCAGCTGCCGGTCCAGTTCGGCGGTGTACGCCGGGTCGGCGGCAGCCAGCACCGACGCGGTGAAGGCGTTGACCGCGGGCCCGCCCAGCGCGATCCGGGTGTCGGGGAGGTTGGAGTCGACGTCGAGGTTGCCGTAACGGGGGCCGTCGCTCGCCGAGCAGGTGGCGGTCACCCCGGCGCGCACCAGGGCGACCATCAGCTCCCGGACCTCGGCGGCACCCGAATCCGCCGCCACCACCTCGGCGACCGCCACCGCGCGGGTGCCGTCACCGACGCTGATCCGGACGCACGACGACAGCCCGAACCAGCGGTGCGCGGGGGTGTCCAGCGTCCACGGGAACCGGGCGGTGTCGACCGAGCGCCCGCTGGCTTCGTGCAGCAGTCCGAAGCCCCGGCCGATGACGGCGTCGGCGGTCTCCGCGACCGGCATGGCGCCGGGGATCGGGCAGGGCCAGCGCAGCCGCAGCAGGTGGTCGGCCCCGGTGAACCCCGACACCACCGTGCGACAGTCGATCCGGTCCACCCCGTTCCACAGCGTCAGCGTCTGCGTGTAGCTCAGCACCCGGCGGATGCGGCCGCGCACCACCAGCCGCTCCCCCAGCGGGCTGCGGTAGGCCTGCACGGTGACGTCCCGGGCGACGGCGGAGGTGAACAGGTTGCCGCTGGGCACCAGGTGCCACGGCCCCTCCCCGGACTGCGGGTGTTTCGGGTATTCGTCGTAGACGGCGAGCTGGTTGCCGAGCCCGCCCTCGACGATCAGTTCGCGCCCGGCGCCAAGCCACGACGACACCCCGCCGCCGCGGGCCGGGTCGACGGTCAGCCGGTGCTGCTCGTTGCCGATCTGAGTGCCGGGGATCGGGGTCCAGCCCCCAGCAGACCCTGATGTCACCCGGTAGCTTCGCCAGCCCAGCGACGGCACCCCGGCCGCCAGCCAGGTCACCGTGTGGCTGTCGTCGTCGAGCACGGCGGCTACCTCGGCGCCGTCGGCGTCCAGGACCCGAACCCCACCCGTCGGCTCACGCAGCCGCACACTGACTACGTCGGTGCGGTCGCGCGCCACCGGGTTCCACACCACCGCCGACCGGTCGCCGCCGACCAGCCCGGACAGCACCGCCAGCGCACTGTCCCGGGCATCGCGGCCCAGCTGCCAGGCGTCGCGCCAGCCGGTCAGCAGGTCCAGGTACACCTGGTCGGATTCCGAGCCGGTGATCGCGTCGTGGTGGGCGTTGTAGGACAGCTGCGCCCAGCCTTTGGCCAGCGCCGCTTCCGGGTAGACCGCGCCGGTCAGCAGTGCGGCGAACATCGCGAACCGCTCGGCGCCCAGCAGTGCCTGCTCGGCGGCCCGGTTGGCCTGCTTGGTGTCGATGTAGGAGACGTGGCAGCCGGTGTAGATCGGGTTCATGTCCCGGGTCTGCGGCGACGGGGTCCGTCCACGCGCCCCCAGTTCGGCGCGCACCGCGGCGAAGAACTCGCTCGGCAGCGCACAGACGAACCGCGGCCAGGTGTAGCGCGCCGCCCAGTCCCGGTGGATGTCGACGACCCAGCGGTTCGGCGGGGTGAAGTCGGTGCCGACCGGCAGCAGCACGTTGCGGGTGGCCGCCACCTTCTGCAGCCCGCTGAACAGCGTGTGGACGTCGGCTTCGGCCTCGGCCAGCGTCTGCGCCGCGTCCATCCACCAGCCGGCGGCGTAGTGCGCGGGCATGTAGTGGGTGAGCAGGCCGCGCCCGGACGGCGCGATCCACTCGAACTCGCTCGGGAACTGCATCCGGCACGGGTCGCCGCCACCCGCCATCGGCCCCCACTGGTGATAGGGCCCGCGGGCCCACGCGCTGGACGTCAGCCCGGCGTCGGCCATCATCCCGGGGAACTGCGGATCATGCCCGAACACGTCGAGCTGCCAGGCGGTGGCGGGGTGACCGCCCATGATGTCGCGTTGAAAACCGATGCCGTGCACCAGGTTCCGAATGGTGGTCTCGGCGTCGGTGAGGTTGGTGGACGGTTCGTTGTAGGTACCGCCCATCACCTCCACCCGGCCGTCGGCGATCAGCCGGCGCAGCTCGGCGCGATCGGCCGGGTGGGTGTCCCAGTACGGCTTGAGGTAGTCGACCTCGGCGACGACGAACTTGTACTCCGGATGGGTGCGCGCCCAGTCCAGGTGAGCACGCATGAGGTTGATGCCGTTGGTCTGCCGGCAGGCGCCCAGCGGGCTCTCGGTCCACTCGCTGGTGTAGTTGGCCTGGGTGTTCCACCACACCGGGTCGTAGTGGAAGTGGCCGACCATGAACATGGTCCAGCCGGGTTCGGCGACGGTGAAGGTGAAGTCCAGTTCGGCGCCGGCGGCCGCGGCGCGCGCCGCCCGCCGCTGCCCGGGCGCCGCGCCCACCACGTTCACCGGAATCTCCACCGAACCGTCGACACCGTCGGCGCCGGCGATGACCGCCTGCCCGCGCAAACCGTCGCCGTCGACCCGGATCACCGAGCCTGCGGCGGCCCCGCGGTAGTCGACCCGCGCCAGCTGCACCGGCGCAGCGGCCGGCCCGACGAAAAGGTCCGTTGACTGCGCAGCGACAACCTCCATGACCGCACCATACGGTCGTTACAGCCGGGGCCGGCCGGTTTGGCAGACTGCAACGATGAGTTCGACCATTCCCCGGCAGGTGGCCAAGCTGGACCGGGTTCCGCTGCCGGTCGAGGCGGCGCGGATCGGGGCGACGGGCTGGCAGCTCACCCGCGCCGTCACCCGGGTCTTCACCAAGCTGCTCACGCCCGGACCGATCCAGCAGAAGGTGATCCGGGAGCTGCCGCAGACCTTCGCCGACCTCGGCCCCACCTACGTGAAGTTCGGCCAGATCGTCGCCTCCAGCCCCGGGGCGTTCGGCGAGTCGCTGTCGCGGGAGTTCCGCGGGCTGCTCGACGCGGTGCCGCCCGCCGATCCGGTCGAGGTGCACAAGCTGTTCATCGAGGAGCTGGGCGCCGAACCGCAGGAACTGTTCGCCAGCTTCGATGAGACCCCGATCGCGTCGGCGTCGATCGCCCAGGTGCATTTCGCCACCCTGCACAGCGGCGAGGAGGTGGTGGTGAAGATCCAGCGCCCGGGCATCCGCCGCCGGGTCGCCGCCGACCTGCAGATCCTTAAGCGCTTCGCCCAACTGGTGGAGCTGGCCAAACTGGGCCGACGGCTGTCCGCCCAGGACGTGGTGGCCGACTTCTCCGACAACCTCGCCGAGGAACTGGACTTCCGCATCGAGGCGCAGTCGATGCAGACCTGGGTGTCGCACCTGCACGGATCACCGCTGGGCAAGAACATCAAGGTCGCCGACGTGCACTGGGACTTCACCAGTGAGCGGGTCCTGACGATGGAGCGGGTGTCGGGCATCCGCATCGATGACGCGAAGGCCATCCGCAAGGCCGGGTTCGACGGCGTCGAACTGGTCAAGGCGCTGCTGTTCGCCACGTTCGAGGGCGGGCTGCGGCACGGGCTGTTCCACGGCGACCTGCACGCCGGCAACCTGCTGGTCGACGAGAAAGGGCGCGTCGTCTTCCTCGACTTCGGGATCATGGGCCGCATCGACCCGCGCACCCGCTGGCTGCTGCGCGAACTGGTGTACGCCCTGCTGGTCAAGAAGGACCACGCCGCCGCCGGCAAGATCGTGGTGCTGATGGGCGCGGTGGGCACGGTGAGACCGGAGGGCCAGGCCGCCAAGGACCTGGAGGCGTTCGCCACCCCGCTGACGATGAAATCGCTCGGCGAGTTGTCCTACGCCGACATCGGCAAGCAACTGTCGGCACTCGCCGACGCCTACGACGTGAAGCTGCCGCGTGAGCTGGTGCTGATCGGCAAGCAGTTCCTTTACGTGGAGCGCTACATGAAGCTGCTGGCGCCGAAGTGGCAGATGATGAGCGATCCGGAGCTGACCGGCTACTTCGCCAACTTCATGGTCGACGTCCGCCGCGAACACGGCAGCGAGACCACCGACGCGACCGAACCGGAGGCCTGAGTGCAGAAGCGCAGCGGGACGGCCCGCTCCGGCGACCTGGACATCTACTACGAGGATCTGGGCGACGAATCCCATCCCCCGGTGCTGCTGGTGATGGGCCTCGGCGCCCAGCTGCTGCTGTGGCGGACCGGGTTCTGCGAGAAGCTCGTCGCGCAGGGACTGCGGGTCATCCGCTACGACAACCGGGACGTCGGGCTGTCGAGCAAGCTGGGCCGTGAACACGCCCGCGGCTCGCTGATCCCGCGGATGGCCCGGTTCTGGCTGGGGTTGCGCAGCGCGTCGGTGTACACGCTGGAGGACATGGCCGACGACGCCGCGGCGCTCCTCGACCACCTGGGGATCGAGCGCGCGCACGTCGTCGGCGCCTCGATGGGCGGGATGATCGTCCAGGTCTTCGCCGCCCGGTTCGCGCACCGCACCCGCTCGCTGGCGGTGATCTTCTCCAGCAACAACCGGCGGTTCCTGCCGCCGCCGGGGCCGCGTCAGCTGCTGGCACTGCTCACCGGCCCGTCGCCGGACTCCCCGCGCGACGTCATCATCGACAACATGGTGCGGGCCAGCCGGATCATCGGCAGCCCCCGCTACCCGGCCCCGGAGCCGCAGTTGCGGGCGAATGCGATCGAGGCCTACGAGCGCAGCTACTACCCGTGGGGGATGGCCCGGCAGTTCGGCGCGATCCTCGGCAGCGGCAGCCTGGCTCACTACGACCGGCTGATCGCCGCGCCGACGGTGGTCATCCACGGGCTGGCGGACAAGTTGATGCGCCCGTCGGGCGGCCGGGCGGTTGCCGACGCCATCGATCGCGCCCGGCTGGTGCTGTTCGAGGGGATGGGCCACGACCTGCCCGAGGAGCTGTGGAACCCGGTGATCAGTGAGCTGACCACCACGTTCGGCGACGCCGAGTAGCGAAGTCACACCCGATCGAGTTTTCCGGGGCGGTGACGGTAGGCTGTCTACGCCTTTGCCCTACCTACCTTTCCCCCGGAAGAGATCGCGAGTAGACCGAGAATGTCGAAGCTGGAACCGAAGTACGAGGAACTGCAGTCGATCTACGACATCTCGAACGAGTTCTACGAGCTGTTCCTGGGCCCGACCATGGGCTACACCTGCGGGTTCTACCCGGACAAGGACACCACCTGCGATGAGGCGCAGATCGCCAAGTTCGACCTGGCACTGGGCAAGCTGGGCCTGCAGCCTGGTATGACGCTGCTCGACATCGGCTGCGGCTGGGGTGCCTGCATGCAGCGGGCGATCGAGAAGTACGACGTCAACGTGATCGGCCTGACGCTCAGCGGTGAGCAGCGTGGGTACGCGATCGAGAAGCTGGCGAAGGTGCAGACCAACCGCAGCGTCGAGGTGCGTCTGCAGGGCTGGGAGGAGTTCACCGACAAGGTGGACCGGATCGTGTCGATCGGCGCCTTCGAGCACTTCGGCCGCGACCGCTGGGAGGACTTCTTCCGGGTCACCTACAACGCGCTGCCCGACGACGGCCGGATGCTACTGCACACGATCACCGCGATCGCCGGCTCGGAGGACGCCCTGGCCAAGGGTCTGCCGCTGACGATGGACCTGGCGAAGTTCACCCTGTTCATCATGAAGGAGATCTTCCCCGGGGGACAGCTGCCGTCGGCGTGGCTGCCGCGCAAGTATGCCGCCGACGCCGGGTTCACCTGCACCCGCGACGACGAGATCGGCCCGCACTACGCCCGCACCCTCGAGGACTGGGCGGCGATGCTGCTGGCCAACAAGGACCGGGCGATCGAGGTGCAGGGCCAGGAGGCCTACGACCGCTTCGACAAGTACCTCAACGGTTGCGTGGACCTGTTCCGCAAGGGCTACGACTCCGTGCACCAGTACACCCTGCAGAAATAACGGACGGTCCCGGTGCGGCCCGAGAACACCTGGGCCGCACCGACGTCTCGGACACAGCAACCGCAACCGCCGGGGAATCCGCTGTGAAACACCACCTGCCGGTATGCTGCAACCGTTGACCGGCACCCACCACGTGCCAGATCAGGCGTCCGGCCACAGATTTTTCATCAGGAAGGCGATCAGGCACCGATGATGAACAAAGCGACGCGCACCCAGGGGATGCGCCCCAAGTTCGCGAACATCCAAGCCCACTACGACCTTTCCGATGATTTCTTCGCGCTGTTTCAGGACTCGACCCGGATGTACAGCTGCGCGTACTTCGAGCCGCCGGAGGCCACTCTCGCCGAGGCGCAGATCGCGAAGATCGACCTGAACCTGGACAAGCTGGACCTGCGGCCCGGCATGACGTTGCTGGACATCGGCTGCGGCTGGGGCGCGACGATGCGGCGGGCCATCGAGAAGTACGACGTCAACGTGGTGGGCCTGACCCTGTCCAAGAACCAGCACGCCTACTCGCAGAACCTGCTCGACGGGCTGGACACCGAACGGTCCCGCCGGGTGCTGCTCAACGGCTGGGAGGAGTTCCACGAGCCGGTCGACCGGATCGTCTCGATCGAGGCGTTCGAGCACTTCGGCTTCGAGAACTACGACGACTTCTTCAAGAACAGCTTCGACATCATGCCCGACGACGGCCGGATGACGATTCAGAGCAGCGTCAGCTTCCACCCGTACGACCTGAACGCCCGCGGCAAGAAGCTGACGTTCGAGACCGCGCGGTTCATCAAGTTCATCCTCACCGAGATCTTCCCGGGTGGGCGGCTGCCCACCACCGGAATGATGGTGGAGCACGGCGAGAAGGCCGGCTTCACCGTGCCCGAGGCGCTCTCGCTGCGGTCGCACTACATCAAGACGCTGAAAATCTGGGGGGACGCCCTGGAGTCCCGGCACGACGAGGCTGTCGCCATCCAGTCCGAAGAGGTCTACGAGCGGTACATGAAGTACCTGCGCGGCTGCGAGTACTACTTCACCGACGAGAGCCTCGACGTCAGCCTGGTCAGCTACACCAAGCAGCCCGCCTGATACCGGCCGCCGGTCGTGCGGTCTGATCCGCAACACGTCGCAAACGTCAAAGCCCGCTACTCCATCAGGAGCAGCGGGCTTTGACGTTGCGGCTGGTTACTCCGCGGTGAAGTTGCGGGTCACGGCCGGGTCCACCGGGATGCCGGGGCCGGTGGTGGTGGAGACGGTCACCTTCTTGACGTAGCGGCCCTTCGACGACGACGGCTTGAGCCGCAGCACCTCGTCGAGTGCGGCGCCGTAGTTCTCCGCCAGTTTCGCCTCGTCGAACGAGGCCTTGCCGATGACGAAGTGCAGGTTGGCCTGCTTGTCGACGCGGAAGTTGATCTTGCCGCCCTTGATGTCCGTGATCGCCTTGGCGACGTCGGGGGTGACGGTGCCGGTCTTGGGGTTGGGCATCAGGCCACGCGGGCCCAGCACGCGGGCGATCCGGCCGACCTTGGCCATCTGGTCCGGGGTGGCGATCGCGGCGTCGAAGTCCAGGAAACCACCCTGGATCTTCTCGATCAGATCGTCGCTGCCGACGACGTCGGCGCCGGCGGCGATGGCCTGCTCGGCCTTCTCGCCGACCGCGAAGACCGCGACGCGGGCGGTCTTACCGGTGCCGTGCGGCAGGTTGACGGTGCCGCGGACCATCTGGTCTGCCTTGCGCGGGTCCACACCGAGGCGGATGGCGACCTCGACGGTGGCGTCCTGCTTGGTCGAGGACGTCTCCTTGGCCAGCTTCGCGGCCTGCAGGGGGGTGTAGAGGTTGTCGCGGTCGACCTTCTCGGCGGCCGCGCGGTATGCCTTGCTGTTCTTGCTCATTGGATGTCCAATCTCAGATGGTTGGTTGTGGTCGGCGGGCCGGAGCTGGCCCTCCCACGGAATTACTCGACTGTGCCTTCTCGTCGAGTAATCCCCTCGCATTCCCTCGCTGGGCCTCGTACCTCGGCCCGCTCGGTCATGCTCAAGGATTACTCGACGGTGATCCCCATCGACCGGGCGGTGCCGGCGATGATCTTGGCGCCCGCCTCGATGTCGTTGGCGTTGAGGTCGGCCTTCTTGGTCTCGGCGATCTCGCGGACCTGGTCCCAGGTGACCTTGGCGACCTTGGTCTTGTGCGGCTCGGCCGATCCCTTGGCGATGCCCGCAGCCTTGAGCAGCATCCGCGCGGCCGGCGGCGTCTTCAGCGCGAACGTGAAGCTGCGGTCCTCGTAGACGGTGATCTCGACCGGGATGACGTTGCCACGCTGGCCTTCTGTCGCGGCGTTGTACGCCTTGCAGAACTCCATGATGTTGACGCCGTGCTGACCGAGCGCCGGACCGACCGGCGGCGCGGGGTTGGCTTCGCCGGCCTTGATCTGCAGCTTGATCAGCCCGGCGACCTTCTTCTTCGGGGCCATGAGGTGTTGCGTCCTTTCTAGTGCCGGATTCCTCCGCGGGCTCGTCCCTCACCCGCATCGCCGTCCGGCGTCGTACTTAACTAAATCTTCGAGACCTGGGTGAAGGCGAGTTCGACCGGCGTCTCCCGGCCGAAGATGGACACCAGCACCTTGAGCTTCTGCTGTTCGGCGTTGACCTCGCTGATCGACGCCGGCAGCGTCGCGAACGGGCCGTCCATGACGGTGACCGATTCGCCGACCTCGTAGTCGACCTCGATGACCGGCCGGTCCAGGCCGCCCTCGGCGGCCGCGGCCGCCGTGCTGGCACCGGCGCGGGCAGGCTTCTTGGCCGCGCCCTGCGGCAGCAGGAACTTCACCACGTCGTCCAGCGACAGCGGTGACGGCTGCGAGGTGGCCCCCACGAAGCCCGTGACGCCGGGCGTGTTGCGCACCGCCGACCACGACTCGTCGGTCAGGTCCATCCGGACCAGGATGTAGCCCGGCAGCACCTTGCGGTTGACCTGCTTGCGCTGGCCGTTCTTGATCTCGGTGACCTCTTCGGTCGGCACCTCCACCTGGAAGATGTAGTCGCCGACGTCGAGGTTCTGCACGCGGGTCTCGAGGTTGGCCTTCACCTTGTTCTCGTAACCGGCGTAGGAGTGGATGACGTACCAGTAACCCGGCTTGCTGCGCAGCTCCGCTTTCAGCGCCACTGCGGGGTCGAGCTCCTCGGCCGGCTGCACCTCGGTCGCCTCGGCCGCCCCGGTCGTCTCGTCAGCGGGCACCGTGGTGTCCGCTGCGGCTTCTTCTGCCGCTTCTTCGAGGACCTCTTCCGGGGTCTCCGTCGGGTCGACCGGCTCGCCCGCGGGCGTGTCGCCGTCGAAGGTAGTCACGGTTGTCAGTCCTCTCTATAACTTCACTCGCCGAACACCAGCATGACCAGCCTGGCGAAGCCGTAGTCGGCTCCGGCGACCAGCGCCACCATGAACACCAGGAACACCAGCACCACGGCGGTGTAGGTGATCATCTGCTTGCGGTTCGGCCAGATGACCTTGCGCAGCTCGCCGACGACCTGCTTGAGGTAGTTCAGGACGAAGACGATCGGGTTGCGTGACGGACCCGTCGCTTTCTTCTTCGCCTTCTTGGCCTTCTTGCCGGCCTCGGCTTCGACGGTGCTCTCGGTGAGCTCGACGGCGGTGGTGTCCTCGCCGTCCGCCGCACGCTGGCGGGAGCGTTTGCCGCTGGGGCGCATCGGGTCCGACGGGCGGGTCACCACGGCCGTCCGGCCCTGGCGGCCGTTGGCATCGCCGGTCTCGTCGCCGTCAGCTGCGGCGTCGGGACGGTCGCGCTCGTCGGTCACCGCATGCTCCTTCGTCGTTGTGTTCGGTGCCGCACCCGGTGGACACCTGACTTCCAGTGTCCACCATGGCACGCCATGCGCCGTCAGCAGGGGCGACAGGACTTGAACCTGCAACCTGCGGTTTTGGAGACCGCTGCTCTGCCAGTTGAGCTACGCCCCTTCGAGGTTGGTGAGCCAACCTGCCGGGATTCACCTGTGCGCCGTCACCGGCCCACACAACGCGCGCGCCTCCCGTTCGCTCCACGGAAAGCGCGCTAGTGCTGGGAAAATCCCGAGGTCCGAGTGTACATCGCGGCGGGGTCCCCTGACCAATCCGGCCCAATACCGCCCGGATCAGGCCGTTCGGACGACCTGACCGGACTCGGCATCCCACTTGAGGCTGACCGAATCGTCGGCGTCATGACCCATCATCGTGGTGAACGCCTCCAGCACGGTGTCGCCGGCCTCGTTGGTCAGGATGTTGCGGGTGGTGACGATGTCGGCGCCGAACCGCTCGTTGACCGAGGCGATCTCCATCCGCGCATACAGCTTGTCACCGGCCTTGATCGGCTTGTGGTAGGTGAAACCCTGGTCGACCTGGACCATCTGCATGGTCGTGTACCCGGTGTCGACGTTGCGGAAGAAGTCCGCCTGCACGAGCTTCGCCAGGATCGCCACGAAGGTCAGCGGCGCGACCAGCGAGTCGTAGCCGAGTTCCGCCGCCGCTGCTTCGTCGAAGCTGGCCGCATCCTCGGATTGGACCGCCCGCGCGTACTCGCGGATCTTCTCGCGTCCCACGTAGAACGGCTCAGGGTAGCGCCAGATCATCCCCCGGATATCGGTCTTGATCGCCATGACTCCCCCTTAAGGTTTCAGGCCAGCTTGGCTGAGGCCACCGCCCGCCCGAAAATCTTCTTGCCATCGGTTGTCGCGGTGAGCGCAATGGTCACCGACTTGGTCTCCGGGTCGACGGACTTGACCCGGCCGTTGAAGACGACTTCGGCGCCTTTGCCGTCGTTGGGCACCGGCACCACCGCGGTGAAGCGGACGTTGTACTCGGTTACCGCTCCCGGGTCGCCCACCCAGGATGTCACGTAGCCTCCGCCGAGGCCCATGGTCAGCATGCCGTGCGCGATCGCGCTGTCCAAACCGACCTGCTTGGCGATCTCGTCGTCCCAGTGGATCGGGTTGAGGTCACCGGAGACGCCGGCGTAGTTCACCAGATCCTGCCGGGTCAGCGGGTAGACCTTCTCCGGCAGCTGATCGCCGACCTGTACCGAACCGAACTCACGCAACGACATCCGTGAAACCTCCGTCTTCATCACCGTCGCCGGCGCGGCCGGCCAGTGTCGTGTATGTCTCCTGCACGATCTCACCGGTTTCGTCGGTCACAGTCTGCCTGGTCACGATGATGTCGGTGCCGTGGGCACGCCGAACCGAGTCGACGTAGAGATCGCAGTACAGCCGGTCGCCCTCTTTGATCGGGCGGCGGAACGCCAGCTTCTGGTCCACCTGGACGATCTGGGCGTCGCTGACGGCGACACCGATCTCCTCGAAGAACCCCGAGATGACCTGGTAGCCGAAGATCGAGATGTAGGTCGGCGACGCCGCGAGCCCGTCGTAGCCGAGCTCAGCCGCCGCCCGCTCGTCGTAGCAGGCCCGATCGGTGGCTTTGACCGCCCGGGCGTACTCGCGGATCTTCTCGCGCTCGACGTCGTAGTGGTCCGGGTAGCGATAGTGCGCCCCGGCCAGTTTGTCTGCCAGCGACACTGCGGAACGACCTACCGCGACTCGCGGTGCGATTCGTGCTTACCGCAGTTGGGGCAGAATTTCT
Organism: Mycolicibacter acidiphilus; assembly: GCF_018455725.1. Lineage (GTDB taxonomy): Bacteria > Actinomycetota > Actinomycetes > Mycobacteriales > Mycobacteriaceae > Mycobacterium > Mycobacterium acidiphilum. Next base: position 56,639 of record NZ_JAHCLR010000033.1, read on the forward strand.
TCAGCTCCAGGCGGTCGGGGTCGTTGCGGCGGTTCTTCTTGGTGATGTAGTTGCGGTGCTTGCACACCTCGCAGGCCAAGGTGATCTTCGGCCGCACATCAGTACTGGAGGCCACGTCTGCTGCCCTCTTTCACGCGTCGTATTGCTTGCAGTAGCGGTGGGGAGGCTCGATCTCCCGACCTCACGATTATGAGTCGTGCGCTCTAACCAGCTGAGCTACACCGCCCCGATCGGCGCTAGTCGGCACACCGACCGGCGTCCACCGAGCCCCCTAACGGAATCGAACCGTTGACCTTTTCCTTACCATGGAAACGCTCTGCCGACTGAGCTAAGGGGGCCTGTCCTGCTTTTACCTGCGACGCCCCGGTTGGGGCGGCAAGCCTGTTGAAGGTTACAACCTCGCGAGCGACGGCACAAAACCGCTAGTCGCATGCCCGGTTCGCCCTGCTTTAGGCTGGAGGGCGTGCCCGAATCCGACCGGCTGTATTTTCGCCAACTGCTCTCCGGCCGTGATTTCGCCGTGGGCGACCAGGTGGCCTCGCAGATGCGCAACTTCGCCTACCTGATCGGCGACCGTGAAACCGGTGAGACGCTCGTGGTCGACCCGGCCTACGCCGCGGGCGATCTGCTCGACATCGCCGAAGGCGACGGCATGCGACTGTCCGGCGTGCTGGTCACCCATCACCACCCCGACCACGTGGGCGGATCGATGATGGGTTTCGACCTGAAGGGACTCGCCGAACTGCTGGACCGGGTCAACGTACCGGTACACGTGAATACCCACGAGGCGCAATGGGTTTCGCGGATCACCGGCATCTCGATGGGCGATCTCACCGCACACGAGCACGGCGACAAGGTGAGCGTCGGCGACATCGAGATCGAACTGCTGCACACTCCCGGCCACACCCCGGGCAGCCAGTGCTTCCTGCTGGACGGCCGCCTGATCGCCGGCGACACCCTGTTCCTGGACGGCTGCGGCCGCACCGATTTCCCGGGCGGGAACTCCGACGAGATGTACCGCAGTCTGCACGCGCTGGCCGCGCTGCCCGGTGACCCGACGGTCTTCCCCGGCCACTGGTATTCCGAGGACCCCAGTGCGGCGCTCTCCGAGGTGAAGCGGTCAAACTACGTGTACCGCGTCCGTGACCTGGCAGAGTGGCGCATGCGGATGGGCGGATGAGGGGGTAACGGATGGGATCGGTCGAAGACCGCTGGTACGACGTGACACACGCGGGCCCGGAGGCCTGGCTGGCCTGGGCCGCGTGGTTCGCGGTGGTGATCACCGTGCTGGCACTGATCTACCTGAACCGGCAGTTGAAGCGCAACCGCCGGACCGCCGCCGAGCAGACCCGGCCGCATGTGTCGATGTTCATGGAGCCGCACGCCGCCGACTGGCACGTCATCGAACTGGTGGTACGCAACTTCGGCAAGACGCCGGCCTACGACGTCCGGTTCGCGTTCGCCGAGCCGCCCACCGTCGCCCGCTACGAGACGGCCTCGGACGGCTACGCCGACGTCGCCGCGCTGAAGCTCCCCGACGAACTGCCGGTGCTCGCCCCCAACCAGGAGTGGCGGACCGTGTGGGACTCCGCGATCGACCGCGCCGAACTCGGCGAGGGCATCGAGTCGCGGTTCACCGGGACCGTGAGCTACTCCGACAGCCCGGACGACAAGCGTGGCCGGTGGCCGTGGAGCGCCAAGTCGACCCGGTTCGAGAACCGGGTGACGCTGGACTGGAACGACCTGCCGCCGGTGCGCCGGGTCGAACTGATGACCTCCCACGACCTGGCCAAGCGGGAGAAGCAGAAGCTGGAGCTGCTGCGCAGCCTGCTCAGCTACTTCCACTACGCCAGCATGGAGACCCGTCCGGACGTGTTCCGCGCCGAGATCGAACGGATCAACGGGGCGGCCCGCGAGATCCAGGACCGGATGCGCAGCCGCGAGCAGCTGGAGGTCGCGGGCAACACCGACGTGACCGTGCGGCTCGGCGACGCCAGTGCCGAGTTGGGCAAGCACCGCAGCTGAGTCAGCGCGGGTCGGCTGAACCCGCCCCCGGGTAGTGCGACTGCCGGAACCGCTCCAGGTAGGCCGGCCAGTCCCAGGTGCTCAGGAACTCGGTCGCGGCGTCGTACCCGTTCTGGTAGAGCCGCTCCAGGCGGGTCCGCGACACCCCGAAGTCCAGCACCCCGACGTCGGTGGAGTTGACCCGGATGGCGCGCACATTGACCCACGGCTCGCTGAGATAGGTGAGGTCGTGTCCCACCAGCATGGTGGTGATCAGGCTCTCCAGCAGCGAGGTGTGGCCGAGCAGCCGCAGCGGCTTCAGCGCCGGGACCATGTCCCCGAAACCCTTGGTGCCCTGGGAGAGTTCCGGCACCACCGTCACCCCGAACGTGGGCCAGAGCGGGGCCCGGCCGTCGCGCCGGTCGAAGCTGTAGATCGGGAAGTTCGACAGCACGCCCCCGTCGACCAGGGTGGAGCGTCGCCCGTCGGCGCTGGTCAGGGTGACCGGGCGGTAGAAGTACGGCACCGCCATCGACGCGCGCACCGCGTCGGCGACCGACTGCTCATCGGGGTCGAGCCCGTACACCCGCCGGTAGTCCCACGGCAGCCGCACCAGCTGTCCGGTGGTCAGATCGGTGACGCTGACCACCGCCCGGTAGCGACGCTCGGCCAGCAGGTTGTCGCCGTCATAGGTCAGATCCCCCCAGGTGTGCACCCCCAGGTTGGCCAGTTCGCCGCGGATCCAGTCCCGCGCGAAGTCGCCCCGGTACAGCCCGGTGTCCCGGGCCAGCCCCCACAGCGGCCCCAGGTACGGCACCGGTGCGGCGTCGCGCCAGCGTTCCAACGGCACCGACAGCGCCAACTCCCGGACCTGGTCACCGGTGAGCTGGTCGCCCTGGGCGGCGGCCGCGACGATCGCGCCGACCACCGAACCGCCGGACACCCCGGAGACCCGCTCCACCGAGTACCCGGCGTCCATCAGCGCGACCACCGCACCGACCAGCCCGATGAACTTCACCCCGCCGCCGGACAGCACCAGGTCGGCGGTGAGGTGCGGCGACTTGCGTTTAGCCGGCATCGGCCGCCTCTGCCGCCGAATCCCACTCGTAGGCCAGGAATTTCCCGTCGAACGTGATGACCACCCGGTCCCCCTTGGGGTGCGCCTTGCGGTCGAAGTCGACGCTGAAATTGATCGCGCTCATGATGCCGTCGCCGAACTGTTCGTGGATCAACTCCTTGATCGCCCCGCCGTAGACGCTCACCGCCTCGTACAGCCGGTAGATGGTCGGGTCGGTCGGGATCGCGGTCGGCAGGCCACCGCGCATCGGCACCGCGGCGAGCACCGGCACCACCGCGGCGTCCAGCCCCAGCATCTCGACGAGCACCTCACCCAGTTCGGCGGGGATCGGCTGCTGACCCAGCAGCGCCGACGTCGTCCACACCACCGGCCGCTTGATCGCGTCGGCGAGTTCCTGCCAGCTGATGCCCTTCGCCAGCCGGGCGGCGACGATCTGCTCGGTGATCTCGTTTCGGTTCATGGCCTCCAGCATGCGCCGCCTCTAGGGTTGGACGTGGCGATGTACGACAACCGGAAGGAATCTCCATGGTTCACCGCATCGGCGTCCTGCTGGTGACGCTGCTGACCGCAGTGCTGCTGGGCGGCTGCGCCTCCGGGTCGTCACAGTCCGCCGGCGACCGGCTGGATTTCACCGCGAAGACGCTGGACGGCCGGCCGTTCGCCGGTGAGAGCCTGGCCGGCAAACCGGCGGTGCTCTGGTTCTGGGCGCCGTGGTGTCCCGCCTGTCAGGGTGAGGCGCCGACCGTCGCCAAGGTCGCGGCCGCCAACCCGCTGGTGACGTTCGTCGGTGTCGGCGCTCGCGACGAGCTGCCGGCGATGAAGGCGTTCGCCACCAAGTACGGCATCGACAAATTCACCGAACTGGCCGACACCGACGCGACGGTGTGGGCGAAGTTCGGGGTGACCCGCCAGCCCGCGTATGCGTTCCTCAGCCCGGACGGGGCGGTCGAGGTGGTGAAGGGCTCCCTGCCGGAGGAGGAACTGACTGAGCGGGTGGCGGCGCTGGCACAGCGGTGATCGACACCGCCGCACTGAGTTTCGCTCTCGGCGCCGGTCTGGTCGCCGCCTTGAACCCGTGCGGGTTCGCGTTCCTGCCGGGGTATCTGGGGCTGGTGATCGCCGACAGTCAGGGCACGTCGCGCCCCGCCGCGCTGGCCCGCGCCGGGGCGGCGACCGTGGTGATGGCGGCCGGGTTCCTCACCGTGTTCGGGATTTTCGGGCTGGTGGTGTCGCCGCTGATCGCGTCGGCGCAGAAATATCTGCCGTTCGCCACCGTGGTGATCGGGGTGGGACTGGTGGCGATGGGCGGCTGGCTGCTGGCCGGCCGGGACATCGCCGTGATGCTGCCGCGGGCGGGCGGTTCGGCGCCGAGTGCCCGGCTGGGGTCGATGTACGGCTACGGGGTCGGTTACGCGATCGCGTCGCTGTCCTGCACCATCGCGCCGTTCCTGGCGGTGATCAGCACGACCTTCCAGCGCGGGTCGACGCTGGCGGGAGTGCTGGCGTTCATCGCGTACGCGGTCGGCATGAGCATCACGGTCGGGGTCGCGGCGCTGGCGGTCGCGCTGGCCGGGGCGTCGGCGACGACGGCGCTGCGCCGGGTGCTGCCGCACGTCGGCCGGATCGCCGGGGTGATCGTGCTGCTGACCGGGGTGTACGTCACCTACTACGGCTACTACGAGATCCGGCTGTACTTCGGCGGTGCGGGCGCCGACGATCCGGTGGTGCGGTCCGCCGGGGCGGTGCAGTCCTGGCTGGCGGATCGGGTGGACGCTCTGGGTGCCGGGCCGCTGCTGGCGGTGATCGGCGGGCTGGTGGCGGTGGCGGTGGGCTGGCGGCTGCTGGTGCGCCGCCGCGGGACAGCCGACGACTGATTGTTTCGATTGTTTCAATTTGGCCCGATGGTCGGTACCATGGAGACCATGTCCACCGCCGTCACCCCGATCGCCCGTCAGGTCGCGGAGCGCGCCCGCCACGACGCCCGGTTCGCCGAGGTGCTCGATGCGCTGCTGGACGCGCCGACCGCGCCGCAGGGCACCCTGGAGCAGGTCGCCGCCAGCGCCCTCAACGATCAGCGGCGCGCCGCCCTCGTCGACGATTTCATCGCCGGGGCACTGCCGACCCCGGCGGTCCAGCAGCTGCTGCGGCTCGGCACCCCGCAGGCCGTGCACCGGCTGCGCAGCCGGGGCAAGGTGCTCGGCGTCGCGATCGGCAACCAGACCTGGTTCCCGGCATGGCAATTCGACGACGACCGGCTGCGCGCCGACCTGCCCCGGATCATCGACCTGCTGGACCGGTTCACCACCGACACGATGGCCGCCGACCGGATCATGCGGCTGACCCACACCGAACTGGGCGGTTCGATCGCCGAGGCACTGCGCCGGCCGAAGACCGCCGACGCCGGCTGGCGGCTGCTCAGCGCGCTCGGTGCCTGAGCTTCCCGCCGGCTACTCCGCGCCGCTGCCCGAGGCCCGGCCCACCGGACTGCGCCGGCGCCGCATCACCGCCGGCACCCCGCTGTGGCGCCTCGACGCCGAACACCCGGACGCCTGGACCTGGACCGGCTTCCCCGAACCCCGCTACCGGTTCGACTCCGCGGCTGGCGCGTTCCGAACCCGCTACGCCGCAACCGATCTCGTCGGCGCCTTCCGGGAACGCTACCGGTTGTCCGGCATGCTGATCCCCGCCGACCACGCCGGCCACCGGCTGATCGGCCTGACCGCCGCCCGGCATCTGCGGGTGCTGGATCTGCGCACCGATCGCAACCTCGACGCGCTGGGCGTCGACGATCAGATCTCGACCGGTCAGCATCCGGCGGTGTGGGCCACCTGCCAGCACCTGGCCGACGCCGTGGCGCGCTGGTGGCCGGAGCCCGACGAGCGCCCGGATGCGGTCGTCTACCGGTCGCGGACCACACCGGAGACCTCGGTCAACTACGCGTTCTTCGGTGTGGACCCGTTCGCCGTCGAGTCCTGGCCGCTGGCACGGCGCACCGACGTGCTGGCGAATCTGGTGCTGCGGCACGGGTTCACGGTCGGCTTCGAGTTCGGCTGACCTGGGCGCCCCGGCGCTCCGCTGGCATGTCGGCCGCCGCTCACCACCGCTCGCGGTGCACCACCTCGGCGGCCGGCCGCCGATCCGGGTCGCGGATCGGCGTGAGGGCCCGGTCCGCGGGGTACCCGATACCGATCAGATAGGAGACCAGGTGGTCGTCGGGAACGCCCAGGATCGCCCGGGCCGCGTCCTGGTCACCGACACCGGAGTGGGCCGTCCCGATACCGAGGTCGGTGGCCGCGATCATCATCGCCATCGTCGCCTGGCCGAGGTCGTACTGATCTGTCAGGCGTCGGCGCTCGTCGGGGGGTGTCGGCACCACCAGTGCGAATGCGGCTGCCGCCGTTGCGATGTGGCCGGCCCCCTGCCACACGGTGGCGAGTTGTTCCAGCCGGGCCCGGTCGGTGACGATCACGAAGTCCCACGGCTGCCGGTTCTTCGCCGACGGGGCGCGCCGCCCTGCCTCGGCGATCCGGTTCAGGTCGGCGACCGGGATCGGTTCCGATCGATACCGCCGCACGTTGCGACGGGCACAGATCGCGTCCCACGCCTCCATCTCAGTTCCCCACCGATGCCGGCTCGTCGCCGAAGCTGATCCCCATGTCCCGGGCCGTCAGGATCGAATCGCAGTCGATCGGCACCGTCTTCTGCCGGCGGGTGACGTCGGCCAGCGGCACGTAGTCCACCGTGGGCGGGTTGAGCGCCACCATGATTCCGTTGTGCCCCTCGTCGAGGGCGCGCACCGCGGCCGCACCGAACCGCAGCCCCAGCAGCCGGTCCAGCGCGGTCGGCGACCCGCCGCGCAGCAGATGCCCGAGCACCACGGTGCGGGCCTCCCGGCCGGTCATCTCCTCCAGTCCGGCAGCGACTTTCGCACCGACCCCGCCGAGCCGTTCGGCCTGTCCCACCGATTTCCCGACGATCGAGTGCGCGCCGCCGACCGGCTTGGCACCCTCGGCGACGCAGACGATCGAGTACTTCGAGCCGCGCCGCGCACGGGCGTTGATGACGTCGGCCACCGGTTCCAGCCGATAGGGGATCTCCGGGATCAGGATGGCGTGCACCCCCGACGCCATCCCGGCGTGCAGTGCGATCCAGCCGGCGTAGCGGCCCATCACCTCCACCACGATCACCCGGCCGTGCGAGGTCGCGGTGGAGAACAACCGGTCGATGCACTCCGAGGCGAAGTCGACCGCACTGTCGAAACCGAACGTCGACGTCGTCCGCTCCAGGTCGTTGTCGATGGTCTTGGGCACCCCGACCACTCGTAACCCGGCCTCGCACAGCTGATTTCCGATCGCCAGCGTGCCGTCGCCGCCGACCGTGACCAGCGCATCGATCCGGTGCTCGGCGAACCGGTCCAGCAGTTCGGCGGTGCGGTCCACCTCCACCCAACTGCCGTCGGGCTGCTGCACCGGGTAGGCCGTCGGGTCGCCGCGGTTGGTGCTACCCAGGATGGTCCCGCCGAGCGGGATGATGCCGCGGATCCGTTCCCGGGTCAGCTCGATCAGCCCGCCGTCGGGGTACTCCTCCGGCAGCATCAGCCCGTTGAAACCGTCCCGGATGCCGACTACATCCCAGCCGCGGTTGCGGGCGGCGAGAGTGGTCGCCTGGATCACCGCGTTGAGGCCGGGCGCATCCCCGCCGCCGGTGCTGATCGCGATGCGTTTGATGGGAGTCGTCACGCACGCGACCCTACGCCGGGGCCGGGATGTCGGTGGGTCGTTCTATGGTTGGCGACGATGGCTCTACACCTGCACCGAGCGGCACGCGCCGACCAGCTCGCCGACGGGCTGGCCGCCCTGCTGAGCACGCCACCGACGGACCCGTTCGCCCAGGAGTTGGTGCTGGTGCCGGCGCGCGGCGTGGAACGCTGGCTGTCGCAGCGGCTGTCACACACCCTGGGCGCCGGCCCCGGCGGTGATGGGGTCTGCGCGGCGGTGCAGTTCCGCAGCCCGGCCGCGCTGCTGACCGAGCTGACCGGGGCCGCCGAAGACGACCCATGGTCCCCGGATGCGCTGGTGTGGCCGTTGCTGAGCGTGCTCGACGCCCACCTCGACGCACCGTGGTGCGCGACGCTGGCACGGCACCTGGGACATTTCCACACCGGGGATGACGCACAGGTGCGCCGCGGCCGGCGTTATGCGGTGGCCCGACGGCTGGCCGGGCTGTTCGCCTCCTACGCCCGTCAGCGCCCGCAGCTGCTGATCGACTGGCTGGCCGGCGGGGCCGGTGACGGCGCCGGCGGTGAGCTGGATGCAGATCTGCGCTGGCAGCCACCGCTGTGGCGGGAACTGGTCGCCGCCGTTCCAGCCGATCCCCCGCACCTGCGGCACCGGCAGACCGTCGAGCAGCTGCGCGGAACACCGGTCGACACGTTGCCGGCCCGGCTGAGCCTGTTCGGGCACACCCGGTTGAGCTGCACCGACATCGAACTGCTCGACGCGCTGGCCGTCCACCACGATCTGCACCTGTGGCTACCGCACCCCTCCGATGAGCTGTGGCAGGCGCTGCGCGGGCTGCACGGCGCGGTTGTCCGCGGTGCCGACGACAGCCGTCTTCTCGCGTCGCATCCGCTGCTGCAGACCCTCGGCCGGGACCTGCGGGAGCTGCAGCGTGGCCTGCCCGACAGTGCCGCATCCGACGAATACACCAGCGGCACAGCGGCTTCGGCGACGCTGCTGTCCTGGCTGCAGGCCGACATCGCCGCGGACGCGGTGCGCCCGGACGGGCGGGTCCTGGACGCGACGGACCGGTCGGTGCAGGTGCACGCCTGTCACGGGCCGGCCCGGCAGGTCGACGTGCTGCGCGAGGTGCTGCTGGGCCTGCTGGACGACGACCCGACGCTTCAGCCGCGCGACATCGTGGTGCTCTGCCCGGACATCGAGACCTACGCCCCGCTGATCGCCGCCGGCTTCGGGCTGGGCGACCTGGCCGGGGAGCACCACCCGGCGCACACGCTGCGGGTGCAGCTGGCCGACCGCGCGCTCACCCAGACCAACCCGCTACTGGGGGTGGCGACCGAACTGCTGGGCGTCGCCGACAGCCGGGCAACCGCCAGCGGAGTGCTCAACCTGGCGCAGTCCGCGCCGGTGCGGGCTCGGTTCGCGTTCACCGACGACGACCTGGAGACCATCGCCGACTGGGTGCGCGAGGCGGGCGTCCGCTGGAGTTTCGACGCCGAACACCGGGAGCCCTACGGACTGGCCGACATTCAGCACAACACCTGGCGGTTCGGGCTGGACCGGATCCTGACCGGGGTGGCGATGTCCGAGGACTCCCGGACCTGGCTGGGCACCGCGCTCCCCCTCGACGACGTCGGCAGCAACCGGGTCGAGCTGGCCGGGCGGCTGGCCGAGTTCATCGCCCGGCTGCAATCGGCCGCCGACACCCTGACCGGCGCACGGTCGGTGACCGGGTGGATCACCGCCCTCGTCGCCGCCGTCGATGCCCTGACCCGGGTGCAACTGGACGACGCCTGGCAGCAGGGCCAACTGCACCGCGAACTCACCGAGGTGGTGCGGCGGGCCGGGACGCACGCCGAGACGACGTTGCTGCTGCCCGACGTGCGCGCACTGCTCTCTGGGGAGTTGGCCGGCCGGCCGACCCGGGCGAACTTCCGCACCGGCAACCTGACCGTGTGCACCATGGTGCCGATGCGTTCGGTGCCGCACCGGGTGGTCTGCCTGGTCGGCCTGGACGACGGCGTCTTCCCGCGGGCCGGCCACGTCGACGGCGACGACGTGCTGGCCCGGCAGCCGCTGACCGGGGAGCGCGACGCCCGTTCGGAGGACCGGCAATTGCTGCTCGACGCGGTCTGCGCGGCCACCGAGACCCTGGTGATCACCTACACCGGCGCCGACGAGCACACCGGCAAGACCCAGCCGCCGGCGGTGCCGCTGGCCGAACTGCTCGACGCTCTGGACGCCACCACCGGTGCCCCGGTGCGGGGCCGGGTGGTGGTGCAGCAGCCACTGCAACCGTTCGACGTCCGCAACGTCACCCGCGGCACGCTCGGTGTGCCGGGTAAGCCGTTCACCTTCGATCCGACGGCCCGCACCGCCGCCGAGGCCGCGGCCGGCGTGCGCACCGAACCGGTGGAACTGTTCGCCGCGGTACTACCGGCCGTCGACGGGCAGGTGGAACTGGCCGATCTGGTCACGTTCTTCAAGGATCCGGTGAAGGGGTTCTTCCGGGCGCTGGACTACACGCTGCCGTGGGACGTCAAGGGCATCGAGGACACGATGCCGGTGGAGATCGGCGGCCTGGAGCAGTGGGCGGTCGGTGAGCGGATGCTCGGCGACATGCTGCGCGGGATGCACCCCGACGACGCCGCCAACGCCGAGTGGCGCCGCGGGTGCCTGCCGCCGGGCCGGCTCGGGATGCGCAGCGCCTGCGCGATCCGCGACGAGGCCCGCGCGCTTGCCGCGGCGGCGATCCCGCACCGCACCGGGGACCCGGCCGCCTACGACGTCGACATCGACCTCGGTGGCGGCCGGCGGCTGACCGGCACCGTCGCCGGCGTCTACGGCACCCGCACCGTCTCGGTCACCTACTCGCGGCTGGCCCCCAAACATGTCCTGCAGGACTGGATCCCGCTGTGCGCGCTGGCCGCTCAACATCCCGGTGAGCCCTGGAGCGCACTGTGCATCGGCCGGAGCGGCGATGACGACCCGGCCCGGCAGCGGCTGTTCACCGCACCCGCCGACCCGCTGGCGGTGCTGCGGCAGCTGGTGGCGATCTACGACGCCGGCCGGCGCGAACCGCTGCCGCTGCCGCTGAAGACCTCCCACGCCTGGGCTGACGCCCGCCGGCGGCACGGTGATCCGCTGCGGGCCGCCCGCTCCGCGTGGACCGGCAAATACGGCGACCACACCGCGAAGACCAGCTGCCTGGTGTGGGGCGTCGAGGCACCGCTGGACCGGCTTCTCGACCCGGCGCGTCCCGGCGAGGAGATCGACGGGGAGGCCACCCGATTGGGGACGCTGGCGATGCGGCTGTGGTCGCCGCTGCTGGACGCGGAGGGCAGCCTGTGACCGTCACGACGAGCTTCGATCTGACCGGACCGCTGCCGGCCGCCGGGTCCACCGTGGTGTTGGAGGCCAGCGCCGGCACCGGCAAGACGTTCGCGCTGGCCGGGCTGACCACCCGCTACCTGGCCGACGGCTTGGCCCGCCCGGATCAGTTGCTGCTGCTCACGTTCGGGCGGCTGGCCAGCCGGGAACTGCGCGAGCGGGTGCGCACGCTGGCCGTCGGCGCGGTGGCGGTGCTGAACGGGCGGCGGGAACCGGCGAACGACCTGGAGCGGTTCCTGCTCAATGGGCCCGCCGAGGTCCGCGCCGCCCGGCTTACCCGGCTGCGTGACGCGCTGGCGGACTTCGACGCGGCGACCATCGTCACCATCCACCAGTTCTGTTCGCTGGTGCTGAAATCGCTGGGGGTGGCCGGTGACACCGACGAGACGCTGACCCTGGTGGAGAGCCTGTCGGATCTGGTCGGTGAGATCGTCGACGACCGTTACCTCGCGCACTTCGGCCAGGACGACAATCCCCCGCCGTTCAACCGCGAGGAGGCGGTGAAGCTGGCCGAGCGCGTGGTCGAGGAGCCGGTGGCGCAGTGGCGTCCTGCCGTCGCCGACCCGGATTCGACGGCCGCAGCCCGGCTGGCATTCGCCGAGGAGGTACGCAACGAGCTGGACCACCGCAAGCGCCGGCTCGGCATCCTCGGCTACACCGATCTGCTGACCCTGCTCCGGGATGCATTGCAGCGCACCGACTCCGACGCGGCCGAACGGATGCGTGGACGCTGGAAGATCGTGATGGTCGATGAGTTCCAGGACACCGACCCGGTGCAGTGGCAGGTGATCGACACCGCGTTCCGCGGCCACTCGACGCTGGTGCTGATCGGCGACCCCAAGCAGGCCATCTACGGTTTCCGCGGCGGCGACATCTACACCTATCTCGGCGCGGCCCGCAGCGCCGACGACAAGCGCACGCTGGGCGTCAACTGGCGCAGCGACAAGGCTCTGGTCGACAGTCTGCAGGCGGTGCTCGGCGACGTCCGGTTGGGTCACCCGGAGATCGTGGTGCCGCGGGTCGAGGCCCACCACAGCGGGCGGCGACTGGCCGGCGCCCCGCACGATGACCCGTTCCGGCTGCGGGTCGTGCAGCGGCAAACTGTCGGCTGCCGGGACGGGAAAGACATTCTGATCGGCGATCTGCGCCGGCACATCCCGGCCGATCTCGCCGCCGACGTCGCGGCGTTGCTCGGCTCGGCGGCCACCTACGACGGCCGCCCGATCGCCCCCGGCGACGTGGCGATCCTGGTCGAACGACACCAGGATGCGGCCCTGTGCCGGGACGCGCTCGCCGAGCTGGGCATCCCGGTGGTCTACACCGGTGACGCCGACGTGTTCGCCTCCCGGGCGGCCGCGGACTGGCTGTGCCTGCTGGAGGCGTTCGACGCCCCGCATCGCAGCGGTCTGGTGCGTGCGGCGGCCTGCACGATGTTCTTCGGCAACACGGCCGCGGACCTGGCCGCCGGCGGCGACGCCCTCACCGACGACGTGGCGCAGCACCTGCGGGAGTGGATCGATCAGGCCCGGTTGCGCGGTGTGGCGGCGGTGTTCGAGGCGGCCAAGCTGACGGGTATGGGCCGGCGGGTGCTCGGGCAGCGCGGCGGCGAGCGGCATCTCACCGATCTGGCGCACATCGGCCAGTTGCTGAACGAGGCCGCACACACTGAGCGGCTGACGTTGCCGGGGCTGCGGGATTGGCTGCGCAAGCAGTGCGAGGACCGCACCAGCCGGGCCACCGAGCGCAGCCGCCGGCTGGACAGCGACGCGGGCGCGGTGCAGATCATGACGGTGTTCGCCGCCAAAGGCCTGCAGTTCCCGATCGTCTACCTGCCGTTCCTGTTCAACCGCAATATCGGCGACAAGGGCAATCTGCTCTACCACGAGCGGACCGCAGACGGCACCGAGACACGGTGCCTCTACGTCGGCGGTGACCGCGGTCCGGACCGCTCCCAGGCGCGGGCACTGCACCGCGAGGAGGAGGCGCTCGATCACCTGCGGATCAGCTACGTCGCGCTGACCCGGGCGCAGTCGCAGGTGGTGGCGTGGTGGGCGCCGAGCCAAGACGAGACCAACAGCGGCCTGTCCCGGTTGCTGCGCGGCCGGTCACCCGGGGACGTCGACGTGCCGGTGCGCTGCCCGTCGAAGGCCGGTGACCGGGATGCCTGGGCGCATTTCACGACGTGGCAGGCCGAAGGCGGGCCGGTCGTGGAGGCCTCGATGATCGCCGACCCGACCGTGCTTCCGGCGCCGGAGCCGGCGACCGACCTCGCGGTGCGGCACTTCCACCGTCGCATCGACGGCGGCTGGCGGCGCACCTCCTATTCGGCGCTGATCCGGCACGCCAACGAAACCGAAACCGCCGGGGTGCACAGCGAACCGGAATCAGCCGGTCACGACGACGAATCCGACGACGTCACCGTCACCGGGGTGCCGGTGGCCGCCGGCGCCGACCTGGTGTCGCCGATGTCGGATCTGCCCGCCGGGGCGACGTTCGGCTCCCTGGTGCACGCGGTGCTGGAGACCACCGACCCGTTCGCCGCGGACCTGGCGGCCGAACTGGCGCAACAGGTTCGGGTGCATGAGCCGTGGTGGCCGATCGGGGTGGCGGCGACGGCCCTGGCCGACGCGCTGGTCCCGATGCACGACACCCCGCTCGGGCCGCTGGCCGACGGGCTGACGCTGCGCCAGATCGGGCTGCGGGACCGGTTGCGGGAGTTGGACTTCGAGATCCCGCTGGCCGGCGGTGACGTCCGCGGCGCGGCACCGGATGTCCGGGTCGCCGACGTCGGCGCGCTGCTGCGCGAACACCTGGCCGGCGATGACCCGTTCGCCGGCTACGCCGACCGGCTGGCCTCCGACGAACTCGGCGGCCAGTCCCTGCGCGGCTACCTGTCCGGGTCTCTGGACGTGGTGCTGCGGCTGCCCGACCAGCGCTACCTGGTGGTCGACTACAAGACCAACCACCTCGGCGACACCGCCGCCGACTACGGCTTCGCCCGGATGACCGAGGCGATGCTGCATTCGGACTACCCGCTGCAGGCGCTGCTGTACACCGCTGTGCTGCACCGCTTCCTGCGCTGGCGCCAGCCCGGCTACGACCCGGAGCGTCATCTCGGCGGAGTGCTGTACCTGTTCGTGCGCGGCATGTGCGGCGCGGACACCCCGGTCGACAGCACCGGCCTGCCCACCGGGGTGTTCAGCTGGCGCCCGCCGGCGGCCCTGGTGATCGCCCTGTCGGATCTGCTGAGCGAAGGAAGGCCGGCGGCATGAGCGACGTTCGTCTCGATCCGCTGTCGCATCGGGTGGCGACCACGGCCGACGGTCTGCTGCGGGTGTTCAACGACGCCGGGGTGCTCGACGCGGCGGATGTGCATGCCGCGCAACGGATCGCCGCCCTCGGTTCGGAGTCCGACGAGACGGTGCTGCTGGCGGTGGCGCTGGCCGTGCGGGCACTGCGCACCGGGTCGGTCTGCGTGGATCTGCGCACGATCGCCGCCGAGGTCACCGAGGCCACCGAGGCCACCGAGGGCACTGAGGCCGGAGCCCCGGAGCTGCCCTGGCCGGCGGCCGACGCCTGGCTGGCCGCGGTGCAGGCCGGCGTCCTCGTCGGCAAGCAGGTGCTGCGCATCTACGACGACCGGCTGCTCTACCTGGACCGCTACTGGCGGGAGGAGGAGCAGGTCTGCGCGGATCTGCTGGCCCTGTCGATCCCGGGGGCGGCGCCGGTTGATCTGCCCGGCTTCGAGCGACTCTTCCCCGCCGACTACCACGAGCAGCGCTCGGCCGCCGAGATCGCACTGTCGCAGGCGGTCACCGTGCTCACCGGCGGTCCCGGCACCGGCAAGACCACCACGGTCGCGCGGCTGCTGGCGCTGCTGGCCGAGCAGGCCGAACTGTCCGGGCGGCCCCGCCCCCGGATCGCACTGGCCGCCCCGACCGGCAAGGCCGCGGCCCGGCTGACCGAGGCGGTCACCGGTCAGATCGCCGAACTGGGGCCGGTGGATCAGGAGCGGCTGACCGGCTTGCAGGCCCGCACCCTGCATTCACTGCTGGGCTCCCGGCCCGACAATTCGGTGCGGTTCAAACACCATCGGGCCAACCGGTTGCCGCACGACGTGATCGCCGTCGATGAGACGTCGATGGTGTCGCTGACGATGATGGCCCGACTGCTGGAGGCGGTACGGCCCGACGCCCGGCTGATCCTGGTCGGCGATCCCGACCAGCTGTCGTCGGTGGAGGCCGGTGCAGTGCTGGCGGATCTGGTGGACGGTCTCACGGCAAGGCCCGGGGTGCAGGTTGCGACGCTGCGGACCGCCCACCGGTATAAGAAGCCGATCGGCGAGTTGGCCGCAGCGATCCGCGACGGTGACGGCGACACGGTGATCACAAGGTTGCGCGATGACGACGAGCACCTGGACTGGGTGGACCCGCAATCCTCGGGTGATCCGGCCGGGCGGTTGCGGACGATCCTGGTGGAGCACGCACTGCGGGTGCGTGAGGCGGCGCGGTTCGGGGCCGACGCGGAGGCGCTGCGCAACCTCGAGGAGCACCGACTGCTGTGCGCGCACCGCGACGGCCCGTACGGGGTGCAGCACTGGAACCGGCAGGCGCGGCGCTGGGTGGCCGACGCGACCGGGGATCCGGCCTGGGCGGAATGGTACGCGGGCCGGCCGCTGCTGATCACCGCCAACGACTACGGGCTGGGGGTGCGCAACGGTGACACCGGTGTGGTCGTACTGCGCAACGAGGGCCTGCGGGCGGTGATCGCGACACCGACCGGGCCGGTGGATTTCGCGACCGGGCGGCTCTCCGACGTCGAGACCATGTACGCCATGACGATCCACAAGAGTCAGGGCAGCGAGGCCGACGAGGTCACCGTGCTGATGCCGCCGGTCGATTCCCGGCTGCTGACCCGGGAGCTGTTCTACACGGCGGTGACCCGCGCCAAAACCAAGGTGCGGGTGGTCGGGTCGGAGGCGGAGATCCGCCGGGCACTGCAGCGACGGGCGGTGCGGGCGTCCGGGCTGGCGCTGCGGCTGCGGGAGGCCTGAACCCCTCCACGTCCGCGGGCCCCGAAACCTGATGCTCCTATTGGTGTTAGGCGTCAAGCGGTGG
>NZ_JAHCLR010000034.1 GCF_018455725.1 Mycolicibacter acidiphilus
TGACCGACTCCGTTGCTTCCACCGCTTGACACCGCCAAGTGGATGGCACAGGGCACTGTGAAATGGTTCAACGGTGAAAAGGGCTTCGGCTTCATCACCCCCGACGACGGCACGAAGGACCTCTTCGTGCACTACTCGGAAATCCAGGGAAGCGGCTTCCGCTCTCTCGAGGAGAACCAGCGTGTTCAGTTCGAGGTTGAGCAGGGAGCCAAGGGCCCCCAGGCTGTAGGAGTCAGCGCCGTCTAAGACGGCCTGAGTTGGTTGCCCGCGGGCTGGTGCGGTTACTTCGCACCAACCCGCGGGAACTTCACTAATCACGTTACGGTGCAGGACTTCCTGCGCCATCAGGGTGGCCGTGTGGCGCACCTACGACACCCGACGACTCCGTGACGCGATGCTCCGGGTCGTGCGTTGGCGCCGTGCCGGGGCCACTTCGGCGGCCGCGGTGCCGATGGTGATCCACTTCGCGAGCTGACGCGTGGTGCGTAACTGCTCGCCGCCGACGTGCAACCATCCCCGCATAGTGCGCCCGCCCATCTGCATGGGCTCAGCGGCACCGTCCGCAAGCAGACGCTCGGCGCGTGCCGGGTCGACGCGAACCATGAGTCCACCTTCACGACTGGCCGCCACGGCTATCCGGCCGGCGACCAGGAAGGCCAATCCGCCGAACATCGCCTGCTCGTCGACTGCGGAAGTGTTGGCCAGCTGCTCGCGAATACGGTCGGCCAGGTACGAGTCGTAGGCCACTAGGCCTCCGTCCGGTTGTCGGGCAATGCGGTCGGTTGCTGTGTGCGCACGGACAATGCCTGCCGGTAGTGGTTCATCAGGGCTCTAGCAGAACCTTGATCGCTCGCCGTTCATCCATCGCCGCGTAGGCGTCGGAAACCTGATCCAGTGGCATGGCCAGGTCGAAGACCAAACCGGGTTCGATGGCGCCGGACAACACGTCGGGGAGCAGTTCGTCGATGTAGGGACGCACCGGCGCCATGCCGCCGGCCACTCGGACATTGTTTTTGAACAGCACCGGCATCGGCAGTTCGGGCGCGCCGGCGGGCACCCCGACGAAACCGAGTTGACCGCCGGGGCGAACCGAACCGAGCGCCTGGGCCATGGACTCCTTGGTGCCGACGCACTCCAGTACCGAGTCGGCGCCGATTCCACCCAGCAGCTCCTGCACCACCGCGATCCCCTGCTCCCCTCGTTCGGCCACGACGTCGGTGGCGCCGAACGCCCGAGCCAGCCGCTGCCGGTCGTCGTGCCGGGACATCGCGATGATCCGTTCCGCGCCAAGCCGTTTGGCTGCCAGTATCGCGCACAGACCGACCGCGCCGTCGCCGACGACTACGACCGTCGAGCCCTCGGTCACGTCACCGGAACGTGCGGCGTGATGGCCGGTGCCCAGCACATCGGCGAGGGTGAGCAGGTGCGGATACAGGGCGGCGTCCGGCATCTCGGGCACCTTCACCAGGGTTCCGTCGGCGAACGGCACCCGCACGTATTCGCCCTGACCGCCGTCGAGCAGTTCTCCGCTGGCAGTGGTGTGACCCCAGAACCCGAAGTTCACGCAGGAGGTGGTGATCCCGTTGCGGCAGTGCGCGCAGGTGCCGTCGCTGTCGGTGAACGGGGAGATGACGAAGTCCCCGGCGCGGAGGGTGCTGACCTCAGCGCCGATATCTTCGACGATCCCGATGAACTCATGCCCGATCGGGTGCGGTGCGGGGGTCGGCTGAACCCCGCGGTACGCCCACAGGTCCGAACCGCATACGCAACTGCGCAACACCCGGACGACCGCGTCGGCAGGCGACTGGATCCGCGGATCCGGGCGCTCCTCGAAGCGGATGTCGCCGGCCCCGTGAATGACCGTTGCCCGCATGGTTCACCTTCCGATCGCCGAGTCAGCAGCAGCATGGTGACCTTTTCCACCCTGCCACATCTTCAGATCAGGTGAGCCGGCTACCGGGCCGCGTACCGGTCCTGCAGCTTGGTCAGGCTCGCCTGGATGCCCTTCACGTTGGCCTTGATCGATCCGGTCAGCTCATAGAACGTGCGTCGCAGCAGACCGGCGTCGTGGTAGTCGAACGTCTCGGTCACCCGGGTCAGGCCCGGCCCGAGCGACTCGAACTCCCAGCGCCAGCGGTGCCCCTCCGGGTGCCGCCACTCCACCACGCGATCCGGTTCGAGAGCGGTGACGCGGCTGGTGATCCGGTACGGCACGCCGTACATCTTCATGTTCGTCGAAAACTTCGACCCGACAGCCAGTTCCGCGGGCGCCTTGACGTTGTCGCGTACCGTGCCCGAACCGTCCAACTCATGGTGCCGGCGCGGGTCGGCGGCGATCGCGAACAATTCGGCCGCGGGTGCGGCCACCTCCACCGATCTGCTGATCTTCCCGGGCCCGGCGTCGACAACGACCACAGTCATGGCTTTTCCTTCCGATGTCCGTGCAGCATTGAGCCCAGTCTAGGGATGCGCTCCGCCGAGACCACCCGGTCGCAGCGAGACTCGGCTATCGTTGAAGCGATTACATAAGCTAAGCAAAATCAGATGGTGTCCTGATGGGATTTCTCCGCGCGCTGGGCGTACTGACATCGGTGCTCGCGGTCTGCAGTGCGGGTTGCACGGCACCGAATCGGCGGAGCGGCATACATCCAGGAACCATGCCCAAGGTCGGGACCGTCGATGAGCGGTTCGCGTCGTACAACATCGAGATGGCCGCGGTCACCGGCGCGCAGTTCTGGAAGCCCTACGGCGCGACAATCCACCAGTCCCCCACTCAGCCCGCCAGGGCGCCGAGCGCCTACATGTTCGAGTACCGCCCGCCTCGGGATCTGACGAATCGGCGATTGCGGACACTGGCAGCCGCACTCGGCCCCGCCTATGTCCGGGTCAGCGGAACCTGGGCCAACTCCACCTATTTCGCCGACACCGACACACCGCCGGCGACACCGCCCGCCGGTTTCAACGGCGTGCTGACTCGCGCCCAGTGGCGTGGCGTGGTCGAGTTCGCCAACGCGGTCGACGCGGCGATCGTCTCCTCGGTCGCGATCAGCCCGGGCACCCGCGACGCCGGCGGTCGCTGGACTCCCGAGCAGGCGCAGCGCTGGCTGGACTACACCCACTCGGTCGGCGGCGAGATCGTCGCCGCTCTAGAGTGGGTCGCCATGATGCTGCGATCGATCCTGCTGTTCATCGTGGCGGCGGTGGCGGAGATCGGCGGCGCCTGGCTGGTTTGGCAGGGTGTCCGCGAGCACCGCGGCTGGCTGTGGGCCGGTCTCGGCGTCGTGGCGCTCGGCCTCTACGGCTTCGTCGCCACCCTGCAGCCCGATGCGCATTTCGGTCGCATCCTGGCTGCCTACGGTGGTGTCTTCGTAGTCGGTTCACTGGCCTGGGCGATGGCCCTCGACGGATTCCGGCCCGACCGCTGGGATGTACTGGGCGCCGCGGTGTGCCTCGGCGGTGTTGCCGTGATCATGTACGCGCCCCGTGGGCGTTGACGTCGACGGCCGGTTATGTCGTCAATGTGCGACACGGCCAAACGCGGCAGCCAACGCGTCCAGGGTGCCGGGCACCAGCCGGTAGTACGCCCACTTGCCGCGCTGGGTCCGCTCCAGCAGGCCCGCCTCCACCAACGTCTTCAGATGGTGCGACACCGTCGGCTGAGTCAGTCCGACCGGCGCGGTGAGGTCGCAGACGCACGCTTCGGCGCCGTCGTGAGCCGCTATCAGCGAGACGAGGCGCAGCCTGGTGGGCTCGGCCAGCGCCTTCAACACGCCGGCGAGCCGGTCGGCGGTCGGCCCGTCCAACACACCCGCGGTGATCGGGTTGCAGCACACCGAGAGGTCGGCCTCCACCGGAGACGTGCAGACGACGGGCATAGCGCCAGTATCACACACACATTGACAATCATCGATGCGTTGTGAAGACTGCATCATATTGATATGCGTCGATGCGAGGAGTGAAGCCGGATGGCCACCGAGGGCGATGAATTGCGCGACAAGGTCCGCGCCAGCTACAGCGCAGCCGCCGAGGCGGTGCGCTGCGGCGACACCAACGGTGACGTCTTGAGTGCTGCGAGTTGTTGCGGCTCAAGCGATTCGGGGACCACCGGAGTCATCTTCGGCGCGGGCCTGTACGGCACCGGCGAGCACTCACAGTTGCCCATCACCGCCGTCGAGGCGAGCCTGGGCTGCGGCAATCCGACCGCGGTCGCCGACCTGCTCCCCGGCGAGCGGGTACTCGACCTGGGGTCCGGCGGCGGCATCGATGTGCTGTTGTCGGCCAAGCGGGTCGGCCCGGACGGGTATGTGTACGGCGTCGACATGACCGACGAGATGCTGGCGTTGGCTGAGGAGAACCGGTTGCTGGCCGGGGTGCGCAACGTCGAATTCCGCAAGGGCACCATCGAAGACATCCCACTCCCGGACGGCGAGGTCGACGTGGTGATCTCCAACTGCGTCATCAACCTGTCCGCCGACAAGCCGGCGGTGATCGCCGAGATGTTCCGGGTTCTGGTGCCCGGCGGACGGATCGGGATCTCCGACGTCGTCGCCGAGGACCACCTCAGCCCGGCCGAACGGGCCGAGCGGGGCTCCTATGTCGGTTGCATCGCCGGCGCACTGTCGAAGCAGGAATACCTCGACGGGCTGGCCGCGGCCGGATTCACCGATGCCGCAGTCACATTCACCCACCCGGTCGCCGAGGGGATGCACGGCGCGATCATCCGTGCGAGCAAACCCGGCTCCGCCGCATGAGTGACACTACGGTGCTGGCCCCACCGACCGCCGCGAAGCTCTCCACCCTCGACCGGTTCCTGCCGGTCTGGATCGGCCTGGCGATGGTCACCGGGCTGCTGCTGGGGAAGCTGGTGCCCGGTCTAGGGTCTGCGCTCAGTGCCGTTGCGGTCGACGGCATATCGCTGCCGATCGCGCTCGGGCTCCTGGTGATGATGTATCCGCCGCTGGCGAAGGTTCGCTACGACCGACTCGGGACGGTCACCGCCGACCGCAAACTGCTGGTGTCGTCGCTCCTGCTGAACTGGCTCGTCGGCCCGGCACTCATGTTCGCGCTGGCATGGTTGCTGCTGCCCGATCAGCCCGAGTACCGCACCGGGCTGATCATCGTCGGGCTGGCCCGCTGTATCGCCATGGTGATCATCTGGAACGACCTGGCGTGTGGGGACCGCGAAGCCGTCACGGTGTTGGTCGCGTTGAACTCGATCTTCCAAGTCCTGATGTTCGGGGTGCTCGGCTGGTTCTATCTTTCGGTGCTGCCCGGCTGGCTGGGCCTACCTCAGGACGGGATCGACGTGTCGGCGTCGCAGATCGCCAAGTCCGTGCTGATCTTCCTCGGCGTCCCGCTGCTGGCCGGATATCTGTCCCGCCGATTGGGGGAACCGGCTAGAGGCCGGGACTGGTACGAATCGCAGTTCCTACCCCGAATCGGCCCATGGGCACTGTACGGGTTGCTGTTCACCATCGTGATCCTGTTCGCCCTGCAGGGCCGCCAAATCACCTCGCGGCCATGGGATGTCGCCCGTATCGCAGTCCCTCTACTGGCCTACTTCGCGATCATGTGGGCGGGCGGATACCTGCTCGGCGCTGCCCTGAAGTTGGGTTACCAGCGCACCACCACGTTGGCGTTCACCGCCGCCGGCAACAACTTCGAACTGGCCATCGCGGTGGCAATCGCCACCTATGGCGCCACGTCGGGCCAGGCACTGGCCGGGGTGGTCGGCCCGCTCATCGAGGTCCCGGTGTTGGTCGGGCTGGTCTATGTCTCCCTGGCGTTGCGCAGCCGCATCTTCGGATCCGAAGCGCAGCCGAGCGCAACCCGCTGATGGCTGACAAGCCGACCGTCCTGTTCGTCTGCGTTCACAACGCCGGACGGTCCCAAATGGCGGCGGCGCTGCTCACCCAACTCGCCGGGGACCGCATCGAGGTCCGCTCGGCCGGTACCGCACCCGCTGACCGGATCAACCCGGTGGCGGTGACCGCGATGGCCGAGTTGGGCATCGACATCACGACCGGAGCCCCCAACTGTGCTCACCGCCGACGCGGTGGAGCGCAGTGACGTCGTGATCACGATGGGTTGCGGCGACACCTGCCCCCACTTCCCGGGAGTCACCTACCGAGATTGGTCATTGCGCGATCCGGCCGGCCAGCCCCTCGACACGGTCCGTGACATCCGCGACGAGATCGCCGAGCGGGTCAAGGCGCTGATCGGCGAACTTCTGTAGCCGACCCCCAGTTCTTCGCGTGTTCCCGGGACCGCGCCAGGGCTTCGAGCCGGCTGAAGCGGTCGACGTAATCCCGCAACGCGAGGTTCACCGCTTCCTTCTTGGTGTGCACACCAGCGATCCGCATGACGTCGGCCAGTGTCTGGTCATCGAGGTCGATCTGCGTCACGGCCATCGCAACCTCCTGATGTTGGCGATCTTCCTATCGCCGGCGATACGGCAACAGCATCCGATTCGACCGTGTATCGGATCATTGCACCGACGGCCTCGGCGTAGCGATTGATCGTGGCGATCGTCGGGTTGGTGCCTCCTGACTCAAAGCGCGTCACCGCACTTCGATCGACCCCCATCTTCCGAGCGACGTCGGCCGGCTTGATCCCGCGCCGTTGCCGTACTCCGACCAGTTGCCGGATCAGATGGTTCTCCGATCGCGCGACGTCGACGCTGAGCCTGTCATCAGCGGATACGCTGTCGGCGACACCCATCAGCCCAGCCTCTCTCGATCCGTTAATTCGTTGCGTTATAAGTCAACGATATCCCGCCCGGTCAGCTCACGCCAGCCTGTCGTCGGCGAACGGGATTCACGCCAACGGATCAGCTTCCACATTGCATCGATCATCTGCCGAGTCTGCTTACGGCTGGCGTCGCGGTCTCGGCCCCGCTTCTGCCCGATCGACAATCCCAACACCAGACCCGAGGGATCATTGGGCTCACCGAAGTACAGGCGATACTGCGCCGCATCGCCAAGCCGGCTGGTTCGCTTAGGGCTACGCTCATCCACTCGCAATTCGCCGAGCCAGGGCACCGGCCGACCACAGAATTCAACCGCCTTGATCCGCCTGCCGACCGGCGCGCTGTAGTCATAGCCTTGCGCATCAAAAGGCAGCCCGTACTGCTCAGAGTCCTCAATCAGTGCAACCAATTTCGCCCACGCGCCGCGATCTGCAACGCGCAGGGCGTTCAGGTCCGCCCACACAAGGGCGGTGTCCCAGCGGCAGCCGCCTCCGTTGACGCGACCTACGGTCGCAGAATCCGGGATGCCCATCGGCAACACCCCTCCAGCCTTGCTCAACCCCGCCCGCCGCCGACGGCGGGCGAACATGCAAGCAGCGGGACAGCAGGGTCCGACATGGCCGATCCGCTCCACGAGAGGCCGACGGGGCGCGGCCATGCGACGGACCCTATCCGGGGCGATCCCCACCGCGAAGTCGAGTAGCTCTACTCATCCGCCGCCCACGATTCCCGGCGAGGATTTCCCCCATGGAAACCCCGAAACCCCTTCTGGAATCAACCGGCGCCTACTTCACCCAGACCGCGATCGCCTTCGGCGTCTCATTCGGTTCGCTGGCGGTCGGCATCGCCTGCCTGCCGATCTCGGTGTGGCAACGATCCTTCCTGGCCATCTGCGGCCTGTTCCTGGTCACCAGCTGCTTCAACCTGGCCAAGGTGATCCGCGACCAGCACGAGACCCGGCAGATCCGCAACCGCGTCGACGAGGCGCGCATCGAGCAGATGTACGTCAGTCACAACCCGCTGCAGGGCGTCAGCTGACCGCCCCGGCGGCGCCCATCAACGCGGCGCGGATAACTCCGCCGAGTTGCATCGCCACCTGGTCGAGCGGGGTGCTGCTGCGCTGGGCGCGGCAGATGGCGACCGTACCTTCGACGGCGGCGACGATCAGCGTCGCGATCTGTTCGGCATCGACCGCCTCGACACCGGCGTCGCACATCGAGTCCGCAAGCAGGCCCGTCCACCGCTGAAACGCGGCCGCCGCGGCGTCGCGCGGCGCAGCGCGATCATCACTGGACACCTCTTCGATCGACACCGCCAGCACCGGGCAGCCCGCGTGAAAGTCGCTGTCGACGAGGATCTTTCGCCATAGCGCCAGGAATGCCCGTAGGCCCGCCTCGGGCCCCGCGGCCAGTTCCCTGGCGAGCACATTCACGGTGAGGTCATCGGCCCAGCGCACCGCCGCGGTCGCCAGGTCATATTTGCCGCCCGGGAAGTAGTGGTAGGTGGAGCCCAGCGGCGCATCGGCGTGCTTGGCGAGCTCACGCACGCTGGTCGCATTGAGCCCACGCCGGCTGATCATGTCCGCGGCGCCGGCGACCATGCGCTGACGTCCTCGACTGTCATCTGTCATGACGGGCCATCCCTTGTTATAACGACCGACATAGTCTACCGTGACACGCAATTATTACGATCGTTATAGCGAACGCGGGGACAGAGGAGATCCGATGAGAAGTTTGATGTTCGTCGAGCCGGGGCGGCTGCGCTTCGACGAGGTCGACGCGGCGACCATCGTGGACCCCCGGGACGCCCTGGTGCGCCCGCTGGCCGCGACCACCTGCGACCTGGATCATCATGTGATCGCCGACAAAACACCGTTCTCGCTCGCCGGCCCGTTCCCACTCGGACACGAATGCGTCGGCACCGTCGTGGAAGTCGGCCCGGAATGCACCGCCGTGACCGTCGGCGATGTCGTCGGAGTCGCCTGGCACATCGCGTGCGGCACCTGTGTCCAGTGCTCGCTCGGGCATCCGGCGCGCTGTCTGAGCTACGGCGACGCCCAGTACGGGCTGCCCATCAACGGGTTGTGGGGCGGGACGTTCTCCGAACTGATCCGCGTGCCCTTCGCCGATTACAACCTCGCTCCCCTGCCGACCGGCGTCGACCCCGTGCATCTCGCGTCGATCGGCGACAACCTCGCCCTGGGTTGGGAGACGGTGATGCCGACCATCTCCGGCATCGACGACCCGCAGGTGGCGGTCTTCGGCGGAACCGGCTCGATCGGCCTGTACTGCGTCGACGTGGCCGTGCACTGCGCCGGCGCCCGCACCGTGTACTACGACGACGACCCCACGCGGATGGCCGTCGCGGAACGACTCGGCGCGGAAGTCGCCGACATCAACGGCAAGCGGGAGAAGAACTTCCACCTGGCGGTCGACGCATCCTGCGATCCCGACCGACTGCGCAAGGCGCTGGTTTCGGTCATGCCCGAGGGACATGTGAACAGCGTCGGGATCTACTTCGCCGACGTGGCACTGCCGATGCTGCAGCTCTACATCCGCGGCGTGCACTTCCACAACGGCAAGGGTCATGCCCGCCCCAACATGACACCGACGCTGGATGCCGTCGCCGCCGGTGTGCTGCACCCCGAAGTCGTCACCAGCGGGATCTACGGATGGGACGAGATGCCGGACGTCCTGACCTCGACATGTGCCGGGCACAAGCCGATCTTCGTACTCGACCGCTAGGGCCGGTGCTCATTGCCCGCTGCTTGGATACAGTTCCCTTCGTGGACGAGTTCGACTATGTGGTGGCTGGCGGCGGCTCGGCGGGATGCGTGATCGCCAGCCGGCTCAGCGAAGACCCGGCGGTGTCGGTCTGCCTGCTCGAAGCCGGCGGGGAGGGCCGCAACCTGCTGATCCGGGCGCCGATCGGGTTCGTCGCGGGCATGCCGCACGGCATCAACAGCTGGAACTACCAGACCGTCCCGCAGGCCGGCTTCGCCAACGGCCGCCGCGGGTTTCAGCCGCGTGGCAAGGCACTCGGCGGCTCATCGACGATCAACGCGATGATCTACGCGCACGGGCATCCATCGGATTTCGACCACTGGCGCGACCTGGGCAACCCGGGCTGGGGTTTCGACGACGTGCTGCCGTACTTCACCAAATCGGAGAACAACGCGATTCACCGTGACTCGAAGTATCACGGAACGTCCGGCCCGCTGCAGGTGACGAATCTGCGCAGCCCCAGCCCGCTCAACGAGGTGTTCCTGAAAGCCTGCCAGTCCCAGGGCATCCCGTTCAACACCGACTACAACGGCGCGCAGCACTTCGGTTGCTACCACGTGCAGGTCACCCAGCGTGACGGCGAACGGCACAGTGTCGCAGCCGCATTCATCCACCCCATCCTGGACCGGCCGAACCTGGAGGTGCGCACCAAGGCGCACATCACCGGGCTGACGTTCGACGGCCGCCGGGCGACCGGGGTCAGCTACACCCAGGGCCGGCAGACCCGAACCGTGCGGGCCCGTCGCGAGGTGATCATGGCCGCCGGCGCATTCGGCACCCCGCAGATCCTGATGGCGTCGGGCGTCGGCCCCGGCGCACATCTGCAGCAGCTCGGGATCGCCCCGGTGCTCGACTCCCCCGGCGTCGGGCAGAACCTGCAGGACCACATCTCGGCGCTGCTGATCTACCAGGCCCGCACCAACAAGGACACCATCGGCATCTCGCCGGTCGGTGTCGCCCGGATGGCCAAGGCGATGTGGCAGTGGAAGCGGCACCGCACCGGGCTGATCACCAGCTGCGTCGCCGAATCCGGCGCCTACTACCGCACCGGTCCCGACGTCGAGGTCGCCGACATGGAGATGGAGCTGATCGTCGGGATCGGCGACGACCACGGCCGCAAACCGCCCATCGGGCACGGCTATTCGGCGCACCTGCTGCTGGCCCGACCCAGAAGCCAGGGCGAGGTGCGGCTGAAAAGCCCTGACACACACGTCGACCCGCTGATCGACCCGAAATACTTCAGCGACCCCTACGACATGCCGACGCTGGTGAAGGGCACCCAGGTCGCCCTCGACGTGATGAACGATCCCGCCTTCGACGCCTACTGCGGCGACATGCTGATCCACTACGACCGCAACGACCCCGCGCAGATCGAGGAGACGCTGCGGGCGCACGCCGACACCGAATACCACCCGTGCGGCACCGCGAAGATGGGCCCGGACTCCGACCCGATGGCCGTCGTCGACAAAGACCTCAAGGTGCGCGGCATCGAGGGGCTGCGCATCGCCGACGCCTCGATCATGCCGACCGTGCCCAGCAACAACATTCACGCACCCGTGCTGATGATCGCCGAGAAATGCGCCGACCTGATCAAACAGGGCTGATCAAACACCGCTGACCGGGGATCAGCCGCCGAACTCGCGCACCATCTCGGTCATGGTGCGCGCCACGCAGGCGGCGTCGCAGCGCCCGGCGAGATAGCCGGAGCCGCAGCCCATCAGCTCGGCGAGGATGTTCTGCAGCCCCATGGCCTGCGCGTCGTGCGGGCGGCCGTCGCCGCCGGCGGCCTGCTCCTGTTCGACGTAGCCCTGCACGGCGCGGATCATGCTGCCGGCCATCGAGTCGGCGTCGATCTCCCCGCGCAGGAAGCTCGGTCCGACCGCCACCGCCTGATCGATCGCGGCCCGCATCCTCGTCGCCTGATCGGATTCCATCGCGTGCTCCCGTCGCAGTCCCGCGGCCGCAATTCACGTTCGATGCTATGCGGGTCCGTCGAATGCGGCCACCACGCCCGACCAGCCACACCCGCACCCTTTAGACTCAAGGCCGGTTAACACGCGGCCACGCACCGCGCAGGCATCGCAGAAGAAGGTGGTCGAGTGCGCGGTGAGGGCACCGGCCGCGCCCACGCGAAGGTCATCCTGCTCGGCGAGCACGCCGTGGTCTACGGCGTCCCGGCCATCGCGACCGCACTGTCGCAACTGACCGTCACCACCTGCGTCACCCGCCTGCCGGCCGGCGAACCCGGCGAGATCACCTTCACCCCGGCCGCCACCATGCCGCCGGTGGCCGAGGAGACCGTGACCAGCCTGCGCAACCTGGTCGTGCAGTTCAAGAAGGTGACCGGCGTCGACGACCGCGCGGCGCTGGCCCTGCGGATGGACTCGATGATCCCGCCCGGCCGCGGCCTGGGCTCCAGTGCGGCGTGTGCGCGTTCGGTGGTGCTGGCGCTGGCCGATCTTTTCGACGTCGACCTGGACGCCGAGACGGTCTTCGACCTGGTGCAGTACGCCGAGACCGCCGCGCACGGAAAGTCCAGTGGCGTCGACGCATTCGCCACCGGATCTGACGGCCTGATCGGCTACGTCTCCGGGGTCGCCCACGAACTGATCTGCGGGTTCGACGGCGTGTTCGTGGTTGCCGACAGCGGGGCGTCGGGCCGCACCAAGGACGCGATCGAACACGTCCAGCGGATGTTCCGGGCCGACCCGGCCGTGGAGACCGAGTTCATGCAGCGGGTCCGCGACCTCACCGACGCCGGGGTCGCCAGCCTCACCGAGGGCCACCCTTCCGTGTTCGGCGCGCAGCTGTCTGCCAACCACGACGTGTTGCGAGGCATCGGGCTGAGCACCGACCACATCGAAGCCCTGGTCGCAGCCGCGTGCCGGGCGGGTGCACTGGGCGCGAAGATCAGCGGCGGCGGCCTCGGCGGCTGCCTGGTCGCGCTGGCCGGCGACCCGGATGCGGCGGCGACGGTGGCCGCCGCGCTGCGGGCCGCAGGCGCGGTGGACACCTGGTTCATCCCGGTGGGAAGGTTCGCCGATGTCTGACCGGGCCACTGCCGTCGCGCACCCGAACATCGCGCTGGTCAAATACTGGGGCAAGCGCGACGACGAGCTGATCATCCCGCGCACTGACAGCCTCTCGATGACGCTGGACATCTTCCCCACCGTCACGACCGTCACCCGCGACCCCGCCGCGCGGGCCGACACCGTCGTCCTCAACGGCGCCGCCGCACCCGATGACATGGCGCGGCGGGTCAGTCGCTTCCTGGATCTGGTCCGGGGCCTGGCGGGCGGCGGCGGGCACGCTTATGTCGACACCCGCAACACCGTGCCCACCGGGGCGGGTCTGGCCTCCTCGGCCAGCGGGATGGCGGCCCTGGCCGTCGCCGCCGCCCGCGCCTACGGCCTCGATCTGGACGAACGCGCCCTGTCCCGGCTGGCACGGCGCGGATCCGGGTCGGCGTCCCGGTCGATCTTCGGCCGGTTCGCGGTGTGGCATGCCGGCGACGGCAGCGACGCCGGGTCCTACGCCGAGCCGGTGCCCGGCGTGACCCTGGACCCGGCGCTGGTCGTGGCGATGGTCGACACCGGGGTGAAGGCGGTCTCCAGCCGGGAGGCGATGCGGCGCACGGTCGCCACCTCACCGCTGTACGACGCATGGGTGCAGTCCAGTGCCGCTGACCTGGCCGAGATGCAGGTGGCGCTGGCCCGCGGCGACCTGGCGGCGGTCGGCGAGATCGCCGAACGCAACGCGCTGGGCATGCACGCGACGATGCTGGCCGCCCGCCCAGCGGTCCGCTACATCAGCGCCGGCAGCCTGGCACTGCTGGACCGCGTCGCGCAACTGCGGCAGGACGGCACCCCGGCGTACGCCACCATGGACGCCGGTCCGAACGTGAAGGTACTGTGCGACCCGGCTGACGCGGAGGGCGTCGCCGGCGTTCTGCGGGCCGCTGCGCCCGGGATTCGGGTCGCCATCGCACACTGCGGGCCGGGCGCCCGGCTCGTGAACGAAGACGCCTCGTGACCCTGCCGACCACTAGGCGCGCACCCGGAAAGCTGTTCATCACCGGCGAGTACGCCGTGATGGAACCGGGCAGCCCGGCGCTGCTGGTGGCCGTCGACCGGATGGTCAGTGTCACCGCGACAAGCATCGAAGCCGGCATCGAGCTCACCACCGACCTGCACCCAGAACCGGTGCGGCTGCACTGGCAGGGGCTGCAACTGGCCGGGAACTCCCCCGACGACGACGCCGCCCGCGGCCGGCTGTCCCACGCCGTCGCCGCGCTGGAGGTCCTCGGTGAACTGCTCACCGGACGCGGTCTGCCCGCCCCCGCGCTGCACCTGACGATCGTCAGCGACCTGCACGAGGCCGGTACGAAATTCGGGCTGGGGTCCAGCGGGGCGGTGACCGTCGCGACGATCGACACGGTCAGCGCACACTGCGGCCTGCCACTCAGCGCCGACGAGCGCTACCGGTTGGCGCTGATCGCCTCGGCTCGGCTGGACCCGCAGGCCTCCGGCGCCGACCTGGCCGCGGCCGTTCTCCGGGGCTGGATCGTCTACCGGGCGCCGGATCGCACCGCGGTGTTGGACCTGGTGCGCCGCGACGGGCTGGAGTCGGCACTGCGGGCGAGTTGGCCGGGCTTGGGCATCCGGCGGTTGAACCCGCCGGCCGGGCTGCAGCTGGCGGTCGGCTGGACCGGTTCGCCCGCGGTCACCGCGGAGCTGCTCGGCGGGAGCCGGTGGCACGGCACAGCCGCACACCGCCAGTTCGTCGCCGCCATGGCGGCCAGCGCGCAGGCGACCGTTGACGCACTCGAGCGCGGTGACACGGCTGCGGCCCTGGCCCAGCTGGCCATCGCCCGGCAGCTGCTGGCCGAGCTGGACAACAGCGCCGACGTGGGCATCTTTACCGATAAGCTGATCGCGCTGTGCGATGCCGCCGACGCCGCCGGCTGGGTTGCCAAGCCGTCGGGCGCCGGCGGCGGCGACTGCGGGATCGCCCTGTCGGACGGCGCGGACGCGGCCGACGTCGAGCGGTTGCGCGGGCAGTGGGAGACCGTGGGCGTGCGACTGCTGCCCCTTGAGGTGATCGGGGATGGAACGGACGGCCATGACTGCTGACCGCAAGGACGACCACGTGCGGCTCGCGGCCGACCAGCAGCGGGCCGGCGGCGAGCACAACGACTTCGACGACGTGACGTTCGTCCACCACGCCCTGGCAGGCATCAACCGTGCCGACGTCTCGCTGGCCGCCCGATTAGGCGCGATCGAATGGCCGGCGCCGCTGTACATCAACGCGATGACCGGCGGCAGTGCCAAGACCGGCGTCATCAACCGGGACCTCGCGATCGCCGCCCGGGAGACCGGGATTCCCGTCGCCACCGGCTCGATGAGCCCTTACTTCGCCGACGCCGGTGTCGCCGACACGTTCGCGGTGATGCGCCGGGAGAACCCGGACGGCTTCCTGATCGCCAACGTCAACGCCACCGCGTCCGTCGAAAATGCTTGTCGCGCAGTCGAATTGATCGAGGCGAACGCACTGCAGATCCACCTCAACACGATCCAGGAGATCGTGATGCCCGAGGGCGACCGGTCGTTCGCGGCGTGGGCGGGCCGCATCGAAGAGATCGTCGCCGGTGTCGGCGTCCCGGTGATCGTCAAGGAAGTCGGTTTCGGCCTGAGCCGGGAGACGCTGCGGCGGCTGACCGGCCTGGGTGTGCACGCCGCCGACGTCGCCGGCCGCGGCGGCACCGATTTCGCGCGGATCGAGAACAGTCGCCGCACCACCGGCGACTACGGGTTCCTGCTCGGCTGGGGGCAGTCGACCGCCGCGTGCCTGCTCGACGCCGACGGTGCCGGCATCCCGGTGCTGGGTTCCGGCGGGGTGCGCAATCCGCTGGATGTGGTGCGGGTGCTGGCGCTGGGCGGGGCCGCCGCCGGTGCCTCCGGCGCGTTCCTCGGTACCCTGCTCAACAACGGAGTGCAGGCCCTCGTCGACCAGATCGGCACCTGGCTCGATCAGGTGACCGCGCTGCTCACCGTGCTGGGGGCGCGCACCCCCGCGGAGCTCACCCGCTGCGACGTCCTCGTCGGCGGCGACCTGCGCACGTTCTGCCTCGATCGCGGGATCGACACCGGTCGCCTGGCGACTCGGGCCCGCACCTCCTAGACCCGAAGGGATCTCCCTGTGGACTCAGAAAACACCCCCGAACACGCGGTAGCCGGCGTCCCGATGCGCTGGGTAGGGCCGGTGAAGGTCACCGGCAACGTCGCGTCTGTCGAGACGAAGGTGCCGCTGGCCACCTACGAGACGCCGCTGTGGCCGTCGGTGGGGCGCGGTGCGAAGATCTCCATGCTCACCGAACGCGGGATCGTCGCCACCCTGGTCGACGACCGGATGACCCGTTCGGTGCTGGTCGAGGCCACCGACGCCGCCACCGCGTTCAGTGCGACCCGGCAACTCGACACAAGGTTCGAGGAGCTGCGGGAGATCGTCCGCGGCTGCTCCAAGCACGCCAACCTGGTGCGCATCCACCACGAGATGGTGGCGAACCTGCTATTCATCCGGCTGGAGTTCACCACCGGTGACGCCTCCGGGCACAACATGGCCACGCTGGCCGCCGACCACATCCTGGCGCACATCCTGCAGACCATCCCGGGGCTGTCCTACGTGTCGATCTCCGGCAACTACTGCACGGACAAGAAGGCCACCGCGATCAACGGCATCCTGGGCCGCGGCAAGAACGTCATCACCGAACTGGTGGTGCCGCGGGAGATCGTGCATGAGCGGCTGCACACCACCGCCGCCAAGGTCGCCGAGCTCAACGTCCGCAAGAACCTGATCGGCACCCTGCTGGCCGGCGGCATCCGGTCGGCCAACGCCCACTTCGCCAACATGCTGCTGGGCTTCTATCTGGCCACCGGCCAGGACGCCGCCAACATCATCGAGGGTTCGCAGGGGGTGACGGTCGCCGAGGACCGCGACGGCGACCTGTACTTCTCCTGCACGATCCCGAACCTGATCGTCGGGACCGTGGGCAGCGGCAAGGATCTGGAATTCGTCCGGGACAACCTGGATCGGCTGGGCTGTACCGCCGATCGCGGCCCCGCCGAGAACGCCCACCGGCTGGCGGTACTGGCGGCGGCGACGGTGCTCTGCGGGGAGTTGTCGCTGCTGGCCGCGCAGACCAACCCCGGTGAGCTGATGCGGGCGCACGTGCAGTTCGAACGCAAAAAGGCCTAGCGCCCGCCAGCCGCTCCTACTGTGGAGGGCATGGCCGACCCCGTTGCCCCCACCGAATCAGTCGAACTCGCACCGGAACTCGAGGTCGCCGAGTGGATCGGCGAACCCACCCCGCTGGCGTCGCTGCGCGGGCGGGTGGTGCTGATCGAGACGTTCCAGATGCTCTGCCCCGGCTGTGTGCGCTACGGACTACCGCAGGCGCAGAAGCTGCACCGACTGTTCCCGCAGACCGCGGTGATCGGGTTGCACACGGTGTTCGAGCACCATGAGGTGACCGGCCCGGACGCGCTGC
Organism: Mycolicibacter acidiphilus; assembly: GCF_018455725.1. Classification (GTDB taxonomy): domain Bacteria; phylum Actinomycetota; class Actinomycetes; order Mycobacteriales; family Mycobacteriaceae; genus Mycobacterium; species Mycobacterium acidiphilum. Next base: position 17,078 of record NZ_JAHCLR010000034.1, read on the forward strand.
GGGTGTTCGTGTCCGAGTTCGACATTCGCTTCCCCGTCGCCATCGACCGGCACGACGGCGACGACCCGATGCCCGTGACGATGCGGCGCTACGGATTACAGGGCACACCGTCGACACTGGTCATCGACAAAACGGGGCGGTTGCGCTTCGGACACCTGGGCGCCATCGACGATCTGGCGCTGGGAATCCTGCTCGGGCAGTTGCACGCCGAGAGCTAGCGCAGGTAGAGCTCGTCGCCGTGCGGGTAGCCACCGCCGGTGGTGGTGAGGTGGACATGGTCGTAGTGGCCGTAGGCGCCGCTCTGCCGGCCGCCGGGCGTGTAGTAGGAGCCGCGCCAGATGGCGTCCTGCAGACCGAACCGGCTCGCGTTCTCCATCGCGTAGGCGACGATGCGGTCACCGAGCGCGATGCCCTCGGCGCTGCCCGGGTTGGGGATCATCACGTCGACGGCCAGGCCGTTGGGGTGCCAGCGCAGCGCATCGGGGCGCACCCCGCCGATCTGGTGGATCTCCGGGAACTCCGCGCTGACGCTGCGGGCGGCCAGGATCGTCCGGACCTGCAGGCCGCTTTCCGGGGCGACCCCGGCGGGCAGGAATCGGGGCACGATCCGCGTCCGGGACGCCGCCGCGACCGCCTCCGCGGTGCCCGGCTCCCGGGCCGGTGACGGTGCCGCGACCAACTGCAGGCAGTCACACGGCCCATCGTCGTCAGCAACCACCGGTGCGACGTCCTTGGCGGCGGCCGGGTACGCGCTGCCGCTCACAGCAAAGAACACCGCGATCGGCGCGACGACCACCGCCATCCATGCAGGGGATCTATGCCGCTTGCCGGCTAACTCGTGTCGGCCCACGGGAAGACACGATACGAGAAATCCGGCAAATAGTCACAATTTTATAAAGCTCAGGCTGCGATTGTGTCTCGCTCATCACATCCGGCACCGACCGATGGGGTCTCTGTCGAGCATCTGAGCAGGTCGGAGCGGTGCGCGTCGTCGCCACCCCGTCGCAAAGGAAGACGAGCTAAGCAGATGCCGCTACACTGCAACCCATGAAGTCGCCTCGCCTGTCCGTCGTTCCCGCTACCTTCGCCGCGGCGATCATGGGTGCCGCGGTGGCACTGGCCGCCCTCGCGCACGCCGACCCGGACACCGACTTCGCCTACGAGCTCAAGACCTACGGCATCTACGGCGCGCGGGACTACAACGCCTGGCTGGGCAAGATCACCTGTGAACGACTGCGCAACGGTGTGGACGGCGACGCGGACAAGTCGGTGCACTTCATCTCCCAGAACCTGCAGAAGGGCACCACCCAGGCGCAGGCCTGGAAGTTCCTCGGCGCCTCGATCAACACCTACTGCCCCGGCGAGCGGCCGGTGTACGAGCGGGCCGCGGCGCAGCACTGACGATAAGCTTGTCTGCAGCGGCATACGTCACTTTTGTGCTGGGACTTCACCGATCCGTTCGTTAGGCTGCTGGCGTTGTCGGCGTGAAGAGCGGCGGGCGTGAGCGAGTTATGAGTATCCGTCGAAGTTGTGACCGGTGCAGTGTTGTCGATGGAGGAATCGGCGTCGGGCCTGCGTCGGGATTTCGGTGAGGGCTAGGCGATGGTGAGTCCTCGAGAACTCCGTGAGCGCTGGACACCCGAACGCGCGGCCCACGCAAAGAAAGCACTGGAGCACCCGAGAAGGTGGAAGGCGATCGAGAAGGTCGCCTTCGGGCAGCATGAAGGGCGCTGGGACCTTCGTGGCCTGACAATCCACACCAACGTCCAAGGTGTGACCGAGAAGCACGTTCAGGTGGCCGGCATAGAGCGTGACTACACGTTCGTCACCCTCGACAAACCGCCGGAATTCCATAAAGTCAAATGGCAATCCATCGACTTCAGTTACTCCGAGATCGACCATCTTCGGCTGTTCCTCTCTGAACTTCGCGACTGCGCATTCACGGGCGGAACCTTTCGCTACTGGCGAAGCTGGGGAGTTCGGTTCATGAACTGCGACTTCTCCGAGTCCGACCTGCAGAACTCGAACATCGGCGGCGCGCCGTACAAGGGCAGGGATGTTGAATATATAAACTGCCACTGGCGTTCGGGAAACATGAAGTCCGCGAGCTTATCGGATGGAAAATACCGCGACTGCCAGTTCGAGGCGGTTACGCTCGCCAACGAACAGGTGATCAACGCATCGTTCGTGCGGTGCATCTTTTCGGGTAGTCTAACCGAAATCATGTTCGATGGCCGCGATCACAAATCAACCTTTCCCTGGCGGGTACGTCCGGATGCGTTCAGCGAATGTGATCTAAGAAATGCCGCACTTGATGACGTAGAGTTCATTGGGATCGATACACGAAGTCTACGCTTGCCGGATCATGGCCAGAGAATTCCTCGATTTGTAGCGGTAGCACGCCGTGCATTCGATTGGATCACTACCGCTGAATTGCCACCCAACGAGGCCCGCTATTTGGAAATGTGTTGGAAATGCCACGTTACCCAACTTCCCGATGACGCCGAAGGGTGGCTCGACCTCGACTCACTCGATGCGCACTCCCGAGGTCTCATCGAGGCGTCTATCGCAGACGGTCTGTAAGACGTATGCCCCGAGGCTCGTCGTGGCCGGTAGATTACGGGCCCGTGAGTAACGTCAGCCGGGTCTGGCAGAACAGGCTCTTCGCCCGCACGGTCGGGGCCTTCTACGCGCGGGCGATCGAACAGCGCGGCGCGACTCGGGTCCTCGGCCGGCTGATCTTCGGCACCGACGTCGGCCGCATCTATGCCGCGATGGACGTCGTCACCGAGCTGCCCGACGGCTCGACGGTGCTCGACGTGCCCTGCGGCGGTGGCATCACCGCCGCGCTGCTGCGGCCGGGCCAGCGGGTGCGCTACGTGGCGATGGACATCTCGGCGGGGATGCTCGACCACGCCCGCCGGCGCCTCACCCCCGATCAACAGCGCATCGTCGAGTTCGCCGAGGCAAGCATCGAGGCGATCCCGTTCGGCGACGGCGAGTTCGACCTGTGCGTGTGCTTCAACGGGTTGCACTGCCTGCCCGACCCGGCGGCGGCGATCCGGGAGATCGCCCGGGTGCTCAAACCCGGTGGGCGGCTGATCGGAGATTTCGTCACCCGCGGCGAGGTGCGGCGCTCCGATGCCTACATGGTGCTGATGCGGGCGTCGGGCACTTTCGGCCCCAGCGGCACGGCCGCGGACGCCCGGCGCTGGCTCGCCGACGCCGGCCTGACCGTCGACGCCTTCGAAACCTCCGGTGCGATCACACATTTCGTCGCGCACAAGTAAGGGTCTAAATCCCCCCTCGCCAAGCCTGTTATTCGGGCTAGGGTTGGTGCTATCCAACTGAATCCGACCGGTGAGAGGGTCAACCATGCCTGCCGCAGCCAACCTCGACAGTTTCGGAACCAAGGATCAGCTCGTCGTCGACGGCACGAGCTACCAGATCCGGCGACTGGACCGCATCGACGGATCGGCACGCCTGCCTTACAGCCTCAAGGTGCTACTGGAGAACCTGCTGCGCAACGAGGACGGGCGGCTGGTCACCGCCGAGCAGATCACCGCGATGGCCGGCTGGGATCCGGCGGCCGCGCACGGCCGGGAGATCGCCTACACCCCGGCGCGGGTGCTGATGCAGGACTTCACCGGCGTGCCGTGCGTGGTGGACCTGGTGGCGATGCGCGACGCGATCGCCGCCCTGGGCGGGGACACCAAGAAGATCAACCCGCTGTGCCCCACCGAACTGGTGATCGACCACTCGGTGATCGCCGACGTGTTCGGCAGCGGTGAGGCGTTCAAGATCAACGCGGAGCTGGAGTTCGAGCGCAACGCCGAGCGCTACCAGCTGCTGCGCTGGGCTCAGCAGGCATTCGACGACTTCGCCGTGGTGCCGCCGGACACCGGCATCTGCCACCAGGTCAACCTGGAGTACCTGGCCCGGGTGGTCTTCACCCGCGACAGCGCCGAGGGACCGCTCGCCTACCCCGACACCCTGGTCGGCACCGACTCGCACACCCCGATGGTCAACGGACTCGGGGTGCTCGGCTGGGGCGTCGGCGGCATCGAAGCCGAGGCGGCCATGCTCGGCCAGCCGATGAGCATGCTGATCCCCCCCGTCGTCGGGCTCAAACTCAGCGGCGAGATGCCGCCCGGCACCACCGCCACCGACTTGGTGCTCACCGTCGCCGAACTGCTGCGCCGCACCGGGGTCGTCGGCAAGTTCGTCGAACTGTTCGGCCCCGGCGTCGCCAACGTCCCGTTGGCCAACCGGGCCACGATCGGCAACATGAGCCCCGAGTACGGGGCAACCTGCGCGATCTTCCCGATCGACCAGGTCACGCTGGACTACCTGCGGCTCACCGGCCGATCCGACCACCAGATCAAGGTGGTCGAGGCCTACGCCAAGGAACAGGGCATGTGGCACGACGCCGCCCACGAACCGGACTACTCGCAGGTCGTCGAGTTGGATCTGGCTTCCATCGAGCCGTCGATCGCCGGGCCGAAACGGCCGCAGGACCGCATCCCGCTGCGCGCGGCCCCGCACGCGGTCGCCGAACTGCTCGGCGGGGCGAAGACCACCGCCGAGGCGCTGGCCGGCCTCGACGAGGCCTCGGCGGAGTCCTTCCCGGCCAGTGACCCGGTCGCATTCAGCCGGGATCGGGTCGAGGACAAGCCACGCACCCCGTGCTGCGACGGTCACGAGCACAACTGGCCGTCGCATCCGGCCGAGGTCAAGATGCCGACCGGCCCGGAGTTCGAGATCGACAACGGCGCGGTGGTGATCGCGGCGATCACCTCCTGCACCAACACCTCCAACCCGTCGGTGATGATCGGCGCGGCGCTGCTGGCCAAGAAGGCCGTCGAGAAGGGGCTGTCCACCAAGCCGTGGGTGAAGACGACGCTGGCGCCGGGCTCCCGGGTGGTCACCGACTACTACGACCGCGCCGGGCTCACCCCGTACCTGGACAAGCTGGGCTTCAACCTGGTCGGTTATGGCTGCACCACCTGCATCGGCAACTCCGGTCCGCTGATCCCGCAGGTCAGCAAGGCGGCGCTGGACGCCGACCTGACGATCTGCTCGGTGCTGAGCGGCAACCGCAACTTCGAGGGCCGCATCCACCCGGAGACCCGGATGAACTTCCTGTGCTCGCCGCCGCTGGTCGTCGCCTACGCGCTGGCCGGCACCATGCGGATCAACCTGGTGAGTGAGCCGCTGGGCACCGGCAGCGACGGGCAGCCGGTGTACCTGGCCGACATCTGGCCGACCATGGAGGAGATCACCGCGGTGGTCGACGACAGCCTGCAGGCCGAGATGTTCACCAAGAGCTACGCCGACGTGTACAAGGGCGACGAGCACTGGCGGTCGATGAAGATCCCCGCCGGCGACACCTTCCAGTGGAGCGCGGATTCGACGTACGTGCGTCAGCCGCCGTACTTCGACGGCATGACCCGCGAACCGCAGCAGGTCACCGACATCACCGGGGCACGGGCGCTGGCGAAGCTCGGCGACTCGGTCACCACCGACCACATCAGCCCGGCCGGGTCGATCAAGTTCGACTCACCGGCCGGAAAATACCTGCAGCAGCACGGAATCGACCGCAAGGACTTCAACTCCTACGGATCACGGCGCGGCAACCACGAGGTGATGATCCGCGGCACGTTCGCCAACGTGCGACTGCGGAACGAACTGGCACCCGGCACCGAGGGCGGCTTCACCCGCGACTTCACCCAGCCGGACGCATCGGTGACCACCATCTACGACGCCTCGGTGAACTACATCGCCGCCGGGACGCCGCTGGTGATCCTGGCGGGCAAGGAGTACGGCTCCGGTTCGTCGCGGGACTGGGCGGCCAAGGGCACGGTGCTGCTCGGGGTGAAGGCCGTCCTGGCGGTGTCCTACGAGCGGATTCACCGGTCCAACCTGATCGGGATGGGCGTGCTGCCACTGGAGTTCCCGGCCGGCCAGAACGCCGACTCACTGGGACTGACCGGCGAGGAGACGTTCGACATCACCGGGGTGACCGCGCTGAACGGCGGGATCCCGGCCACCGTGCACGTCAAGGCGGGTGGGGTGGAATTCGATGCCAAGGTCCGCATCGACACCCCCGGTGAGGCCGACTACTACCGGCACGGCGGCATCATGCAGTACGTGCTGCGTCAACTGCTGGGCGGCAGCACCGTCTGACCCGCCCGGCCCCGACCAGAAAGGGAGCAACTCATGTCCGATGGTCTGTACCCGAAAGCGACGCAGGAGATTTACGACCGCCGCCGGGAACTCAACCCACAGGTCAATGATGCGTTCCAGGCGTTCTCCAAGGCGGTGTTCGCCGACGGTGCGCTGCCGGAGAAGACCAAGCAGCTGATCGCGGTCGCGGTCGCGCACGTGACGCAGTGCCCGTACTGCATCGAAGGCCACACCAAACTGGCCCACCGCAAGGGAGCCACTGACGCCGAGATCATCGAAGCGGTCTGGGTGGCTGCCGAGATGCGCGCCGGCGGCGCCTTCGCGCACTCCACCATCGCCCTGGACGTGCTGAGCAAAGAGAAACGATGAGCGAACGGCTCAACGTCTACGCCGTCGATCCGAAGGCCACCCGGGCCGTGCTGGCGATGGAGAACTACGTGCGAAGTTCCGGGCTGGACCCCGCGCTGTACGAGTTGGTCAAGATCCGTGCCTCCCAACTCAATTCGTGCGCGTTCTGCCTGGACATGCATCACCGGGACGCCCGCGCCCAGGGTGAGGATCAGCGGCGGCTCGACGTGCTGTCGGCCTGGCATGAGGCCCCGGACCTGTTCACCCCGGCCGAGCGTGCGGCGCTGGCCCTCACCGAGGCGGTCACCCGGATCGGCGAGGCCGGGGTTCCCGACGCGGTGTGGACCGAGGTCCGGGCGCACTTCGACGAGACCGCGACCGTGCACCTGCTGATGGCGATCGCCACGATCAACGTGTGGAACCGGCTGGCCGTCGCCACCCATCAGCGGCTGCCGGATCTGCCCGTCGCGCACTGAGCGCTTCGCCCGCGCGACGGCGGTGTCGGCCGTAAGATCGCCGACGATGCTGCGCGGCACGGGATGGGCTCACGTTCGGGAAGCGATTCAGACGCTCAACCCGGGCTACTTCGCGCTGGTGATGGCCACCGGGATCATGTCGATCGCCATGCACCAGCAGGGCGCCTATCGCCTGTCGATGCTGCTGCTGTGGCTGACGGTGCTGACCTACCTGGTGCTGCTGGTGGTCTCCGCGGTCCGGATCACGGTGTACCCGAGCGCATTTCGGGCGGACCTGTTCGACTCGGGCCGGGCATTCGGCCTGTTCACGTTCGTCTCGGCGACCAACGTGATGGGCACCCGACTGGTGCTCGACGGCCACACCACGGTGGCGTTCGGGCTGCTGATCGGCAGTTCCCTGCTGTGGCTGGTGTTCGGTTACGTGGTGCCGTGGACGGCGGTGCTCAGCACCACGGAGCGACCGGTGGTGCAGCGGGCCAACGGCACCTGGTTCGTCTGGGTGGTGGCCAGCGAATCGGTGGCGGTGCTCGCCGCGGTACTGCAACCGGACATGACCGACCTGTGGCGGCAGATCCTGGCGCTGCTCGCGGTGGCGTCCTGGGCGGTCGGGGTATTCCTGTACGCGGCCGCGGGGATCTTCGTGTCCGCCCGGATGATGCTGTACCCGCTGCGCCCGGAGGATCTGATCCCGCAGTACTGGGTGGCGATGGGCGGCACCGCGATCACGGTTGTGGCCGGGGCCCGCATTGCGGAGATGGCGCACGCGCCGATGGCCGACGCCACCCGCAGCCTGATCGCCGGCACGTCGGTGGTGTTCTGGGCGTTCGGCACCTGGCTGATCCCACCGCTGCTGGCCGCCGGGGTGTGGCGGCATGTGGTGCACCGGATTCCGCTGCGCTACGAGGCACCGCTGTGGAGTGTGATCTTCCCGCTCGGCATGTACGGCGTCGGCGGCAAGTACCTGGGCACCGTCGACCACCTGCCGATCGTCTACTACATCGGCTCGGTGGAGAGCTGGATCGCGCTGGCCGCGTGGGCGGTGACGTTCGTGGCGATGCTGCACCACCTGGTACGCACCCTCGGACCGCGCGCCACCGCGCGACGCTGACGACCTAGAGCGAGTGCAACCAGGAGCCGTCGAACAGATCGGCCAGCCACGAGCCGTCCGCGTCGGCGGTCCCGGAGGTCAGGCCCAGTGAGCTGAACAGCGGCTGCAGGTCGATCTTGAAGATGCCACCGGTCGCGTCCGCGTCCAGGTTGTCGCCATTGACGGCGGCCAGGTCGAAGGATCCCGAGTTGTCGATGGCGGGGTCACCACCCGCCGCGGCGGTGCTGTGGTCACCGAACACGCTGGCAGAGTTGAAAAAGCTGTTCAATCCGCCGGCGGTGGCGGTGCTGTCGTTGCCGACGACCACCGCGCTGTTGTAGCTGCCACCGAAGACGCCGGCCATGCTGTGATCGCCGAACGCGAAGGCGCTGTCCCCGGTGGGCAGGCCGATCGGGATCGGCGGCAGGAGCCCACCGGACCCCGCTGTGGCATGGTCGCCCACCGCCATCACCATGATGCCGGCACCGCTGGCACTGGCCGTGCTGCCGTCGCCGAACGCCAGCGCGGTGTTCAAGAAGCCCCCGGTGGTGGCCACGCTGCCGGCGCCGGAGGCGATCGCGAGCAGGCCCGACCCGAACGTCGAATAGACGTTGGCGCTGCCCTCCTGGAACACCGGGACGCCGAACAGCGCGATGGCGAGGTTCAGCTCTGGCGAGTCGTCGGATGCCGGGTAAGCCAAGTCCGGGGCCCCCACAGAAAGGTCGGCCGGCTGCAGCCAGCTGTACGGGGCTGCGCCGGCGGATGCCGCGGCGATCGCTACACCGGCGCCGAGTGCAGCCACCAGCGCGCCGAGCCTCATGGCGTGTCGCATGGGTATCGACCCTACATGATCCGACAGCCATTCATGTCGAAAAAAAGGAGGCGTTCCGAATCGGGGTGCAACCGCAGTCGGCTGCCGCGCCGGACCCTGTCGTCGGCGCCGACCCGGGCGGTGAGTGCCTGCCCGACGGAGCCGTCCGCACCGGTGATGCGCCCGTAGACATAAGTGTCGGCGCCGAGTTCCTCCACCAGGTCCACGTCGACGTCGACGCCGTCGGCACCGGGCAGCAGGTGCTCGGGACGCACCCCGACCGTCACCTCGGGGTGCTCGGCGGCGATCTCCCGGCTCACCGGCACCCGCCAGTCCCCCAGCATCACCGCACCGTCGACAACCGGCAGCGTCAGCAGGTTCATCGCCGGTGAGCCGATGAACCCGGCGACGAAGATGTTCGCCGGCCGGCGATACAACTCGCGCGGTGTGGCGCACTGCTGCAGCACCCCGTCGCACAGCACGGCGACCCGGTCGCCCATCGTCATCGCCTCCACCTGGTCGTGGGTGACGTAGACGGTGGTGGTGCCCAGGCTGCGCTGCAACTCCGCGATCTGGTTGCGGGTCTGCACCCGCAGTTTGGCGTCCAGGTTCGACAGCGGCTCGTCCATCAGGAACACCTGCGGGCGGCGCACGATCGCTCGGCCCATCGCCACCCGTTGCCGTTCACCCCCGGACAGGTTCTTGGGTTTGCGGTTCAGGTGATCCTGCAGACCGAGGAGTTGCGCGGCTTCGCTGACCCGACGGGCGATCTCGGCCTTCGGGGTCTTGGCGATCTTGAGTGCGAAACCCATGTTCTGCGCGACGGTCATGTGCGGATACAGCGCGTAGTTCTGGAACACCATCGCGATGTCGCGGGCACCGGGGTCCAGCGTCGTGACATCGGTCTGCCCGATGAGAATCCGCCCGGCGTCGACGGTTTCGAGTCCGGCCAGCATCCGCAGCGTCGTCGTCTTGCCGCAGCCGGACGGCCCGACCAGCACCATGAACTCGCCGTCGGCGATTTCCAGATCGAGGCGGTCCAGCGCCGGGCGCACACTGCCGGGATAGCGCCGGGTGGTCTGCTCGAACGTCACCGATGCCACTGTGCCGCCTTACCTTCCACCGAAGCCGGTGATGGCGATGCCGCTGACGAACGCACGCTGCGCGAGCGCGTAGATCACGACCAGCGGCACCAGCATCAGCACCGACGCCGCCATCAGCACCGGCCAGTCCGCGACGTATTCGCCCTGCATCCACACCAGTCCGAGGGTAAGGGTGGCGATGCCCTTACGCTGAATCATCAACAGCGGCCAAAGGAAATCGTTCCACACGTTCACCCAGGTCAGCACCGCCAGCACCATCGCCGCCGGTTTCGCGTGCGGCAGCAGGATTCGCCAGTACACCTGCCACGGCGAGCAGCCGTCGAGCACCGCGGCCTCCTCCAGATCGACTGGCAGTGTGGCGAAGAACTGTCGCATCAGGTAGGTGCCGAATGCGCTGCCGAACAGCCCCGGGATGATCATCGCCCACATGGTGTCCGTCCACCCGAACACCCGCATCAGGATGAACTGCGGGATCACCGTCACCGTCAGCGGCACCATCAGCGTCGCCAGATACAGCAGGAACAGCGTGTCGCGGCCGGTGAACTTCAACCGGGCGAACGCATAGCCGGCGAGCGAGCAGAAGAACACCTGCCCGGCTGTCACGCATCCGGCGTAGAGCACGGTGTTGAACAGCATGCGCCAGAACGGCATTCGTGCGAACACGTCGGCGTAGTTCGTCCACTGCGGGTGGGCCGGCAACAGGACCGGCAGGCTCACCTCCGCCTGCTTCTTCAATGACCCGGACAGCGCCCACAGGATCGGGAATAGTGCGGACGCGACGATGCCGGCCAGCGCGGCGTACACGCCGAGCTGCCGTGCGATCCGGTGCCGCCGGTGGACTCGGGTCATCAGTCCGCCTCTGCATCTCGGCGGGACAGCCGCATCTGCAGCACGGTCAGCACCAGCAGCACCGCGAACATCACCCAGGCCAGCGCAGATGCGTAGCCGAAGTCCAGGAACGCGAAGGCGTGCTGGAACAGCATGATCGCCAGCACGTAGGTGCCGGTCTCCGGCCCGCCGTTGCTGCCGGTGAGCACGTACACCAGGTCGAATGCCTGGAACGCGTTGATGATCGAGATCACCACCACGAACGACAGCGCGCCGCGGATCATCGGCACGGTGATCGAGACGAAGCGCCGCACCTCTCCGGCACCGTCGATCCGGGCGGCCTCGTGCAGACTCTCCGGCACGCCCTGCATGGCGGCCAGCAGGATCACCGTCGCGAACGGCACGCTCTTCCAGACGCTGACCACGCACAGCGCCACCATCGCCCAGTGCGGCTCGGTCAGCCACGGCACCGGCCCGACGCCGATCCAGCCCAGCACGATGTTGAGCAGGCCGGCGTCGGTGTTGAACACGAACCGCCACACCACCGCGATCACCACTGCCGACACCGCCAGCGGCAGGAAGGCGATCGTGCGGAAAATCCCGATCCCCTTGATCTTCCGGTTCAATACCCCTGCAGCCACCAGGCTGATCAGCACGGTCGGCACCAACGTGCCCAGGGTGAAGACGGTGGTGTTGCGGGCCGCGATCGCAAACAGTGGGTCGGCGGTGAACAGGTCCCGAAAGTTGGCTGCGCCGACGAACTTCGGCGGGCTGAACAGATCCCACCGCTGGAAACTCATGTACAGCGAGAAGCCGAGCGGGAACAGCATGAACACCGCGACCGCAATCAGGTTCGGGGCGACGAACCACCGTCCCGCCCGTGCGCGTCGTCTGGTGGCGGTCATGTGGCGGCCAGCACTTCGTCGACCTGCGGCACCAGGTCGGTCTTCAATGATGCGGCCGGGCGTTTTCCCCGTAGCACCGGACCGAACGCCCGGTCCAGCAGTGCGTGCACCTTCGACCACTCCGGGGTGATCGGCAGCCCCTCGGAGTGGGCGGGTCCACCGGTCAGTACCGCCAGGTTCTCGATCCCGCGGTGCGCGGCGGTGAAACCGGGTGCCGCGATCGCCGATTTCAGCACCGGTACGAACAGTCCGGACTCCCCGATCAACGCCTGCCCGATCGGTCCGGCAACGAATTTCACGAACTCCCACGCCTGCTCCCGGCGCCGGCTCTGCGCGGCGATCGCCAGGCCGGTGGTGCCGATGTCGGAGCGGGCGGCCAGCCCGCGAGCGGCGGCCGCCGGTCCGGTCGGCAGCACGCCGATGTCGAAGTCCAACCCGTCGGCACGCGCGAACGTCTGGTAACGCCAGTGCCCGCCCAGCGCCATCGCCGCCTTGCCGAGTGAGAACAGGTCCATCGTCGACATCGACTGCGTGTCGGAGACCGCCGGCGCCACCTTGTGCACGTTGGCCAGGTCGGCGTAGAACTGCACGCCGGCAAGGAAATCGTCGTCGTCGAAATTGAGGTGGGCGGGGTTCATCCGCGGCACCGACCACGGGGTGCCGTTGTTCATACCGAACAGCCCGGCGGTGTACGCCGGTGACCAGGTGTCGACGAAACCCCACTGCCGCACCCGTCCGTCGGGGCCGCGCTTGGTCAAAGCGGTTGCGGTATCCAGGAATTCCGCGAAAATCCAGGGCCGATCCCAACGTCCCGGCGGGGGTGCGATCCCGGCGTCGGCGAACAGCGCCCGGTTGTAGAACAGGAAGGCACCGGACCACTGCTCGGGGAAGGCGTACTGGCCACCGGAGAATGCGAACGTGTCGTAGAGCGCGTCGATGCTGTCGGCTCGCAGTTGCTCGGCGAACGCGCGGTCACGGGCCAGCAGCGTGTTCAGGTCCAGCAATACCCCTCGGTCGGCCAGGCCGGCGTAGTTGAACTCCCACGCCATCAACACGTCCGGGCATTTGCCGCCGGCGCAGAACGTCGACATCTGCTGGGTGGGATCACCTCCGGCCAGAATGGGTCGCACCGCGATGCCGGGGTGGGTCCGCTGGAAGGCGTCGATGATCCGCTGCCGGGGGTCGGCCTCCTCCGGGTTCGCCGCGAAGAAGAACGTCAGGGCGTCGTCGTCGCGAGCGCAGCCGGCCAGCGCCGCGGCGCCGAGGACACCGGCGCCGCGCAGCAGGGTGCGTCGCTGCAACCGCATCAGACTTCGATCGGCGGGTACAGCCGTTCCAGGGTGTACTGCCGGTCCCGGCGGGCCGCCCATGCGCTGGCGGCCAGCGACACCACCAGAATCCCGGCCAACACCGCCACCGACGTCCACATCCTGGTGTCGATGCCGCCGACGGTTAACTGCCGTAATCCGTTGACCGCGTAGGTCATCGGGTCGTACGGGTGCAGGATCTGGAACGGCCTCGCCGTGGTCTCCACCGGGTACACCCCGCCGGAGGACACCAGCTGGAACATCAGGAACGCCAGCGTCACGACGCGGCCCACCGCCACGCCGAGCAGCGCGTTGAACGCCTGGATCAGCGCCAGGAACGACGCCGCGATCAGCGCCAGGAAGCCGACCGTGCCGAGCGCGTACCGCGCCTGCAGGCCGACCCCGAAGTGCACCACCGCATACATCAGCACCACCTGGGCGATGCCCAGCAGCAGGGCCGGCCAGTAGGAGGCCAGCACCACCCGCAGGGCGCCCAGACCGCCGACGATCGCGCGGGTCTGCAACGGCGTCAACAGCATCCACACGATCAGTGCGCCGATGAACAGCGCCAGCGGCAGGAAGAACGGCGCGAACCCGGTGCCGAACGTCGCCGCATGGTTGGTGAAGTCCAGATCCACACCGACCGGGCTGGCCAGCGTTTCGGCGATCTGAAGCCGCTGTGGGCCGGTCAGATCCGATGCGCGGCCGGCGGCCTCACCGAGTTTGCTCGACAGCTCCTGCGCACCGTCCTTGAGCTTGCCGGTGCCGTCGGCGAGTTGCACCAGCCCGGTGTTGAGCTGACCGGCGCCGGTGTCGAGTGCGGCGGCACCGTCACGCAGTTGCACCACGTCGGACTTCAGGCTGCCGTCGAGCAGTCGGGTCATGAACGTGCGCAGGTTGCTGTTCGGGTCGGCCAGGTCGGTCTGCAGTCGCTGGGAATCGGTGCGCAGCTGGGTGAGACCGTCGTCGGTTGCGGGGTCGATACCCTTGGCGCTGAGCAGGTGCTGGGCGCCGGCCAGGGTCTCACCGAGGTTCCGGGCGGCCGGATCCGGGTTGGTGCGAAGACCGTTCACCACCTGGTCGACGATCCCGGAGATCTGCTGATAGTTCACGTTGAGCGCCGCGATCCGGTCGCTGACGTTCTTGACCCCGGCACTCATCCGGGTCGCGGCGGCACCGGCCTCGTTCGGGTTTAGGCCGGCCCCGGCGACGTCATCGGTGATCTTCAGCAGCGGGTCGGTGGCCTGGGTGATCCCCGCGGAGAGCTGATGCGCTCCGGCCGCGAGTTTCGCGGAGCCGTCGGCGAGTTGGTGGGCACCGTCGTCGGCGCTTACCGTGCCGTCTGCGAGTTGGTGGGCGCCGTCCGCGGCCTTGCTGAGCCCGTCGGCGGCGCCGGTCAGGGCGGTGCCGATGACCTGTTCGCCGACTTTCGCACTGACCTGGTTGAGCACCTCGCGGGCGGCGTTCTGCCCCATGATCGACGCCAGGTAGTTGTTGGCGTCGTTGAACCGGAACTCGATCTGCGCCTTCTCCGGCCGCGGCCCGGCCGGTGAGGCCACCGCCGCGCTGAAGTCCGCCGGCAGTGTGATCGAGAAATAGTAGCGGCCGCTGGAAACCCCTTGGGCGGCTTCAGCGGCCGACGTCTGCCGCAGGTCGAGCTGCTTGGACTCCAGCAGCCCCGCGGCCACCTCGTCACCGGCGTGCAACTGTCCGCCCTGCGCCGAGGCGCCGCGGTCCTCGTTGACCAGCGCGACCGGGATCTTGGAGATCTCGGCGAACGGATTCCAGAACGCCCACAGATACATGGCGCCGTACAGCAGCGGCAGCACGATGATCGTGATCAGCGCCACCCGCGGCATCGTGCCGCGAGAGTAGCGTTTGAGGTCGGTGCCCAGCGACATTCCTGCGAGCATGGTCAGTCGTCCCCCTTCTCGTGGCGTCCGTGGCTCTGCTCGATCAACTCCGCCCGATCGAGGTTCTCCACCGAGATCTGGCTTCGCACACCGAGTCCGGACTCGATCTCGTTGGCGCTGGTGGTGATCACCGTCTGCTGCTCCCCCAACTCGACCAAGCGCCGGATCAACGTCTCGCGCTGCCGGTCACTGGTCACCTGATCGATGCTGCCGACGACGAGCAGCGGCGGGCGGGCCGTGTTGGCCAGGGCGATGCGCAACAGCATGCCGTTGAGTTCGTCGAGTTCCTCGACGTATTCGGTCAGGCTGGGCAGCGGCAGATCCCCGAACACGGGCCGGCAGACCGCCTCTCGTTCAGCTTCGCCGGCGCGCCCGACCAGCCGGTACCAGCGAGCGTCCCAGCGACTCTGCTCGGTGAGCAGATCCCGCACGGTCACCGATTCGAAGATCGAGTCCAGTTGCTCGATCCCGGCCAGCGCCGACTGCACGAAGATGTCGCGGGCGCGGGTCTTTCCGAACACGCTCAAGGTTCCCGCCGACGGTTTCATCCGGCCGGCCAGGCACATCAGCAGCCCGACCCGGCCGGAGCCGGCCGGCCCGATCAGTGCGGTGACACCGCCCGTGGTGATCTCGAGGTCGAGCGGCCCGAAGGCCGGGCCCCACGGCCCGGTCAGCGAAATGCCCTGCGCTGTCACCGCAGGCTGGTCGGTGGTCTCTTCCGGCACGGATGCCCCCTCACAGTCGGTCCGCGAGGCAATCCAAACATGCCGCACCGGCTCGGGCCGTGCGATCAGGGTGTGAAAACCGCCGGAATGTCATCCGGCCTGTGATGGCTAACCGAATTCGGAGGCCGGATCGGCCTGACCGGCTGACCCGGCGCGCCGGGGCAGTTCCACCACCACATTGGTGGCCTTCACCGAGGCGACGACCAGGCTGCCGGGCTGCAACTGCAGGTCATCGGCGGCCTCGCAGCTGATCAACGACACCAGCCGGAACGGGCCCGCCTGGATGTCCACCTGCGCCATCACCGTGTCGCGTTTGACCCCGGTGACCAGCCCGACCAGCCGGTTGCGGGCAGACTGGCCGACCACCGGGTTACGTGAGACGGGTTCGATGGCGGCCCGTTCCTGCGCGAACCGGGCCAGCACCGCACCGTCCACCATCCGGGGGCCGCTGCCACTGGTAGCCGACAGCCGGCCTGAGTCGATCCAGCGGCGGACGGTGTCATCGCTGACCCCGAGCAGCTCTGCGACTTCAGCGATGCGAAAACTTGGCACAGCCCGAGCTTAGGCGACCACCGGCCGACGGCTGCGGTGGTTCAGCGAGCCGGGAAGTACCGGACCGCGGTGATGACGTTCCGGCGGCGGGAGACGTCGGCGAACAGCACCCCGCGCCTCGGCCCGGACGCCACCGAGGCGACCACCGTGTCGCCGGCGGCGATGATCTTGGTGATGCGGACGCCGGTCAGTTCGGTGCTGAGCGTCGCGGCGTCGAGGTCGTCAACGGCGTCGTGGGCGCCGCGGGTCAGGACCGCATCCGGGGCGACGAACTGGGCCTGCGTACGCAGATCACCGGCGGCCAGGGCGTCGACGAACGCTTCGACCGTCCGCTTGTGGCGGGCGCCGGCCCGGCGGAACCCGGCGGCGAAACCGATGCTGCCGCCGAGCCGCTGGTTGCGCAGCAGCGCCCCGACGAGTTGGCCGCTGGCCGGCAGGGCATGTGCGCCGTGGCGGAGGAATTGGCCCACCATGGCCGGCAGTTCCCAATAGGCCCGCATCCGGGTGAGTCGCCATTCTCCGCCGACCTGACGCAAGTCGTAGCGCAGGAACGCCGGGATGTGCATGGTCACCGCCGACCCCATCCCCACCTCGAGGTCGAGGTCGCGGATCACCGTCGATCCGCACACGATGTCGAGGTCGCGATGGAACGTGATGTCACGCGGTTCGATGAACGTGTCGTAGAACCGCGCGATCTGCGCCGGACCGCGGTGCGGCTGGGAGCCGACCGGGTCCTCGACCTGACCGTCCTCGGTGAACAGCCCCACCCAGTTGGCCCGGTCGTGTGCACCGACGAACCGCGGCGAGAGTTCCACGGCGGCAAGCAGATCCGACTCGGTCATGCGGCGGCCTCGGTAACGATGATGCCGGCGGAGCGCATCGCAGAGACCGCCGCCGCCGTGGAATCCGACGTCACCCCGGCCGTCAGGTCCAGCAGCACCGCGGTGGTGAAACCGGCGTGCGCGGCGTCCTCGGCGGTTCGGCGGACGCAGTAGTCGGTGGCGATGCCGACCACGTCGACCGCGTCCGTGTCGTGCTGCTGCAGCCAATCCCCCAGTGCGACACCGGCTTCGTCGACGCCGTCGAACCCGCTGTAGCCGGCACCGTGGGCGCCCTTGCGGAAGACGTCCTCGATCAGCGCGGTGTCCAGTTCGGGGTGGAAGTCCGCGCCGGCGGTGCCGGCGACGCAGTGCGGCGGCCAGGACGACACGTAGTCCGGCCGGTCGGAGAAGTGCGGTCCCGGGTCGACGTGCCAGTCCTGAGTGGCGACCACATGGTCGTAAGCGCCGGTGCCGTGCAGGTACCGGGTGATGTCCTCGGCGACGGCGGCGCCGCCGGACACCGCCAGAGCACCGCCCTCGCAGAAGTCGTTCTGCACGTCAACGATGACCAATGTCCGCATGCCGATCACCGTATCGCCTGCGCTGCCGCCCCTGCCGGGCGTACCGCCACCACGACACCGCCACCAACACCAGCACCGCCACTTCGACGGCGCCCGTCCACCCGGCCGGGTAGAGCACCCCGGTGAGGTAGTGCGCGATGAACCCGGCATCCGGCAGCGGCGCCATCCCGGCGGCGGTCCGCGCCCGGCGCTCGGCCCAGGTCAGTGGGCAGTCCAGGTGGGCGGTGACGATCAGGACCCCCCACAGCACCGCCGCCGCGTGCAGCCAGATCGTGCGGCGCCAGCGCAGCGCGACAAAGCCCCCGATCGCCACGTATCCGATGAAGGCAAGGTGCAGTGCGACGATCAGAAGCACCACGATCGCAGCCATCGGTCCACCGTTTCGCCGTCCGCGGAATCGATTCCGGGCGTCGCCCGTCACGGTACATTGGCGGGCATCCAACGGTCAGGAGCGCAGCTGATGACAACCGGCGGTATCACCCCGAACGGCCCCGGGTTCACCGCACGGCCGGGCGGGCTCGGTCGGCGCTTCTGGGCCAGGCTGGTCGACGGCGTGCTGGTGACGATCGTGGCGTTCGTGCTGTCGCTGTTCGTGTTCGACGACGACTACCCGTTCCTGGTGACCGGTCTGTTCTCCGGGGTGCTGATGTTCGGCTATTTCATCCTGTTCGAAGTGACCCGCGGCGCCACCCCGGGCAAGAGCATGTTCGGCCTGACGGTCCGTGGGCCCGACGGGGTGTCGAAGCCGACGCTGCGGGAGTCGGCGATCCGCAACGCATTCACCCTGCTGACCACGCTGATCCCGTATCTGGGCGGCCTGATCGGTTTCGTTGCCTACGTCGTGATCGCGGTGACGATCAGCGCCAGCCCGACCAAGCAGGGCAAGCACGACGAGTTGGCCGGCGGAACCCGAGTCATCCGGGGCTGATCGGTCGCTCAGTGCGCCAGGGTGAAGCCCTCCCAGGCACGCCGGCGCTCCGGATGCGGGTCGAGTTCGACCCGGGATCTGCGATCGAAGACCATCACCGCACGTTCGTCGGGGGTGTAGGCCGGCCAGTCCTCGCCTGGCGCCCCGGTCCGGCTGAATGAGCGCCAGGCCCGCTGCACCTTGCCGCTGACCCGCAGCGCGGTGCGGCGATCCGCACCGGCGGTGAGCAGCACACCAAGTCCACCGCTGCGGTAGACGTCGAACACCGCGAACAGTTCGGTCGCGTGCGTCGCCCCCAGTCCGGTCCAGCGCAGCACCCGCGGCGCGTAGTCGTACCGGTACACGTAGGTCGGCGCGTGGGCGCCGTGCGCCTCGGCGATCTGCCACACCGCGGAGGTGAACGCGAAGTCACCGCCGAGGCGGATACAGGCGGCGCGGTCCGGGTAGTCCGGGTAGGCGGCGACGATCCGATCGCGCACCCCCGGGGCGGCCCCGGAAAGCACGCCTTCGACCATCGACTCGGTGGTAGGCAGCATCTTCAGGAACCGGGTGAACAGCCGGCCCTCCTCGCCGTTGCTGCCGACGATCAACGGCACCCGGTGCGCGCTCCCGCGCTGCATCGCCTCGACCGGGTCCAGCGGCAGCACGTCGTCACCGAAGGTCGGACCGATCGGGAAGGCGCCCAGCATCTCCCGGGTTCCGGCGGCGATCAGCTCATTCTGGGCGGTCACCAGTTCATCCGGTGACACCCGCAGCAGCGCGTGGGCCGCGTCGGGCTTACGCACCCCGAGCAGCGCGGCGAACCGATCGGCGAACTCGGCGGCGATCTCGGGCGAGCGCACCATGCCCGCGGCCGGGCTCTCGGCGATCGCCCGGTGGAACAGGCCCTCGGCGGCCGGCACCGCCAGCAGGGTGGCGACGATGTGCGCGCCGGCGCTCTCCCCGAAGATCGTCACGTTGGCCGGGTCGCCGCCGAACGAGGCGACGTTCTCCTTCACCCAGCGCAGCGCCAGCACCAGGTCCCGCAGGTACAGGTTGCTGTCCAGGCCGACCTGCGCCGTCGACAGCGACGACAGGTCCAGACAGCCCAGCGCGCCGAGCCGGTAGTTCACCGAGACGTACACGCAACCGCGCCGGGCCAGCGCCGCGCCGTCATAGATCGGGGTGGCCGAACTGCCGAGGATGTAGCCGCCGCCGTGAATGAACACCATCACCGGCAGCGGTTCGGGCCCGGGCTCCTCCGGGGTGACGACGTTCAGCGTCAGGCAGTCCTCGCCCATCGGCTGGAACTTGCCGGGGCTGAGCATGGTGTACAGCCGGTCTTGCGGGGCGCAATTGGTGAAACCGTGGCAGTGCCGCACCCCCGACCACGGCTGAGCGGGCTGCGGCGCCCGGAACCGCAACGGCCCGACCGGCGGGCGGGCATACGGGATCGACCGCCACCTGCGCACCCCGTCGGCGGCGAAACCCTCCACGATGCCGGTGGCGATGCTGGCCTGCACGGGCTGGTTATGCATGAGCCGAACGGTAGCGAATCGCCCGGTGGTTAGCGAACCTCGACGCAGGAGAGGTGAAGCTGGACCGCCGTTTGAACCGGTGGTTAGCGAACCTCGACGCAGGAGAGGTGAAGCTGGACCGCCGTTTGAACCGGTGGTTAGCGAACCTCGACGCAGGAGAGGTGAAGCTGGACCGCCGTTTGAACCGGTGGTTAGCGAACCTCGACGCAGGAGAGGTGAAGCTGGACCGCCGCATCAGACCCGGCGGTTCGCGAGGCTCGACGGAGCAGAGGCAACGCGGGACCGCCGAATCCAACCCGCCGGTTAGCCTAACGACATGCGTCTGCTCGTGCTGCTCGCCGGATACCTGCTGCTCGCCGGTTGCTCCCACGCGACTGTGCGCGAACCGGAGCAGACCGTCACCAGCAGCGCGTCCTCCTCGGCGGCGCACCCGTCATCGACCGCCCCGACCTCGACGGCCGGCCCCAGCACCACCGCGGCCACGGCACCGGCGGCCGGGGCGCCGATCGCCGAGGTGATCACCTGGATTCAGGCCGGACAGCCGGTGGACCCCGCCGGTTATCACAGCGCCACCGCGCCCGGGGCGGTCACCGACCTCGGCGACGATATCGCGTTCACCGCCGGCGCCGGCGCGCAGCGCGCCACCACCTGCATGACCGACGCGCGTGCCGCCGACACCGGGCTGGCCTGCGACGTCGCCCTCATCGCGCCGCCGCCGCGCCCAGCGGACGTCTACGGCAACTGGCGGGGCGGCTGGGTCGACTTCAACGGCAGCACGCTGCAGGTGGGGTCAGCGCACGGCGATCCGGGGCGGTTCCTGCGCGGTGACGGGCCGACGCTGCCCGACGGCGCCACGCTGGCCTTCGGTGACTATCGCTGCCGCACACAGGGCACCGACGTGTTCTGCGTGAATTACGCGCACCGCTCCGCGGTGAAGTTCAGCCCGGCCGGGATCGAGGCGTTCGGCTGCCTGCGCCCGGCGCCGACACCGGCCGGTGCCGGCAACCTGTTCAGCTGCGCCAGTTGAGGCTCAGCGCCAGCGGTCGGCTGTCTGCACCGTTTCGAGCAGGGTGTCGCACAACTGCTGCAGTTCCGCCGGTGCCGCGCCTTCTGCCAGCGCAGTCGCGACGTCCTCGGCAGCACAGCGCACCTGGTAGATCCGATCGGACAGCGCGGTGGCCTCGGCCGCGGACAGCACCACGGAATCAGGTGCCAGGGCCCCGGTCTTGCCGCTGCTGATCAGGGTGCGCTGTTCGTAGGCGCGCTGCCGGCAGGACTGGCGGCAATACTGCCGGCGCCGTCCGATGCCGGCGTCGGCGGTGACGTCGCGTCCGCACCAGCGGCACGGCTGCGGACGGGGACTGCGGGGCACGCCTGACCACCTTAGTCGGCTGTTCGTCACCATCCCGGTATCATTGGAGGTTGCGCCGCGTCTGCCGGGAACCACCCGGCTTCCATCCGCGTTGTCAACTGCGAGATGTTTTCTGCGTAATCGTTTGTGAAGGAGAGTGGGTCGATGGCTGATCGTGTTCTGCGAGGCAGTCGGCTGGGAGCCGTTAGCTACGAGACCGACCGCAACCACGACCTGGCGCCGCGTCGGGTGGCGCGGTACCGCACCGAGAGCGGCGAGGAATTCGAGGTTCCGTTCGCCGACGACGCGGAGATCCCCGGCACCTGGATGTGCAAGAACGGCCAGGAGGGCACCCTGCTCGACGGTGACCTGCCGGAGCCGAAGAAGGTGAAGCCGCCGCGCACCCACTGGGACATGCTGCTGGAGCGCCGCTCGGTCGAGGAACTCGACGAGCTGCTCAAGGAGCGCCTCGAGCTGATCAAGACCCGCCGGCGCGGCTGACCCCCGAACGATCGGGACGCGACCGCTGCCGGCGGTCGCGTCCTGTCGTTTGTGCTACTTGCCGGCGCTGCGCAGCCGGTTCACCCGGCCGCCGATACCCCAGCGCGCGACCTTCACCAGCGCCTCGCGCATGTCGTTGCCGCTCATCTTGGACACGCCGAGCTCACGCTCGGTGAACGTGATCGGCACCTCCACGATCGTGAACCCGTTGGTGATGGTGCGCCAGGTCAGATCGACCTGGAAGCCGTAGCCCTTCGAGTCGACCGCGTCCAGGCCGATCTTCTCCAGCACGGTGCGGCGGTACGCCCGGTAGCCGGCGGTGACGTCGCGGATGCCCACCCCGAGCATCAGGCGCGCATAGGTGTTCGCGGTCTTGGACAACACCAGGCGTCGCCACGGCCAGTTGCGCACCGACCCGCCGTCGACGTAGCGCGAACCGATCGCCAGGTCAGCGCCGGCATCGATAGCCGCCAGCAGCCGGTCCAGCTGCTCCGGTGCATGGCTGCCATCGGCGTCCATCTCGACCAGCACCCCGTACTCCCGGTCCAGGCCCCACGCGAAGCCGGCCAGATACGCCGCACCGAGCCCGGCCTTGGTGGTGCGGTGCATGACGTGGATGTGTTCACCGTCGGCCGCCGCGAGCTCGTCAGCCAGCTGTCCGGTGCCGTCGGGGCTGCCGTCGTCGACGACGAGGATGTGCACGTCCGGGCAGGCCTGCCGCAGCCGACCCACGATGATCGGCAGGTTCTCCAGCTCGTTGTAGGTGGGTACGACCACCAGGGTGTGCCGGCTCGGACGATCACTCATCGGTGCCGCTCCTCCACATCACTTTCCGCGCCGGCTCTGTTGCGGCGACGCACAAGCAGTCCATTGTGCAGCATCGCGGCCACAATCCCGGCAACAGCCGTCCCGACCAGCGTCCACTCCAGCACCGGCCCCCACCGCGTGGCCGGGGTCAACCCGGCCTTCAGACGGACGTGCCCGTCGAGGTAGGCCGGCTCGAAGAACCCGGTGCGGGCCAGATCCCGCCCGTCCGGCGCGACGATCGCGCTGATCCCGGTGGTGCCGGCGACGACGACGTAGCGGTCGTGCTCGACCGCCCGCACCTTCGCGAAAGCCAGTTGCTGCTGGCTCATCGTCTCGGTGAAGGTGGCGTTATTGGCCGGCACCGTCAGCAGCCGTGCCCCCGCCAGCACCGACTGGCGCGGCGCGCGGTCGAAGATGACCTCCCAGCAGGTGGCCACGCCCACCGGCACACCGGCCACGTGCACCACCCCGTCGCCGTGGCCCGGCACGAAGTAGCCGGCCCGGTCGGCGTAGGCCGACAGATGCCGGAAGAACCCGCGCCACGGCAGGTACTCGCCGAACGGCTGGATGATCCGCTTGTCGTGGCTGTCCCCCGGCCCGGTGACCGGATCCCAGACCAGCACCGAGTTCATCGCCACCGGGTTGTCCCGGGTCCAGTCGGCACCGGCGCGGACGGTGCCCACCAGGATCGGCGCCCCGATCGCCTGCGCGGCACGGGTGATCTGCTGCGCGGCATCGGCATTCGTCAGCGGGTCGATGTCCGAGGCGTTCTCCGGCCAGATGACGAACCGCGGCTGCGGGGCCCGCCCGGCCTGCACGTCCTCGGCCAGTCGCAGTGTTTCGCGGACGTGGTAGTCGAGCACCTCGCGGCGCTGGGCGTTGAAGTCCAACCCGAGTCGGGGCACGTTGCCCTGCACGGCGGCCACTGTGATGGCCGGATCGTCGCCGGCGCCCACCCCGGAGTGCCGCACCCCCGGCCACACCAGCACCGTCAGCAGCAGTGCCAGACAGATGCAGACGCCGGGCAGCAGCACCGCGGGCGGGCGGGCGGCGGCGGCCCGACGGCCGGTCCGGTATTCGCGCCGCACCCAGCGCACGATCTCGGTCGTCAACACCGTTCCGGCACAACCGATCAGCACGATCACCAGCGACAGCAACGGCACCCCGCCAAGCCGGACCAGCGGTAGGAACGGGCCGCGCGTCTGACCGAACCCGACCACACCCCAGGGGAATCCGCCGAACGGGAAGATCGATTTGGCCCACTCCTGGGCCGTCCACAGCAGCGCGAACCAGATCGGCCAGCCCGGCAACCGGCGCACCAGCACCGCGGCCAGCCCGAACACCGCCGGGAACAGCGCGCACATCAAGGTCAGCGCCAGCCACGGCACCACCCCGACCAGCCCACTGATCCACGGCAGCAGCGGCAGATAGAAAGCCAGCCCGCACAGCAGCCCGTACCCGAACCCACCGGCGAGGGTGGTCTCGGCGCGGGTCAGCACCCAGGCCAGCAGCCCGAACGCGAGGACGGCCGCCCACCACCAGTTCAGCGGCGGGAAACTGGCGCACAGCAGCATGCCGGCGCCGATCGCGACAGCCAGTTCCGCCCAGCGTTGGGCCGCGGCCGCCGCGAGCCGCTCCCAACGCGGCGGCGCGACGGCCTCCACCCGCTCAGCCATACAGAACCGCACCCCGGTGCACCGTGCGAACGCACCGCGGCAGCGCATCGCCCGGTTCCAGCACCGGCAGGGCCGGCACCCGCGAGCGCGGGTCCGTCGACCACCGCTGCACCGCGTCCCGCGGGGCGCCGACGGCGAGCCGGCCGACCTCCCATACCGCGTAGGACGCCGGCGCCCCGGGAACCAGGGTGCCGCTGATCCCGTCATCGACCCCGGCGGCGCGCCACCCGGCGCGGGTCGAAGCGGCGAACGCCGCCCGCATCGAGATCGCACTGCCGGGGGTGCGGTGGCGGGCGGCGGCGCGCACCGTGAGCCACGGATCCAGCGAGGTCACCGGGGTGTCGGAGCCGAACGCGAGGGGCACGCCTTCGGACGCTAACAGCGCCAGCGGATTCAGCCCGGCGGCGCGCTCGACGCCGAGCCGCTCGGCGTACATACCGTCCGGGCCGCCCCACAGCGCGTCGAACGACGGCTGCATGCTGGCGATCACGCCGAAGGAGCCGAGCCGGGTGGCCTGCTCAGGGCTGACCATCTCCAGGTGCTCCAGCCGGTGCCCGCAGCGGGCGACCGCGGCGATCCCGAAGTGCTCCACCACCTGTTCCAGTGCGGCGACCACCGTCGACACCGCGGCATCGCCGATGACGTGGAAGCCGGCGGTCACCCCGGCCTCGGTGCAGGCCCACAGGTGCGCGCGGACGGCGTCGCCGTCGAGGTGGCACTCGCCGGTGCAGCCGGGTGCGTCGGCGTACGGTTCGTGCAGCCACGCGGTGTGCGATCCCAGCGCCCCGTCGACGAACAGGTCGCCGGCCAGGCCGCGGGCACCGGTCCGCGCCATCAGGTCGGTCGCTTCGGCCGCGGCGGTGACCGGCTGGCCCCAGTAGCCGACGACCTCCACACCGGGCCGCTGCCGGGCCAGTTCCCGCAGTTCCAGCCAGTCGTCGAGGCCACCGATGTCCGGGCCGGCGCACTCGTGCACGGCGACGATCCCGGCCGCGGCCGCCGCATCCAGCGCGGAGGTGCGCGCGGCGGCGCGCTGGCCGGCGGTGAGCAGGCCGCGGGCCACCGCCCGCACCCGGTGGTGGGGATCGCCCGCCAACGGCCGGGCGGGGTCGGTCTCCGCCGCGTCGGCCTGCCGCCGCAACGCGGTCGACGCCAACGCCGAGTGGACGTCGATGCGGGACAGGTAGACGGGTCGCTCCCCGACGACGGCGTCGAGTTCGGCGGTGGTCGGTGCCGGGCCGTCCGGCCAGCCGGATTCGTCCCAGCCGTGCCCCCAGACCGGACCGTCGGGGTGGGCGGCCACGTAGTCCGCGATCAGGGTCAGGCAGTGCCGCCGCGATGTCGCGGGCCGCAGATCCAGGCCGATGCGGGTCAGGCCGGTCTCGGTGACGTGGACATGGCTGTCGACGAAACCGGGGGCCACGAAGTGGCCGTCGAGGTCGAACACCTCGGCACCGGGAAAGCGTTCGCGGCCGACCGCGTCGCTGCCGAGCCAGGCGATGACACCGTCGCGCACCGCCATGGCGGTGGCGTCGGGATGGCTGGGACTGTGGATCCGGCCGCCGAGCAGCAGCGTCACGGCGGATTCGTCGGCGGCGGCACTCACCCGCTAAAACTACGGGGTCGCGGGGCCGCGGAGGGCTCCGGCCGACAGCGCGGCCGACGGCGTGTCGGTGACGTCGACGAACTCGGCGTCGATGAAATCTCCGGGCTGCGCCGGCCGGCGGGCTTCGTACCACTGCCGGCCGACGGTCACCGCGGCCACCAGCGGTGTGTGCCGACCCAGGCCCGCAACGGCCAGGGCCACCAGGGCGGGACGGGCGGCGGACCGCGTGGCGGGCGTCAGCAGCAGCAGACCCGCGACGGTGCTGACCAGGCCGGGAACCACCACCAGACCGGTGCCCAGCAGCACCAGCGCCCCGTCGGCGAGGGCACCCTGCCGGGGGCCGCCGCGGCGCAACCGGCCCACCTGGCGGCGGGCCTGCGAGCCGGCCAGCGCCAGACCCACGGCGAACGTGCCGAGCAACGCCAGCACCGTCCAGCCGAATCCGATCAGCCACACCAGTGCCGCCGTCGCCGCCACCTCGATCAGCAGGTACGCCAGGAACACCCGCAGTGCCGCGCTCACCATGTCCGCCCAACGTTTCGGGCGTCGTTCCGGTTCCCCCGGCCGCCGCCGGGTAATACGTTGGTGCGATGGGAACCATCGCAATGAGAACGCCCTCCGGGGACATCGACGCGCTGCTGGACATCCCCGACGGTTCCGGCCCCTGGCCCGGGGTGGTGGTGATCCACGACGCGATCGGCTACGCCGCGGACAAAGAGGCCGTCAACGAGAACATCGCCGAGGCCGGCTATTTGGCGCTCACCCCGAATCTGTACGCCCGGGGCGGCCGGGCGCGGTGCATCACCCGGGTGTTCCGCGAACTGCTCACCCAGCGTGGCCGCGCCCTCGACGACATCCTGGCGGCCCGCGATCATCTGCGCGCCATGCCGGAGTGCGCGGGCCCGGTCGGCATCGCCGGTTTCTGCATGGGCGGACAGTTCGCGCTAATCCTGTCATCGCAGGGTTTCGCCGCGTCTGCGCCGTTCTACGGGACTCCCCTGCCACGCCACCTCGACGAGGTTCTCGACGGCGCCTGCCCGATCGTGGCCAGCTTCGGAGCCCGCGACCCGCTGGGCACCGGCGCGGCGAACCGGCTGCGCCGGGTCGTCGAGCACAAGCACATCCCGCACGACATCAAGGCCTACCCGCACGCCGGCCACAGCTTCGCCAACAAACTGCCCGGTCAGCCGCTGCTGCGGGTCACCGGATTCGGCTACAACGACGCCGCAACCGTCGACGCCTGGGCGCGGGTGTTCGCCTTCTTCGGCGAACACTTGAAAGACACTCCATAGATCGCAGTCGCCCGGCGCGGGGCCGACACCTGGAAGGGCAGCACGATGACGACCTGCGGATTCGACCCCCACCAGCCCTGCCTCGACGTGGCGGAGGCGGCTGGAGCTGAGCCTGGTCCAGCATGAGGTGAGGCGCAGTTGCAGTCCTCGACCTCCGTTACGATTTCGCGCATGGGCGACACCCTGAAGGTCACCGTGGCTGGCCTTCGTGCGTTGTCGCAGTCCTGCACCGATCAGGCAGGACAACTCGTAGCGTCCCTGGCAGCGCCTGTTGCAGCGGGACCGTGGCAGACCAGCGGGACAACGGCGAACACCCTCAGCGCACGTGGCGGCAAGGTGACGGCGACGATGAACGGACGGCTGATCGCCAACGCCACCAAGTTCTCCCAGGCGGCGAACGGCTACGAGGCCGCGGATAACCACAGCGCAGAGAAGCTGTCACGACCCGAGTTCCCAAGGGCCGGCGCTGACGGTGGCGCTGGCGGTGCCACACCTGCACCGTCTGTCCCGGTCACCGCTGGTGCCGGTGCTGATGGTGGCGCAGGCGCGATCCCGGTGTTCAGGTAACTGATGATGCTGCCGGGTCTGTCTGAGGTGGAGAACGCAAGCTGGGAGTACCTGACCACCTGCGCCGCGAACTGGCGGAGCCTCGCGGACAAGTGGGAGCAGGCGTTCACCGAGGTTCGCAATCAGTCGATGCACCCGGGGGCACCGAGTGGACTGGTGACGCCGCCGACGCGGCACAAGCCCTCACCGATGGCGACATGATTCTGGTACGCAACCCAGCCGAACAGGTGCGCGACGCCGCTGGGATCGCCGAACGCGGCCGGGAACAGCAAGAAGCGTGCAGGCGAACATTGGTCAGCACGGTGGAGGATGTCCGCAACGCCGGGTTCAGCGTCGCCGAGGACTACCACGTCACCCCCACCACCCCGGATTACTCGTCCAGCGAGGCCCTCATGGCGCAGATGAACACCGCCGCTGAGCACGAGGAGTTCATCAAATACCAGGTCGCACGGCTGGTCTCCGGCGAACATGACCTGTCCCGCCAGCTCGACACCGCAACACAAGGACTGGACAACTTCGCGTTCCCCGCCGAAGAAGGCGACGGCGGGGCTGGTGCGGCCGGGATGCCGAACACGGCGGTGCTGGTCGATGACGTGAAGCCAGCGATGCCCGCACCTGAAATCGTGGGTGTGACTCCAGGCGGCACGCCAGCACCCGAACAGAAGCCGACGCTGACCGACCTCGATGTCACCCATCCTGGGTGGGATCACACGGTCACGGGCGACGGGCACAGCTCCCCGCCGCTCACGGACGGCAAGCCGAACAACTATCCGCTGCCACCGGGACCGGACGGTCCGCGACGCGGACTGCCGACCGGATCAGGCGTGGGACCGGACGGCAAACCGTTAGTCACATTTGGAACTCCGGGCTACGCCCAAGAAGACCTGCCAGGAAAACACCAGAAGTACACGACGCCCACCACTGAGGTGCTTGATTACAGCGATCCTGCGAACCCACGTCACATCGGGACGCTTCCGATGTCTCAGGCGAGTGTGTATTACAACGAGAAGGAGCGCCAGATGGTCATCGTCGGCAACGACGGTGCCCAAGAAGGTGCGCCCCGAAAAATGTGGACGGTTCCCGTTGACGCCAACAACCCCGGTAACTGGATCGACCGCGTTCCCT
Source organism: Mycolicibacter acidiphilus (assembly GCF_018455725.1). Classification (GTDB taxonomy): domain Bacteria; phylum Actinomycetota; class Actinomycetes; order Mycobacteriales; family Mycobacteriaceae; genus Mycobacterium; species Mycobacterium acidiphilum. The sequence continues at coordinate 46,091 of NZ_JAHCLR010000034.1, forward strand.
CCCAGGGCACGCTGATCCCACAGGGCGGCGACCGTGAAAATCAGTACTACCCGCTCAAGGGCGGCGGGGTGATGCTCGTCGACGCAACCAACGGCGGCGGTGTGCGTGCGTTCACCGCAGCGGACTCGAACGGTTTAACCCTCCCAGGCGTTCGCAACGAAGCCCCAATCGCCAACAACATCGCACCCCCCACGTCGCCCCCGCTACCTGCCGGTGTGCCACCTGGATCAACCTGGAACTACTCACCCGCCTACGGGGCTACGGTGGTCAATGACGTAGTCAACGGCTCCACCGAAACCGTCACCGTTCGGGTGAGTTCCTATGTCAAGGTCGATCCGCCCCCAGGTGTTGAGCTACCCGCAGGTTTTGAGAACTATTTTCCGCAGACGTTCCTATACAACGTGCAGATCAACCACCCGACGCCCTAGAAAGGACGGATTGTGAGACGCCTTGGACCCTGCGTGAATTCAGTCGCAGTCGTGGTAACAACCTCGGTGCTCGCGATCACGAGCGCTTGCGCCGCCGAGGCTGCGCCTCCCGAATTTCCCAACGTCGATAGCTACGCGCCGGTCGATCCGAACACGCTGATGCACATGGACAAAAGCTGGAATTCGATCGTTTTCTACCCTGCGAGCAAGCATTATTCGTGTTCCTATCTGATCAGTGGAGTAGGTGTCACCGAGCAGAATCGATTCCTCTCCTGCGAAGGAGATATCCCAGGGGCTTCCGATGCTCCCACAGAAGGCGCGAGCGGTGCGGGATGTTCGCTGGTGAAGGCACTCTCCGGCTCCATAATTCGTGAGGCGATGCAGCAGTGTATGCCCTATCAGGGCAGCAATATTGATATACCAGGTCACGAACTGCGTCCTGGGCAGAAGGTCACCTACGGTCCTGTGACCTGCGTGCAAGACCAGGGTGACCGAACCGCGTGCATCAACGGTGACCACGGCTTCGTCATCTCGCCGGAGAAGACATGGGCGTTCTGATCTGCCGATGAGATTGAACGGGCGCGCCTCGCTATGCAGGGCATGGTTCACGGCATTCACAGCCTTCGCTGTGTCTGCCTGGGGTGCACCTTCAGGGGCGGCGCAGCCGCCACGGTTCCCGGACGTGGGGGCATACCAAGCGGCCGACCCGACTGCGTATACATCTCATTTCGGGCGCGGCGGTGGAGGGGTTTTCTTCGCCACTCCAGATGGCTTGCAGTGCGGTTGGGCATCACTGGCTGATGGCCCTGACGCACATGTCAGCCCTGGCTGCACCGGGCATCTGCCCGGCATTCGTCCCAACGGTGCACCCACCACAGATGATGGGTGCATGGGCGTCGGTGCTCCCAGTTCTGAACCCTCGGACCTCGGCCCCTATGGCTTCAAGAAGGAGACGTGCCCAGTCATCACCTCCCCTGTGCTGAACGTCGGCCAGAAAATTACAGTCGGGAACACCACGTGCCTCGTCGGCGCGGACCATCTCACCGCATGCATCGACCCGATCCTCAACCGAGGGTTCGTCCTGCAACCCTCTGGGTCATGGACTTTCTAGGAGAGCGCCACCACTGGAATCGCGGGCGTCGCGATGGTGCGTGCGTAACCTCGAACCCGTGGGTTTGCACAGTGGCCGCTACTTAGTAGCGTTTGGCGCCGCTGCCGCTATTGCCCTAGCGGCGAGTGCGGGAGCTGAACCTGGATGCGCCTCCTGCGAGCAGGGTAAGCAGGCCATCGATGATCAGGTTCTTCACCGCCACGTACACCTGACACCCAGCGACGACCTGAACCAGTACTGCCAATCACTGCTGCGTAACGTGCTCAAGAGCGGGATCGTAGCCAAGGTGGACTCCGCATCGGACTTCGTCGCAGGGTGCGAAGAAGAGGGGCACGCTCTTCTGGCCTCGCAATGAGTTCGGGGTCGTCGGCCCCCGAGACAGCAGGGCTTCACTTCATCTCACATTGGTCTTCGCAGGCCTGCCCAAGCGCAGGCGCTCGCACTCTTCGGCGAGCACCTGCGCCCAGGCGACGGATCGAACCCCGGATCAGACTCCGGAAGCTAAGGCTAGGCGGAGTCCCCGACGGAGGCGAGCACCCGCGGGAACAGCACGTTGTTCTCTTTGTGCACGTGGATGTGGATGTCGTTCTCCAGCTCTTCCAGCCCGGAGAGCATCGCGGTGTAGCTGGCGCAGGCGTCCGGCGGGATCACGTAGCCGTTGGTCAGCTGGCGCAGTTCGGCGAGCAGGTGCCCGGACCGGTCGTGCTCCTCCTGGTTCTCCGACAGCTCGGCGACGACCTCATCGGACAGGCCCCGCTCCGGGCGCCCGGCGTGCAGGCTGATCTCCGGGAACAGCATGGTCTCCTCGGTGCGCAGGTGCGGCTCCATGCCGGCACGCAGCTTGTGGAAGAGCTCCTGGACCTGGGCCAGCTCGCTGTGGCGGGGGCCGTGCACCCGGGCGACCTTGTCCACCAGCTCCGCCAGCCGGGGGAACTCCTCCCACAGGTACTGGTGGTGGGTGCTGATGATGTGCGCGATCAGTGACGGGTCGTCGAGCTCGGCCCAGTCGGCCCGCTGGGTGGGCTCGGTGGTGTTCAGCGCGGTCAGCACGGCCTCCGTGTCGACGCCGTCGGCCTCGCAGGCCGCGCTGAGCGGACGCTGCCCGTGGCAGCAGAAGTCGATCCCGAACTTGCTGAAGACCCGGGTGGTCGACGGGTTGGCGGTGACGATGTCGCCGAGGATCATGTCGGAGGTGAAGCTGGCCACGCGAACTCCTTAGTTCTGTTGAGGGTCTGTCAGCGCTGGGTCGGGTCCAACGATGCTTATATCAATGAGCAAAGTCCACTATATGTGACGAGTTCCTCGGGGCGGCGGCCGGTCAGCGGGCGGCATCGGTCAGTTCCAGCCCGACATTGGTCGTCATCCCGCCCCGCAGCTTGCTGAAGAAGTTGAACACCCGGCCGATCAGCCCGTAGCGGCGGGCGATCGCGTCGTAGACGTCGGCGTTGTGGCTCTTGTCCAGCACCGCCGCGGTCGCCTCGATCGCCGCCCCCTTCGCGCGTCCGCGCACGTCACACGCGGCCAGCGTGACCCGCGGCGTGTTGCGGATCCGCTTGACCTTCCAGGAGTTCTCCTGGGTGATCACCAGCAGGCGGTCACCGTCGGCCGCGGCCCACACCGCCGTCGGCTTGGGGCGGCCGTCCTTGGTGAACGTGGTCAGCAGCAGGTAATCAGAGCGGGCGAGTTCGGCGAACGTGGGCACGGCCGTGAATCTACTCGCAGGCCGGCGCGAACCGGGTCACGCCGCGGGTTGCGGCGGGGTGGGCTGCCGGGGCGGGCGCGGGCCGCGGATGAACCAGTCCACCCGCGCCTGCCAGGAGCGTCCGGAGCCGTAGGCGAAGCACATCACCCCCAGGCACATGCAGCACCAGACCGGCAGGCTGACGTCCACGCCCACCCACGCCGTCGCCACCTGGACGGCACACGCGGCCATCCCGAGTCCGGCGCCGGCCAGGTAGATGTTGGCGGTCGCCCGGGACCGCGGATCCGACCGCAGTGCCAGCAGCACGCGACGCGCGTAGCCGAGCAGATAGGTCAGCAGCACGCCCAGCACCAGCCAGTAGACCCCGAACCAGATCGATCGGACGGGAGCCGCGAACAGATCGGTGTGCGGCTCCTCGTCGGCGAGGAGGAATGCCGCCACCAGCAGCGGGATGCCCAGGTTCAGGGGTGCGACCACACTGCGGGTGAACATCGCCGTCAGCAACTCCGGGTCGGCGAGACGGGTCAGGCAGTGGTAGACGATCGCGGCGGCCGCGACGATCAGGCAGAGGTGGCCCAGCAGATGCTCGACGTTCCAGCGCCCCAGGACACCGTGCAGGGTGGGCCCCGCGACCGTCGAAACCCACGGGGACACGCACAGCACCGCGCAACCCTGCAGCATGATGCTGCCGGTGAGACCGGCCTCCCACCATGACCGCCAGGTGTCGCGGCGGATCCAGAGGCTGCCCAGCACGGCGAGCAGTGTGGTGGCGACGAGGACCTGCATAGCGGTTATAAAGGGGGTCTGCCGGCGGCGGGATGCAGGTCGGCGATCTTCGGCTGCTCGGGGGCCGAGTCCAGCGTCTCCACGTAGGCGGTCACCGCCTCGGGGGTGATCAGCCCGTACCGGACCTGCAGGTCGATCGGGTTCAGGCCGAAGTGCTTGGCGACCCTGATCAGGTTGTCGGCGGTGATCAGCCGGCCCTCATGCGCGGCTTTGTAGTAGGCCGATTTCCGATACCCGAAGGCCTCATACACCTCGGTGGCGGGCAGCGGCCGCCCCACCAAGTAGGGCAGTACCACCGACGGGTCTTTGTCACGATCGTCCATGTATATAGACGCTAGTCCTGACAGGCGGCCATAATCCAGCGTTCCATGCCGAAATTTGCCTTTTCGGTACGACGATGCGAAAAACCGCAATCGTGCCGTGTGTCCGACCACGTCTCCCCCAGGCTGTCTGAACGCTTCGAGTTGCGCGTCTGGACAGCATCACCGACCGAGACCGGGCCGGACTAGGGTATCGCCCTACCCTAATTTCGCACCGAAATCCCGAACACCTGGGCGTCGGGGTGCCCGGAGAGCAGTCGGGCGAGCTGGTCGCGGCTGCGGACGTCGAGCTTCCCGAAGATGCGGTACAGGTGACCGTCCACGGTCCGCACCGAGACGCTGATCCGGTCGGCGATCTCCCGGTTGGACAGGCCGGCGGCGGCCAGCGCCGCGATCTCCCGCTCCCGGGCGGTGATCGGCAGCGGTCGGGCGGTTGCGACCGTGGCAGGTGAGGCCAACCCGGTCTGCTGCGCCCAGCGGCGTGCCCGGCCCGCCGACTCCAGTTCCCGCTCACGGTCGCCGCTGCGGGCGTACTCGGCCGCCGCCTGCGCCGCGGCGTCTGCGGCCATCGCCATCACCCCGATTTCGGCGAACCGGTCGGCGGCTCCGTCGAGACGGCCACCGTCCCGGCTGGCCACGCCGCGCGCGTGCAACGCCATGACGTCCGACAGCGGCGTCCACAGCATCCGCGCCAGTTCGCCGGCCCGGGCCGCCTGTGAGCGGTCGCCGTAGCGGACGGCGGTGTGCACCGCACGCGACTCGACCGCGTACATCCCGGCCCGCCGGGCGAGTTGCGCCGCCCGTTCAGCGTGTTGCAGGGCGGCCGTCGTCCGCCCCTCGGCCGCCGCCACCCGGGCGCGGGCGATCTCGAGTTCCGGGGCGAAGGCCGCCGTCTGCGGTCCGTGCACCCGCTCCGCGCAGCGCACGGCAGCGGCGCCGGCTGCGGTGTCACCCCGCCCGGCCTCCGCCTGCGCGCACCACGACGCTGCCAGCACCAGTCCTGCCGGCTGGAATCCGACCGACAGTTTCGCCATCGATTCCTGCAACGCCGCGCACGCCGCCCCCAGGGTGCCCCGCAGCAACAGCACATAGCCGCGGACCGCGGCGACGATGCCTTCGGCTTCGGGGATGCCGGCGCTCACGGCCGCGTACCGCTCCACCACGTCCTCGGCGTCGGCCAGATCCCCCGCGGACGCCCGTGCCATCGCCTCCGCCAGCCCGATGATCAGGAGCTGCGGTCCGCTGCCGCCGCGGGCCGCCGCATCCAGTCCCGTCCGGGCCACCCGCGCCACGTCCTCGAAGGACCCGGCGAACGCCGCTGCCCAGGCCGCCGGGGCCGCCGCCCACACCGTCGCCAGCGGATGCGGGTCGGCTGCGCACAGGGCCAGGCCGGCCTCTGCCGCAGTGCCCGCATCGCCCGCGAAGAAGTCGAACGATACCTCGGTCGCGGTGACCAGACTCAGCGCCGACGGGGCATCGATGCGGCCACGGACGTCGGCCAGTATCCGGCGTGCCTCATCCACCCGGCCGCAGCTCTCGAACAGGATCGACGCCCGCAGGCAGGCCCAGCGCACGGTCAGCAGCGGATCGCTGCCGTCGGGGTCGAACTCGCTGAGGACGGCTTCGGCTGCGTCGCTGCGGCCCGCCCAGCGCAGCGCGTCGGCCAGGATCATCGCCGCACGCAGGCCGCCGCCGTGGTCCAGGGCGAACCGGGCGAGGTCCTCGCCGGCGGCGATGTGCGCCGCCGTCATCGCACCCTCGGCGGCGTCGATGATCAGGTCGAGGTCGAGCGGCAGGTCGCTGTGCATCAGGAACCGGGCGGTCCGGATCCGAGTGCGCACGTCCGGTGCGCCGCCGCCGCGGTCACCTCGCCGATCGTCCCGTCGATGGGCTTCAGCCAGATCGCCGTTGATCCGCCGGGTGCGCACCACCCCGGCCAGCTCGATTGCCACCTCACCGATGACCGGATGATTCAGCCCCACCACCGTCTCGGAGCCGTCGGCGACCAGATGGATCATGCCGAGCCGTTCCAGCCGCTCGACCGCGTCGACGGCGCAGAGCCCCCGGAGAATCCGCCAGTCGAGCAGTTCCGCGACCGCCACGATCTCGATCACATCGCGTTCCTCATCGGACAGCGACCGCACCCGGACCTCCAGCAGGTCGTGGAGTTCACGGTCGGGGTGCAGCGCACCCTGCAGCCGCCACCCGGATTCGGTCTGCACCAGCACACCGTTCTCCCGGCCCGGACTGAGCAGTCCGCGCAGTAGCAGCGGATTGCCGCCGGTGCGGCGCTGCAGCTGGTCGACCAGGCTCGGTTCGACGGCGCCGGCCAGCACCGCGCGGGCGAGTTGAGCGGTCTGCTCCGGGGTGAACGGGCCGACCGGCACACTCTCCAGCCAGCGCTCCTTGAGCAGCGCGGTGATCGAGTCGGGCACCGGCTCACCGGATTGGACGACGACGATCAGCCGGGCGGTGCGCTCCGCCGCGATCTGGTAGACCAGGGTCGCCGAGAGCGGGTCCAGCAGCTGGGCGTCGTCGATGACGACGACGAGGTCGCGCTCCCGCTCCAGGTTCTGGTGGGCCGCGGCCAGCATCGCCGCCGGCGCATGTCCGGCGTCGACGCCGACGACCCGGGAGAACGCGCCGAGCGGCACGTCACGACCGGTTTGGGTGCCGAGCGCGAAACGAACCGCGCAGCCCCGGGTTTCAGCGGCCGCCGCCAGCGCACGGGCCAGTGTCGACTTGCCCACCCCGCTCTGGCCCAGCATCGCGACGCCCCGCAGGGCGGAAGCGTCGGTAACTGCCGCAAGCGCGTCCGACGCGCGTCCGAGCTCACTGTCGCGAGCTACGAACGGCCAGTACGATCCACGGTTTCCGGACACCGGCAGGCACACCTCCGCGCTGCATTCACGCAGATGAAATTCTAGTCTTCCTGGCAGAAAGTTCAATTTCCCCTGTCAACAATTCACCGATCATGCATCACCTCGGCATCCGACGCCAGATGGCCTGCGGCAGCAACCGGAATGCGACGATCAACGGCCGCAGCGACCACGGCACCCACACCGCTCGTCGCCCGGCGGCCAGGGCGCGCGCCGTGGCGTCGGCGACCTGCTGCGGAGTGCTCGCCAGCGGCGCAGGCGTCATGCCGGTCGTCATCCGGCCGACGACGAAACCCGGCCGCACGATCAGCAGACGCACCCCGCTGCCGTGCAGTGCGTCGGACAGGCCGCTGGCGAAGCCATCGAGGCCGGCTTTCGCCGAACCGTAGACGTAGTTGGCCCGCCGCACCCGGGACCCGGCCACCGACGAGAACACCACCAGCGCACCGCGACCGGCGCTGCGCATCGCCGCCGCCAGGTGCGTGAGCAGGCTGACCTGGGCGACGTAATCGGTGTGCACCACCGCCACCGCGTGTGCGGCATCCGTTTCGGCGCGGGCCTGATCGCCGAGGATCCCGAACGCCAGTACCGCGGTGCCGATCGGGCCGTGTTCGGCAATCAGCGCCGCGATCAGCGGACCGTGGCTCGTCACGTCGTCGGCGTCGAACTCCACCGTGTGCACCGCCGTCGCCCCGGCAGCGCGCACGCGGGCGATCTGTTCGTCGAGCGGGGTGCCGGCCCGGGCGGCCAGCACCACCGTCGTCCCGGGCGCCAACCGGCACGCCAGTTCCCCGCCGATCTCACTGCGACCGCCGAAAATCACCACCGGACCGCCAGCCGTGTCGTTCACGGCTGTGATTATCGCCTGCGCTAGCGTGGGCGGTGATGGCGAACGCGACCACCCGGCTGACCAGCGACGCGCTGGCGTTCCTGACCGAACGCCACCTGGCGATGCTGACCACGTTGCGCGCCGACAACTCCCCGCACGTCGTCGCGGTGGGCTTCACCTTCGATCCGATGACCCACATCGCCCGGGTGATCACCACCGGCGGTTCACAGAAGGCCGTCAACGCCGAACGCGGCGGGGTGGCGGTGCTCAGTCAGGTCGACGGGGCGCGCTGGCTCTCACTGGAGGGCCGGGCGACGGTCAGCAGGGAGTCGGCCGCGGTCCGCGACGCGGAACTGCGCTACGCCCAGCGGTACAAGACACCGCGCGCCAACCCCGAACGGGTGGTCATCGAGGTGGAGATCGAACGGGTGATCGGCTCGTCGGACCTCGTGACCGTCCCGCGCCCGGATCAGCGCTGATCCACCGGAACCACCACCAGTTCATGCGGTTGGTTGTTCAATGACTCCACGCCGTCGTCGGTGACGATCACGATGTCCTCGATGCGGGCACCCCACTGACCGGGGAAGTAGACGCCGGGTTCGACGGAGAACGCCATGCCGGCGGCGAGCGGAATGTCGTTGCCCGCAACGATGTAGGGCTCCTCGTGCACCGACAGCCCGATGCCGTGCCCGGTGCGGTGCACGAAGAAGTCGGCGAGGTCCGCTCCGGCCAGCACGTCGCGGGCGGCCGCGTCGACCTGCTCGGCGGTCACCCCGGGACGGACCGCTTCGACCGCCGCCCGCTGCGCCTGCTGCAGCAATGAATACCGTTGCCGCACTTCATCATTCGGTTGCCCGAGACAGTAGGTGCGAGTGCAGTCCGAGTTGTATCCGGGTTCCCAGGCGCCGCCGATGTCGACGACGACGACGTCGCCGGCTCGCAGTTCCCGATCGGAACATTCGTGGTGCGGATCGGCGCCGTGCGGGCCGGAGCCGACGATGATGAACGCCACCTCCGAATGCCCCTCGGCGATGATCGCTGCGGCGATGTCAGCGGCGACGTCGGCTTCCGTGCGCCCCGGCACCAGGAACTCCGGCACCCGGGCGTGCACCCGGTCGATCGCCGCCCCCGCCTTGCGCAGCGCATCGATCTCGCTGGGGTCCTTGATCATTCGCAGTTCGCGCAGCACCGCGGTAGCCAGAACCGGTGTCACGCCGAGCCGGTCGGCCAGCGGCAGCAGATGCAGGGCCGGCATGGCGTCGGTGACCGCGGTCGCCGCCGGCGCTCCGCCGAGCGCCTCCACCACCAACTGGTAGGGGTCATCGCCGTCGACCCAGTCCAGCACCGCCAGGCCCAGATCGCCCACCGCCGACTCGCCGAGCGCCGCCAACTCCAGTCGCGGCACCACCATCGTGGGCCGGCCCGAAGCCGGCAGCACCAGGGCGGTGAGCCGTTCGAAGGTCTGCGCTCGCGAACCGGTCAGATAGCGCAGGTCATAGCCGGGGGTGATGACCAGGCCGGCGAGCCCGGCGGCGGCGGTGGCATCGGCGGCGGCGGCCAGGCGGCGGGCGTAGACGGCACTGTCGAATCGGGAAGTCATGGGAGTCAGGCTAACCGGCGACCGTCACGGACGTCCGGAGCCAATAGGGTGGCAGTCATGTCCGCTCCGGTTCTGCTGCTCGACGGCGCCAGCATGTGGTTCCGCTCCTTCTACGGCGTGCCGGCGTCGATCACCGGGCCGGACGGCCGGCCGGTGAACGCGGTGCGCGGGTTCCTCGACACCGTCGCGACGGTGATCACCCGGTTTGAGCCCGGCCGGTTGGCGGTCTGCCTGGACCTGGACTGGCGGCCGCAGTGGCGAGTGGACCTGATCCCGTCGTACAAGGCGCAGCGGGTGGCGGCAGCGGAGCCCGACGGCTCCCCCGACGTCGAGGACGTGCCCGACGACCTGACGCCGCAGGTCGAGGTCATCCTCGACATTCTGGACGCGGCCGGGATCGCGACGGCCGGTGCACCCGGCTATGAGGCCGACGACGTGCTGGGCACCCTGGCCGCCGCCGAACGCAGCAACCCGGTGATCGTGCTCAGCGGCGACCGCGACCTGCTGCAGGTCGTGACCGACGGCCCCGTTCCGGTGTCGGTGTTCTACCTGGGTGCGGGCCTGGCCAAGGCGACACTGTTCGGTCCGGCCGAGGTGGCGCAGAAGTACGGGCTGCCGGTACAGCGGGCCGGCGCCGCCTACGCGGAGATGGCCGTGCTGCGCGGCGACCCGTCCGACGGCCTGCCCGGTGTGCCCGGGATCGGTGAGAAGACCGCGTCCGCGCTGCTGCTGCAGTACGGTTCGCTGCCGCAGGTGCTGGCCGCGGCCGACGACCCGGGGTCGGCGATGGCGAAGGGGGTGCGGGCCAAACTGCACGCCGCCGCCGACTACATCGCGGCGGCCGAGCCGGTGGTGCGGGTGGTCACCGCTGCCCCGGTGACGCTGTCGAAACCCACGGACCGGCTGTATCCCGCTGCGGCGCAACCGGATCGACTGGTCGACCTGGCCGCTCGCAGCGGTGTCGAGTCGTCGGTGGCGCGGTTGACGACGGCGCTGGACTACTTGGGGCGGCCGACCTCGTAGGTGCCGGAGTTGTCCTGGAACGTCACGGTCACCTGACGCTTGGTGCCGTCGACGCTGACCTCGCAGTTGAACGAGTCACCCTGTTTGACGACCGGGCTCTGGCCGTTGTTGCACTTGACGTCCTTGACGTTCTTGGCACCGTAGCCGTTGGTCTGGTCGGACAGGATCTGTTGCACGCCCTGCTGCGCCTTGTCGACGTCGAGCTTGGTGGTGACGAAGAACCCCGGCTTCCAGAATCCGGTCACCAGCAGCGCGAGGACCAGGATTCCCAGGCTGGCGGCGATCGAGCCGATCAGCACCGGCGAACGCTTCGTCTCGGTGGCCGGCTGCCCCGGCTGACCGTACTGACCGGGCTGGCCGTACTGGCCCGGCTGACCGTACTGACCAGGCTGGCCGTACTGGCCCGGCTGACCATACTGACCAGGCTGACCGTACTGCGTCGGCTGACCGTACTGGCCCAGCTGGCCGTACTGCGTCGGCTGCCCGGCCTGACCGTACTGCGTCGGCTGGCCGGTCTGACCGTACTGCGTCGGCTGGCCAGGCTGGCCGTACTGCTCGGGCTGCGGGTACCCGACGGTTCCCGCCGGGTACTGCTGCGGCGCCGCCGGGTACGACGTTGGCTGCTGGTACTGCGGGTACTGCGACGGCGTGTAGGCCGGCGGCTGCCACTGCTGGTCGGCCGCCTGCTCGGCCGCCGGCTCCGCCCCCTGCTGCCCCTCCGGCTGGCTCGGCTGCCACGGCTGCGACGGGTCGTTTCCCTGCGGTCCGCTCATCGTTGTCCCTCAAGTCCTCTCGCGTAGTCGACGTTGACGATCGTCGACTGTCCACCACCGGTAACCCACCGTAGCGCCCGGATCAGCCTACCCGGCGTCAACCGCCACCACCCCGCGCAAAACCGTGTCGATCGCCTGTTTCGCGGTCGCGCGCAATCCGGGGTCGGGCGCGACGTTGCGCACCTGATCGAGCAGGTCCAGCACCTGCCGGCACCAGCGCACGAAGTCGCCGGCCGACAGCGGGGCACCGGCACCCGCCGCATCGGATGCCGCCAGCGCCCCGGCGAGGTCACCCCGACGAGCCCACGCGTACACGGCCGTGACGAAGCCGTAGTCGGGTTCCCGGCTCGGGGTGATCCCGTGCCGGCGCTCATCGGAGCGCAACGCCGCCGACAGTCGACGGGTCTGGTGCAGGGCGGTGCGTACGCCTGCGGTGGGCGCTTCCAGCGCCAGCGGCCCACCCGGACCGTCGGCGCCGCGCGATTCGAACAGCACCGCGGAGACCACCGCCGCCAGTTCTGCCGGTTCCAGCCCGTCCCAGGCCCCCGAGCGCAGGCACTCCGCGACCAGCAGGTCGCTCTCGTTGTAGATGCGGGCCAGCAGCCGGCCGTGATCGGTGACCGCGGGATTGCCGTCGTCGCCGTCGTCAATGAAGCCGCGTTCGGTCAGCAGGCCCACGATCCGGTCGAAGGTGCGCGCCAGGGAGTCGGTTGCGGCGGCGACGCGGCGGCGCAGCTGGGTGTTGTCGGCCTCCAGGCGCAGGTAGCGCTCCGCGGTCCGCATCCGGGCCTCGCGGTCCGCCGCCTGATGGATCGGATGGCGGCGCAGCCGGTCCCGCAGCGCCGCCAACTCCGGGTCCACCGGGGCGTCGTCGGTGTCGGAGCCGCTGCGGCCGCGGCGGCGCTGCCGGTCGGGCGGCACCAGGCCCTCCGCCGCGGACCGCAGCGCTGAGGCGAGGTCACGCCGGACCCGGGGCTGGCGGTGTTCCACCCGTTTCGGCAGTCGCATCGTGCCGAGCGGCCCGGTGGCCCCGTTGTAATCGGCCGACGAGATCCGGCCCGCCCAGTGGTGTTCGGTGAGTACCAGCGGCCGCGGCTCGCTGCTGTCCCGGTCGTCAGCCAGCACCACCGCCAGCCCGCCGCGCCGGCCGCCGGTCAGCGTGATGATGTCGCCGCGCCGCAGCGCCGCCAGGGCGTCACCGGCCGCCCGTCGACGCTGCAGCCGTGACGCCCGGGCCTGGGAGCGTTCGCGTTCCGAGATCTGCGCCCGCAGCCGCGCGTACTCCAGCACCGGCGAATCGCGCCCGCCGAGTTCGACGGCGATGTCGTCGAGCATCCGCTCACCGCGCTCCGCGCCGCGCACCAGCCCCACCACCGACCGGTCCGCCTGGAACTGGGCGAACGACTGCTCCAGCAGCCGGTGCGCCTCCTGCGGAACCATCCGCTGAACCAGGTTGATGGTCATGTTGTAGGACGGCGCGAACGAACTGCGCAGCGGGAAGGTGCGGGTGGACGCCAGCCCGGCGACCTGACCCGGGTCGGCGGTGTTCTCCCCCGGCTGCCACAGCACCACCGCATGGCCTTCGACGTCGATACCGCGCCGGCCGGCCCGCCCGGTGAGCTGCGTGTACTCCCCCGGGGTCAGCGCGGCGTGCTGCTCACCGTTGAACTTGACCAGTCGCTCCAGCACCACCGTGCGGGCCGGCATGTTGATGCCCAGCGCCAGGGTCTCGGTGGCGAACACCGCCTTGACCAGGCCCGCGGTGAACAGTTCCTCAACTGTGTGCCGGAACACCGGCAGCAGCCCGGCGTGGTGTGCCGCCAGGCCGCGCAGCAGCCCCTCCCGGAACTCGTAGTAGCCGAGCACATCCAGGTCCGCATCGGCCAGGTCGCCGCAGCGGTGGTCGATCACCTCGGCGATCCGGGCGCGCTCCGCGTCGGTGGTCAGTCGCAGCGGCGACCGCAGGCACTGTTTGACAGCGGCATCGCAACCGGCCCGGGAGAACACGAACGTGATCGCCGGCAGCAGCCCGGCGGAGTCCAGCACCCCGATCACGTCGGGCCGCATCGGCGGCCGGTAGCTCGGTCGGCCCGCACCGCCACGCCCGGAGTGCCGGCGCGGCCCATGGAAGTCCGACAGCCGTTCGGCCTCACGCCGGTGGGCGATGTGCCGCAGCAGTTGCGGATCGACGCGGGGCGGTGCGTCGGGATCGGGCCGGGTGTCGAACAGGTCGAAGAGCCGCTTGCCGACCATCATGTGCTGCCACAGCGGCACCGGGCGGTGCTCGTCGACGACGACGGCGGTGTCGCCGCGCACGGTCTGGATCCAGCCGCCGAACTCCTCGGCGTTGCTGACCGTCGCCGACAGGCTGACCAGTCGGACCGCCTCCGGCAGGTGCAGGATGACCTCCTCCCACACCGCACCGCGCATGCGGTCGGCCAGGAAGTGCACCTCATCCATTACCACATGCGAAAGTCCGTGCAGAGCAGGTGAATCCGCGTAGAGCATGTTGCGCAGCACTTCGGTGGTCATCACCACCACCGGGGCGTTGGCGTTGATCGAGAGGTCCCCGGTGAGCAGGCCGACCCGCTCCTTGCCATACCGGGCGACCAGGTCGGTGTGCTTCTGATTGCTCAGCGCCTTGATCGGCGTGGTGTAGAAGCATTTGCTCTCGGCGGCCAGCGCCAGGTGCACGGCGAACTCGCCGACGATGGTCTTGCCGGCCCCGGTCGGCGCGCAGACCAGCACACCGCGACCGTCCTCCAGCGCCGTGCACGCCGTGCGCTGGAAGCCGTCCAGCGTGAACGGCAGCTCGGCGGTGAACGTGTCCAGTTCGGTCACGGCGCGCCCGCCTGTCCCGCGACCGTGCACAGCTCTCCGCTGCCACCTGGGCGTTGCCGGTGATCTGTGCACCCTCGCGGGGAGAGATCACTCATGGTCGGCGGTGACCGGGGACGGCGCGGGGATCTCCGAGGCCTGGTCATCGGGGAGATCGTTCGCGGTGCGGCGGTCCTTGCGCTTGTCGTGCAGCCGGGCGATCTGGATGGCGAACTCCAGCAGTAACGACAGTGCCAGCCCGAGGGCGGTCATCGAGAACGGATCGGAGCCGGGGGTGGCGAACGCGGCGAACACGAACACCGCGAAGATCAGCCCGCGCCGCCACGATTTGAGCTTCTCGTAGCTGAGCACACCCACCAGGTTCAGCATGATGATCAGCAGCGGGAACTCGAAGCTGATCCCGAACACCAGCAGCAGGTTGATCAGGAAGCCGAAGTACTGGTCGCCGGAGAGCGCGGTGACCTGCACATCGCTGCCGACGGTCAGCAGGAAACCGAGCGCCTTGGAGAGCACCAGGTAGGCCAGCACCGCACCGCCGATGAACAACACCGCCGCGCTCACCACGAACGCCACCGCGAATCGGCGCTCCTTGCGGTACAGCCCCGGTGTGATGAACGCCCACAGTTGGTAGAACCAGACCGGACAGGCCAGCACGGTGCCGGCCACCAGACCGACCTTCAGCCGCAGCATGAACTGGTCGAACGGCGCGGTCGCCAGCAGCCGGCACTGCCCGTCGGCGCTGATCTGCGCGCGCGCCGACGGCGGCAGCGCGCAGTACGGCTGGCGCAGCCATTCACCGAGGCTCGGCCCACCGAACACGCCGTGCGAGTACCAGAGGAACCCGGCGACCGTCGTCAGCAGGATCGCGGCCAGCGACAGCAGCAGCCGGGTACGCAGTTCACGGACGTGGTCGACCAGCGACATCGTCCCGTCAGGGTTGGTGCGGCTGCGACGCAGCCGGGGGTCCAGCCGTCGGAGGAAACCGGGGGTGCGCACGAATGTGAGGTGTCCGCGGGCGCTGTGCGCCGAGTCGGGAATCGCCCGCTAGACCGGGTGGCCGTCGGCCGCCGGGGGGTCGACCCGCTCGGACTGCACGGTGGTCGGCGCCCCCGGCGATTCGGGCCTGGCGTCGTGCTGCAATTCGCGCACCTCGGTCTTGAAGATGCGCAGCGACTTGCCCAGCGACCGGGCCGCGTCCGGCATGCGCTTGGCGCCGAACAGCAGCACCACCACGACAAGCAGGATCGCCCAGTGTGTCGGACTCATAGCGCCCACTATCCGTCACCTCCAGATTTCTCCGCCGATGCTACCGGAGCCGTCGGCCGATAGGCTGCCACCGCCTCGGCCGCGGCCGCCTGGACCCGCTGCACCAGCGGCTCCGGCCCCAGAACCTGCACCTCCGCGCCGAAGCCCAGCAGCAAGCGGGTCACCCAGTCGTCGGAGACGTAGGTCATGGTCGCGGTACGACTGCCGTCCGGCAGTTCTTCGACGACCCGCATCGGGTAGTACTCGAACATCCAGGCCGCGGCCGGCGCCACCCGCAGCGTCGCCGCCGGCAGCGACGGGTCCGCGGCGAACAGCGCGGTGTCGGTGGCGGCCTGCAGCGCCGGTTCCGGCGCTGCCGACGGTTCGTCGAGCAGCCGGGCGCCGTCGATCCGGTCGAACCGGAACAGCCGCACTCCGGCGGACTCGCGGCACCAGGCCTCCAGGTAGCTGTGGTTGCCGATCAGCACCACCCGGATCGGGTCGACGACCCGGTGCGACAGGCTGTCGCGGGAGGCGGCGTAGTAGTCGATGCCCAGTGCGCGGTGGCGCTGCAGACCGTCCCGCACGACGTCGGCGGTGTCGGCCAGGGCTGTGTCGTCCACAGCCGGCTCGGTGGCCTCATGCACCGCCGCGCCCGCGGCGTTCTCGATCTTGGCGATCGCACTGCGCGCCGCTCGCGGGTCGACGATGCCGGGCATGCCCACCAGCGCGTTGAGCGCCATCAGCATCGCCGTCGCCTCCGGCGACGTCAGCCGCAGCGGCCGGTCCATCCCCGCGGACTCGTAGACCTTGATGCGGTCCTCGTAGAAGGTCAGGTCGATCAGGTCGCCCGGGCCGTAACCCGGCAGCCCGGACACCGCCAGCAACTCCAGGTCGGTCTGCAGTTGGGTAAGGCTGACACCGAGGTGCGCGGCGGCCTTCTCTTTGCTGATCCCCTGGTTGGCCAGGAAGTACGGCACCATGTTCAGCAGCCGGACCAGGCGTTTCGACAACTGGGTCATGCCGCACCTCCCGCCGCGCGAGCGGTCAGCCGGGCCAGCACGTCGCCGCGCAGCGACGGCGGATCCAGAACGACGGCGTCGGCCCCGTACCCGGCGATCTCCCGGGCCCACCGGTCGAAGGTGCCGATGTCGATGCCGACGACGTCACCGTCGCGACCGCCGAGCGACCGGCGTTCCAACACCGTGCCCGCCCGGCGCAGTGCGACGGCACGCCCGTCGGCCACCCAGACCCGGGCCTGAACGCCGATGGGGGTGTCGCCGACCGCATCCGCGACGATCCGGTGCAGGTCATCGGTTTCGGGGCGACTGACCTCGGTGGCGCCGATGGTGCGTACGTCGGGTCCGATCCGCGACATCCGGAAGGTCCGCACTGCGTTGCGATCCCGATCGTGGCCCACCACATACCAGCGGCCGCCGTGGATGACCACCCCCCAGGGTTCGACGGTGCGCGTGACGTACGGCGCGACCGGTGAGGGCCGATGTTCGAACTGCACCGCCTGACCGGACTCGACGGCGGCCATCAGCGCGTTCAGCGCCGGCTCGGCCCGGTGGATTCCGGGCAGCGCGGCGGGCGGTGCCACCAGCACATCGGCGCGGTCCGGGTCGGCGTCGACACCGGCGGCATGCAGTTTGGCCACCGCCCCTTCGACGTTGGCCCGCAATTCCGGCGATTGCCACAGCTGCACCGCGACGGCGACCGCGGCGGCTTCCTCGGTGGTGAGGCTGATTTCGGGCAGCGCGTAGGTCTGCGGGTTGATGCGGTATCCCTCGACCACCTCGAACCCGGAGGCCTTGCCGGTCTCCAACGGAATGCCCAGTTCGCGCAGCTCGTTCTTGTCCCGTTCGAACATGCGGGAGAACGCTTCCTCGCTGGGGCTGTCGATGTAGCCGACCACACTGGACCGGATCTTCTCCGCCGTGAGATAGCTGCGGGTGGCGAGCAACGCGATGACGAGATTCAGCAGTCGTTCCACTTTGGCGGTCGCCATGACACAACAGGATAAGCGCTGTCCGCCGGAGTCCCGGACCGACACCGCCTACATGCTGGCGATGAGCCGCTTGACCCGCTCGTCGACCGACCGGAACGGGTCCTTGCACAGCACCGTGCGCTGCGCCTGGTCGTTGAGCTTGAGGTGCACCCAGTCGACGGTGAAGTCGCGGCCGGCAGCCTGTGCGGCACTGATGAACTCACCGCGCAGCTTGGCCCGGGTGGTCTGCGGCGGGGTGTCGACGGCGGCGTCGATCTCCTCGTCGGTGGTGACGCGGGCGGCCAGTCCCTTGCGCTGCAGCAGGTCGAACACGCCGCGGCCCCGTTTGATGTCGTGGTAGGCCAGATCCAGCTGCGCGATCTTGGGGTCGGACAGCTCCATCGAGTAGCGATCCTGGTAGCGCTGGAACAGCTTTCGCTTGATCACCCAGTCGATCTCGGTGTCGACCTTGGCGAAGTCCTGACTCTCCACCGCGTCGAGTTGCCGTCCCCACAGGTCGACGACCTGTTCGAGTTGCGGGTTGCTGACGGCGCGGGTCCGCACGTAGTCCAGTGCCCGCCCGTAATACTCCCGCTGGATGTCCAGCGCGCTGGCCTGCCGGCCGCCGGCCAGGCGCACCGGACGCCGGCCGGTCATGTCGTGGCTGACCTCGCGGATCGCACGAATCGGGTTGTCCAGCGAGAAGTCTCGGAACGCGACGCCGGCCTCGATCATCTCCAGCACCAGCGCCGCACTGCCGACCTTGAGCATGGTCGTGGTCTCGCTCATGTTGGAGTCACCGACGATGACGTGCAGCCGGCGGTACTTCTCGGCGTCGGCGTGCGGCTCGTCGCGGGTGTTGATGATGGGACGGGATCGGGTCGTCGCGCTGGACACGCCCTCCCAGATGTGTTCGGCGCGCTGGGACAGGCAGAACGTCGCGGCCTTCGGGGTCTGCAGCACCTTGCCGGCGCCGCAGATCAGCTGACGGGTCACCAGGAACGGCAGCAGCACGTCGGAGATCCGGGAGAACTCCCCGGCGCGGACCACCAGGTAGTTCTCGTGGCAGCCGTAGGAGTTGCCGGCCGAGTCGGTATTGTTCTTGAACAGGTAGATGTCGCCGCCGATGCCCTCGTCGGCCAGCCGCTGCTCGGCGTCGATCAGCAGGTCTTCGAGCACCCGCTCCCCGGCCCGGTCGTGGGTGACCAGCTGGAGCAGGCTGTCGCATTCCGCGGTGGCGTACTCGGGGTGGCTGCCGACATCCAGGTAGAGCCGGGCACCGTTGCGCAGGAACACATTAGAGCTGCGTCCCCAGGACACCACCCGGCGGAACAGGTAGCGCGCCACTTCGTCCGGCGACAGTCGCCGATGACCGTGGAAGGTGCAGGTCACACCGAACTCAGTCTCGATGCCCATGATTCTGCGCTGCACGTCATCGAGCCTACTTGTTGAAACGGCGCAGGGGTGGGCAGGCTCGCCCGCGTCACCTGGTCAGTCGGGCGGATTCTCCGGGCCGGTGATGGTCTCCAGCACGACCTCGGCGACCCGCTTCATCGTGGTCCGGCGGTCCATCGCGGCACGCTGGATCCACTTGAACGCCTCCGGCTCGCTGAGTCCGTGACTGGCCTGCAGCCGGCCTTTGGCCTGCTCGATGAGCTTGCGGGTGGCCAGCTGTTCGGACAGCGCGCTCACCTCGCGTTCCAGCGCGGTGATCTCCTCGGCCCGGCTGACCGCCAACTCGATCGCCGGAACCAGGTCACCGGCGGAGAACGGCTTGACCAGGTAGGCCATCGCCCCGGCGTCACGTGCCCGTTCGACCAGGTCACGCTGACTGAACGCGGTGAGCATGACGATCGGCGCGATCCGCTTGCCGGCGATCTCGGCGGCCGCGTCGATCCCGTCGCGGCGCGGCATCTTCACGTCCATGATCACCAGGTCCGGGCGCAGCTGCTCGGCCAGGTCGACCGCCTCCTGACCGTCGACCGCCTCGCCGACAACGTCGTAGCCCTCTTCGCGCAGCATCTCGACCAGATCCAGCCGGATCAGCGCCTCATCCTCGGCGATCAGGACGCGGCGCGACGGGCGCCGCTCGGCGTCGGACACGGGCTCGGTCATGACGCCATTGTGGCGCGGCGGGCGGACCGGGCCACCACCCGGGGCGGGCGTGGCGATCGTCTACGCTGAGAGACCGCAACCTGCGAGCCCTCGTATCCCAACTGGCAGAGGAAACGGATTCAAAACCCGTGCAGTGTGAGTTCGAATCTCACCGAGGGCACTTTTTTCGACGGACGACAATGCAGGTCAACGTTACTTTCTCGGTTACGCGAAACCCGTTTGGACCCGGTTTGGACGCGAATTGGACACGCTCGCGTCCAGCCGATCCGCAACCGCGTTCAGATCGTCGTCAAACAGATCGGCGTACACGTCCAGCGTCATCGCCGCGCTCGCGTGTCCAAGCATCCGCTGAACCACCTTCACGTTCGCCCCGGCGCTGATCGCCAAGCTCGCCGCCGTGTGCCGCAGCGCGTGCGCCGTGATCCGGGGGAACGTCGCGTCGTCGGCCTGGCACCGGGCCACCGCACCGGCCAGCCACGACCGCACCGACGCTGGCGGGCCAAGATGCCCGCCGGTCGCTGACGGCCAGATCAGGTCGCCACGGCCCTTGCCCTGGCACGTCACGGCCAGCACGTCGGCCACGAACCCGGCCAGCGCCACCGTGCGACTCTCCCCCGTCTTGAGCGTGCCAACGACGATTTCGCTCCCTACCCGAACGGCGTTGTGCTGCAACGTGATCCGTCGCCGTAGGAAGTCAACGTCGCTCACGCGCAGAGCAGCGGCTTCGCCCCACCGCAAGCCGACCGTGCCGAGTAGCAGGATCAGCGACCGGTAGCGGCCTGATTCGTCGGCCAGGTGGTGAAGCTGGTCGGCGGTCAGATAGACGTTGTGCCGTTTTGCGCGTTTCGGCAGCTTTACGCCTCTGGCGGGATTCGCCGGAATCAGCCGGTCGCGTACGGCGTCGTCCATGATGCGGGCCAGGACTGAGTAAACGGTGGCAATCATGGACGGGGAGAGCTTTCCCGCCAGGGCAGCTACCCACGCTTGCACGTCGCTGTACTTCACGTTCCCGATGCGGGTTTCGGCCCATCGTGGTTCTACGTGGTTTCGCCATGCGCTCTCGTAGGAGCGGAAACCGGACGGCTTCATGTGTCCTTTTTGACGTTCTAGCCATGCTGGCCCTAACGATCCGATAGTGGCTTTCGCCAACGAGGGCGATATGTACTCTCCGCGCATCTTGGAAACTTCTACGGTCGCGGCGAACCGGTCTGCGTCACGTTTCGTCTTGAAGCCGCGTTTGCGCGTGGTTTTGTTTTCCGGCGTGCGGTAGCGAACTTCATACAAAGTTGCTCCGGTCGTGTTCTGATATTTGCTGACGGTTGGCATGTTTGCTGATCTTCCCTTCGAACGATTCTTATTCTATTTTCCACAACTTTTCCACCGCTGGCGGGACATGCTCTGACCTGCACCGATGGCGTTGCGGTCGGGTTGTGTGGCCTAGCCTAGATGGGCTGCCGTGACGTGTCCAGTGTTTGCCTTGACAGCCCTCGCCCGGTCGTGAATGATGGGTAATACCGAAGCAAAAAACGGGAATTCAAACACACACATTCAAACTTCGCGGCATACCCACACTATTCGCCAAAGCGAGCCGCTTGCTCTCGGACCCGCAACGAGAAACGTTGCGCGACAGTCCAACGCAAAGGGAAACGCGATGTTTGAAATGCCGGAAATCATGTCCGAAGAAGAACTGTCCAAGTTCGTAGGAATCCCACCACGGTCCCTAGCGCAAGATCGCTACCTGGGCAAAGGAATTCCCTACGTCAAGTTCGGTCAGCGCGTTCGATACCTCCGCGACGACGTTATAGCGTTCATGCTCGCCAACCGCAAGGAAGTTGGCAAGAGCGCATGAACGATCTCCGCAATCGGTGGATGAAAAAGCGATTCGAAGCAATGCAGCGGAACGTGCTGGACCGCTACGGACGGCCCGCGATGCAGTCAGCCGTTCGTGCCAGCGCCGTAACCATGCAAATCGTCAATAGCCCGGTTTCCGCACCGCTTCCCCTTGACGTGCAAGCCGACCTTGAGCGAGCGCGCATCACGCAATGGCGCATCGACAACGGATTGAACGATGCGCGTTACCTCAAAATGCTTGACGACCTCGAATCCTAGCGATTCGCCACTAATACTGACATTCAAAGGAATTCCCATAATATGAAATCGGAAATGTCGCCATACGCGCACGCCTGGCGGTCGGCCCACGCCGCCGGATTCGCCCCGATCCCCCTGCCAGCCGGTGAGAAGCACCCACCGCCAACCGGATTCACTGGCGGGAACGCCGAAGCCGCCGATCCTGACCAACTGGAACGTTGGGAGAACGATCCCAAATACCGAAACGGCAATATCGCGTTTTGGTTGGGAAAGCCGGTAATCGTGGCTGGCGCCGAATATCAAGTAGTCGGTATCGACGTGGATCATTACGGCGACAAACACGGCGGTGACCAACTGGCCGCATTGGAGAAAGAACTAGGCTCGCTATCGGATCGGGAACCGTGGATTTCCACGGCGCGAACCGATGGCAGTAGCGGTATCCGCTGGCTGCTCGCTCCGCTCAAAGATTCAGCCGGCCAAAAGATCGAATTTCGCGGCAAAGCCGATTCAGCGATTGACGTAATTCAGGGCAAGCACCGATACGCGATGGTTTGGCCGTCTGTCCACCCAGACACAAAAACGCAAGTGTGGTGGTTCCCGCCAGGTGTGACGCCGAACGACGGTAGCCGGTCAGCCTGGCGGGAAACTGACGCGCTGCCGATTATCTCGGATTTTCCGATTCTGTCGGATCGATGGGTTACCTACTTGCAGAACCATCGAAGCCATAGCGGCCAGATTGACCTGGATATCAGCGTCACCGATCTTTACCGTTGGGCCGACGGGATTTTTAACGACGGCCAGAATAGCGAAATCTGCTGGAATATTGCGTCAGCCTTGGAGACGTGGAAGCGCCGGATCACCGAAGATGAATCGTCACATGACAAAATAACCGACGCTCACTGGATGCTGTACCGTCTTGCCGCCGAAGGTCACACCGGCTGGAAAGACGCGGTGGCCGAAGTTAACGATTATTGGCTGAACGCGGTTGGCCGCAGGGGTAAAAGATCCCTGGCCGAAGCTCGGGCAGAAATCTTCCGCTCGGAAACCGGCGCTCTACGCAAGATCAAGCCAGCCGTTGACGCTGACGGCGTATCGGACAAATGCGCGTGCGCTGGCGCTGGAGCTAATCTCTGGTTTTCGGATCGTGTGCCGCTCGGCCTGGCCCACCAATTCGCACTGGCCCACGAACGCGAAGATACGCCGATCAAGCTCTGGCGGGATGACTGGTATCAATACAACAGCCAACGCTGGAAACGCCTAAGCGCAGATGAATTGCGGAAGTTGATCTACTACCGTTTGGAATCGGCACAGTACCTAAATAAAGATGGTATCGCGGTGCCGTGGAATCCGTCGCAAAGCAAGGTCGCCACGGTGGAACACGCACTCCGCGCCGTCACGCTACTTGATAGCGAAGATATCGAAGCACCGTGTTGGTTGGATAATCGTCAAGAACGCATGGTTGCATTTACGAACACGCTGCTACAGCTTGAAGATCGGAAACCAGTCGCGCACACGTCGGAATACTTCAACATGAACGCGCTGCCATTCGCCTACGATCCTGCCGCTCCGAAGCCGGAACGCTGGCTGCAATTCATGCAAGAACTGTGGCCCGATGATCCTGATTCAATCGCCGCATTGCAGGAATGGTTCGGATACGTCGTCAGCGGTCGGACAAACCTTCACAAAATGCTGACGCTGATCGGGCCGCGCCGTTCCGGCAAAACGACGATTGCCCATATTATGCGAAGCATCGTGGGCGACGACAACACCACCGCGTGCCGTTCAGCCGATATCGTCAATCCGTTCGGTATGGCCGATCTAGTTGGCCGTACGTTGGCAACGTTTGACGACGACCGCATAACCGGAAATGGTAAGAAGTTTGTTGACGTGTTGAAAGACATTATCGGCGAAGGAAAGGTATCCGTAAGTCGCAAGTATCAAAGCGCGTGGCGCGGAAGATTAGCGGCGCGGTTCGTCTATATCGCAAACGAACTGTCAGCCATACCGGCTCTTCCGGTTTCAGAGTGCGTTGATTCGATCCT
>NZ_JAHCLR010000035.1 GCF_018455725.1 Mycolicibacter acidiphilus
CACCGGCCGGCCGCCGACGGACTCGAACGCGCTCACCGGCCGGGTGAACGCCGACATCGGCGCGCCGCCGCCCACCCCGGCCGGCGGCCCGGCCGCTGCGGACACCCCCGGCACCCCGGGAGCCGCGCCGGGCGACCCGGCCTCGACCGCACCGCCGAGCACGCCGGAGCCGGCGAACATGCCGAGCATCGATTGCATCGGACCTACCGCGGCCTGCGCCGGCTGCGGCAGCGCCTGCGGCGCCGACAGCACCGACGAACCGAGTTGCTGAACCGGACCGAGCATCGAACCGAGCTCGCCCAGACCCGGCGCGCTGCGGCTGACCGCGCCGGTCACCCCTGCGGTACCGGCTATTCCGGCGTGGGCCGCGCGCATCGCGTCGCTCGCCCCGGCACCGGCCGCCGCATCGCCGACGGCAGCCGCCGCGGCCGCCGGCGCGGCCGGCGATGCGCCCATCCCGGCCGGTGGGGCCGGCACGGCCAGTTCGGCCGCCAGCGCCGACAGCGTCGCCCCGTAGCCTCCACCGACCGCGGCGTTGTTCGGCCAGAACACCCCGTAGTACTCGTACTCCAGCGCGGCGATCCGTGGCGTCAGCGTGAAGAACACCGACGGGTTGATGCCGTAGTCGGCGGCGGTCTCGATCCGGTTGGCCTCGCACTCCTGCGCGGTACGCATTGCCCCGCAAGCCAATTGATAGGCATCGACGGCGGCCGCCACCACCGGCGCCTTCGTGTCCACCCAGCCCGCCAACCCGTGCAGGGCGGCGTTGAGCATGGTCGCGTTGCCCGCCGAGCCGGCCGATCCGGCGCCGAGCCAGCCGGCGCACGTCACCGCGGTGTTGGCGGCCGAGGCGATCCCGGACCCGTGATGGGCCGCCCCCAGCGCCGTCCAGGCCGCGCCGTTGGTCAGCATCGCCGGCGCCCCGGTTCCGGTTTTGAGCAGCAGGTCGTTGGCCTCCGGCGGCCGGGCCGCCCACCCCGGGTCCGCCACCGGTCAGCCGCCGAGGGCGACCGTGGCGGCGCGCAGCGCCTCGGTGGCACCGTAGACCGCCGCCGCGCCGGCCTGGGCGCCGGCGAACGCCCCGCGCTGCCCGGCATGCTCGGCCACCGTCGCCAGGTAGCCACCGCCGGCGGCCAGCAGCGCCGCGTGGAACAGCAGCGAGTCCGGGTCGTTGCCCATCGGCAGCACCCCGAGCAGCGCCGGGCTCGCCGACGCCGCGGCTGCCGCGGTCGTCGTGCTGATCCCCGCCTCGACGGCTGACGAGCCCAGCACCAGTTCCGGTTGCACAGACCACATAGCGGCACCCTCCTTGTTCGCCGCGGACCGGCGATTCGCGGCTGACGCTAACGCCGGCGCCGCCGGCCCGGTAGTCACCGCGGCGCCGGCCTGTGGAGACTACGGCCGGCGCTGGAAGTTGTGGATCAGCGACGACGGCACCCCGGCCAGCACGCCCTCGACGTCGGAGTCGCCGGTGACCAGCAGACCGCGACCGGCCGGCAGGGCCTGAGCCCGCGCGGTGCGGGTGATCTTCTGCTGCGGATCGTTGTCCATGAACAGCAGCGGCGCTTTCGCGGTGCGCTGCGCCCTCACCCAGGGGTCCAGTTCCAGGTGTCCGAAGTTGGCCGAGTTCTTCGCGGCGAACACGTGCAGCCCGATCTGGTGGCTGCGCTCCATCAGCTTCCACAGCGCCGCGCCCACCGGCGCCGACGGCGGGTGGATCTGCGCCGGGCGCAGGTCCTGCACATCGTCGATCAGGACGAAGTGCCGCGGCCCCGTCCACGGCGGAAGCTCCCGCAACTCCTCTTGGCTGAGCCGTCTGGCGGGTAACCGTGGCAGCAGCACGTCGTGCGCCAGGGCGGTGAGCACCTCGTCGATCTCGTCCTGGTCGTAGGCGTAGGCGTGCAGGTGACCGGGGGAGTGCAGGTCGCGCAGCGGCCCGGTCTTCGGGTCGATGATCGTGATCCGGGCCTCCCCGGGGCCGAACCGGGCCAGCACGGCCTCGCCGATCGCGGCCAGGGCGGCGCTCTTGCCGCACCGGGCCCGGCCCAGGATCATCAGCCCGGGGTGCTCGGTCAGATCCAGCGGAACCGGCAGCAGGTCGTGCTGTTCGCCTATCAGGAACGCGATCGACGGCGGGACGTCGGCCGGGGGACGGTGCTGCACGTCGTAGGCCACGATCTCCGAGAGCGCCACCGCTGCCGGCAGGCGTTTCAGCGTGGCGTGCTTGGCGATACCGGCGATCGCGGCCACCCGGGTGCCGAGCGCCCGGGTGCCGACCCGCGCACCGTCGGTGCCGGTGAGTTCCGGCAGCCCGACCAGCATTTCGTGCAGCGACTCGGTCAGCCCGAACCCGGGCCGGTTGACGGTGCGCCGGGCGGCGTCGCGCGCCTCGGTTGTGCCCGTGCCCATCTCGTTCTCGCCCGGGTTCTGCAACCGCAGCTGGATGCGCACATCGGAGTTCTGCAGCAGTGTCTGCCGCTGCCCGTGGATCCAGCCCGACGCACTGGTCATCACGTGTACGCCGTACTCCGGGCCGACGCTGCTCAGCGTGATGATCCGGTCGCCCAGGACGCTGTCGGCGGCGTAGAGGTCGGAGAAGTCGTCGACCACCAGGAACACGTCCCCGTACCGGTCCCCGGGTTGCAAGCCGATGAGTTCGCCACCGCCGGAACCGAATCGGCGTTCCCGGAAATCGTCGATGTCGATCTTGTCGCGCCGGAACGCATCCTGGCGGGTGCTGACCAGCGCGGCCATCGTCGCGATCGTGCGCTCCACGCCCTCCCGGTCGGCCGGTGCGACGATGTCGGCGACATGCGGCAGTGTCTCCGCGGCGGCCAGCGTGGCACCGCCGACGCAGAAGAACGTCAGCCGCGCCGGGGCGTACATCAGCGCCGCCGAACACATCAGCGTCAGCAGCGTCGTGGTCTTGCCGCGGCCCTTGGCCCCGACCACCATCACGTTGCTGCGCAGCACGTCGACGGTGTGCACGATCTGCTGGGCTTCCTCCGGGACGTCGGCGACGGCGATCGGCCACACCAGGCCGGGGTTGCTGCCGTAGTCGACGTCCCACGCCCGGCCGCGGTACCGCTGCACCAGCGCGTCGACGGTTTCGGGGATCTCCAGCGGGTCCAGCCACGGCAGGTGCGGCGCTCGGCGGCCGGCCGAGATCAGCGACTCGCGCAGCACGTCGACGATCTTCTTCCTCTTGAATCCGTCTGCGTGCAGCAGGAATTCGTCGGGCTCGGTATCGGCGGATGACAGGGCGTGCAGCGTCCGGGTGTCCGCCTCGTCGAGCGGCTGGTACTGCCAGGTGTAGGGCCGGGGTTTCGTCAGTGTCATGTCCAGCGTGGCGGTGGCTCTGCGCTTGGGGACGACGAACGGCGCCGACAGGTAGAAGCAGCGGAACGGATCCAGGTCGCGGGGGCCGACTTTCAGCAGGGCGAAGCCGTTCTCCTTCGACGGCAGGTGGTAGGCGGCGTCCGAGCCGAGTACCTCGCGACTGTCGTCGCCGGACTCCGCGCGCAGCGCGACGCGGAAGGCGATGTTGGACTTCACCTTCTGCAGCGACGACAGGTCCAGCCGCTGCCCGCCGAGCATGAAGAACACGTTCGCGCCGCGGCCCTCCTGGCCGATGTGGATGATCAGGTCGATCCACTTCGGGTGGTTGGCGAACAACTCCAGGTATTCGTCGATCACCACCAGCAGGATCGGCACCGGCTCCAGATCGCGGCCGGCCAGCCGGATCTCCTCGTAGTCGTTGGCGTCGCGGGCGCCGACGGCGTTGAACATCCGGTAACGCCGGGCGATCTCGCCGTCGATGGCCCGGCGCATCCGCTCGGCAAGCTGCCGCTCGTCCTTGCCGAGGTTCGACAGCGCCGCCGACACGTGCGGGATGCCGAGGATGTCCTGCGCGGCGGACTCGAACTTCATGTCGACGAAGATCACGTTGAAGGTCTCCGGCGCGTGGGTCAGCGCGATGCCGTAGACCAGCGACAGGAAGAACTCGGACTTGCCGGAGCCGCTGGTGCCGATCACCACCGAGTGGAAACCGATGCCGCCGAAGTCCTTCGCCCGGATCACGATGTTCTGCAACTCGCCGCTGGGCTTGGCGCCGACCGGGATCTCCGCCCAGCGCTCGTCACCGCGGCTGCGCCGATCCGCCCACAGCCGGTCGACGTCGAGGTCCCGCGGGTCGTCGATGCCCAGCGCCCGCAGCAACTCCACCGCACCGCCGGCGGGTTCGACGGACTGCGCCGCCCCGGTCGGCGACCAGCGTGCCATCGCCCGGGCGTAGCGGTAGGCCCGCGGCACCGTCAACTGGTCGGCATGCGCGAAGAACCGCCCGTCGGCGCGCAGCAGCGGGGCGGCCGCGCCGGCGGTGAGTTCGAAGACCTCGGCACGGTCGAAGCCGACGCCCGCACCGGCGCGGGACGCCACCCGCAGTACCGTGATGCCCTCTTTGCCGACCCGCCCGACGACGCTCTCCCAGGCGTCGGTGCTGCCGGTGTTGTCGTCGACGATGACCCAGTGCGGACCGAGATCGACACTGTCGCAATCGGTCTCCAGCGGGGACCCGGTCGTCGTCGGGCTCGGCGCCGTCGGCGGGCGCCACGGACCGCGTTTGCCGCGCCGGTACAGGTCGGCGCCGAGCGCGGCCTCCAGGTCGGCGGGGCTGGTGAACACCAGCCGTCGCCACCCGCAGGCGTCGAAGAGTTCGTCGTGCTGGTTGTGCGGCAGCCACACCATCCAGGACCACAGCTCCGGGTTCCGGGTGACCACCATCAGCTTCACATCCAGCGGGCTGTGGAACACCGCCAGCGCGCTGAGCATCGACCGCAGCAGCGAGCGCACCGCGTCCAGATCGGCGGAGACGAAGCCGAACCCGGGTCTCGCCCGCAGATTCACCACCTTGGCGATGCCGCGAATCTTGCTCTGCTCCAGGATGAAATCGCGCAACGCCTGGCCGGTGACCGGTTCGAGTTCCTCGTCGACCGGGATCTCCGGCCACTGCACCGACAGCACTGAGTCCGGCGCGTTCTGCACCCCGACGCCCACCCGCACGTCCAGGAAATCCGGGTCGGTGCGGCGGCGCTCCCACATCTGCGGCCCGCCGATGACCGCGCCGAGCCCCTGCGGGGTGCGGTGCACCTGCTCTTGCGCGGCTCGCTGGGCGTGGACCGCCCGCTGGATCTCATCGCGTTCGGCATCCAGCGAGCGCAGGTAACTGCGGCGGTTCTTCTCCTGCTCACCCCAGCTGACCTTGCGGGCCCGGCCGAACCGCCCCGAGAACAGCATCATGGCCAGCCCGGCGAAGCCCAGCATCGGGAACATGCCCGACGACGCGCTGCGCACACCCGAGACGTAGAGCATCACGACGGTGCCGATCAGCGCGACGACCAGTGCCGGCAGGCCGATCATCAGCCACAGGTTGCGCGGCTCACGCTCCGGCAGCGCGTCCGGTGCCCGCGGCGCCACCCGCACCGGCCTGGGTTCGGGGACGGCGAGCCGGGTCGGGACGAACGCGCGCTTGGACATCGGTCAGTGCCCTCCGGAACTGTTCGGCCGCACCGGCAGCACCGCCCCGCTGGCCGGCAGGGTGTCCCGCGCCAACAGTGCTGCCGGTCGCGACAATTCAGGGCCGGCGGCGAACGTCCGCAGCAGGGGCCACGGGGCCTGCCGGGCGGTGCCCGGGTCCAGGCCGAGGGCGTGCAGCGTGGCGTCCTCGGCGGCGATCCCGAACCGGACCCCACTGGGCGACACCCAGAACAGCGCCTCGCGGGAGCCGGCATCGGCCCGCGCGCTGGTCGCGGCGACGAAGTTCGTCGCACCGGGCAGCACCAGCACCTGGTCGGCCACCACCGAATCCGGGCCGCGGTCGTCGCGGACCAGTCGCACGATCCGGTTGTCGGTGCCCGGCGTGACGGGCAGGCCGCGGCCGCTGAAGACCATGATCCGGGCGCGCGGATCGGTCGGCGCCTTCTCCCAGCCGAGGCATGTCGTCGGGTTGGCCGCGGTGTCGACGAACCGCAGCCGGCCGGTGGGGTAGTAGTCGACCGGCAGGCTGCTGAACTCGGGGATGCTGACCAGCGTGTCCGGGCTGACCACCCGCGGCGCCACCGCCCCGAAGGAGTTCGTGCTGCGGATCAGGTCGGCGACGAAGCCGCTGACCTTCTGCACGCCGTCGGCCAGCAGCACGTAGAACTGCGAGCCGCCGCCGGCGGTGCGGGTCTCCAGCACGGTGCCCACCCGGGCGCCGGCCAGTAGGGCGGACTCGGAGCCGGCCAGCGGAATCACCGGCACGCGTAGCGGTTCGGTGCTCGGCAGCGCGTCGAACAGCGCCCGGGACAGCGGTACCGGTGACGTGCGCCCCGGATCGATGCCCAGGCTCAGGGTGACCGCGCGGTCGGCCGGATCGACTTCCGAGCGGCGGTCGCCCCAGACCACGTACGTGGCGCCCCCGAAGCGGGTCAGCACCGCGGCGCCGTCGGGCAGCGGTGCGGCACGCCCGCCCCGGCTGAGCGGGCCGGCGATGGCCGTCACCAGGGGCGGATCGGTGCGGCGCGGCGGGCCGGCGGTGTCACAGACCGCCCACGCCGACGGCGCTGCGGTCTCCGCCGCGAACGCCGCTGGCGCGCCGGGGATTCCGATGAACGGTCCGGTCGGGTACTTCGCCACCTCGACGGATCTCACCCAGGTGGGCGACTCTGCGCTGCCGACCGCGAGCCGCGCCGACGTCATGTTCAGCGCCGGGTACAGCCGCCCGTCGATCCGGGCGTAGATCGCCCCGGAGTCGCGGTCGCCGACGATCGCCGAGGCCCGCACGATCCCGGCCGGCCGCAGCACGTTGAGCAGCATCATCCAGCCCATGCCGATGCCCACCAGCACCACCGACAGCACGATGGCCGCGGTCTGCTTGCGGTCGTCGTGCTTCATGCGCACCGAGAACCGGGTGGTGGCCGCCCGCAGCCGGCGGTTGTAGAACAGGTGCCCGGAGTTCTGGTCGCGGTTCGACAGGCTCAGCGGCATGGCGTGCCGGTCCTCGGCAGCCGGGTGTCTCCTCGTTCGAACAGTCGCACGGCGATGACCATAGTGAGGCCGGCCGACCGGGACCAGTCACTATGCCTGGAGGTCGAGGCCCGCCAGGAACATCAGCTGGAACTTACCGATCTGGATCTCGTCGCCGTCGCTCAACGCCGCTGAGCGCACGGGCACGTCGTTGAGGTAGACGCCGTTGAGACTGCTCAGGTCGGTGACCCAGAATCGGCCGCCCGCGCAATGGAACTCCGCGTGCCGCCGGCTTGCGGTGACGTCGTCGAGGAAGATGTCACTGTTCGGATGCCGGCCGGCGCTGAGCGTGTAGCGGCCCAGCGGGAAACGCGAGCCGGCGTTCGGCCCGCGCTTCACCACCAGCAGGCCCGAGACGAACGGCAGCGGCCCGGTGCCGAACTGCTCGACCAGGGCCAGCGGCCGATCGGCGGTGGCGCAGTCGCCGCTACTGGGCACGGTCGTCGGAGATCGTGAGGTGCTCGCCGACGGGCTTGCCGTGCTGTGCCGCGGATTCGGTTGTCTCGCCGTCGATCACCGACAGCACCTCCGGCCGGCGCCGGGGGGCGATCGGCCGCAGGCGCGCCGCGGACCAGACCGTGCCCAGCGACACGTCCTGCACGACGTTCAGCCCGTACTGGCGCAACGCCTGCAGCAGCCACTCCCAGCGCAGGTCGGTGCCGGGCTGCCCGGGCTTGGGGTAGATGACCCAGGCGACCCGGGCGGAGTGGGCGGCGTGGTAGGCCGCCTTGATCCAGTGCAGATCCAGCTTGCGGGTGGCGAACGCGATCACCACGTCGGCTTGGTCGGGCTGCGGCTGGCCGGGGGCCAGCAGTCGCAGGCCCGACTTCTGCGGTGCGTTGATCACCGCGACGCGCTCGTTGCGCGAGATCAGCAGGCGCTGCTCCAGTTCGGCGAGTCCGAATGTTTCGTCGAGGTCATACAAGCCGGTCGTCATATTCACCAATCGCTAGCAGTTGGTTGTTGATTTCGTCGGTGTGCTGGGAGACGTGATGCTTGTCGCCGGTCTTCGTCGTGACAATCGACCCGACCTCGTGATGCGACAGAATGTGATCCGTATGCATGAATGACCGGACGGATTCGATCTCGGACGCTGCGATCAGCACTTCACCGCGGTGATCAGACACTCCGTGTTTGTTGATCAGGTTGAATCGTAGGAACCTCATCAACCGCACCTCCCCCTTCTGCTCTCACCCGTGAAATCCGGGTGAATCCTTGGTAGACGCAATGTCAAACCCAGGTGAAATTAAGCATGGGAGATCGTGGTGCGGGTGTCCAATACTTACGACGGATGGCACCTATTGATGCGACCAATAACCATCGGACTGGGCCTGATACTCGAGGGCGATCGTGTGCACCGTCTCGGTGAACGCGCGCGTCGCCGCCGACCGGTAGACCACGGCGCGGCGCAGCAACTGCACGGTGCGGGTCGGCAGCGGCGGATCGAGCGGAACCCGGTGCAGATCGGGATAGGCGCCGGCCACCGCATCCGGCAGCACCGTGGCCAGTGAGCCGCGGCGGACGAACTCCAGCAGTGCACCGATCGAATTCGCCTCGACCGCGATGTTCTGGGTGCTGCCGCAGGCCGCGAAGTAGTTGTCCACATGCAGCCGGGTGGCGAAGTCCGAGCTCAGCAGGCCCAGCGCAGTGTCGCCGACGGCGTCCGCGGAGAGCGCCGCGGTGGCGGTCGCCAGCGGATGATCGGAGCCGACGACCAGGCTCAGCGATTCGGCGAACAGGGTCTGGCTCTCGATCCCCGCGGCGTGCGGATTGGAGAACGCGATGCCCAGGTCGACGCGGTCGGCCAGCAGGTCGGACTCGATCTGATCCTGGGCGGCCTCCCAGATCGCCAGCGTGATGCCTGGGTGCGCCACCCGGAACCGGTGCACCACCGGGCCGATCAGGTACGGGGTGAAGGTCGGGGTCAGCGCGATCCGCAGCTGACCCCGGGACAGGTCCTGCACGTCGTGCACCGCGCGCTCACCGGCGGCCAGGTCGCGCAGTGCCAACCGGGCGTGCTGCACATACGCCGCGCCGGCGTCGGTGAGCCGGACACCTCGTCCGGCGCGATCCAGCAGCACCACACCCAGCGCATGCTCGAGCTGCTTGATCTGCTGCGACAGTGTCGGCTGGGAGACGTGCAGCGCCTCAGCGGCCCGGGTGAAGTTGCCGTGGTCGGCCACCGCCAGCAGGTACCGGATGTGCCGAAGCTCCATCCACCAACTATAGGAAGTGCCTATAGCTCACTGCGTGCTCACGCGCATACCGCCAGGGATGCCACAGGAGTAAGCAAGCTTCCCGGTAGGCTGGCAGTGCGCACCACCCGCCGAGGATCGGAGCCGACCTGCCCAACACACTCTTCGCCGACGTCTCCGAATTCCAAGTGCCGGTGAACGATTCCTACCCGTACCCGGTGCTGTCGATCCGGGCCTGCGACGGCACTTACCGCGACCACAACTTCGCCCGCAACTACGCCTGGATGCGCACCGCACTCGACGACGGGCGGTTGACGTTCGGGATCGTCTACACCTACGTGCGCCCCGCCACCTGGCAGTCCAATGCCGCGACGGTCCAGGCGATGTTCGCCGCGAACGGCGGCCTGCACCCGCGGGTGACGCTGATGCTGGACGTGGAGTCCGGCGGCAACCCCGGCGGCAACCAGTCCGACCCGATCAACCGGCTGTACTGGGATCTGGCCGGCTGGTGCGGTGATAGGTCGCGAATCATCGGTTACGGCAACGTCTTCGACCTCAACCGGCTGTGGCCGACGAAACCCGCCGGGATCCGCCTGATCGTCGCGGCCTACGGCGCCAACCCGCCCTACCCGGGCAAGGTCGCCCACCAGTACACCGACGGTCAGGGCTACGGCGGCGGGCTGCCGGAGGGCTGCCCCCCGTTCGGCCGCTGCGACATGAACTCCGCCGACGGCCTGACTCCGCAGCAGTTCGCGTCGGCCTGCGGGATCGCGCCGGCACAGGGCCCGCCGGGGGCACCCGGCGACAGCCCCGACATCCGGGTGTAGCCGACTACGGTGCGCTGCGCGGGATCTCGGCGGCAATGGTGTCCATCAGCGCGGTGTAGCGCTTCGCCTCCGGATCGCTGCCCGGCTTGCCGCTGCTGATCAGACCGGCGGCCAGGCCGCGCTCCGGGTCGGCCCAGTACGCCACGTTGACCAGCCCGGTGTGGCCGAACGCCGCCGGGGCGCCCCGCCCGAACGGCCCGAACCGCTCCGACCCCAGCATGAAACCGGTGCCCCAGCGCAACGGCACCAGGCCGGTCGCGACGTCCGGGCGCAGCCGCCGGGCCGGGGCGACCGCCGCCGCCAGGGTCTCCGGCCGCAGCACCCGCACCCCGTCGAGTTCGCCGCCCCGACGCCAGATCTCGGCGAACCGGGACAGTTCGTCGGCGGTGGTGATCGTGTTCGACGACGGGATCACGCTGGTCAGGAACAGCGGCTCGTTGGTGAACGGGATGATCTCGTGCACGGTGCCGCCGATCGCCTTGCGGAAGATCGCCGCGATCGGTGGCGGCAACGGCTTCCCGGTGGCGTGACTCGGCGCCACCAGCGGCACGTCATCAACTGCCACACCGTAATTCGTCCACCGGAAGCCCAGCGGGTCGAGGATCTCGGTGGCCAGGATCTCCCGGATGTTGCGTCCCGTTGCCGCCGAGACGATCTCGCGGATCAGCGGCCCCCAGGTCAGCGCGTGGTACATGTGCAGCATCCCGGGCGGGTAGATCGCCTTCAGCTTCGCCAACTGCTCGCGGGTGTACTCGCTGTCATCGACCCGGGTCACGTCCGGTCGCGGCCCGGTGGCGAACGGCACCCCGGCGCTGTGGGTCAGCACATGGCGAATCGTGGTGCGGGACTTGCCGTGTGCCCCGTAACCGGGCAGGTAGTCGGTGACCCGGTCGTCCAGGCCGAGCTCACCGCGCTCGGCGAGCATGTGCACCACCGTCGCCGCGATCGCCTTGCCCGACGAGTACGCGCAGAACGGGGTGTCGGTGCCGACCGGTGTTTTCTCGGCGTCCGGTGCATCGGTGGGGGCGTTGCCCCACCCGTGGCCGATGGCGCGGTTGAGCACCACCTTGCCGTTGTGGCGCAGGCAGAGCTGGATCGCCGGGTGCATGCCGGCGGCGTACCACCACCGGGCGACGGACCAGATCCGTTCGACCGCGGCCGGGTCCAGCTCGGAGTGGTCCTCGTCGCCGATCGCGGTCACCGCGTCCAGGTCGGCGGGGAGCCGGATCCGGCCGTCGGGGGTCGTCGAGGGCGCTGGTGTCGGCACGCTGGCCAGGCTACGCGGCGCCGAATCGTGGCACGGTTGTGGCATGACTCGCGCCCGGATCAGCACCACCGTGGACGCCGACCTGCTCGGCGCCGCCCGTCGGGTGCGCGCGGGACTGAACGACGCCGGCCTGATCGATGAAGCGCTGGCGGCGCTGCTCGCCCGCCACCGTGCGGCCGAACACGACGCCGGCTACGCCGCCTACGACCGGCAGCCGATCGACGAGCCCGACGAGTGGGGTGATCTGGCATCGTGGCGCCGGGCTCTGGGGGGCGCGGTCGCGTGCGCGGACTGAGCCGTCACACCGCGGACGCGTGCCCGCCCGCCCCGGTCTCCAGCAGGAACACCCCGGCGCCGATCAGCACCACCCCGCCGGCCATGGTCCAGGTGAACGGGTCGCCGAACAGGTACTTGGCCAGCACCGCGGTGGCGGCCACCCCGACCCCGGCCCACACCCCGTAGGCCACCCCGATCGGCATGCCGCGTTTGAGCACGAACGCCAGCAGCGCGAACGACGTCACATACCCGATCACGATCGGAACCGCCCAGCCCCACCGGGCGAAGCCGTCGGACGCGCGCAGCGACAGCGTCGCGCACACCTCCGAGCCGATCGCGCCGGCCAGCAGCAGCCAGGTCAGCGGGCTCACTCGCCGGTGAACTCCGGCTTGCGCTTGGCGAAGATCGCGCTGATGCCCTCGGTGAGGTCCTTGGACGCCAGGAACGCCGCGTTCCAGGTTGCGACGTAGCGCAGGCTGGCCGAGACCCGGTCGATGCGCTGCTGGTCGAGGACGTCCTTGACGCCGACGACGGTCAGCGGCGGGTTGGCGGCGATCTCGGCGGCGGTGGCGTGCGCGGCGGCCAGGCACGCCTCGGCGTCGTCGAACACCTCGTTGACCAGGCCGATCTTCTCGGCGCGGGCCGCGTCGATGTCCTTGCCGGTCAGCGCCAGCTCACGCAGGTGGCCGTCGGAGATGATCAGCGGCAGCCGGGCCAGGCTGCCCATGTCGGCGACGATCGCCAGCTTCACCTCGCGGATGCTGAACTTGGCGTCGGCCGCCGCGTAGCGGACGTCGACCGAGGAGATCAGGTCGACGCCGCCGCCGATGCACCAGCCCTGGATGGCGGCGATCGTCGGAGTGCGGCAGTCGGCGACGGCGTTGGTGGCCCGCTGCATCCGCAGGATCGTGCCGTGGAAGTCCATCCGCGGACCGGCTTGGGCGCCCTCGGCCAGCACCGGGGCCAGCGTGCCGCCCATCGCCGGCAGATCCAGCCCATAGCTGAAGTTCTTCCCGGATCCGGTCAGCACGATCGCCCGCACCTCGGGGTCGGCGTCCAGCGTGGCGAACACGTCGGGCAGCTCCGCCCAGAACGCCGGGCCCATCGCGTTGCCCTTGCCGGGGCCGATCAGCGTGACCTGCGCGACGTGATCCTTGATCTCCACCGTGACGGACTCGTATGCCATGGTCTAAACCGTATCGCCGTCTGGTGAGCGGGCGCACTGCGGGCGTAAAATCGCACTCAACGGGTGCACATCATGTTGGCGTCGATAGCAGTTGTGGCAGTGGCCGCCCTGGCCGTAGGGGCCGCGGTGATCGCGATCTTCGGCCGCTCACCCGCACTCGACGTCCACGCATCCGACGGCGGTCTGTTCGCGGAACCGGGCCTGCAGCGCGAGATGACCCGCGAGGAACGGGTGATGGCCAAGGACATGTCCGGCACCGCCGTACCGCGGGAAGAGGTGCTGGTCGAACTGATCGGCCGCGGGCGGCGTCGTTTTATCCGGCGCGGTTGACCGCACGTTTCAGTGCGAACAGCAGGCCGTGCGCCAGCGCGGCGGCCACCCCGGGCAGCGGGTTGTCCGCGCTGACGGTGTAGCTGATCGCGGTGCCGGAACCGGCCGGCCGCAGGTCCACCTCACCGAGGTAGTTGCGGAACGGGATGCCGGAGACACCCTTGTAGCTCAGCCGCTGCTCCGGCTCGAAGTCGACGACCTCCTCCACCAGCGGCGGCAGCAGCGGCGCCGCCTTGATCGTGCGCTGCGCGCCGGCGCCGTTGCGCTCGAAGTCGCCGTGTCGGGTCAGGGTGACCTTCACGGGTCCCCAGTTCGACATGCCCTCGTGGTCGGAGAGCACCGCCCACACCTGCGCGGGTGCGGCGGGGACGGTGGCGGTGGCGGTCGAACGCATCGGGTTCTCCTCAGATCCAGGTTTGGGCAAACCGTAACAGCGCGTCGTTCTCGTCCGATGCGCCGATCGTCACCCGCACCCCGTCGGTGCCGTACGGGCGGACGATGATGCCGGCGTCGGCCGCCGCCGCGACGAAGTCGAGCGTCCGCTCCGCCAGCGGCAGCCAGACGAAGTTCGCCTGGGAGGCCGGCAGGTCGTAGCCCGCCTGCCGCAACGCCGCCGACACCCGCTCCCGCTCGGCGACCACCGCGTCGGTGCGGGCCAGCAGCTCGTCGGCGGCGTCCATCGAGGCGATCCCGGCGGTCTGCGCCACGCTGGAGACGCTGAACGGCACGTAGACCTTGCCCAGCGCGGTGATCAGCTCCGGGTCGCCGACGGCGTAGCCCAGCCGCAGCCCGGCCAGCCCGTACGCCTTGGAGAACGTCCGCAGCACCACGACGTTCGGGAACCTCCGCACCAGCCCGAGGCTGTCGGGCAGCAGGCCGTCGCGGATGTACTCCACGTAGGCCTCGTCGATGACGACCAGGACGCGGGCCGGCACCGCCGCCACGAACCGTTCCAGGGCCGCTGGCTCGACGACGGTGGACGTCGGGTTGTTCGGGTTGCACACGAAAACCAGCCGGGTGCGGTCGGTGATCGCCGCGGCCATCGCGTCGAGGTCGTAGGTGTGCTCGCGCAGCGGCACCTGCACGGGAGTCGCGCCGGCGGTGCGGACCTGCAGCGGGTAGATCTCGAAACTGCGCCAGCCGAACACCACCTCGTCGCCGGGGCCGCAGCTGATCTGGATCAACTGCTGGCACAGGCTCACCGACCCGCAGCCGGCGGCCACCTGCTCCGGCGCGAAGCCGACGTGGGCCGCCAGCCGGGCCCGCAGCTGCGCGTAGCCGTTGTCCGGGTAGCGGTTGGCACCGGCGGCGGCTGCCGCGACGGCCGCGGCCACGCTGGGCAGCGGTCCGAACACCGTCTCGTTGCTGGCCAGTTTGATCGCACCGGGCACCGTCTTGCCCTCGACGTAGGCCGGCAGGGCATCGATCTCGGGCCGGAGCTCCGGGCGCGGGCGGGAGGTCACGTCGACAGCATATGTGCAGGCCGAGAGTGATCTGTGCCCGCGGTTTCAGACTCGGGCGGTGCGTCCGGTACCCTCAACGAGTTCGAGGAGGCGTGCCAGAGCGGCCGAATGGGACTCACTGCTAATGAGTTGTCCCCCTTAAAGGGGACCGGAGGTTCAAATCCTCTCGCCTCCGCTGCGGCCGAGCCTGCTCGGCCACAACACAACTGAAGACCGGCGCCCGTAGCTCAACGGATAGAGCATCTGACTACGGATCAGAAGGTTGGGGGTTCGAATCCCTTCGGGCGCACCATCATTGCAGGCAGAGGCGTTTTACTCATCACCTACGACACGCAAATCAGGTCCAGCTCGACGCTTATTCGACGGAAATGGGTTGTACTTATCCAGTGCCGAGGTGTAATCCCCAGCCTCCACGGCGCGGTCGATGTAGTGCTTTCTGGTCACGTCAGGGGATGAGTGTCCGAGCTGCGCGGCGGCGGCTTCGATCCCGAACTCGCGCTCAATCGCCGTGCCCGCCGTCTTCCGCAGCGTCTTCGGGGTCACCCATGAGAAGTCCTCGCCCCTGATTTCCCGCCATGATCGGTTCACGTTGTTCTTCCAACGTGGTGTCCCCGTCCGTGAGGGGAAGATCAAGTCAAAGGGCAGCCCTCGCGCGCGTTGTGACAACAGGGCTTCACGTCCGAACTCAGGAAGAAGCAGCGCTCTATATCCGTGTTCGGATTTCGGGAACTCTTGACGTTGCCCGTTCCTGTCCACCGTCCCTGCGATGGTGACCACAGCAGGACGAGTGCGGTCGTCCAGGTGCTCAACGTCATCCCAACGCAGCGCTAGAACCTCACCTGTCCGTTCGCCCGTAGCCATGAGCAACGCCACGATTTCCACCATGTCCACGCCGCGTAGCGGGCCACCTTGTCCAGGCTTGCGCGCTTGCCAGTCCAACGCCCGCTGTGTGAGCAGTCGAACCTCATCAGGGGTCAAGACGCGCTTATCGGACTTGGAGCGCGCGGGCGGTTCGGTTTCGCGCACAGGGTTGTAGTCCAGCAATCCCCAACGGACGCCGAGACCGCAGCTTTGAGATAGCACGGTGCGGATGTGCCTCTTCTGAGAGGTGCAGTTTGACAAGTAGACGTGTGCGCGTTGCGTATTCAGTTCCCGCAGCCGAACGCCGCCAAGCCCAGGCTTGACGAACCGCGTAGCAATGTCGATGTACGTGTCCACCGTGTCATCCGCCAGCGATCCCTCCCGCGTGCCTGTGACCGAACGCCGTTTCGGCTCCAGCGTCTCCAGCCAGCGGTCAATCAACACCGATAGTGGGGTCTCAACGGTCAGCTCATCGGTGCCACCGCGATGCTTGCGATCCCGAATCTTCTCTTGCAGAGCAGCTTTAGCCTTCGCACCTGTCGAACCGCGCGCTGTCATCGGGCGGGTTTTGCCATCATTATCCCGAAACCGACAACTCACCTCCCACACACCAGGGGACACCTCACGGGGTTTCGACATAGCGCCCGCCGTGCCTATCGGCAAAGGGGGTCTACCCGCCATTGTCCTTGTCCTCGTCCTTGATCGGTGGTAGCTCCGCAAATGTGAAGGCGCTCACCAGTTCAGCCAGAAGGTAATGAGCCACACCGACAGTGCCCGACGCCAGCGTCACTGTTCGGCGTTCGGGCAGCCCTCCCGAATCGCCCCAGATTGCGGCGGCTTCCAGCTCAGCGGGCAGGGCGTCCGAAACCTCAGCCCTAAACAACGCTGCCGCGCGGGACACGGACACCAGCCAATCCGCCACAGCCCCACCGACAGGTTCAGCCAGTGCTTCCGCCCGCCGAGCTGCTACGTCGAGATCAACAGACCGCCCACCGACCAGCACGTCTAGGGGGACACCTAGCGCCGCCGATGCGGCGACCAACTCGCGGGCTTTGAGCGCGCGACTGCCCGCTTCCGTGCGGGACAGTAGTGGTCCGTCGAGACCTAGTTTCTCCGCCAGTGCACGCACCGACCAGCCAGCCGTTTCCCGCGCTAGCCGTAGCCGTTTTCCCAGCTCAGCGTCGTCCATATCGCCCTTCCGTCGTTGCGTGGCGAACGTCACATTTAAGTCTTGTAGGTCGTTGGCCTGCACGGTCGGCATCAAAAACACGCGTGCACGTCCCGACTGTTGTCAACATAGCACGACAAGCCGTGTCATGTCATGTCGTATCGTGATACTGTGTTCGTATCGCACGGATTATCGAGCTATCACGACACGACAGAGGAGTTAGAAATGAACGTAATCACCGAGACCACCCTGACCGCTTCGGGCATCGTGAACGCCGCTCTGGACGAGATGGAAGCCGACGTACGTACACGGCTTTTGGGCGATGACACCCGCACGGCGGCTCTGTACGAGCTACTGACCATCCCTGGACAGATCGACGGGCTGACCGTGGACGTGGTGCGGGATCGTGAGGATGAGCTGCTGGAAGCCCTGGAGTCTGGTGTACAAGAAGCCCTGGACGGGGGAGCTGTTGCCGAGGACTACGACGGGAGCGGTGGGCTGATCCAATTCGGGATTGGAGCAGCACTTGAGGTGCTGGAGGACACCAAGCTGTCCACCGACGAAATCGAGGGTTTGGCTGAATCCCTGATCGGGGACCGTGCTGCTTTTCGGGTTACCGAGGACGGGGACGAGATCACCGTCAAGTTCGCCGAATTGGTGACGGACTTCAACGACGAGGGCTACTCCTACTTCGTGCCCCACACGTCCCTGGACGAATTCCGTACGTTTGTTATGGACAACACGGACTCTGGGACCGTCGAGGTGTCCGTTTCGGTGTTCATGGACAAGTCCGAGGCTGAGGACGCAATCACCCAGGCTTACACCGGATTCCGCGTGTCGATTGACGACGCGTTGGATGCCCTGCGGGATGAGTCGGTAGACGACCTGAACCGTGCGGTGAAAGCTGCCGCCGCCGCCATCACCGCCGATCCCGAAGCCCGCGACGACTACCCGACTGAGGGCGGGACGTGGGGGTTCACGGGGAACGGGGACGACTTGATCGTGGTGTGGGTTATGGACGACACCGTGTACGGAGAGGCATACCCACCCCATGCCAGCACACCAGCCCAGCCTCACATCGAGCCGTGGGCGCTTGACGAGGCTGAGATCGCCTGACCACTGAACCCCGCCGTCACGGCAAACCCGCTGCGGCGGCGGGGTTCCCAATCAAACGAAGGACACCAACATGGTTAAGACAGCAGCTAATGAACGCCTTGTCGTCCCCCGCACGGAACTAGTGAAGCGCTGGGATGTAAGCCACCGAACATTGATGCGCTGGGCGTCTGAGGGCTACGGACCCACGCCACAACGCATGGGCAGCCGCGTCATGTACGCCGCCGACGAGGTTGCGGAGTTCGAGCGGAAAGTGTTGAAGCGATGACCCCCACCGCCCTAACCACGTCGGAGAAAGCCGAAGCGCTGGAACGGATCAAGTCTGATCCCGCTGTGACCATCAAAGACGTGAGCCTGGCGCTCGGTATCCATGTCAGCACGGTGCAGCGAAGCATCACGCGGGGTGACTTCCCATATCCGATCTGCCGTATCGGACAGCGGTACGTTGTGCCGACCCCACCGATCCGTAAGGCGCTGTGCCTAACAGAGGCGAACACCTAACCCCCACAAGATTTCCCGTCCACAGGGGACGGGAACACCTAATAAACGAGGAGAACGCGATGGGTATGTACGAAGCTGTCGGTGAGATCACCGACGAAATGCGCGAACACGCGGAAGCCAATTATGGTCCTGTGCGGAGCGTCCTGGCGGACGAGCTGTCAGGCATTGAGGCGCTCATGGGCGTGGACACCGAGACCGTCGCATTCAGGGAGGCGGTGGACGAGGCGGTGTTATCGCTGACATCTACTTTCGTCCCGCTGACCGAGGACGAACAGGAGGAGATCGGACGCGACCCTGAGGTTGTCAAGCGGGCGTTGGAGGAGTGGCGAGCTGGTCTTGTGGGTGACCTGGACGCCGTGGATAATGCGTTGGCGCGCTTCGGGTATACGCCCCACGATAACGTCGTCCGAGTCACGCTGGGTTTTCTATTTGGGCTGACTTCGGCGGCAATGGACGGAGCCGTGTCGAGTATGTATGCCATCGCAAGCGGGGAAGACGACGAAGGGGACTTGGACGCCACGTGGGACATGTGGCGTGAGGCTCGCCAAC
The DNA here is from genome assembly GCF_018455725.1 of Mycolicibacter acidiphilus. GTDB lineage: Bacteria > Actinomycetota > Actinomycetes > Mycobacteriales > Mycobacteriaceae > Mycobacterium > Mycobacterium acidiphilum. Next base: position 18,802 of record NZ_JAHCLR010000035.1, read on the forward strand.
AGCGCATGGAGGTTATGGAGATGCTCGAACACGCCGCGCCTGGGGTGATGCAAGTGATGATCGGCTGACTTTCCGAAAACCACGCCCCCGCGCGGTGCCGTCTTCGAAAACCGCCGCGCGGGGCGCGTGACCAACCACTAATCAACGAGGAGTTGACATGTCCACATTAACACACCCTGACCTGCACGTTTCCGCAACGGTGTTCACCTCACCCGGGTGCGTCCAGTGCGATTTCACCAAGCGCCACCTGGACAAGCTGGGTGTCGCCGCTAGATTCATCGACGTTTCCGAATCACCTGATGCCGCAGCGTTTTTGCGCGCGGAGGGATTCGCGAGCCTGCCAGTGGTGTTCCCCGCCGATAACCGTGTCCCCGCTTGGACGGGATTCCGCCCTGTGCTACTGGACAAGCTGGCGAAGGCGGTGACCGCCGCCTGACGAACCCCGCGCGACCCCAATCAATTCCGTACTTTTCTGGAGATAATCATGAATCAATTGACCAAACTCGCCCACCTGGCAACATCCCCGACCGTGATGGACGCTGCCGAACTAGTACAGCGCCACATCGGTGCGCCAAATTTCGCGATTTGGACAGGCGTTGTAACGTCGGGACGATGGCTGTACCTCGATCCGTGTCCTGCGGTGCACGTTCTTCTTATGGGCGTTCGTGGAACGCCGACACCTACCGAGAACACCACCTGGCCGGTTCGCTCTGACAACCCGTGGGTGGCGTTGAGTGAGGCGGTCGGTAGCCGTCGTCGCACGATGGTCGAGCTATCCGTTGTGGACGCCCTGGCGATGGCTAAAATGCTCAACCGCGTTGCTACAGCGGCGTATCCCGCACCTGACCTGCTGGCTTTGATCGGGTGGCGCGAGCTACGCGCGGCGATGTTGACGTGTCAGGAACACGGAGGGGATGCTGATGTGGCGCGGGATGTGCTGTGCAAAGCCGCCTCCGTCCGCCGCGAAGTCAGCGACCGTCTTTGGCGAGCGAATCAGGCTTTTCGCGCTGACACACAGCAGGTAGGGGCGGTGACCGCCGCTTGACTTGTCGTACCTCGCTGGCACGCTTTTTCCATGAGCACCAACGAGATACAAGACGAGCCGCCGTTGACGCCGCTGGAGAAGTTGACCATCATCGCGATGTACGCGGAGGCTGTTCAAGCACTGCAACACGAACCCAATCCATAACCAAGGCAAGAAGAAAGCCCCGTGAACGAGGAGACACGGGGCTTTCTTTTGTTGTTCGGATACCACACCGAACAGCACACACGCCTACAGGAAGGCTCCTCTAGTGTACCGCCTACGCACGTGCGGCGTAGGCGTCGGCAATGAACCTCAACAGGTCGTCATCGCTGAGACTGGTCACGTCCGTGAACGGGTCAGCGGTCGGCGTATGCGTCGGGGTATGCGTCGGTGTAGCGGTCGGCGCGGTCTGTGGGATCGGCGCGGCTTTCGGCGCGCTTGTCCTTGTCCCCGATGGCTGTGGGCGATCAGCGGCTGGTGGCTTAGTAGACGACGCTGCGGCGGGCTGGTGATCCCGTACAGGGACGCTGTACGACGCGGGCTGCGTGGTCCCCACTGTGGTCGGTGCAGCGGTGGGCTGGTGATCACGTACGGGGTCGCTGTACGTCTTCGGGGTGTCGGCGGGTGCGGTGTTCGCGGACTCGGTGGGCTCAGCGTTCTTGTTCACCGTGGGTTCGGTGTTCACCGTGGGCTGCTCGGTGGGCACGTTCGGCTTCGCCTTCGGCTTCCGTAACGCGGTGCCTGCGGTCGCCTTCGGCTTCGGCGCGTCATCGAACCCGCCTGACCTGCGGAGTTCATGTCCTTCGGTTCCCGGCGCGGCGGCTTCACCCACGAACTCGTCGTCGGTATCGGTGTGATCTAGGTCTTGACCATCACCTCGACCATCACCTTGATTTTCGCCTTGGTCGGGGTTGAGGTAGGGGTTGAGGTCTTGACCATGATTACTGCCCTCTACGGCGGTATCAGTCATCGTCGGCTCAACGCCGACACCAGACGCCACGCCTTCGGCGGTCTCCCCGATCACGTCCATCGTGGCGTCCATCGTCTCGGACACGACCTCGCCTGCTGCTGTCATCGTCTCGGATGCGACTTCGCCTACGGTGCGAAGAAAGCCCTTCGCGGGATCGACAAGTGCGCCGTTCACGGTATCCGTGACTACCTCGACTGCAACGACACCAAGGCTCGTCAACACGCCCTGGAGTCCGTTAACCAACCGTGCCGCCTTCGACCTCTCGTCATCGGCTTCGGCATCGAACTCGGTGGCTTCCTCGGTGCGGTAGAACATCCGCGCCGTTCTTGCCTGTCCTGCCGCCTTCGCTGCCTGCTCTTGGTGGTCGATGATCGAATCGCCTATGTCCGAAACGGGAGTGCGGTATTCCTCAGGCAACGCCATGATGATGCCCTGCTTGAACCACATAGCAGTCTTCGGGTTGGAGAACTGCTCGATCAAGCGCTTCTCGTCCACGTCCGCGCGGGCTGCCGCAATCTCTGTCTTGTCGGCGTCCGTAACCGTGCCTTCCGTGAGCTTCTCGGCGTACTTATTGCCCAGCTCCTCATACGCCTTCTTCGCCTGTGTCGCATCACGGCGGGCACGGCTGTGCTCGGCTGCACAATTGTGCGCGCGGCACCGCTTTCCACCTTGGGCTCGTGATTGGCACATGTGATCACTACCTCGGGATCGCGGGCAACATCAGCGCGGGGATGTCAACGGTGCAACTCAGCGGATTAGTCCACAGGACTTCACCGCCAGCCGCGAAGCAACGCGCCTCGAACGTGCGCTCACTCAGACCGCCAGGGAACGGTGCTGTCCGCGGCCGGCGTTCGGCGGGGTGCTGTTGGACAAGCCGTTGGTGTTCGCCCCATTCCTCCGCAATCTCAGCGATCCTGTTGTCGATGTACGTCTTTGGGTTGGCGCGTAGCTGCAACTTCGTCCTCCCCAATGCGCCTTTCACGGCTTCCTCGGCTGCCTTGGTTGCAGCGGGGCTGGTACCACCAAGATCGCCTAACGTCATCGGGGACGCGGACGCAACGGGCTGCGGCTGCGGCTCGGGCTTCGGTGCGGTTGTACGTCCGAAATAAAAGCCCATCACCAGCGCGCCGACCGCCGCCAACGCCAACGCTGCCCCTACCGCAAAGGTGCGAGCGCGGTCGAGTTCGGTCTCCAGGTTGGCAATCACGGCTTCCTGACGGTCGATCTCCCGCAACGTAACGGTGAGGTCGTTATCGGTTGTGCCCATTTCTTCTTCTCCTTACTTGTTTGGTTCCCTACCCGCGATCACGGGTAGAAGTCGAGGTGGTACATACGTGAACAGTCCTCGGGCACACCACCGTTGCGGAGCACCTGAACGCAAGCGATATCCCGCTGCCCCATCGGAACTGCGAACGGCTGCTCGGTTGGTGCGGCGCGCTTCTCCCACACCACACCACCAGCGGCACCAATACCGATCAGCGCGATTGCGGCAACCGTGGCTCCTGCAATCGTGCGGGCACGCACAACGCGGAACGGCTTGATCGGCGCTGCGGTCGGGGACACCACCATCGGCGCGGGCGGCGCTGGAGGTAGGTCGTTCGGGTCTACCTCATGGATGAGGTCGTTGTCGGACATGTGTACTTCTCCTTCTTTGGTTGGGTTCTGCGTTGGCTGCCAATGGAGCAGTTCGGCAAACGGATCAGGCATGTGCCCGCTTTCCTTCGTTACGACAGCGGACGGCGGTCGCCGCTGCGCCAATTGCGGTCAGCGCCGCAAGACCAGTGCCCATACGTAGGGCTAGTTCTTCGTGCTCGGCGCGTTCATAAGCCGCGCGATCCAGCCCGTCGATGCGCCAAATCAGACCGGCCTCGGCGTTGCGGTAGCCGTACTCCGTGACCCATACACGCGCGTCGCCGTTCGACATGAATCCAACGTCACCCGTCAGGTCCGAAACACGTTGATAGACAACTGTGAACCGCTCCACGTCCTCGCGCGATAGGTCGGGGAACCGTGCACGGACTTGGTTGGGTAGGTCATCAAGTTCGGCGTTCGTTGTCGGTGCGTCGGCGTCTCCGTAACCGAACGCGGCGTAGGCGTCAGCCGCCAGGTGATCGGCGTACACCCACATGTCGGTCAACGAGGTCTCATGCAATCCGTCGTCCAACGCCTGCTGTACTGCCTCGTCAGCGTTCTTGGGCATGATCGACACCAGCTCGGACGTGTGCGATTCGGCGGCAACACGCTCGGCAAGCGTTGGCGGTTCGGGGTTATGAGCGCTAACGATCTGCGCGCTTACACCCAGACCTACCGCCACCACGGCGGCACCGATGGCGGTGACTACCAGACCACGCGGCTTGCTCTTCGTGATCATGCTCCTGCTCCTGTCAGTACGGAGGGCGACAACACGTCTTTCCCGTTGCGGTGATCGTGATTGCGGGCTTTCCAAACACCCGATTCCTTCGGCACGTCCAGACCAGGCGGCAACGACACCGCTCGCTTCTTGAAATACCCAAGTCGGGCATCGGAAACCTCGACTGGTGTGTCCCAACCCAACAAGAACGCCCCTGCTGCCGCCTGCGCGACGACGTAATAGACGAAGTTCTCTTTCGCTTTCGGGATGTCGTTCCAGATTCGGCATACGTTGTCTGCGGTGATCGAAAAGCCCTTCATGCCAGGGTTGTATCGCCCCGTTAGCCATTGCTGGACGGTGGTCGGCGAAATCTCCGCAATCGGGATACCCAGTTCGGTGAACGCACTGGCGATCTCCCACCAAAGGAGGGCACGCCTTGGTCCGCTCGGGTCTTTGCTCTCATCCGTCAGGATCAGCTTCGACATGACAACTAATGTCGGTGTGCCACGCGCGATTACGTTCTTCACCACGATCTGCGCGTTCGCGGCTGTGGATGTACAAACCCCGTTGATGTTCTTGTCGCCGTCAGCCTGCTCAGGCATGGGGATCACCAACGTCTTCGGTGTCTCGCCCTCGATGTAGCGAGACACGGAGATGTTGCGCGGCGTGACGTTCAGGGCTGCCACGAACGGCGGGTTCTGCTGTGTCATCTCGATCATTCCTCCTCGTAGATGGGCATATCAGCGGACACGGGCGCTGGTACTTCGGTCAGCGGCGTGGGTGCCGCCGTTGACTGTTGTGGCGGCTTGATCAGACCGCGCTTTTGAGCTTCGGCTAATGCTGCAAGTAGTGCATCGTCGTCGAACTTGGGCTTGCTGCCGTTGGTGTTCGGTTGCGGCTGCGGCTGCTCACGTGCGGGCGCAGCGGGCATGGCGAACGGTGGAGGCGTCGGCACGATTACCTCAGCGGGCGTCTCGGTCGGCGCGGGCTGTTCCCGAACGGCGTCCTCGAATCGCGGCGCGGGTTGTACAGGGTGTCCGTGTGTCAGCGACTCAACAAGAGCGGTTTGGTCAGTGACAGGCTCGGAGTTCGCAAGCTCGGCATCCAGCGTGTTGTTGTCCTTGTACCCGCTCTGGAACAGCACAACCCCGAAGCCGTCCGTCTCCATAGCCCCGCGTCCTTTGGCTGCCATAGGGATTTGGGTAGGGTCGGCGTTCTCAGGCAGCTTCCCAAGCACACAGATCGCCTGCTCGGGCGTGGACACACGGAATGCCGCCTTCAACGCGGCGTTGTCACGGATAACCGTGGGGACGCTCGTGCTGTCAGGCTTCTGCGTTGTCAAGACAAGGATGATTCCAACAGAACGCGCCTTTTGGATCAGTGTGCGGATGAGCTTCTTGATCTCATCAAGGATTGCCTTCTCTTCCTTGCCGATAGCGCTGGATGCGTCCAACCACGTCTGCACCTCGTCCAAGATCACGAAGATGGGTGTCATACCGATTTGCTCGCGCATCTCAAGCGGCACGTTCCAGAAGTTGTTCGCCTTCAACGTCTTGAACAGGTATTCGGCACGCTTCGGACGCAACTCGTCCAGTTGGCGCAACACCTCAAGGGGCGCGTCGATGTCGCCCGTGGCGTCGTATGTGCGGGCGATCCGCTTGAGCGGTAGTAGGTCGAAGCCCGCTTTCCCGTCGAAGACATGCAATTCGGCTTTACCCGCCATACCAGCGAACACAGGGAGCATGGAGGCGGTCTTGCCCGATCCAGGGACACCGCCGACAACCATTCCCGATGACCCGTTCCACGTGACCCACGCGGGTGCGCCAGTGCTCGTAATCCCAAGTAGGGACCGACCTTTGGCGGCGTCGAACTCCCCACTCGTGATCACAGCACCTTTGAACGGATCGCGGTCACGGAATCGCAAGCGGATGTTGCTGTCGTCATCCTCGTCAATCGTCAACTCGGACGTGTCGATCTTCAAACCAGCTCGAAGGGCGCTCTTGAGTGTGTCGATCTTCTTGACCCACTCCTTAGCGCTGTCCCCAAGACGGTGTTTGTAAACAAGGACAAGTCCGTCAGCCTTGATCTGCGCCTCGATCAGCTCGGGGACGGTGATCGTGGTCACGCTGCGGCTGTACTTGTCGTACGTGCCTACTTCGGTCTTCGTGGTCTTGTCCTCGTCCGCAACGCCCGCCTTCTCCAGCAAGTCAGCCATGAACTCGTCGTCGCGTAGCTTGGTCAGGCAGGGGTAGGACTCGTATGCGTCAGTGAGCGCGTTCTTGATCTGTTGGACGAACTCGGGGTGATCCTCAGCGATGCTCGGGAACCGCGCTTTGAGTGATCCGTACACCGCGTCGGAAGCGGTGAACGAGCCGCCGCCGTGGCGGAGGGCAAGCAACGCGCCAAGACCTGCGCGACGGGTCTTCATGTCAAGGTCAGCGGGGGGCTCAGCCAGCACGTGCCACACCAAGATCGGGCTCTTGTTGCTATACGTGGCACCCGTGTAGACCTTCATCGGCTTGGTCAAGCGCTCTTTTTCGGCGTCCTTCTCCTCATCCAGAAGTCGTGCGCGCTCAGCGGCTTCGGCGTCGCGTCGGGCTTGTTCCACCTTGTGTCGGGCGGCTTCCAATTCGCGTCGGTAGTCATCAGCGGACTTAGCCATCAGGACCACCTCCGCCCGTGATCAGAGGTCGTGTTGCGCTCAGCCGCCAGGCGTTCGGCGTGGCGTTCAGCGGCGGCACGGTCGGCTTCGGCTTGTAGTTCGGCGGCGGTTCGATCAGCAAGGCGGTTCTGTTGCGCGATCTCATCCTTGAGCCGCTCGATCTCGGCTTCCTCGCTATAACCGCCGCCCTGAGGTGCAGACGCGGCGGCAACGGGCTGGGGCTTGTCTGCACCCAACGCAGAGAAGAACCAGATCACCAACAGGAGTCCGCCGATACCGCCACACCAAGCCGCTGCGGGTGGGTTGGTGCCCGAGATGACGAATGCGAAAGCGATCAGACCCAAGCCGATGACGGCGAGCTTCGTGCGGAATTTGGAGTCAAGGAATGCACGAAGTCCGTACAGCGCACCAGCCCCGCCAAGACGCGCGGCGGCTAAGCCGATGACCTTGGCGCGGTCTTGCGCGGTCACGGGATCGGCGGGTGCATCACCTCGGGCGAACGTGCCATCGACTTGGGGGACAAGGACACCACGGGCGAGTTGTCGGTTGTGAAGGTCACGTGCCCATGCGTGCAGGCGCGCGTCTTCGGCGTTGATTCGGTCAACCCATGCGTTTAGGTACGCCTGTTCGGTATCGCGGTAATCGGGGTGCACGAACTCGAACGCCTTTAGCCGCGCTTGGCACGCGTCGGCTTCGTTTTTCCACAACCCAAGAGCGGCGTAGACCTGCTCCTGTTCCGTGCTCGGTGCCAACGGAGGCAACGGACGGACGGGTGCGTGTTCATTAGGTGTAGTCATGTCCGTGTCCTGATCTCAGAACAGCGATTCGAACGGGTTGCCGTTCGGGGTCTGTGGTCGCAGCTCGTCGGCGTAAGCGGGATCGACACCTGTTGGTGTCGGTTCGGCGTCGGTGTCTGACTCGGGCTGTGCACCCGACAGATCGACGGGCTGCGTGTACACGGGTGGAGCTTGATGTTCGAAGTCGGGCCTGGTGTTGATGTGCACGTGATAGGTCGTCGGCGCGGCGGTGTCGGATTCGTCCTCGTCGTTCTTGCCATGCTTCTTGAACCAATCGCTAACACCCCAACTGATCAACGCCACAATGAAGAATCCGAAAGGTGCGCCCATCCCCATGAGCGTGTCGAATCCCCGCTCGATGGCACTCTTCTCGTGTCCGAAGGTGACGGGCTGCGGCGCGGTGCCCTGCTGTTGGTGCAAGCACTTCTGGAGTTGGTCGTACGGCTGACTCCAGTCACAGGTCGGGGACGCGGACACGGGCGACGCGGCAGTGATTGCCCCGACGACAGGTGAAAGCGCGACAAATGCGGCGGCGATTGCGGCTGCGGTCTTGGTCATGTACATGTCCTCCTTCCTCAGAACAAGTCAGTGAATGGGTTAGACCCACTTGGGGTCGTGGTCGGGATGGTCGGCGGCTGCTCGAAACGGCTAGAACGGGCTTCACGTTCGGCGGCACGGCGGGCTTCACGTTCGGCGGCACG
>NZ_JAHCLR010000036.1 GCF_018455725.1 Mycolicibacter acidiphilus
TTCGGCACGGCGGGCTTCACGTTCGGCTTCGTAGTCAGCGCGCCGAGCTTCACGTTCGGGGCGTGGCTCGGCGGTCGGCTCAGGCTCAGGCTGCGGCTCGGGCTGTACACCCGACAGATCGACGGGGCGGGTGTACACGGGTGGTGGTTGGTGACGGAACTGCCGTGTGGCAACGGCGGCGTCGTAGTCCTCGACGGCGGGTGCGGTCGGCACCGATGCGGGACGTGCAGCGCGGTTCTTGATCGCGGCGGCTGCGCTGTCACCGAACAGACCCACCAGCAAGGCAGCCAACAGCGCGACGATGCCAGCGGTTGCCAGCGGCGTAACCAACGGATCGCTGCCACCTGCGTGCGTGGTCGATCCGACATACAGCGCGCCTGCCAAGCACACTCCGCCGATGATCGCCAGCGCCTTGGGTGCGTTTTTTATCAAGTCGTTCATCACGGCATCCCCAACAGCCAGTCGCCAGTCGCCCACAAGCAGGCGCGGCGTGCGGCAACGGTGGTAGCTCCTGCCCGCTCGCACTGCCTCATTTCGAGTTGGGCTGTCGCCAGCGAAATACGCGCGGGATTGGAGTGAATGACCTGACGTGACCAATCGAAGTCCGCGTCGGCAGGCTTGGGTGGGGTGGTGAGCAAGGACGTGCGTGTGGCTGCTGTCGGGGACACAGGAGCGCTCGGGGTGTCGTCGCTCTTGTGCGTGAAAACCAGACCGCCGACTAGGACGACGCCCGCCACAGCGGCGTAGGTGACGACCTTGTTGCCCTTCGTCTTCGGGGACGGGGACGCGGGCGGCACGTGGGGTAGTGGCTGCTCCAGGTGCTCGGCGGCGCGGGTCGGGTCGATTGGGGCGGTCATGGTTAACCCTCCTCGACCTTGCTCTTGAAGTAGTCGATCCCGTCATGCACGACGAACTCGCCCTTTTCAGCTTTGTGGACGGCTTCAAACACGTGCTCGGGTGGGACGCCCAGTACGGACACAATCTGCGAATTGGACGAAAGGTGGAAAGCGACCTGTACGCTCGCGCTGTCCCGAAGCCCAGGCGATACCCAGTGCTCGCCAGGGCTCTGAATCATCAAGATGACCTTGATATTGGCTGCGCGCCCTCTCCGTACGAGGTCTTCGATCCTGTCCCAGAAAACGGTCAAGTGTCTACGCGCGTCTTTAGCCCGTCCCACGAATGGAGTTAAGGCACTCGTCTCATCAATGACCAAGATGGCGGGAGGGAGGTTCGCCGTTCCCAGCTCCAAGCGCTCAGTCATCGCATAATGGACGCCTTTGACGACCAGCAACGCCGACTCGAAATTGCCATCAGCGGTGAGGTTCACACCCTGGATGCCATCCCAGTCGTGCCCCGCCTTCCCGTCGATGACGACGACCTTGGTCTGTGGATCGGCGGGAACCTCCTTGAGCCAGTTCTGGACGGCGTAGGTCTTACCGAATCCTGACGTTCCACCAACGAGGACAGTGGACACGCTGGGGTCAAGAAGCGGGTTGTAGTTCGGGCGGAGTTCCAAGGCTGGGCCTGCCTCGGCGGGCGGACTCCAGGTCTCGCGCTCGTTCACAATTACGTGCGGCACGGGAGTAGCCGTCTTCCGCGCACATCCCTTGAGCACTTTGACTGCGGCGGCGGCACCGATGACGGCGGTCGCGACGGCTGCACCGAGGGCGGCACTAGTCAGGTCGATCTTTGATGCGGTCATTTCTTGCTTCCTCCTTGAGTAGTCGGTGTCCAGACCTCGGGTACGCGGTCGATCCAGGTCTCGATCTCGAAGTCGAACTCCATCTGCGTCCAGCCATCTCGGCGGTCTCCTATGGGGTCGTCCAGAGCGGGTAGGGAGATAGAGGAGGTCATGCATTCGTGGGCATCGGTTCCGTTCGTGATGACGTAAGTCCCGAAGTCGGCATCGGTCAGCCCGTCGATCTGCGCGTCGCTCGGGCTAGCACCAAGGGCTGCCCGTGCGTAATCGCGGTCGGCGGCGCGAAGGCACACGCGGATAGCGGCGAGTTCAGTGATCTCGACGGGGATCGAATACGGGTCGCGGGCGCTCAGGGTCACGTTCATGTTCACGTCCCCTGCACGGGCGAACAGCGTGTTGACGGCGGTGGCGATCTCGGGATCGGTGATCAGGTCGTCCGCGCCGTCGATGATCAGCGTCGAGGGCGGCGTCCAGCCCGTGCTCTCTCGCTTACGTAGTTCTTGAACGGCTGCGTTGAGCGCGACGCGGGTGGCGTCTATGGGCTCGTCGCCTCCGATGAATGAGTACGTGAGGCTCAACTCGTACTTCGCACGCCAGGACAGCCAATCCAAAATGGCGGAGGTCTTGCCAGAGTCCTCGACACCGAAAAGAACAACCCCGCCCGCTGCGGAAATGGGAGCATCGCCTGACCGCGCAAGCGGTGCCAGTGGCGGTAATGGCGGGTAAGCCATCTCTATCTCCTCGTTTGCCGACCAAGCCCGAAATCGAGCCCCTATATAAGAGCTATATCGCTGGCGCTAGCGCGCCAGCGATAGCGCCATATAAGGAAGTTTAACGGGTAACGGGGGAGTTTTCTGGATTCCGTTTCGACTTTGACCAGCGCATATGTGTTAATGACGTATTAGCACGTGGTTTAACCAGCGCGAATAGGTACCGTCGTGTACCAAATGGCTAATTAGGTGTGTTGTAGATCACAACCAGAAAGCAGCCCAGATAGCCAGAAATGGCGAGTTAGTCGTTCAGAACGGGTAGAAGGGCGTCCGCTTTTTCAATCTGATCCACCAACTCCTGCACCAGTAGATCGGGGTCGATGTCAGGTATCCGCAGCGTCTCGATGCCCGCTGTCAGCTCGTCGCGTCGGCGGCGATCATGGGCAGCTAGCAAGTCAGCCCCACGGCTTGTGAAATCCGCGCGTTGGATCAAGCCAACCCGCTCGCCACTCGGCATCGCCCGCCAGGCGTCAATAACGCTCATTCCATATTTCGCCACCGAGCCGTCGATGCCCAGCTTTGGGGATTCAGAACCAGCCAGAACGCTAACGGTGTCTGCGCCGGGATGGGCAAGTACCACCGTCAGATCGGTGTCATCGAATCCAAGCGGCATGTCGGCGCGCTTGATCAAGACCCGCGCGTCTTTGGCGCGGACATCCCGCGCCGTCGCGCCCCAGGTGATCGCGTCTTTGCTCAATTTCACCCATCCCGCGCTGGGTACATGCGCCACGATGACGGCGCGGGCTCGTGCGCCAAGGGCGTACATGAGCGGGGTGAAACCAGAGGCGTACAGCGCGCCATCGGTGGTAATCACCCGCGATAAAGCCAACCAGGGAAGATCGTGGTCAAGACGAAATGCCAGGTCACGGTCTTTTGTGCCGTTCCCTGTCGGCAAAACGAATGTGTCCATGCCCTGACTCTCCTCGTTAGTGAACGTCGGTTACGCGCTCTTATTAGGCATGTTACCAGACAAAGTTAACGAAGCCGTGAACGGACTTATGTACAGCTATGTGACCGTGCTATTGAACGAAATCGCGAAAACCCGTAACGCAGGTCGTAACACCGCGTACAGGGTTGGTGTACTTACAGCGAATGCCTTAAATGCGCAGTTCACAGCTAGGTTTCAGAAGAAGAGAGTGGTCTCAATTAGCTGCCCTGCTTGCGTTCCCAGGCACAGGCGTATGTAACAGCTATAGGGAATCAGGAGAACGTCCGTGAACGCCTAGAGCGGCGATTAGTGAACGGCAGCAGTGGATAGGTCAGATCACCGCGTGCAGGGACTCACGTGCGGGCTCAGCGCCATCGCGCACCTCGTCGGCGCGCGCGATCAGGCGGCGCAAGGCATCTTTTTGGATTCCTGTCGCGCGCGTGATGTCAGCGCGTTTGGTGGCGCGTTCCTCCAGCGCGAGCGCCATCGCAACGGCGCTCGGCTCGGCGCTCGTGGCGCGCAGCTCGACCAGCTCGTGCGCCAGGCGCAGGTGTTCGGCACTCGGCTCGACGGCGCTCACAGGCGCGAATTCGGCGCGCGACTCAGCAGCGCGCGGAGGAGTTGGCGCGGGGGTTGGCGCACTCGCCTGGCGGCGCATTGCGGCGGTGTCAGCCTTGGCGTCCGCCACCTCGGCGGAAGTTGGACGGGTCTTGACGGCGCGTTCCCAATCGGCGCGCTTGGCGGCTTCGGCAGCCTCCCGCTCGGCTTGCGCCTTCTCCCGCGCAGCGCGGATGTCAGCGGCGGATGCGGGACGTAGGTGGTAGATAGCCAAGGTCGCCAGCGCGATACCAGCGTCGATTGCCAACGGGAACAGCAGCGCCATTCGTGGACTCAGACCGCTCGCCAACGCCAGCCCGTTCAAGCCATTGAACGAAATGACAGCCGCGTCAATTGCCAGGATCAACGTCGCCGCGACGGCAGCGCGAAACGTCCATTTCGCCGTACCGCTTGAGCGCGTACCCGCGCCGACACGGGCAAGAACCGTCACACCGTGAATCGCAATCAGCGCAATCAGCGGCGGCGTCAACGCCACCGCCAGGCGGACTTGCTTGGGCAGATCGGCGGGCAGCAGCGCGTGCCCCGCGTTACCAAGCAATGTCAGGAACGTCGCCGCTACCAGCCATGTCCAAAAGAAGCGACGGGCATGGGCGCGGTCGGCGTCGATCTCCTCAAGATGCGCTTCCAGCGCCGCATCGGCGGTCGTCTTCTTAGCCATCGTCCCTGTCCTTGTCCCCGTCGTCAGCGGTCCATCTAATCCGCACGGTACCGCCGCGTACCGTCAATGTGGTGGTGCCGCCTAACGCCGACAGGTAGCGCTCTAGCGTGCTCGACATCCAGGTTTTCTGTCGCTCGATTCGGCTCACCATCGACGGCTGTACACCCATCGCGTCCGCCTGTTTCTGTTGGCTCAGCCCCGCTTGCCGCCGAAGTTCGGCTAAGCGCTTGCCCGTCAGTTCGTCAGTCACAGAACGCCTCCTTGCGTCAGTGCCGACAACCACGCAGCGGATCGGTCATGGACAGCGGAGTCCGCCGTGCGAAGGTCGCCGTAGGTCTTGAGCAAGCGAACGGTCTCGCGGTGTTCAGCGTCATAGCCAAGGTCGTCGAGCAAGTCCGCGACCACGCTCTCGGTCGATCCGCGCAAGATCGCCAACGTCAGGCTCTCCAGGGTGTCGTCACCGTTCGCAGCGTGAACGGCGACGACGGTGGCTTCGACGGCCAGTGCGGGATTGAGCCCGTGCATGAGGTCTTCGTTCTGGTCTGGTCCGAGTTGAAACGGTGATTTCGGCGATTCGTGCTTGGGCAGACGTGGGGGACGCGCGCGGCGTGCTCGTTTAGGCGTGCTCATACATCGACTATACACCATCGTACAGGACTTACATGTACAGGGATGGTGTACGGGGACGGGCGGCTAGATGGCGATGACGAAAGCTCCCAGGCGATCCAGCAGACGCAGGTAGGTGTCGCCCGTGGCTCCGCGCTTTCGCCACTCCGCCATCGCCATCGTGCAGAAAGCACGTACGGCGGCGGAGTCGATGACAGGGGCGTCGGGATCAACGCGAGCGTCGTTGATCGCTTGCACGGCGGCGTCAGGGAATGGCATTCCCTGCGCCTCCAGCAGTTCGGTCATGGTGCCCAAGTAGGAGGCAACTTCGGTTGGGGTGGTCATCGTTCGTGCTCCTTCGTGTCGTTGTGATTGGTTTCGATCCAAGGCTTCAGCAGGTACCTCAGCCCCAGGTGCAACGGCGGGGAATGCCAGCCGATACGCGTGTTGCAGCCTTCGCACATCACAATCACGTTGGTGCTGTCGTCGTACGTTGACCGCTCCAAGCCCCAGCGTTCGGCTTCGTATCGACTCACGATGTGCCCGCCTTGGGTTCGGCGGTTTGGGGTCTCGCAGACGCGGCAAGTCAGCCCGTCGCGTAGTCGTAGAGAAATAGCAGACGGGTACTCGATCCATTCCCCGCCGTTGCGAAACGGGACAGCTGGGTAACCCCGAACCAGCAGCGCGGCAGCGAGCAGTTTGGTCGTTCCATCCGCGTGTGCCCAACGTTTGTGGCATGTAGGGCACAGTGGCGCAGCATTGCTTTCGTGTTTGTACATGCCGCCCGCCAGGTCGGCCGGGATGATCGCAGTAGGAGACGCGGACGGAAATGCACATACCGCACACACACTCGGGTCATAGGCAAGAGCTAGCCCTCCCCATGCCACACGTCGTTGTGTGGTGGGGCACGGGGAGAGGACTGTGATCATCGCTAGTCGTGCTTCCAGATTTCGTCAGCGTCTCGGATAGGACGTGACTTCGAGGGTTTGCGCGTTGCGCGGCGCTTCGGCGCGGTCTCATTGCTGAACCACGCATCAAGATCGGCGGCAGCGGCGTCCATCTCCTGCGCGACTTGCTCCAGCAGGCTGGTGTCATTGGTGTGGAGAGCTTTGTTCAGGTAGCGCAACGCTTCTGACATGTCGGGATACTCGGGGTCAAGGTCAGGGCGTCGGGTGCCTTCGGTCGCTGCCAAGCGGTCCTGAATCGCACTGAGAGTGTCCTGGTCGGGGGACACCGTACGTAGGCGCTTTGCGTCGGCACGTGCGCTCTTTGCATCGTAGGGTTCGCAGACATCGTTCATCTCACTTCTCCTTGTTGTTGATTTCCTCGGGCACAGATGTACCCGCAGGCTTCTTCACGTCGGTCTTCTCCATCCATGAGGTGCCGAGCACCTTGGCTTCGGCGGTGATGGGCACGCCGTTGTAGACGGTCTCCATCGCTTTCACCACCCGCTCGGCGTAGGCGTCGGCTTCCCCCTCGGGAACCTGGAGAAGAATCTCGTCGTGGATGGGCAGCAGCATGAACTCGCCCATGCCCGCGTCCTCGACACGGAAGATGGCGTCGAGCAGCAGGTCTCGTGCGTAGCCCTGGATCATGAGGTTCAGTCCCGCCCAGGCGCGGCTCGGGTCGGTGGATTGGAAGCGTCCACTCGGTAACGTCCAGAACGGCTCGCCAGCTTCGACTCCAGGCTTGACGTTATCGGTGAACCACTTGCCGAGTTTCGGAAAGCGCTTGCGGTATCCGTCGAGTACGCTCTGCGCGAGTTGCACCGAAACGTCCACCTGAGATGCGATCTGCTCCGCGCCTCCGCCATACATGTTCGCCAGCACGACGATTTTGGCGAGCTTGCGGTCTTTCTCGGTGGCGGTGTCTCCCCAAACCTGCCAGGCGATCTGCCAATATGGGTCACGCTCCCGAATTTGCCGCTCGGTCGGGCTCGCTGGTAGCGGCTCCGTGTACATCTTCACCAGCTCGGGGTCGCCCGTCATGCCCGCCGCAACGCGCATTTCGACGGATGAGAAGTCCACCGACAGGAACACGAAGCCTGTATCAGCGGTGTAACACGCCTTCACCGACGCGGGCACGTTCTGCGCGTTCGGTTGTGAGCAGGTCATACGACCCGTCCGCGCCGCACCCGCTTGGATGTCGGCGTGGATGCGGTCAGCTCGCAACTTGAGGTATGGCGTCAGGTACGTGCCGATCTCCTTGTCCGCCCTGCCCCATTCGCGGTACAGCGGTGCGATCTTCGAGCCTTCAACGGCGTACTTCTTCAGCGACGACTTGTCCAACGTCGGGGCGCGCTTGCCGTCCTTGGTGGTCTTAGTCGGCACCTTGACGCCCTCGGCACGGATGGCGTCGGCAATCAACCGTTCGCGTGAGTCTTGCTCGTCGGTGTCTTCGGCGTCCGTTTCCCGCTCAGCCTGGGCGAGCTTCTTCGACTTCTTCGGCGGGGAGTACGTCATATCCACACCAAGTGCGAGTAGGTCCGCCTGCGCTTTGTCGCGGCGTGCGATGGCGTCCGCGAAGCACTCGACAGCGGCGTTGTTGTCGAACTTGACGCCACGGTAAGACATCTCGCACACGATTCGATGGATACGGTGCTCGGCTTCCACGCGCTCCGCCCAGAGCCCTCGAACGATGGGGTCCAAGGTCTCAGCCAGTAGCGCAGAGTCGAACACGTCGGCGGCGCAGTAGTCCACAAACGCCTTGTTGTCCCTCGGAATCAGCGCCCACGTGTTCCCCTGTTCGGGATCGCCCGTGAGCGCCCCGTCGGGGTTCACTGTCACGGTCTTGTATACGCTCCAGTTGCCCGAGCCAACACCCTTGGTGCCCATCTGCTTCTGTACGGCTTGGAGCGCTTCCTTGGCGTCCTTGGACACGGCGGCTTCCCCACACCAGGTGGCGGTCTGCTCCTTGAGTCCTACGCCGATACGCTCACCGCTGGACAATAATCGCGCCAAGATGATGGTGTCGGTGGTCCGTCCCCAACCATCCGCGATGGTGTCGAATACACCCGCGCGGGTCAGGTAGAGGATATCGAATCCCGCGTTGTGCGCGGTCAGGCGGAACCGCATGTCGTTCAGCGTCTTACGGGCAGCGTTGACGTGTTCGGTGTCTGTTGGGTCCAGCAGAACCGCGACATACTTGCTACCCACTTGAATGCTAGTCAGTCTGGCGCGCGGGTCGGATGCCCATAGAGCGTTCGTCTCGACATCGAAAGCGATGAACTCGCCAGGCTTCAACGAACGCGCCAATGCCTCCACGGCTGGCGTCGGGTCTTCCCCCTTCCTGACGTAGAGCACCGAACGGACGGGTGCCTTGCGGTCTTCCTTGACGTGCATGGTCAGTTCTCCTTTGTGGCTGCGAATTCGGGGTTGCGGACGATGACGAACGCCTGGCGCTCAACAGGCAGGTACTCGGACACCTTCTTCATCTCAGACAGGTGCTCGGACAACGCGGCGTAACGCTGCTCGGCGGCTCGCACCGCTGCGGGCTCAACGCCCTTGTCCCGTTTGAGTTGCGTCAACTCCCGCTTGGCGCGACCAACCTGCGCCGATACCGCGTTCTTGTCGGTCTTCTTGATAAAGGTGCCCGTGTAACTATCCACGCTCGTCAGGTCTCCGTCGGTGGTGAGACGGCGCTCCAGCAGAGTCACCCCACAGTCCTTCAGGATCGGGTTAGCCGCCCGCAAATAAGCACGCGCCATCTCGGGGGGCAGGTGTAGAGACGCCGCCAACTCAGCGAGGGTCACGACAGGTGAGAGTCGTCGTACCGCACCGCTGTACTGCTGACGTGCTCCCCACTCCGCGAACTGGTTGTCGGAAGCGAGCGTGAGGGTCGGCTTCGGGACTACCACGCCGCGCTCGTCCACGATGCGCCAGAACTCCACGCTCATTCGCGCCAGGGCGGGGTGATCGCGACCGCTACCACCGTTACTGCCCGTGGGCGTTGCGTCCGTGGGCGTTGCGGACGCTGCTTCTGGTGTCGTATGTGCTAGTACGGCAAACGGATTGACGATTGACTCGGAGGTCGCTGTTGGCGGCACCGTCGGGGTTGGGTCTGGGGTGATGGGTGAGCCGCCCCCGTTGTCGTCCTTGTCGTCGTCGTCGCCTTCGGCTTCAGCCTCGGCAGATTCGTTGTGGGCGGCGGCTTTCAGCATCGCTGAGAAGGGCAGCGTTCCACCGCCCGTGGGGGGTGTTGGTGGCGGGATAGTGAGGGTGCCGTTGGTGCCGCCGATGACGTGGGATTCCTCGACGGGTAGCAGTTTGCACCCGAAGACTCGCCGCCCATCGGACGTGCGCCCCTCACGGACGTTGAACGGTGCGCGGGTGATGGCGTCCAAGAACCGTTTCCGTGCCATCGGCTTACGCCCGACACTCAGCGCGTGAGCGGTGTACTCGGCGTACAGGTCGGTCTTGGTGGTTCCCCATTCGGTGGTGACGGTTCCTGTACCCGACCACGCCGCCTCGGGGGCGACACCGACACGCTCAGACATGAACTCTGAAACGGGGTTGGTCGCCTCGGCGAAAGCACGGGTCGCCTCGGCAGCGGGAGGTAGGAAGGTGCCGCCGCGAGACTGCCGCGCCTTCCACGCCTCGATGAGCCGATTCAGAATTCCTGGCAGTTCCGCGCGAAGACGCATACCGATGCCACGATCCTCCTGCCCCACATTTGATTTCGTGAAACGGATCGGTACCAGTCGTGCGGTGAAGCCGCCTGTGGTGTCGGAAACGTGAGGTAGGTCGTTGCCCATGAAGATGCAGAACGCGCGGTTGCGGAACCGCCACAACTTTCCGTACTTCAGCTCAGCGGTGATGAGATCGCCACCAAGGACACGCTTCATCACTGAAGTGTCGGCAACGAACTCATCGCGGGTCTCGCCGCTGATGTTGACCAACATGCGGTACAGGCTCGCGTTCTGCACGGGGCGGTCGGCAGCCATCTCCGACAGTGACATCGCGGTCTGAAATTGAGGTGGAATCAGCGTGCCGATGATGTCGTTGCCGAGCGTGCCTTTTCCCGCCCGTGGTGCCCCGTATAAGTACGGGGCGATGTCAGGTGCGCGGCGTCCTGATGCGGTGTCCAACAGTGCGGACATGGCATCGAGGACGATGGCAGCTTGATTGGTTCCATCGGACAGCGACGTTGCCTCTGGGAGCCAGGCGTCGAATTCCAGGCATTCCGCGTCGGGGTCGAAGTCCACGTTGAGCTTCGCGGTCACGAACACTTCTGGGCTGTACGGGACCAGCCGTCCAGTTTCCATGTCCAGCAGGCCGTTGTTGACGGGTAGTGACCCGTTGGTGTCGGGCACTTCGGGGATGATCCGTCCGTCCGCGATGAGCCGCGCTCGCACCATTTCCTCGACCGACGAGATGAACGTGGAGCGGTAGTCGTCGCCCAACAGGTCGCAGAGGTTGTCGGAGACGAACGCGGACCCGCGTTGTGACCCAGCGTTGCGGTCAGGCTCGTAGAGCCCCGTGAGGACGCTCCAGCGGTACAACACACCGCTTTCGGAGTCGATTGCGTAGTTCGCGGCGTCTAGAATCGCCTCGGCGCACGCCTTGGTGCGAAGCCCGCCCGCGAACGGGTGAAAGTACATGGGCTCGTCGGCGTCCTCGCCCCGTGGGCGCTTCTTCGGGCGCACGTCGGCGGGCGCGGGGATAGCGTTGTCGATGAGTTCGGTCAGGTATGCGGGTCGTTCCAGCGCGGGTAGTTCCGCCAGCACATCGTCAATGCCGTCCGTCAGTCCCTTCGCCCCGACGAGCTGTGCGAACCGCACACAATTGCGGCGTCCGTTCATCCGTGCGCGGATCGCCTTGCCGAGGCGATCCATCGCGTCGTAGACGTAGGTGTTGGTGGCAGCGTCGGCGTCGGGAACGATGATGACCTGCTTCGCGCCTTTAGCGACGTGAGATATCCCGTCCTGCAACCTCCCGTTCGTGACCCCGTTCTGGCAGCCGGGGATGCACACCACGACGTACGACGGGTCGTGCGCCAGGGCGGCGGCGACCGCTCGCGCTTGCTTGGTTCCCTCGATGATGAGGACGGTGTGGTTGACGGGCGGGACGGCGAGCGGAGCGGACACCAACCCGACTGGGGAGCCTGAGCCTTTACGAAACGTGTACTTCTTCGGTCGCCCGTCGTCACCGACGGTCGGGTGGTCGGGGCGGAGCTGCCAGGAGATTTTGTCCGTCTTCGGGTCACGGTGCCCGAACCAGATTCCCGTGGGCTCGTGGGTGTGGTCGATGGCGAAGCGACGGGCTTCGGGGATGTGCTCCCACGAGTTGAATGAGCGGATGAGCGGGGCTACGTGCGGTAGGTCTAGGTAGTCCTCGGTGAAGCCTCCGTCCAGCAGATACGTCAGGTGCGCGGGAGTCAACTCGACGCCAGGCAGCTCGGCCGTCAGGTCGGGGTCTTCGGGGCTCTCGGCGTCGTCGGCAACCTCGGACACACTTCCGCCGTAGATGTCTTCTGGCTCGGCGGCATCGTACGGGGGCACGGTGGGAGGTGGGACATCCGCGTACGGGTCGAATTCTTCCCCGTCACCAATTCGTGTTAAGCTCATATCAGCTTCTCCTAAAGAGCGGGTCTATTTCGTTTCGCAGCGAAGACCCGCTCTTTTCCTTTCTTTGGTCAGGCGTCCACTAGAGGCGTGTCGGACTCTTCACTTACACCTATTGCGGTGCTCACGGCGTCTTTTAGTTCGTCGTCGTCAAGTGGCTTAATCGGGTACTTCCGAATTCCCCATAGGCGATCTACGTCCTCAGGGCGTACTAACCGTGCGGGGTTTCCGTCATGCTCCGAAACAGTGATGTAAACAGGAAGCCGTCCAGCGTCGATTGCCTGAACTACCGTCGGGCGGCTAACGCCGTTCCGCCGTGCGGCTTCAGTGATAGTCAAGAATGGTAGTTCTCGAACGGTCGCGCTCTGCATAGCTAATACTGTAACCCCAGAAATGCAATCTTGTGCACCCCTGCTTGCGTCAAATAACCGTATGCGCTAACGCTATATGAACACTACTAACTACCTGGTTAACGAGCTATTGGGGCGCACGGGACGATGAATCCCCAGCTAGATATTCGTGTACATCATCCCTGTACGGAGTCAACACAGCAAAGGCGTAAGTGGACCGAGAACATTGTTTGTGATATCGGTCACATAGGGCAATTCCTACCGCGACTTCGGGCGGCGCGCCATGCAGAGGCAGATCATCGGATTCATTGCGTTTGTATGTTATATAGCGCATGTATGTCATATGGCATATGTACGTTATATACGGACTGGCAACTTTTGGGGCACTTGACCTGCGCAAACGTAAAACAGGCAAAAAACGGGGGTCTCCCAGAAACTCCCATAGGGGATATTCCTTATATCTCTATAACACTTAAACTGCTTACCACCACGATAAACACTTGCCAGAACTGCCAGAATTGCAGGATCTAGGGTATGACCTGCGGTGGTGCTTTCGCGAGCACCCTCGAAAGTTGCCAGCGAAGTTGCCAGAGTTGCCAGTCTGGTGGCTGCCGAGGCTAACCGTCGTCCGAGTACAGGCTGCCGATTACCTCGGCGCGCTGAGAGCTGTCAATGTCGTCCACGATCATCCGCGCTTGTGTCCGCAGCCGCTTGAGCGTCTCGTCATCGGGTTCAGCGTCCGCGTTGTCCTCGCGCCACCGCTTGAGCATTCGCTCGAACTGGGTGGAGTAGAGCTGCTCCAGGTACCACGACATCGCTACCTCCCGTTGGTCCGTCTACGCGGGCAGGGTGCCACGTCGGTCCGACAAGATGTTGGTGCGTAGCTCCCCAACGTTGTCGGTGTCGCGGTGCACAGTAGAGAAATGAAAGTTCCCGACTCCCGCGCCGCAGCCGCCCGCTACGAGATCACGGAGGACCGATTCGGGTGTTATCCCGCCGTACCCGATGACCTCGGACCGATTCATGCCGTGCTGCTCGATGCAACGAAGAGCCCGTGGCGGCGAAAAGAGCGGCGCAAATATACGAAGGCGCACGAGGAACTGTTCCTAGAGTTCTTCCCCGAAGAGGCGGCGTGCGGTCGCAACGTGCGGCTGATTTTCCCGTTGTCGTTCGACACCGGTGAGGATGACGCCTGCGCGGAGTGCCTGGAGATGGTCGAGCTGTGGACGACCGACCGTGATGCCTATGACCGTCGAGTCCGCGAGCGACAGCGGCGTAGGTGGCTTGCTCGCGAACGCGCTGACGAGGACGAGGAAGCGCAGCGTGACTACGAGGAGTTCTTGGAGCGCCAGGAGGCGGACCTGCACCACCGTAGCAATCAGCAGGAGCACGACGAGGTGGGCTAAAGGCTCACAGCAGCTTCTCGCCCCCCCATCAGGGGCGCTACCAGGCGATCTTCCGGCCTCGATGACAGGAGCGGCGTGGGGCAATGCGGTTGGTCGGAGCCTACGGCTAACGTTTGGCCATGGCGCGACCGAAACGTTGGGAACTGCTCCTACGCGCTTCCCAGCAGGAGGCGCTTCTGGCAGTGAGCCTCTTCAATGACCCCAGTCGGGATCGGGCGCTCGAAGGCTTCATCATCCACATGCACATCGCCTGGCTGTACGCATTCCAGGCGAAGTGGCTGCGCGCGGGGAAGAACTACCACGTGCGGCTCAGTGAGCGTCCCCGCCGCTACAAGCAGATCAACGGTGAGCGGATGTCGCAGCCGTTGGAGTGGTTCGTCAAGCAGGAGTACCCGCAGAGTAATTCCGCCGTGCGCGCGAATCTGGAGTTCTTCATTGCGCTGCGCAACAAGATCGAACACCGCCACACGGGCACCGACGAGGCGCTGCGAACTGTCGTCAACGGTGAGTGCCACTCGATGCTCTTGAACTACGAGGAGTTCATCACCGATTTCGCGGGGCAGAAGCATTCTCTCGCCCACCGACTGCACTTCCCCGTGTTCATTGGCGGGTTCACCGACCAGGGGAAGAGTGACCTGCTGAAGCTGACCAAGACCCTGCCGAAAGACCTGCATACGTTCCTCGCCGAATACGACGCAGGTCTTGACGAAGGGGTCTCACGCGACCCTCGGTACTGTATGCGGCTTACCGTGCTGTTGGAGAGTGGAAACCGCAAGGGCGACCTGTCGCTTCAATTCGTCAACTACAACAACCTGTCTCCCGAACAGAAGAAAGCTGCGGAGGAGATCGCTGCCCAGGGCGGTCTCGTGATCACCAAGACCAAAACACAATCTGTCGCCAACGCCGACAAACTCAAGCCAGGGCAAATCGCGCAGCGCGTCGAGGACGCTATCCTGTTCCGTTTCAGACCGTACGAGATGTCCTGCTTCTGGAGGAAGCATGGGGTCAGGCCGCCCGCAGGGGACGTGGACCCAAAGAACACGAAATCCGAGTGGTGCGTCTATGACACCGCCCACGGTGACTACCTCTACACCGAGGCATGTGCGAAGTGGCTGATCAAGAAGTGCTCAACTGAGAAGGGCTTCCGTGAGGCGACGGGACTGGAGCCGAGACTCAAGCAGGGTTCCTAGCGCGCAGACGTAGTTCCCTATCGTCTGACACGTTCACCTATCCGCTCGACCGCTTCGGTAATGTCGTCGTGCTCCCACACCACGATGAGTTCCCACCCGTTCGCTTCGAGCGCCGCCCGCTTCACCTCGTCGCGTTTGATGTTGTCCGCGATTTTCGTTGACCAGAATTCAGCGTTGCGCCGCGACGGGCGGTGGTGCTCGGGGCATCCATGCCAGAAGCAACCGCGCATTTCGACGGCGACGCGGGCACGGCTGAAGGTCACATCCACGGTCATCCGTGACCCTGGAAGCGGTCGGGTGTTCACCCGATACCGCAGACCCGATGCGTGCAGGGCACGGCGCAGCGCCATCTCGGGCGCGGTGTCCCGCCCCTTGTTCGCCTTCATGACCTCGCGGACGGCGGGTGACGACGCCCAGGACTCCGATGGCACACGGTGACGGTACGCCGACCCGCAGCGACCTGCGACGACCTGGAGTGACCTGGAGTGACCTGGAATAACCTGGAACGACTCCGCCCCGCCTCACGATATTTGTGGGTGGGTACCGCTAGGGTCTGAGCCGTGCGATCCGTCGAGTTGTTCGCTGGCGCTGGCGGGCTTGCCCTTGGTTGTGAGATCGCTGGACTGAACGCGACCACAGTGGTCGAGTGGGACCGCTGGGCGTGTGACACCATCCGCGAGAACAAAGCCACCGACTACCCGTTGGTCCGCGATTGGGAGGTCATCGAGGGCGACGTTCGGGATGTGGACTGGTCCTCCGTCGAGGGGGCGGTAGACGTTCTGGTCGGCGGACCCCCATGCCAACCGTTCAGCATCGGTGGTAAATCACGGATGGCTGACGACCCGCGCGACATGTTCCCCGCGACCGCTGAGGTGATCCGCCAGCTCCGACCCCGAGCCTTCATAGTTGAGAACGTTCGAGGACTGACCCGCGCCGCGTTCTCCAACTACTTCGAGTACATCAAGTTGCGTCTCGAACACCCCGAAATCGGCAGCCGTGACGGTGAGCTGTGGCTCGACCATTTGCACCGTCTCCAGCGTGAGCACACCGCCGCTGGCACGGGTGAGCTGACGTACAAGGTTGTGCCCACCCTCGTCAATGCCGCTGATTACGGAGTGCCTCAGCAGCGGTGGCGGGTGTTCTTCATCGGGTTCCGTAGTGACGTTCCCGCCGAGTGGTCGTTCCCCGATCCGAGCCATTCCCGCGCGGCGCTGATGCACTCCCAGTGGGTGACGGGTGACTACTGGGACCGCCACAAGGTCGCCAAGAAGAACCGCCCCGAGGCGCGTCCTTCGACGTTGCGCGCGGCTCAAGCCTCGGCGGAACTGGAACATGCGCTCCGTCCGTGGCGCACGGTGCGCGACGCATTGCTGGGGCTTCCTGAACCGACCCGCAACGGCAGCCGCAAGTACCTCAATCATGTGTTACAGCCGGGTGCACGCTCCTACCCACCTGGACACACGGGAAGCCCAATTGACCTGCCCGCCAAGGCGCTCAAAGCGGGCGATCACGGTGTACCTGGTGGGGAGAACATGCTGCTTCGCCCCGATGGGTCGGTGCGGTACTTCACCGTGCGAGAGGCTGCGCGGTTGCAGACCTTCCCCGAGCGTTATGAGTTGCACGGCGCGTGGACCGAGGCGATGCGGCAGCTCGGTAACGCGGTGCCCGTGCTGCTGGCGCAGAAGGTCGGGGCGTCCGTCGCCGAGCACCTGGCGGTCGCGTCGGTGCGGGAGACGGCGGACCAGCGCAAGACCGCCCGCAAGTCGTCGCGGCGGGCGACGGCGTGAGTGGACCATTCAATCCGCTCGACATGGAGAATCTCGCGGTCAGCACCGCCAATGCCCTACTCACCACCGATCCGACCCCACTTGGGGGCGTACCGCAGTTTTACGGCGCGGGTGTCTACGCCATTTACTATGGCGGCACCTTGCCGATGTATTCGCTGTTGACGACCGCCACTGTCTACGACACCGCCGTCCCCATCTACGTTGGGAAGGCGGTCCCGAAGGGCGGGCGCAAGGGCGTGGCGGTCGAGCACGGCACCAAGTCACGGGCACTGTCTGGTCGGCTGGGCGAGCACGCCCGAAGCGTCACCCAAGCGACGAACCTCGACATCGCGGATTTCACCTGTCGCTGGCTGGTGGTCGAGCCGATCTGGATTCCACTCGGTGAGAGCGTGGTCATTTCGCGGTTCGCACCCGTATGGAACGTCATGGTGGACGGATTCGGGAACCACGATCCTGGAGCGGGTCGCCGTGCTGGAGTGCGTTCGCGTTGGGACACCCTGCATCCTGGTCGTCCGTGGGCACCGTTATTTCCTGAGCGCCCCGAGTCTGCCGACGACATCGCCGCTGACGTTACGGAGTATCTGGTACAGCGCTACCAGGTGTGATCACCGCTTCCGAGCGGTGTCCCTCTCCTTGGCTCTCGCGTTGTGGTTACTTCGACACTCGATGCAGCGGCATCCACTGTCGTAGGCGACTTCCGAGCCGTGTTCCCCGAGCATCCGTCCCTCGGCGCGGACACGAGCGATGTACGCGCGACGGATAGCGGCGTTCGCGGCGCGACACCTATCGCAGCGGCAGCCGAGGTTGCCGTAACCGTTCGGTGTCCCATGTCGGGGGTCATCGGCTTCTAGCATCACGGTGGCGTTGCGAGCGTCTTCACGTAGGCGTCGATCACGTCCTGGCGCGTCTTCACGGACGGATGTGCTTGGAAGTGCTGCCCGACCTGTGCCTTGATCTGGGAGACGGTCAACTGGTCCTTTGCCGTGCTTGCTGCCCAACCACGTCCAGGATGCAGGGTGTCCCAAGGGGATCGACGGTTCGCTCTCGTTGTCGCGCTGTCTCCGTGCTTGCCTAACCCGTGGACGGGACCGATGCCCTCGTTCCAGACGGGACAGAAGTATCGGATGAGTTCGAGTTCAGCGGGCGCTTCCCACCCCGCCGCAATCACCAGGTAACGGCACTCGAAGTCCGCGATGTTGAGATTCACAGCGTTCGTGATGGACCGTTTGTGTTCACCCAGCCGCGCGGTGACGGCTGTTCCCTGTTCGACGGTCAGGACCGCGCCTTCCTTCGGTTGCGCCTTGCCGACGTAGAGCGGGGTTTCGGTGTTCGCGACGGGTGCGTATTCGGGGTAGTCACCCAGGTAGTAAAGGGCGTAGACGCCCGAGCCATATACAGGGTCCACAGCGTCGAGGGCTATCCGATCCTGCGCGACGAGGGCGATGGAGGCGAAGCGCCCGAACAACCGCGTGTCCGATGGGTCGAAGACGGCGGGCGGTAACGGCTTCGGGTACACGGTGGCATCCAGGGCGCGCTTGAGATTGCTCGCGGTGGTTAGCAACTGTTCCCGCTGCTCGGTGGACACCCTCCTGCCCTTGATTGTCTCGGTACCGTCGATGACATCGGTGATCTTCTGGAGAAGCTCATCCACCTGTTGCTTTAGTGTTGGCGGCACCGTCTGAGCGTATGGGGGACACCACGCCGTGCCCAGTCCATCACGACGTGTGTCTCACAAATTCGTCTGATCCCACGTCCGCGCGCCGCCCTGATCAGGAGAGCGGACCAGGGCGGCGCAGCTCACGCTAGCCCGCTGCTTTCAGCTCCGCTATTCACCCCTCTGACGCCCCGCTTTCGGAGTCCCATCGCAGCAGCGTGAACACCGCCGCCGCCAGTTCCTTACCCGCGTGCTCAGCGTCATCGTGGGTCGGACCCCGCCCGTCCCAGCGGGCGAGGGCGACAATGAGCTGATCGACAAGGGGAGCAGGAATCACGAGTCCACCTTCCATTCGTCGGTGTCACCAAGCGGTGTAACCATCTCGACGCCGTTCTCCCGCAACAGGTTCGGGGTCAACTGGGCGTTGCGGTGGTAGCCGTCCGCGCCGACCCACTCAACCTGCGGAAGCTTCACGCGGTTACCGAGCCAGTACCCAGGATCGGCGTAGCGCACAGTGACCACCTGCCGACGCGTCGTGAGGTACGCGTACCTGGAGGGATGCGTGGAGTGCACCACCGTTCCGCGCGGCAGTGCCACTTCGCCGCCTTGCGGGATGGGGTTCTCGATGAGCCTTCCGTCCGTCGTCATGCGTCCATTGTCCGTGGACGGTGTGACAAGCACATGAGCGCGCGCATGACGCCATCACCACTAAACCGAGTCGGTGAACTGGATGACCTGTGAATATCTACGTCCCCGAATAACTCATACAAAGTGAGAAATAGGGTGTACACCATCCCTGTACAAGAATGGTTGAATTTGGAATGCGATGCATGGCTTTACATGTTAGTGTATAGATATGCAAACGACCTGTATGGATGGGCGTATAAATGGCAACGGTACGCGCCTTTTGTCGCATTTGCGTGTGTCTTCGTCTGATGAACTCCGCGCCGTCGCGTCCTTACTGGACGCCTTGGAAGCCGAGCATATTGCGACCATTCACGCGAAGGGCGATAACGCATACCGTCACCATTCAATCCGCCGCGCCCGTTTGGCGGCAGCCTTGCAATCGCTAGGTGCTGGTTACAAGCGACAGGCGGAACGCACAGGCGTCACCCCGCCCGCAGTGGCGTACTGGATCAAGCACGTCAACGACGGCGAGCCACTGCGCGCACCGACTGGCTATGAGACCGAAACCGAAGGAGCCGTCTGATGACCGCCTACGCCCCAACCCTGAGGCGCATCCAAGCCCGTCGTCGTCCCATCGACCCGTGGTCACGGATGCGACGGGAGTCCGCTGAAGCCGCCGCAGCACGGTTCGCCGCCGACCTGGCGTCCGCGCGGGTGATCGCCCGAACCTCTCGCGGCGTCGCGCTCTCCGACGCCTTGCGCGCCGCCGCCATTGCCGAGGACGGGCTTGCCGCCGCCGCACACACCCTGTACCACACGGGGCTCTCGAAGCCGCAAGTTGCCGCTGAGCTGGATGTGTCCCCGTCCCGTGCGCGGAAGCTGATTGACAAGGGGAACCAGATCAATGGCTAGCTCACCTTTTCACGGAATCCGCGACGCCCTAACGCAATCCGCCGAGGGCATTCGTGGCTCAGCGGGACGCCTACCGAGTGGTACATCTGGTGAAGGCGCGGCAGCCGAAGCCATCGCGCACAGGTTGCAGCGGATCAAGCACAACTTGACCCACGCCGCCGATCACATGGAGTCGAATGCGGGACGGGCGGACACCGTTGCCCACGCTGACGATGAACTGACCCGTCATCCAAGCCCTGCTCAGGTGACCGAAGCGACGGCGAAGGCGAAGACCGTGCGGGTGATGATGAAGGCGGGCGAGGTGACCCCCGCTCAAGCTGCACCAATCATCAACGGTGCGGAGGAGATGCGCCGCGACCGCGACACCGCGTTTAACGTGCACGCGAACGCGATTGTGCCGATGGAAGACTACAACCCACCCGCTAACAGCGGTGGTGGGGATCGTTCAGGTAACTACGAGGGCGATGGCGGCGGCGGACAGAGCGGCGCTAACGGCACCGAGAACACCCCTACGACCGTTGGTGATCTTGGTGGATCGTCCGCAGGCAGCGACGGTGCTGGAGGAGGCGCTGGTGGTTCGTCCGTAGGTGACAGTGCTGTCGGCACCACGACCTCAGGTGATGGCGATGGTGCTAGCGGCAGCGCTCTTGGTGGACAGTCCCAAGGCGCACCCTCGATGCAGCCCATGCAGGGACAGGGGCAGCCGCAGGGCACATCTGTCCCTAGCACGGGCGGTGGTCCGACCGCAGGAACGGGCGCGCCGTTCACCGGTCTGAAGGCAATGCCTCCGAAGAAGCGGAAGGGCGACGGTGACAACGGACTTCCGACCGCGCTTAGCGGTGGCGGTGCCGTTGTTCCTGTCGCTGGTGACCAACTTGGACCCAAGAACGGCAGTTCAGTCCACGACGTGACCACGAAATCCAGCACGACTGGACAAAACGCGCCCGCCGTCTCCGCTACAGGAGCTAAGCCTGGTGGGGGAGCTGGTGGAGGCGCAGGCGGCATGGGTCGCGGCGGCGTGATGGGCGGCGGGATGGGGTCGGGTGCTGGCATGGGCGGTAGTGCCAAGGCAAAGAAGCCTGACGACACGATCAGTGCCTTTCAAGACCGCAATCTCACGGGTCAAGTGAACGTCGATCACGCCGTAGAAGGTGGCTCTATCGGGCGTGACACAGCCAACCCACCCGACTTCGAGGACGGTAACGTGCTGGATCGTGACTCAGTACCACGCGACATGCGCGAACGCAGCGAGCGTAAGGACATCTAACATGAAGGCGCACAATGGGTTTACCATCCTCGCCGCCGCCATTGCGGTAGCGATGGGCGTCCCTTCGTGCGCGCACACCGTGTCAGGTACGGCGGTAGCCGAACAGTCCGCCGCGTCGTTCGCTCCGAGCCCGACCACTACGGCAAACGTCCCGACCAAAGCCCCGTCCGAGATGACCACGGATGAGATGGTCCGCACGATGGTGAAGGAAGCCACGGACTACTGGGTGTCCCGAGGCGTTGATATGTCCGCACCCAAGGTCATCGAAGGGGACACCTGCCCAGGAGCCACATCCGTGAACATAGCTAGCTATTGCGAACATAGCCTTCGGTACACCCCGCCGAGGGTGCAGAAGCTACGCGACGACCTTGGACCAATTGCGGTGCTTGAGGTTGTCGCCCACGAAATCGGGCACGCGGTGTCTAACGCCGTAGGACGTACCGATGGCGACAACGACACGTGGGAAGACCGTGCCGATTGCGCGTCGGGTGCAGTGACCGCCGAGCAGAAGAACCTCACACTTGACCGTGCCGTTGCGATATTCGGGCGGACGAGGACGCCCACCCGTGACGACTCGATTGACGCCTTCACGACTGGCTTCAATACCCAGCGCAATGGCGGGGACACCCTGACCACATGCACGACTTACGAGTACAAGTAAGGAAGTCACGATCATGCCTGCATACACTGTGATCATCGACGCGGTGGAGGACGCCGCCAAGGCGGGCGCTCGCGCATTCGGTAAGGGTGCAGGTAAGTCCGAAGCGGATATAGCTGAGGAGCTAGCCACCAAGGCTGCCGCCAACGCGGGTAAGGAAGCTAAGGCGGGCGCGCAAGCCGCCGAGGAAGCCGCCGAAGTCCAAGCTGCTGACGCCGCAGCCGACGCCGCCAAAAAGCGCGGGCTTGTTGGTAAGGCTGGACAGTGGGCGAAAGAGCACCCGATCAAGGCGGGTTTGGGTGCCGCAGTCGCGGGTCTAGGTGGTAAGGCGATCTATGACCAGTTCCACCACACGCAGAAGCAGAGCGGTGGACCCCTGAACACCGACGCCGTTGTACACGGTGCCGCGAATGCCCTTGCCGCAGCAGCCGCTAACGGGTTGGCTAGCAGCAAGGATGTGGTTCAGTACGACCCCGAAGTCCTCCAGGCGTTCATCGCCGCCTTGCAGGGTTCGGCGGACGAGATGTCAAGCGCACCAAAGATGATGGACACCGCTCTCGAAGAACTGACCGCATCCATGTCCCGCGACGAGTTGGGTAGCCCGACCCGCGACAACGCCCCGTCGCCTGTGTATCGCGACGTGGTGGAGGTCTTGGATGAGTTCCGTGACGCGTTCGCCAAGCTCGTACACGACAGCCAGACGCAGCTTCGTGGGGACGCCGAACGCCTGACGCGAATCCTCGAAGCGCAGATCGAGGTCCAGAAGACCAGCGCTGACGCGATGTCCGCGACCGACACCCACTTGCTCTAGACAGGAGATCAGACATGGAGCAGTACGCCGAGGAGTATCAGCACCGCGCGCCCGAAGCGCCGCGAACGCAGTACCTCCCCATCGCCAATAACGGCGACATCGACACGCCTGATGGCGCTACTGCACCGAATGCCGTTGACGTGCTTGACAGGAAGCTCGACAAGATCAACGACACCACGATGAACTACGACCCCGAAGGGCTGTATTCGTTCTGTGATGACGGTTGCGGTGGAGGATGCGTTAAGTCGGCGCAGCACGTACCTAACCTCGCGACCGAGGGCGTACTTACCGCGATGCAGCACTTCGTGGACGCGTTAGGTATCACGACCGCAGCGTTGCAGCAGCACGGTGGCGAGCAGAACGTAGACCGCATCGCCGCCGTGTACGGAGATGAGGGCTGGTTCGACCTGGCAGGTATCGCCAACCGCACCAACGAGGTTGCTAAGTCGTACACCGACACGATGACCTCCGCCCACAGCTCCGCACAGAGCGCGCTAGAGGCAGTACGACTCACCGTGAAGAACGAACGGAGCAAGCTAGCCGAGAAAGCCGACGTGGTTCATTGGAACGCCAAAGAGATCGCAGGCGAAATCGGGTTCAATGGCAGTCCCGCCGCGCTGATGAAGGTCGCCCCGCGCCTGGTCGGAGGACCGTGGATGCTGGCGGGCGGAGCAGCAGCAAGCCTGGCTGTGGACTGGTGGAAGCGCCGCAAGGCGCAGGGACTCGGACCTGAGGTAATCGAGCAGGGACAGAAAGCGGCGCAGAACGCCATCGGCGAACACGCCAAGGCGATTGAGGCGTTCCGCGAGGAGATCAAGAAGCTTGCCGTTGTCCCGAATACCGAAATCGCCAGTCTCCCAACACCTAAGGCAGATGAAGCGAAGACCGTTAGCAAGACCGACCCCGCCAAGCCCGAGGACACCCCAGCTCCCGCGATGACCGACCCGTTGCCAGGGACACCGCCAGCCGATGACAAGCCGCAGATGACTGACCAGGCGGGACTTGATTCGCTGTTCCCGAAGATGAACGACGGCGCGGGTGGTGGTTCACCGATGGGCGGCGGGATGCCCGATATGGGTGGCGGTTCACCGATGGGTGGAATGCCGCAGATGGGCGGGCAGCCAACAGACCCATTCGCGGACAAGCCGCTTGACGACGCCGAGGACGAGGAAGACCCGTTCGAGGACGAAGACGGCGACCAGGACGAAGCCAAGGACGGGGACGAGGACGCCGAGACCAATCCCGATGACGACACCGAAACCAAGCCCGACAACGCCACTGACCAACCCGTCACCGAGCCAGGCGACGCCACTGACCCGCCAGTACAGTCCACCACGGAGCCTGTCGCTGCGACGGCAGACCCTGAGTCCGAAGAAGCACGCACCGCGACGCTTCCTGACGGACGCAGCGTTACCTTCCCGACCGCTCACCAGGCGGAGGTCGCTCGAAGCATGACTGAAGCCGCAGCCAGCGGTAACCCGAAGTCGCTGTACATGGCAGCGTCCGAGGCGGGCTACGACTTGCCGCCGCAGGGTCAGGACATTGGGGAAAAGGTTCCACCGGCTTTGATGAAGGAGGGTGACATCCTCAGCACCACTGGCGGACAGGGAATGTACGTCGGTAACGGGGACGTGCTCATGGAGAACGGCGAAATCTCCAAGCTGTCCGATGTCGCCAACTTCGACGGCGAATCGCAAGGCGTGTTCCGCATGGCTGAGCCAGACGATCACACTGGACCGGGACTGGAGGGACCAGCCCAAGCGGTGAGCGCCGATGTCACACCGTCTGACACGGGAACCGTTTCAGGGGATGCGACAACGACTACGAGTGGCACCCCTGGCGTCCCGACTGACACCGCCGCTCCTGTACAGGACACAGGCACCTCGCTCGGTTCAGGCAATGGACTGTCATCCAGTGGCGGTGCGATGGACCCGAACAGCGCGTTCCCGAGTTAGAGATGAGGAGATAACGACATGTCAGGTGGACCAGGCACGTTGGGCGAACTCGCCAGCGGCATCAAGCCGCTAGCAGCGGACCCAAAGGCGGGCAAGGCGTTAGCGACGGCGGCAATCGTCAAATGCGACCCCGACGAGTTGCGGGTGTTGGCGCAGCAGCTACACGACGAAGCTGTTTCGGTGGCGACTGACCGCCAGCCCGTCACCAACGAGCAGCTCGCAGCCTCCAGCGGGATCGCCGCGTTCGTGGGTGAGTGGGAGCCACACAAGGAGAAGTACGCCGACGCAAAAGCGAAGTGGAACGCCGCAAGTGCTAAGTACCACAACCACATTGACGAAGCGGTCAAGGAGTTGACGACCACGGCTAACGCGCTCCAGTGGATCGCGGACAACATGGAGGAGGCGCAGGAGATCGCCGCCACGAACACGAAAGCCGTGGACACCGACCTCGGTGTGGACACCGACCTTGGCGCGGACGGCGGTAAGGGCGCAGCAGCACAAGCAGCCCCGACACCAACGCCGCCGCCCACCGCTAGCGGCGAAACGACCCAGTACGCGTGAGGACTTGACCAGTGTCTACGCCCACCCTTGACCGATACCTGACTACGGACATGACAGCTATGTCCGTTGGCGCGGTCGGTTCAGCTATCGCCCAACGCAAGATGACCGACACCCGAGCCCAGGCGGAGTACCGCAATGCTGCCATGTCAGGGATTAGGCGAAGCGGGGACGTGGACGAGCACGAGATCATGGAGCGATTGGACGCCCTCGTGCTACGTACAGCGAACAGCCAACGGAACAGCCCCGCGCCCGAAGTGGTTCCGCCAGCGACACAAGGCAAGAACGTGATCTTGGTTGGCGCAGAAGGCAGAGGTAGGGCATGGACGGCGGGCGCGGGTTTGGTGGAACTGACCAAGCACACCCGATCCGCCGTCGATGAAGGTCAGGACGGGTTCACGGGGTTCGCAGGCGAACATCTCATAGGCACGCTTGATCGCATCGCGGCGGGTATCATTAGGTAGGTAGACGAACTGCGCGCGTGTTAGAACCACAAACGCCAACAGCAACAACCGAATAGCAACAACGGAACGCCCCCGACCCGATGTGTCGAGGGCGTTCTTCTTTGTACAGGGACGGTGGACACCTCCGCACTACATCGCTTCGCTCTGTCGGTACCGCCGCGTACCGTCGCCGCCATGACCGCCACTCGAATCCATGTCCTCCCGATCTACGCCGATTCCGTCGTCGCACCTCGTGCATCGAACATCGAGCCCGACTTCCGTATGTACCAGCGCATCGTGGGCGGTTATATCGAGGCGGTGTACGGCGAAACCGCAGATGGGCAGCGAGTCGTGTTCTATGTCAACGAAGACGGCAGAGCACTAGGTCTCCCATAAACGCGGTGGCAACGCAGTTGTGGCATCGGCTGAACCCCACCGCCGCGCAGTTCCTTGTCGGGAACGTGATCGTGGTCGGGGTGGACGGCTGCGACGATGCCGACCTACCTCCCGCCGTGGCAGGCATCGCGCACGCTGTGCACCACGAAATCGAGGTTGCGGGATTCGTGGCGCGATTTCGGGCTGGGGGAGAGCGGTCTCACTTCTAAAGAACCGCGACCGCTAATTCAACCACCGAGCGGGACGATGAACGCGCAGGTCACCTAGTCTCATTTCCTGGTATCACGAAATCGGTCGCATATCCCTGTCATACCCGCGTGTGAGACTCAGCCCATGAGCACTAGCACCGAGACCCGAACCGCCACCGCCGCATACGTTCGGGTGAGCACTGGTCACCAGACCTTAGATCAGCAGCATGATGCCTTGACGGCGGCGGGTATTGATCCCACGCGCACGTTCACCGACACCGCCAGTGGCAAGGCGGGCACCGACCGTCCTGGTCTAGCCGAAGCCCTGGACTGGTTGCGAGAAGGGGATCGCCTTGTCGTCGTCGCCTTGGATCGACTAGGGCGTTCGGTTGCCGAAGTGACCGCAACCGTCGCCGAACTCACCAAACGCGGCATCACGGTGGTTGCCCTTCGCGAGGCGGTGGATACCTCAACCGCGACGGGGCGTGCAATCGCCGCGATCATGGCAAGCCTGGCGGAGCTGGAACTCGAACTCGGCAAGGAACGCCGTCTAGCGTCCCGCGAGGCGCGGGTGTCGCGTGGGCTACCCGCTACCAAGCCGCCGAAGCTCGACACAGCGCAGCAGGAACGCCTTGTTCGTCTGTACCACCAAGGTGAGCCCGTCGCCGAACTGACGGCGATGTTCGGGGTGTCGCGGGCGACCGTGTTTCGGTACGTGAAGCAGGTGTCCTGACGAACCGCGTCGCCGCACAGGCACCGTTAGACATGAACTCCGCAGGTCAACGCGGTTTGGTCTAGCGCCCAGTGTCGCGTCCGTGTACGGATACCGCCGACCGAGCCCGCACGGTGATCAGGTTGTGATCGGGATCACGGACGCAGAACTGCGCCGCACCCGCGCCCGCCTCACGGACCTGGAAGCCTGCCGCAATCAACCGAACCCGAACAGCCGCCAGGTCATCGACGTAGAGACCCAAACCGACCCGTGAAGCAGGTTCACCCCGCCACAGGTAGAGCGTCCAGCGGTCGAAGTGCACACGAGGGATGTCGTCTTCGTAGTCAGCCCATCCACC
Organism: Mycolicibacter acidiphilus; assembly: GCF_018455725.1. Classification (GTDB taxonomy): domain Bacteria; phylum Actinomycetota; class Actinomycetes; order Mycobacteriales; family Mycobacteriaceae; genus Mycobacterium; species Mycobacterium acidiphilum. The sequence continues at coordinate 27,114 of NZ_JAHCLR010000036.1, forward strand.
GAGGAGTTCGTAGAACGCAGCCGTAGCCAGCGGATCGGGGACGGTGAGCGCCAGATCAGTGAGCATGATCGGGATGGTACTGCGCGGTACCGACACTCCCATGCGCCAGCCGCCAGGCATTCTGAGACATGAACGCAGCAGGTTAACGTGGTAAAATTGGGTTATGTGTCGAGCGCTATCAGACCCGCGAGGCGGCTATCGCTGTCCGAGCAGTGGTGGCGTTCGTCCATGCCCGCAGACCCGCAAGGAACGCCGAGCCCTTGCCGTTGAGGTTGAACGCCGCCGTGACGCCAACCGCCGCGCCGCCCTCGCCTACAAAGCCCGTGCCAAAGAGCAGGTAGCCGAAGCCGAGAGTTGGCTAGCCACCAAGAGACCAACCGCCGACAAGATCACCGCCTACCTGAACGAGCTGCCCGAACGCGGGCACAGCGCCGAGCGAAAGGTGCTGGAAGCCGCCCTTGCTGCCTCCCAAGGACAGGGACAATCGCAGGTAGACGCCTCGTCAGCCCGACCAGAACGGAAGAAGTCCAAGGCGCTGCTTGCCGCCGAGGAGCGGCTTGAGTTAGCCCGCCAGGCAGGTGCCAGCCCCGAGACGTTGGCACTCATGGAATCGAAGGTTGCCAAGCTCACCCCGAAAGCGAAGACGAAGCCAGCCAAACCCGAACCGCAGCCCGTAGCAGTCAACCCGTACACGTCCCAGGTCGAGGCGTTGATCAAGTCCGCCACAGCCCGTGGTGAAGACCCCGCCGTGACGCTTGCGTTGATCGAAGACGCCCTCAAGATGGTGCCTGACGGCAACCCCGAATATCGCGAAGCGCTCACACGAACCGCCGCTGAACTGCGTAGTTCATGTCTAAGCGTTCCGCTTCGACCTACCTCCGACGAGTCGGAGGGCATGTCCAGCGTTCCCACCGTGGATGAGGTAGCCGCCCGTCGAGCAGCGAAAGCCGAAGCCGCCGCCGAACAGAAGCGCCAGGACGAGATGACCCGACAGGAAGCAGCCCGCGCCGATGACCGAGCCGCCGATGATCGTAAACGTCAGGACGCCGAAGCGCGCGCCGCCCAGGACGGAACCACCGCCGTCAAAACCACCAGCGGGGTATGGCTGACAGAGAAGGAGATGACCCGAGCCAACTCCTACCAAGATGCCGTTCGTGACGGTGCCGATCCCGAGGACGCCGCCTTGTTCGCCGACGCCGAAGCAGATCGCCAGCACCAGCCGAAACCACACCCGCAGCCGCAGCCCACCGTGGATTGGCGACAAGCCGAACGGGAAGCCGCCGAACGTGCCGAGGTGTACGCCGAAGCCCAGCGCATCGGTGCCGATCCCGACCTTCTTGCCGCCGAACGGGGCGTTCACGTGCCGCCAGAGCCGAATCTCACGCTAACCCCGACCGCTGAGTCAGAGAACGGTTCAGAAAGCCCTTTTGCCAAGCACCTACAGGTACCACGAGTCCGCAGGGGCGGGGCTTACGACCAGACCGCCCCAGTACCGCCGTCAGGTCACCGAATCCCTACGTCGTCGGGTTTGTCGTTCGCGGGGCGGGTTGACCACAAGTTGAATCCGTTCGGCGACATGCCAACTCAGCCGAAGGACATGGATACGAGCACGTCACAACCACAGCCGCAGCAGCCGTTGGTGTTCGACGCCGAGGCGTTCAAGGTAGGGCTAGCCAACAGCGAAGCCCGCAAGAACGCCGAACGCCAGGCGCTCAACGCCGAACGCGCCGCCGCCGTGAAGGCACTCAAAGACCAAGGCGTCCCGGAACTCGCGTGGTTCGAGCCCGAGCACGTCGTGCGCGTCGCCAAGGGCGAAGGTACCCGCTGGATCAAGGACGGTCAGGGCAGTTGGGTGATCGCCGCACCCGCCGCCGACGTTCAGCCCGACAACACCGTGATCGTCCACCGCAAGGACGGTAGCGCCAGCGTTGAGCGGGTAGCCGAAGTGCTGGCTCATGGGACGGTTGACGGCACTTGCGTGGCGATCTTGCGTCCAGCGCCGAGCGCATAGGGGACGTAGATCATCCCCGATCAGAAATACCTCGCGCGTACGAGAACGGTATCGTCACATCAATCAGAGTTGTCGTCCTAGTGGGGGATGTCGTGCCCGAACCGTTGAAGGTTGACCTGACCGACCTGCGGATGTCAGCGAACCACGTAGACATGCACCACGGAGACCTGCACCAGGCGCACACCGCCGCGCACGGCACCATCGAGGACAGTTCAGTGGAATGGGTCGGGGCATCGGCGCTGGCGCTGCAAGCCGCGCTCGCCGAATGGCAGGCTCACTCCGTACACATGACCAATGAGACCGCGCACCACCGTGACGCCTTCCACCAGATCGCGGATGTGTACCAGACCGTCGATGAGGATGGGGCAATCGAGGTGCTGCGGACTCGCAAGCAGTCTTCTGCCCTTGACCTCTGATGCCGCTGACGCTAGCGGATGTGCGGAAGTGGAATCCCGAAGCGATCCGCGATGTCGCCAAGGCGCTGACGAAGAAGGGTGCGTCAGCCCAAGAAGTCGCTGATGGACTCAAAAAACTTCCCATCATCGCGTCCTGGGAGGGGCAGGCGGGGACGGCGGCGAAGGAGTCGCTGGGCAGGCTGGGGTTGTTCCTAACCAGTCACGCCGAGCAGATGGAGACCCTGAACAAGGCGCTGCTCAAGGCTGCTGACGACGTGGAGAACGTCAGAGGCGACCTCAGCGCCATGCAGACCAACGCCGACAACTGGTACTTCAACGTCAACTACGAAACTGGCGCGGTGAGCGCCACCGACTCCACCGATGAGTCCACCGCCGACGCTCATCAAACCGAGCTGGAGGGCGATGTCGCCAAGGTGCTGGCAACAGCGAATGGCGTCGATCAGGAGCTTGCCACCGCACTCTCGAACGCGACTGGTGCCCCACCCACCAACGAGCACACACCTGGGAGCTTGCCCGACATCCTCGACAGGATCACGCCGCACCCGCTTCCGCCCGAAATGCACCCCACACCATCGGAGATGAATTTCACCGAGGCGGAGAATTTTATCTACAACGAGATGATGAAGAACCAGAATTCCCCGTGGTTCACCGCCATTAAGGAAGCGATGAATAACGGTCCGCTTCATCCGCTGGATAAGGTGGACGCGCTGCACGCTTTCTTCAACCTCACGCGGTCAAATGGACCGTGGGACCACAAGCCGCAGATTCAGAACCTCGTGGGGATACACGGAGGTGACGGTCTTTTCTTTCAACAGCCAGGAAGCGACCGTCAAGTATTCTATGACATGTACTCGAACATCCACTACGGGTTCATTGGACGGGCAGCGGGGATACCCCCGTCTCTTCTGGAAACAGCACCAAACATCCAAACCCCGTTCACTGGTGTCAACGACGCTGCTGACGACATCTACGTAAAGGCGGGCATTTCTATGTTTGATAGATATGGACCTAATATGACGGCAGCACAGTTCCACACGGGGCTGGTTGATGTCATCAACCAGCTTGACGTGGCTCAACAGGCTGGCGGGGCAATCGGTCAGCTACGACATGGGTACAAATGATGCGAGTACGGTTTATAGGGTTCTTCCTTGTTGCTTTCCTGACAGTGGCATCCCTTCTTGCCTGGTGGGCGATCCTCGGCATGATGTGGAAGGACTGCGAAACCCTTCCTGATAATGTCGCCAACGGCGCGACGATTATCGTCAGCGCACCAGTGGTACTTGTTGGTGTGGCGGCGGCAACTTCTGCGACTTACGCGTTACTAGTTCGATTGCCGAAAAGCTGGTCAATGTACGTTGCTATCGGCGCAAGCGTGATAATTGCGGCGTTGGCGGTGATCGTGGCGGTTTCTTGGGTGTACCAACCCGTTGCGCACTCCGAGAATCCCTCGTGCCACAAGGGTGCCCCATCATGGTGGTGGTTCCCTACGTGATCGTCTGCAAGCTAACGCCAACCCGCCTCAATCATCAACTGCGCGAACTCCACCTCAGGCACCGTGTAGCCATTGCTGTCCGTCATCGCCGCCAGCGCCGCGTCAACCCAATCATCACCAGCAGCGGCGGGAATGCTAACGGCGATCCGTCGCCCCCGCCGCGTTGGTAGTGGTCGAATCAGCGGAGGTAACGGCGGCAGATGTACAGGGTCGATGTACGGATCAGCCGTCCACAACCAGGAGTCGTACCAAGGGAAGGTGTCCGCGTCATCGCCGTCGGCAGCCATCAGGGCATCGAACTCGGCTAGGTTTCGGGCACGGCGTTCGTCGTCGGTTTCGATTACGGGCTCAGGCTCCGCCTCAAGCTCACCGATCCGCTCAAGCAGCTCGTCCAGGTCACCGCTCATCACCTAAGTACCTCCAAGCGCGCTATTCCGTGCGGGCACTTGATGACAGCCCAATCATGTTGTGCTAGCTGACGATTCACTTCCAGCGTGATACGGACGTGGGTGTCGGTGGGCAGGATAATGCCCAGGTCACGCAGGATTTCGCCCATGCCGCAGTTGAGCACGGGGACACCCCAGGCGTTCAGGTAGTCGCTCTGTACGGTCACAGGGGAGCCGCCGCGCGGGTGCCAGGTGACACGAGCGTTCAAGAACTCAGGGTTGCGGTCGGGATCGGTGGTCACCAGTTCTCCCAGCCTGTCGTGTCGATGGGCGGGGCGCAAAGCCCGCGTTCCACCGCGAGATCGAACATCGCCTTGAAGACATCCAGCACAGCCGCGTCGCTGTTGGGGTCAAGGTGTGCCATCCGCGCTGACTCCGCCCTGTCCGCCCACATGCCAGCCCAAGCAGCGCCGTCCCAGCCTGCAAGCAGAGCGTGGTCGGAGTCGTCGGTGTACAGAGCCAGGAAGTCAGGAGCAGCGGTCATACCTCAATTATCCCAGGCAGGTGCGACATCACGAAGGAATCAGCATGGCGGTGGAGGGGACGTGCATTGCCCGCTATAAGCGTCGAGCAGCGCACGACTCGACGCTTATTCGACGCTATTGCCCCGTCGAGCTAGCGATAACGCGGCGGCACGTTAACACTTATGCCAGGTCAACGGCTTCCATTGCTACTCTAAGCGATTCGCGCTACCAGGCGTTTCTCCATGTCCGCTACCAGAAGGTTGGGGGTTCGAATCCCTTCGGGCGCACTTTTTTCGCAGGTCAGAGACTTTTAGTCCTCGTCAGAATCTCCCAAAGCCGGTCCAACTGTCCAGAAAGTGTCCGGAAATGAAATCAGGCCGGGCAGCGCCGCGGTCGAGTCCGGGGCCTGAATAGCCCGGTCGATGTAGTGCCGGCCAGACAACGGGATCATCATCGGTCTCGCTGAGCCGTTTGGGGGGTGTGTTGACGAGGATTGGCAAGCGTTTCGGTGTACACGCCGACGCCAGGCAGCAGGGGTGCTCACCAGTCCCAGACCAGGTCGCCATTCAGGTCTGCCTTGCACGTGGCGATCCCATCGGTCTGCACGACACGGGCGCGCGCCCCGGGCTCGCTGCACGCCGAACCGCGCTCGACGGCCGGCCGACTCTGGTGGGTCTTGTCTCTCCACGAACCCGTCTCCATGCTGCAATACAACGCGCCATCTGGTGATACATCGCCGGACTCAGCCGGCGTGCATGGCTTACCTTCGTACAGGAGGGGAGCCGCGGTGGTCGTCGTCACCGCGGTGCGGGTCGAAGTGACCGCGGGCGTTGCCGACTTGTCCTCCCCGACGTAACCGCTTCCGTCCCAATGCAAGTCCTTTTCGGTCCATGTCCCATTGGCACACGAGGGTGTGCAGTCGTTCCAGTGTTCGCGAAGCACGTATCGTCCGTCGACACCGGGACCGATCAGCTCGGTGTTGAGCATGTCCTCACCGATGGTCCTGAACCCCTGCGCGGTCGGGACCAACACCAGAACCATTGCGGGGTCGTGGGCTCCGCCGCCCCGGTAGCGAATGAAGAGATTGCCGGTGAGATCGGTCGCTGGATCGGCAAAGTCGAATCCGTGGCCGAACTCGACGGGAATCGGCATGAGAACTGAGCCTGCAGCGGTCACAGCAGAGATGCAGGCGCCGTCACCGACCGCGGCACCGTACGAAGGTGTCTGGGGGATGAGAAAAACCCGCATGCGGCCCAGATAGGGATGGTCGAGGTCGCGGTGAGCGGAGGCGGTGCCAGGGCAGCCTGAGTTTGGTGATGGGTTGTCCGGCAGCGACGCGGCCTGCGCCGATGACGGCGGCATGCTCACCGGAGGGGTCAAGGTTGCTGTTGCCGAAGTCTCCGCCGCCCTGGCCGCCGGCGCCGCGGCTTCATCGCTCCCACCACGGGTGGCGTAGAGGCCGACCGCCGCAGCGACCGCGACCGTCGCCACCACCGCCCCAGCGATCGGAGCCGTCCGGGACTTCGACTGCGGTGTAGGAGAGTCCTTCGTCGCGACCTTCCGAACCTGTGTCGACGCGTTCGACGGCTGCGCGGCAGCTGCCATGGTCGGAGCGAACGCCGCGACCTCGCCGCCAGCTGCCTCCTGTAGCGCAGTGACGAACTCCGCAGGGGACTGATACCGGCCGTCGGGGCTCTTCGCCAGCACCCGTTCGAAGACCGCGTCTAGCCCCTCCGGCAGACGCGGATTGACCGCGGTGATGTGCGGCACCGGCTTGGTCAGGTGGGCGGACATCGTCGAGGCGATCGATGTTCCCGTGAAAGGTGGTTGCCCGGTGAGCAGGTGAAACGCGGTGCAGCCCAGGGAGTAGAGGTCAGACCGGTTGTCGACCTCCTCGCCCTCGATCGCTTCGGGGCTGATGTACTGCATCGTTCCGATGGTCATCCCGGTGGATGTCAGCGAGGTGGACTCGCCGGCGGCCTTCGCGATGCCGAAGTCCGCGAGCTTCACCGATTCGATCTGCGCCGCCCCATCGGTCTCGTCGATCCCGACCAAGATGTTCGCGGGCTTCACATCGCGGTGCGTGATGCGTTGCTTCCGCCAGGCATAGTCCAACGCCGCGGCCGCGGCGTCGACCAACTGGATCGCAAGGTCGAGGTCGAGGGGCCCGTCTGCCTTGACTAGTTCCGAGGCGTCCGTACCGTCGATGTACTCCATCGTGATCCACAGCCGGCCCTCAAACTCGCCGCGGTCGTGCAGCGTGACGATGTTCGGGTGGTTCAGCTGGGCGAGCAGGTCCGCCTCGCGTTGGAACCGCACCTTGAAGTCATCGTTGCGGGAGACCCCGGCGTCGAGCAGCTTCAACGCATCCTGCCTCGGTAAACGCGGGTGCTGCACCAGGAACACCTGCCCCATACCGCCCGCACCGAGCTGACGGATGACGCGATACCCCGCGATCTCGGTGATTTCCACGCTGAGAGTGTGGCAGGCCAGTCGCTGCGTGGGACAGAGCAATGATCAATGCCTGTGGATGAGCCTCGGCGGGGCAGCGTAGGAAAGGACGCCCCCACTGACATCGCCCTCGCCGGCGGCCCGGCCATGGAGTTGTACCCCGCGAGCTCTGGCTGACGGGTCTGCTGCACGGCAGGGTGACAGGTTGACCTGTCCGTGCAGCAGAACCCGGTGGTGTGCAGGTGAGAGTGTGCGCCTGTATTGGTGCCGGTCTTGTCGATGTCGGACCGTTGGGGTGCAATGAGCCATGACCAAGTCGGATCAGGAGTTGGCTGATGAGCGGCTGATCGCCGCGTTGAAGGACCACGGCGTGTTCCAGGAGCAGGATGCCGAGGGGCGGATTTTCTACGGCGATGGTGAGACGTGGCGGATGGAGGTCGCGGTCGATCTCACGGAGGACCCTGATGAGTCGATCGATCACGACGGAGCCTGTGTGCTCGGGCAGTACGCTCTGGAGCAGCTGGAGGCAGGCGACATCGAGATGCTGTGGGCGCCGCCCGACGAGTACGACAAACGGGTATGGGGTCCTGACTGCTGAGCTTGGTCAACGAGTCCAGCGTTAGCCGCCGACCGGGACGTACCCGGTTCCGGGCCCGCCGTCGGCGTCGATGGCGTTGAGGATCACGCTCATCAGCACGATCTTCGGGCGGTACCCGAGCGGGAATATGGGGGGCTGGCCCAGCACGAAGTCCGGGCAGGGTCTGCCGAACGGATTGTGCGGCTCAAGCCCGCCCTGGACCATCCCGATCAGCCGGTCGTCGACGGTGACCGGCGCCCCGGTGTCGTCGGGGGTGCCGCACTCGATCGCGGTGACGATCCAATCATCGGGCATCAGTCCGCGCCCCCCGATCAGGAAGCAGGTGCGCCCGGTCGCACCGCTCTGCATGCAGGCCGGCGCGCGCAGCGGCGGTGGCGGTCCGATCCCGCTGATCGCGAGTCCGTCGAAGTCACCGATCGGGGTGATCTTGCCGGGGTCGAAGGTGATCACCGCGTAGTCCAGGGTGTCGTTGACCCGTGCCACCCGGCCTACCGTTTCAGTCAGTCCTGGGACGGTCACCACCGAGTCGAGTCCGCCGCAGTGCGCCGAGGTGATCCCCACCAGCGTGCCGGTGCTGTCGTGTCCGATCGTGGTCAACGTGCAGGCGACATCGCCGACGTGGATGGCCGCACCACCACCCAGCAGAACCGCCGCTGCAGCACTCGGGGCAGACACCGTGGCAATCAGGACTGCCGCCACGAACCCAACGCCGTACGCTCGCCGGCCCGGAAACATGCTCAACATTTTCCGCTTGACGGCCCGACCGGTCGAACATCCGCGATTCAGACTGTCGTTCTCCCAGGAAACTCTGATTGAAGCCCGAGGAATGTCCCAGAGTGAGATCTGGTTGTGGGAACGATCACATTCTCCGCATGTTTTCGCAGGTGGGATGGCCTGCGACGGTGTTCTACGACGCTCGCCGGTCAGCGGCGCGATACCCGGCGACGCCGGTACCGTGGCACGCAGCTACCTAAGTGCCCCCTGAACGGAGTCCCGATGATCGCCCCCGCCCGTACCGCCACCCGTCTCCGCCTGCGTCGCTGGAGCGTCGGCGCCGCCCTGGGCGCCGCGGCCGGCTTCGCCGCCGTCGCGGCGGCGGCCACCGCCCACGCCGACGCGCCCCCCGGCTCCGATCGACCCCACGACGCCGCTCGGCATCGCCTATGACGACCTGACCAGCGCTAGTGCCGCGACAAGCACGGCGTTCTTCCTCGGTGACCCGCAATCCTTCCAGTTCAGCGAGGCCGCCAACACGCTGACGACGGTGCAGAACGACGGGCTGACCTGGATCGACCAGACCGAAGAGGTGCAGGCTGCGCTCGCCAAGCACGGCGGCAGTGTCGCCGAGATCGGCGCCGTGTTCTTCAACGGCCTCAACGAGCAGACCGAGGCCGCTGCCGCCGCGGCGCTCAACGCCGACCAGGCGTTCGTGACCGAGCCGTCGCTGTTCACCGAGATCGGCCTGATCGGGCCGGAGTACGACCTGGTGGGGCTGGAGTACGAGACGTCGATCTATGACCAGGTGGCCAACAGCGTCGCCGACCTCGGCTTCAGCGACCTCGCCGGTCACCTGCCGCTCTGATGGCCTAGGACTCCGCGTCGGCGGTGAACCACGCCGCCTTGGCGCGCCAGGACCGCGCCGACCCGTAGGCGAAGATCCCGATCGACAGGCAGGCGCAGCCCCAGATGGCGCAACCGAAGTTGGCGCCGAAGACCAGCGAGGCGATCACCACCAGGCAGGCGGCGGTCGCGAACGCCATCGACACCAGATACAGGTGAACGGTCGTCTTCGCCCGCGGGTCGCTGCGCAACGCCAACAGAACCCGGGTGACGTAGCCGCTGAGGTAGATCACCACGGCAGCGCCCACCAGTTGGTAGGCGATCAGGGCGGATCCGGAGGTCTCGTCGTCGAACATGTCCGGCTGGAAGTCCTGATCGGCGAACACGAACAGCGGGATCATGGCTGCGATGCTCAGCGCCACCGGGCCCCGGATGTGCCGCCGCATGATCGCCGCCACCTGGTCAGGGTCGGCGAGGCGCACCAGCAGGTGATAGACGTTCGCGGCGATCGCGATGATCAGGCAGAAGTGCCCGGCCATCTGCTGGACGTTCCACACCCCCAGCGCCCGGTGCAGGAACGGCGCGAGTTCGACGCCGGCCCACGGCGACATCAGCACGATCGAGCATCCCTCCAGCGCGACGGCCAGGGTGGCGCGCGCCTCCCAGCGGGACCACCAGGTGTCGCGACGCACCCACAGGCTGTAGACGACGATCGCCAGTGTGGCGTTGATCAGCACCGGTGTCATGCCGCCTCATGACTGGGTCGGCGGTCGACTGGACTGCAGGTCCAGGTCCGTACCGGAGGTGAACCAGGCGGCCTTGGCCTGCCAGGAGCGTGCCGAACCGTAGGCGTAGACCGCGACGGCCAGGCTGGCGGAGAGCCAGATCGGCAGCGTCATGTCGGCACCGGTCCAGGTGCCGACCAGCAGCGCGATGCAGGACGCCACCCCGCACGCCGCCGACGCCACGTAGAGGCGGACGGTCGTCTTCGCCCGCGCGTCCGAGCGCAGGATCAGCGTCACCCGGCCGGCGTAGCCGAACAGGAACATCAGCAGCACGCACGCCACCAGCCGGTATAACGCCAGCCAGGTGGTGGTCACCGGCGCGGAGTTCAGGTCGCTGTGATGCTGTTCGTCGGCGACGATGAACAGCGCCGTCAGGGCAGCGATGCCACCCCACACCGGGATGCGCAGGTGCTTGCGCATCAGGGCGCGAACCTGGTCCGGGTCGGCCACCCGGACCATTGCGTGATAGCTGTTCGCGGTGAGCGCCAGTACCAGGCTGATGACCCCGAGCAGATGCTGCACGTTCCACAGCCAGACGGCGCGGTGGAGCAGCGGACTGAGTTCGGCGGCCAGCACCGGCGACGTCAGCAGCAGCGCAACGCCCTCCAGCGCAATGGTCATGGTGGCGCCGACCTCCCAGCGGGTCCACCAGGTGTCACGGCGAATCCAGAGGCTGTAAGCCACTGTCAGGAGTGCTGCGCCGATGAATGTCGACGTCATCGGCCGACGCGGCCGCTCAGACCGGCGGTTTGTTCAGGTCGGGTTTCAGGTCACCGAGCCGCGGCGTTCGCGCGGCGGAGTCCAGGTATTCCTCGACGGCGGTGTGCTCGATCAGCCCGAACCGGACCAGCAGATCCACCGGGCTCAGCCCGAAGTACCTGGCGACCTTGATCAGGTTGTCGGCGCTGACCAGACGGCCCTCATGCGCGGCCTTGTAGTAGGCCGACTTGCGGTAGCCGAATGCCTCGTAGACTTCGGTCGCACCGAGCGGCCGGCCCACCAGGTACGGCAGAACTACGGTTGGATCCTTGTGACGATCGTCCACGCCGACAAACGTTAGCTTGTCTTCCATCCTCGGCGCAATATCCACACGCCGCTCACCTCGGTGTTCGCAGCAGCTCCAACATGGCGCGGCTGGCGACTTCGGTCCCGAATCCGATGGCGGCCGGGTCGACGACGTACTCCGGTGAGTGCGGGGCGTAGGGGAACAGCTTGCCCTTCGCGGCGGCGTCGGCGTAGACCTTCGGATCGGCCACGCCGACCATCAGATAGGCCAGTGGCACGTCGGCGTGCGGGCCTTTGAGCAGGTGGCAGTCCTCCGAACCGGTCACCGCGGGCAACTGCGTGACGACGTTCTGCGCGCCGACCGCCCCGCCCAGCGCGGAGGCCAGCCGGCCGGTCAGCCCGGTGTCGTTGGTCAGCGGCGTGGACCCGCCGTGCATGGTGATCTCCGGCCGCAGGTCGTCGGGCATCCCGTTGCTGTGCGCGATACCGTCGCAGACCGCGCGGATGCCGTCGAGCAACTGCTGGCGGACGTAGGGGTTGAACCAGCGCAGGTTGACCTTCAGGCATGCCCGGTCGGGGATGACGTTGTAGGCGGAGCCGGCCTGCAGCGAGCCGACCGTCAGCACCGCCGTCTCGTGCGGGGCGACGGTCCGGCTGACGATGCTCTGGAACTGCACGACGGCCTGGGCGGCCATCAGCACCGGATCCTTGGCCAGCTGCGGCATCGACCCGTGCCCGCCGACGCCGTGGAAGACGATGTCGAGTTGGTCGGTGCCGGCCATCCGCTCACCGCCGACCGCGACCACCATCCCCACCGGCACCGGCGCGGTGTGCAGGGCGACGAACGCGTCGGGCTTGGGGATGACGTCGTAGAGCCCGTCGTCGATCATCGCCTGGGCGCCGGCGATCAGCTCCTCGGCGGGCTGGCCGATCAGCACCGCGGTGCCCGTCCAGGTGTCGGTGGTCTGAGCCAGCACCCGGGCCATCCCGAGCATCCAGGTGACGTGCGCGTCGTGCCCGCACAGGTGCCCGACGGGTGTCTCCCCGGCGCCGTCGGCGTCACCGTGCCGCACGTGCGCCGTGCTCGCGTAGTCCAGGCCGGTGTCCTCCCGCACGGGCAGCGCATCCATGTCGGCGCGGTACATCACCACCGGCCCGGGACCGTTGTCCAGGGTGGCCACCACCCCGGTCCGGCCGATCCCGGTGGTGACGGTGAAACCGAGATCGGCCAGCGCCTGCGCCACGATCCGTGAGGTGCGGACCTCGGTGAAGCCCAACTCCGGGTTGCGGTGCAGATCCTTGAACACCTCGATCAGCCGGTGCGTGTCACCGTCGATCAGCGCGGTGATCTGTTCGGTCGCTGCACTCACCCGACATCTCCTTTCAACCGGTTCGTCGACCGGTTCGGACTGAACCACGCGGCTTTGGCCTGCCAGGACCGGGCGGACCCGATCGCGAACACCGAGACGCTCAGCGCCACACCCGACCAGACCGCGATGTCGGCCCGGAAGTCGAACCAGACCGCGACCATCTGAATTGCGAAGGCCGCCACCGCGAAGACGGTCGACGCCTGGTAGAGCCGGTAGGTCTCACGGGCGCGCGGATCCGCCTTCAACGGCAGCAGTACCCGCGTCGCATAGCCGCTCAGGAAGATCAGCAGGCTGCCCGTCACCACCCAGAAGGCGTCGAACCAGCCTGAGGTGTCGGCGGCTCCGAACCCGTGCGCCAGCGCTTCCTCGTCGGCGATAACGAACGTCGTCACCATCAGCACCAGCCCGAGCAGGACCGGCACTCGCAGGTGTCTGCGCAGTACGGCGCGCGCCTGTGCGGGGTCCACCATCCGCACCAGCACGTGGTAGGTGTTCGCGATGATCGCCGGGATCACGCAGAGCCACCCGAGCAGGTGCCCGACGTTCCACAGCCCGACGGCCCGGTGCAGCGGTGGCCCGAAGGTGCTCGTCCCCCACGGCGAGAGCAGCAGCAATGCGACGCCCTCCAGGGCGAGCCCGACGGTGATGCCGACTTCCCAGCGCGTCCACCAGGTATCGCGCCGCACCCAGAGGCTGTACGCCACCGCGGCCAGCGTGGCGACGACCAGAACCGACACCATGGTCACCGCAGGATAGTGGTGCGGGGATGCTCAGAGGGCCGGTTTGTCCGGGTCGGCGCGGAGTTCGCGCAGCCGTGGTGTCGGCGCGGCGGACTCGACGAATTCGGTGACCGCGTCGATCTGGATCAGCCCGAAGCGGACCAGCAGGTCGACGGCGTTCAACTCGAAGTACTTGGCGACCTTGATCAGGTTGTCGGCGCTGACGAGGCGGCCCTCGTGGGCGGCCTTGTAGTACGCGGATTTCCGGTAACCGAAGGCCGCGTAGACCTCGGTTGCGCCGAGCGGTCGACCGACCAGGTATGGCAGAACAACGGCGGGATCCTTATCGCGATCTTCCATGATCCCCAACCATCTTCCCGTCGTGTAGACCGATCTTGTTCGTGGGGGGCATAGTACAGATTCAAAACGAACGGACAACCAACAAAGCCGTTACGGCCGTTACGGCGAGTCCGCGGCCATCAGCGTCAGCGCGCGTTCGAACAACCAGACGGCGGCGGCGTGTAACTGATCGCCGACCTCCTTGGACGCTTTGCCGGCCGACGCCCGCGCCAGGGTGCCCTCGATCACGATTCCCAGCTTGAAGCAGGCCAGCACCGTGTACCAGCCGATGTTGCTGAGGTCGCGGGTGGTGTTGGCCGCGTAGCGCTCGATGAGGTCGGCGGTGGAGGCCAGACCGTCCAGCCCGGTCAGGGTGTGGCTGAACACGCTGGTGCCGTCGTCCTGCCGCCAGGTCGCCAGCAGCCAGCCCAGGTCCAGCAGCGGATCCCCGATCGTCGACATCTCCCAGTCCACGATCGCCACCACCTGCGGCCCGGTGCGGGAGAACATCACGTTGGCCGCGTGGTAGTCGCCGTGCATGATCCCCGGCTGCCAGTTCGCCGGGATCGTGCGCTGCAGCCAGCCGGCGACGTCGTCGACACCGGGCAGGTCGGGTCCGGGGTAGTTCTCGAACTGCCGGTAGGAGTCCAGCTCCGAAAGCCAGCGCGGCACCTGCCGTTCCAGGAAACCGGCGGGTTTGCCGTAGTCGGCCAGTCCGACCGCAACGTGGTCGACGGCGCCGAGACGCGCCAGCGCGTCGGCCATCGACAGCCCCATCCGGTAGCGGACCTCGGGGTGGGTGGCGTGCAGCGTCGGCAGCCCCTCGCCGGTGTTGAAGCCGTCGACCGGTGCCATCAGGTAGAAGACCGCTCCGTCGAAGACCGCCGGGTCGTCGCAGACCGCGATCAGCTCCGGATGCGGCACGTCGGTGCCGGCCAGCGCTGCGAGTACCCGCGTCTCGCGCAGCATCACCTTGTTGCTGCCCGGCCGCAGGTGCGCGGGGCCGCGGCGCAACACGTAGTCCCGGCCGGACCGGGTGAACCGCAGCATGACGTTCTGGGTGCCGCCGCCGAGTTCGGCGACGTTCTCCAGCGGGCCGTCACCGATGCCCCGGCCGGCCATCCACCGCGCCACCGCGTCGAGGTTCATCCGAGCGAACCTACCGGGCTCGGTTCCTGCCGGGGTTGCATCCGTGACGGCGGCGCGGCGCCAACGGTGGGTGAGTTGTGCCCGCCTTCGCGCGACGTTGAGACTGGTATTGCTCCGTTCGGTGGT
>NZ_JAHCLR010000037.1 GCF_018455725.1 Mycolicibacter acidiphilus
TGGGCCTGGACCGCGATGCTGCCGCGATGCTGCTGGCCGCCTCCGATGAGCGCGGACCGGCCAGCGCCGACGACGTCGCACTGATCGGCACGGTGTTCACCGAACACGGTGCAAAAGACGTCTTCACCACCGATGATCCCGATGAGGCGGAGGCGTTCGTGGCCGCGCGCCGCTATGCGATCCCGGCGGTGGAGGCCAAGGGGCCGCTGCTGCTCGAGGACGTCGGGGTGCCGCTGCCGCAACTGGCAGACCTGATCATCGGCATCGAGGCGATCGCCGCGCAGCACGAACTGCTGATCTCGGTGATCGCCCACGCCGGCGACGGCAACACCCACCCGCTGATCGTGCACGACCCGACCGACCCTGACCACGCCCGCCGCGCGCAGGCGGCCTACGGCCAGATCATGGATCTGGCCATCGCACTGGGCGGCACCATCACCGGCGAGCACGGCGTCGGCCGGCTCAAACGCCCCTGGCTGGCCGACCAGATCGGCCCCGACGCGATGGCCCTCAACCAGCGCATTAAGACCGCCCTGGACCCACTGGGCATCCTCAACCCCGGCTCGGGAATCTAACCCCTTCCCCGCGACCGTGCAGAGTTGACCACCGCCACCTGGGACTTCGCCGGAGAGTTCTGCACCGTCGCGAAAAAAGGGGGTTGACACCGAATTCGCGATGTCGTACTTATGAGACATGACAGCAACGTTGTCTCATCCGATGTTCGTACCGTGCTCGGCCAGCACCTGGGCCGACCCGTACCCGATGTACGCGGCGCTGCGCGAACACGACCCGGTGCACCACGTCGTCCCCGAGGACGCGCCCGACCAGGACTACTACGTGCTGTCCCGGCACGCCGACGTCTGGGCGGCGGCCGCCGACCATGAGACGTTCTCCTCAGCCCAGGGCCTGACGATCAACTACGGCGAACTCGAGGCGATCGGCCTGGCCGAGAACCCGCCGATGGTCATGCAGGACCCCCCGGTCCACACCCAATTCCGCAAACTGGTGGCCCGCGCCTTCACCCCGGCGCACGTCAAGCGGCTGGAGCCGCAGGTCCGCGAGTTCGCCGCCGAGCGCATCGAGGGGTTGCGCTCGGCGGGAGGTGGCGACATCGTCGCCGCGTTGTTCAAACCGCTGCCGTCGATGGTCGTCGCGCACTTCCTCGGCGTCCCCGAGGACGACCGCACGCAGTTCGACCATTGGACGGAGGCGATCGTCGCGGCCAGCGCCAACGAGGCGGGGTTCGCCAGCGCCGGCGACGCCGTCACTCAGATGATGGGCTATTTCGCCGGACTCATCGAGCGACGCCGCACCGATCCCGGCGAGGACATCATCTCCCATCTGGTGGCCTCCGGGGTCGGCGCCGAGGGCGACCACGCCGGACTGTTCTCGATCCTGGCGTTCGCGTTCACGATGGTCACCGGCGGCAACGACACCACCACCGGGATGCTCGGCGGATCGACGCAGCTGCTGTTCCGGCACCCCGATCAACGCCGGCTGCTGGTCGACAACCCCGAACTGACCCATGAGGCCATCGAGGAACTGCTGCGGATGACGTCACCGGTGCAGGGGCTGTGCCGCACCACCACCCGCGACGTGACCATCGGCGACACCACCATCCCGGCCGGCCGCAAGGCGCTGCTGCTGTACGCCTCCGCCAACCGCGACGAACGCCAATTCGGCGCGAACGCCGCCGAACTGGATGTGCTGCGCAAACCGCGCCAGATCCTGACGTTCGGCTACGGCGCCCACCACTGCATCGGCAACCAGGCGGCGCGCATGGAATCCCGAGTGGCGCTGGAGGAGTTGCTGGCACGCTGCCCGGACTACACGATCGACGAGGCCGGCATCACCTACGCCGGTGGCAGCTACGTCCGGCGGCCGCTGACGCTGCCGTTCACCCCCTGATGGCCGGTCCCGACTGGCTGGCCGACGACCGCACCGAACTGGCCGCCGAGAAGATCCTCGACGCAGCCGCGCAGCTGTTCGCCGAGCGCGACCCCGCGTCGGTGGGCATGCATGAGATCGCCAACGCCGCAGGATGTTCCCGCGCCACGCTGTACCGGTACTTCGAGAGCCGCGAGGTCCTGCATCTCGCCTATGTGCACCGGTGGGCGCACGCGCTGTATCAGCTGTTGACCGAACGGCTTTCGTCCCTCGACGACCCGCATGAGCGACTGGTCACCGGAATCCTCGAGGCGCTGGCCATGATCCGCGAGAACCCGTCGCTGGCATCGTGGTTCGCCGAGGCGGGGCCGCCGATCGGCGGGACGATGGCCGAGCAGTCCGAGATCGTCGCGACGATGATCTGCCACTTCCTGATCGAATCGGGCTCACCCGGCGGCGAGGTGGTGCAGCGCCGGGCCCGCTGGGTGGTGCGGGTGATGACGTCGCTGCTGAGCTTCCCGGGACGCGACCGCGACGACGAGCGGATGATGCTCGAGCAATTCCTGGTACCCGTGGTGACCGGTCGCGTCAGATCATCCAGTAGGCCTGTGCCTTAATGGATTTCCGCGGTATCCGATAGGCGTCTCGCAGCACCTTGCTCACCGCGCGGGTGGTCTTGTTGTCGCAGGCCACCCAGCCGAAGTGGTCGTCGGCGTCGAACGCCGCCAGGCTGACCGCCTGCACCAGCGCCTCCCCGGCGTTCTTGCGGTCCACCCAACTGACACCGGCACTGCGCCGCACCGGCAGGTTGCGGTCGTCGTCGCGGTGCGCCTCCAGGAAGACCTGAGCGGGGGCGTCCCCGATCGCCGCGAGCAGCGAGTTGACCGCGGGCAGCGAGGCCCGGTCGCCGACGATGACGTAGCCCGCCGGCGCGGGTTCGGGAAGGGTGAACTTGCTCCCCAGCACGCTGGCCTCGATGACGTCACCGGGTTGCGCGGACTGCGCCCAGTGCGAGGCGATCCCGTCGTGCAGGGCGAACTCGATGTCCACGGTGCCGGCGGCGGGGTCGGGGTCGACGAGGGTGTAGGCGCGCTGGTGGATCTTGTCCCCGTCGGCGAACCACAACCGGATCCACATCGTCGGGTGCACCGACCGTCCGGACAGCAGATCCTCGGCGGCGAAGCTCAGCCGCAGGTACCCCGGGCCGATCTCCCGGCGGCCGGTCACGGTCAGCCGGTGGTCGCCGGCGCCCAGCAGTTTGAGCACGGCACCCTGCCAGCCCCGAGCAGCCTTCTGGTCGGCCATCCACCCTCCCTCGCCTTGAACTTAGGGCAGCGTAACCTATCTCGTTGCGGGTCAGTCGCGCACGCGGGTGAAGCGGTGCAGCAGCCAGGCCACCGGAATCGTCACCGCCAGCGTCGCGACGAACAGCTGCAGCATCGACCCGGTGTAGACCGGGCGGTGCAGCAACTCGACCATCACCACCTCCATCAGCACCAGGTGCACCAGGAATATCTCGTAGGAGATCTCCCCCAGCCACACCATCGGCCGGGTTGCCAGCGCCCGCGCGTACCAGCCCCGGTTGCCCAGTGCCAGCGGCGCCACCACCAGGGCGGAGATCACTACGTAGAACACCGCCTTGATCAGCGCCTCACCCAGCCCCGTGGGTGAGGTGGTGGGCGCCCCGGCGATCGGGGTGGACGCGATCAGGTAGCAGATCACCGCGAGCGGGATCGCGATGAACCCGGGGCAGCGCACCCCCATCTGCTGCAGCACCGTCAGCACCATCCCGCCGACGAACCAGATCAGGTAGGACGGCGGGAAGATCCGAGCGCCGCCGGGCAGCAGGTCGGGGATGTGCGCCAGCGTCAGCCACACCGGGCTGATCAGCGCCACCGCCGCCAGACCGACCAGCAGTCGGATCGGCCGCCACTGCCGCCGGCACAGCCCCACCAGCAGCAGGTAGGCCAGCGGCGGCAGCACCAGGTAGAACGCCACCTCCACCGCCAGGCTCCACATCTGGGTGAGGCCCTGGTGCAGGTAGCCGCCGTAGGGGTAGGTGGTGCTGTAGATCTGGGTCAGCGTCAGGTTGCGCAGCAGCCCGGTCCAGGTGTGCCCGGGGTTCGGCCCGGCCTCCCGGAAGTGGTAGATCAGGTAGGCCAGCAGCACCGTGACCACGTAGGGCGGCATGATCCGCCGGACCCGGTGCCAGGAGTAGCGGCGCAGGGACGGGGCCGGCCGCTGACCGGCGACCGCGCGCACCCAGGGCCGGAACAGCAGGAAGCCGGAGAGTACGAAGAAGATCGGCACCCCGATCTCCATCCGGGAGCCGACCAGCCCGGCGTAGCCATGGGTGTACTTGCCGGTGGTGTACGCGGCGTGGGTGGCCACCACCAGGATCGCCGCCACGGCGCGCACACCGGTCAGCGACGCGACCCGATCCACGTGGGCGACCGGTTTCAGCGCGCCCGGGGTGACCTCGCGCTGGGTCAGCGTCATTCCCGCTTCCGGTGCGGCCTGTCGTCACCGTGGCGGTTCGGTCTGCCTCCGGGCTTGCCACCCGAACGCTCACGTTCCAGGTTGATGAGCACACCCTGAATCCGGGTCTGCTCCAATGCCTTCCAGGTCTTGCCGGGGAGCTTCGCCGGCAACTCCACCAGGGAGTGGTCCACCCGGATGCTGATGTGGCCGAAGTCGCCGCGGTGCAGCCCGCCCTCGTTGGCCAGTGCGCCGACGATCGCACCGGGGTTGACCTTGTGCCGCTTGCCGACCGCGATCCGGTAGGTGGCGAACCCCTCCTTGGGCGCCTCGCGGGGGCCATCATGGGAACGCTCGTGGCTGCGTTTCCGGTCCTCCCGGCCGAAGCCGGCCCGCTCCGCCTTGACCCGTTCGCGGCGCTTGTCCGGCGGCGGCTCCACCATCAGGAACGCCTCGCCGTCGCGGGACTGCAGCGCCAGCGCTGCGGCGATGTCGGCCATCGGCACGTTGTGCTCGCGGCTGTAGTCCTCGACGAGGCGGCGGAACAGTTCGATGCCGGTGCCGTCGAGGTGGTCGGTGATGGCGTCGGCGAACTTGGCCACCCGCTGCGCGTTGACGTCGTCGATGCTGGGCAGCTCGGCCTCGATGAGCTTCTGTCGCGTCACCTTCTCGATCAGCTTGAGCAGGTGCCGTTCCCGGGGGCTGACGAACAGCAGCGCCGTCCCGGACCGCCCGGCCCGGCCGGTGCGCCCGATCCGGTGCACGTACGCCTCCGGGTCGTTGGGGATGTCGTAGTTGACGACGTGCGAGATGCGCTCGACGTCCAGCCCGCGCGCGGCGACGTCGGTGGCGACCAGGATGTCGATGCGCCCGTCCTTGAGCGAGGTGATGGTCCGCTCCCGCTGCGCCTGCGCGATGTCGCCGTTGATCGCGGCAGCGGAGAACCCGCGGGCGCGCAGCTTCTCGGCGACCTCCTCGGTGGCCTGCTTGGTGCGGACGAAGACGATCATCGCCTCGAACGCCTCGACTTCAAGCACCCGGGTCAGCGCGTCCATCTTGCGCGGGCCGGCGACCTCGATGTAGCGCTGGGTGATGTTCTCCGCGGTGGCGGTCTTGGCCTTGACCGTGACCTCCACCGGGTCGTGCAGGTACTTCGCGGTGATCCGGCGGATCGCCGGCGGCATCGTCGCGGAGAACAGCGCCACCTGCTTGTGCTCGGGGGTGTCGGCCAGGATGCGTTCGACGTCCTCGGCGAAGCCCATCTGCAGCATCTCGTCGGCCTCGTCGAGCACCAGGTAGTCCAGGTTCGACAGGTCCAGCGTGCCGCGCTCCAGGTGGTCGATGACCCGGCCGGGGGTGCCGACGACGACCTGCGCCCCGCGTTTGAGCCCGGACAGTTGCGCCGTGTACGACGAGCCGCCGTAGACCGGCAGCACGTTGACCCGCGGCAGGTGCGCGCCGTACCGGCCGAACGCTTCGGCGACCTGCAGTGCCAGTTCCCGGGTTGGGGCCAGCACCAGGGCCTGGGTGTTCTTACTGCCGGTGTCGATCCGGGACAGGATCGGGATCGCGAACGCCGCGGTCTTGCCGGTGCCGGTCTGGGCCAGCCCGACGACGTCGGAGCCCTCCAGCAGCGCCGGGATGGTGGCGGCCTGAATCGCCGACGGCTCTTCGTAGCCGACGTCGGCGACGGCCTGCAGCACCGAAGGGTGGATGTGCAGGTCGGCGAAGGTCGGGCTGGGGGCATCAGGCGAGGTCATAGCGGTTAGCAGTCTACGGGCAAAGACGGTGTCAGCTGTGCCACAACGGAGCGGTCCGCGCTGCCTCCGGCCGGTACCGGTGCACCCGCATCCGGAAAACGTTATGCCGCACCCTGATCCCGGCACTGAAAAGTTTGCGTGTGCGGATCGAAATTGTAGGAGAAATCACTGTCTGCCACGTTCTCCGATCCGGTCGGAGACCAGGCACCCGCTTCGAATGCGAAATGGTTCTCCTCGCGGATGCCGCCCCCCGGGATCGGTATTCCCTCTGCGGTAGGCGCCGACAACCTGATCATCGTCACCGCTGCGCCGTCTGCGCACGTCACCCACTCGTGCACACCGTGCGACGACCCGATGTACCACACCGTGGCCTCCGGCAGGTTCGCACTGGCCTCCGCCGGCTGACTCACCGGTGTCGGCTGACCGGCCGACCATCCGACAACCACGAACTGCTCCGAGTTCCCTTGGCCGAGTTGGGTGTGGAAGACCAGATCAGCACCGCTTTTGCGGCTGATCCGGTAGGCACCGACGTAAGGCGTGGGCGAGGCGTTCGACCCGGGCAGCATTCCCGGGCTGTGCACATCGATGCGGGCCACCCGGCTACCGGTCGCAACCAGGACACCGATGGTGGCCTCGCCGAACACAACCTGCGGCGGCGGCGCTTGCCGGGAGATCGTGATCCCGACCCGATCCGGGGCGCCGTCACCGTCGACGTCGACCTGGGTTATCTCGGTGCAGTCGCTGATGCCGGCGCAGGGATCGGTTGCCCGGACCGATCCGGTCTTGCCGGCACCGCTGGATCCGCCAGCGGAGTGCCGCCCTCCAACCGGTTGCGTCCCTTCGGTGCCGCCGGTACACCCGCTCATAGACACGGCAAGGACCACGGCGACGATGGTGCCCAGCTGACTTCTCATGCCACTCCTACGAGGTAGATCTTGGTGACCGACCGGGTGGCCAGCGGTTCACGGGAATCCCCGATGTGGACGGTCCAACCGTTCATCCCCCGTTCGATCCCGTCGGAACTTCCCGCAGGGGCCCAGATCGCCGGGAAGTAATCGGCCCGACCTCCGGAGCAGCTGTAGAAACCGACCCAGTCGGGTTGCTGAACCGGACTGGACCAGGAGCCGCCCACCCTGCTGCGGCACTGGGTGCCGTCGTCGAGTTCCAGCCCGATCGGCGTCGGCGGGCCAAGCGGTGCACGGAGGGCATCCGTGGCACCGGTGGCGGCACGCAGCATCAGCACGTTCTTGAACGGGTCGACCAGGCACAGCACGTAGGCGCTGCCGGCGGTCGGCCAGCAGGCATCGCCGGTGTCGACGCTGGCACCGCACTCCCGGACTCCCCGGGTGACGTCGTGGCGGGACGGAAAGCCACCGCTGCAATCGATCGGGGTATCGCGCATGCTGCTGTCCTTCAGATAACCCGCAGTGGTGCTCCCCCGCGCGTCAACGGGCTTCAGCACCACCGTCTCGGGTTCGCCGCCGGTGCCACCCTGCGCCGCTGGCCCGGCGTGCGGCGCGCACCGGCACAGCACGATCGTCTTGACGGTGCCCGAAACGGTGCCACCGGACTCGGAGTAGTCCTGCGCGGTCATCCGGTAACCGGCGTCGGTGTCCGGATCTGCGCGGTAGATCAGGCGGTACTCGCCCTGCCCGTCTGATTCGGTCGCGACCGGATCTCCGTACAGTTCCACGACCCGACTCAGCGGAGTCCCCGGGACCACTCCGTCGATGGTCCGCCCGCCGCCGTGCGGCTCGATGGAATCCAGCACCCCATCGACAAAGCCGAAGTCGCAATCCCGGTACACCACCCGCACCGACCCCGACGTCGACGCATCCGGGAAATCCGTGTGCGCCCTGCGAATGTCGGCCAGGCTCGAACCCAACTCGATGTCGCCGAAACCGTTGTTCGCCAACGAGTTCTGCGCCTCATCGAGGTTCCGGGTCGCCAGCAACCGAGCGGCCAGTTGATTGGCGTTGTCGGCCTGCACGAAAATTCCTCCGGTGGCCGTCGCAATGCAACGCAGTTGGTCACTGGCCGCACCCGCGGTCTTGAAGCCCACGGTCGAGACCGTCAGATTCGGACGGGACTGCTTGAGCTGTCCCGCGGTGTCACACGGTGGGGTATCGCAGGTGTCCTCACCGTCGGAGACCAGCACGATCGCCGACTGCTTAGCGCCGGCCGGCAACTGCGCCGCCGCCGTCTGCAATGCCAGACTGATCGGCGTGTACCCCGACGCGGTCAAAGCGGCGATCCGGGTTTGCATCTGGGCGCGGTCCAGCGGGCCCAGCGGGATCAGGACCTTTACATCCTGACAGCCCGCAGTCTTCTCGGCGTCAGCAGAACCGGTGCTGGTGCCGTAGGTCAGCAGCGACATAGCCGTACCGTTGGGCATCCCGTCGACCAATCCCTGCGCCGCTTGTTTGGCCGCATCCATCCGCGGACCCGGCGCATCGGCCTCGGTCATCGATCCCGACGCATCCACGATCAGCGCCGTCGGTACTGCCGACGGCGGGGTGGGGCGCTTGGCGGTCACCTGCTTTCCGCCCGAGTCACTGCACCCGGCCACCAGAATCACCATGACAACAGCCGCCGCGGCCGTACGCATCCAGTGCGTTCGCTGCATTCGCAGAGCGTATTGAGCGGACGGTCAGCACCACTATCCTCCGAACGGCCGACGCCGCGACGGCCCCGCCTACCCCGCGGGACACCGCCAGACCGGTACGGTCCCCGGTGTGTCGCGTGTCGCAATACCGTTAGCCGCTGTCACCGCACTCGCGGTGACGCTGGCCGGGTGCGGGTCCGGCGACTCCACCGTCGCCAAGACCCCGTCGGCGCCCAGCAGCACCGCCGTCGCGGCCGCTCCCCCGGAATCCGTCGAGACCGGCGCCGCAGCGCCGCCCGGCGCGCCCGCCGACCCGTGCGCGGTCAACCTGGCGGCGCCCGCGATCGCCAAGGCCGTCTCCGAACTGCCCCACGACCCGCGCAGCGGCCAGCCCTGGAACCCCGAACCGGTCGCCGGCAACTACAGCGAATGCACGGACCTGTCCGCGGTGATCGTCAAGGCCAACACCAACACCGAGCACCGCAACACCCGCGCGGTGCTGTTCCACCGGGGGCAGTACCTGCCGCAGACCGCACCGGACACCTACGGATTCAGCGGGATCGACCTCGCCCACTGCACCCCCGACACGGTGGCGTTGCAGACCACCAGCGGCATCGCCGGGCTGACCAGCACGGTGAGGTTCCACTGGAACGGCAGCGCGGTGGCGATCGTCGCCAATACCCCCACCGGGTAGCGAGGCTCGACGGAGGAGAGGCGAAGCCGGCCCGGCGCATCAACACCACCGGGAGCTCCAGGGCCGGTCAGGGCCGGCCGCCGCGGCGGGTGGACCGCTCGATCTCGTCGGTGTCGTCGGGGTCGCGCCGGTAGTGCCGGTTGCGGTGCGCGGCCACGTTGCGGATCCCGTACTTGGCCAGGATGTCCGGCACCGGTGAACCGTTGGGCGGCCGCTGGAAATGCCGCCCGCCCTCGACGTGGAAACCGTTGTGCGCTAACGGCTCGGGTTCGGGGTCCGGCTCCGGCGGGATGCGCTGGATGACGACCGTGAGCGGCTCGGTGACAGGCTCGGGATCCTCGCGGTAGCGGTGCCGCCGGCGCGGTTCCGGCCGGTGGTCGACGATCCTCGGGATCAGCTCGGTCGGCGCGTTGCAGTAGACAGCGTCGAAGGGGTCGGGCACCGGGTCGGGCTCGTCATCGAGCTCGTCGCCGAACTCGTCGTACCCGTCCCCGAACTCGTACGCGGCGACCTCGTCGTACCCGTCGAACGCATTGAACCCGCCCGGGTCGTCGAAGTCGTCCACATCGTCGATCGGCCCCGGGGTGTCACCGCCCGCGCCGGCCAGTGACCAGTGCGGCTGGTGCGCCGGCGAGATGACGAACCCGACCAGGAATATCGCCGCCAGCACGCCGAACAGCGTGATGAACGCCGGCAGCAACGTCGACTCCGACATCGCCGCCGCGAACGGCTCATGCAACTGCTCCGGCAGCCGCAGCACCGCCCCGACGGGCGGGCCGCCGGGCATCCGCGGCATGTCATCAGCGATCCGCGCCGTCATGAACGCCGCCATCCCGGCGCTGCCCAGCACCGCCCCGACCTGACGGGTCGCGTTGTACACACCGGACCCGGCCCCGGCCAGGTGCGGATCGAGGTTGCGGGTCGCGGTGGCAGCCAGCGGCGACCAGATGAACGCCATTCCGACGCCGATCGCGGCGAACACCAGCGCCAGTCGCCAGATCGGCGTGGTCGGCGTCATCTCGATCGACAGCCAGGTCAGCGCGATCGCCAGCACCGAGAACCCGAATCCGACCACCGAGCGCGGGTGGGCCCGGTCGACCACCTTGCCGACGACCGGCGCCAGCACCCCGGTGGCGATGGCCATCGGCGCGGTCAGCACCGCCGACCGGGTCGGTGACAGACCGCACACCGCCTGTGCGTAGAACATCACCGGCAGCACCATCGCGGTCGACGCGAACCCGATGACCGCCACCGCCAGATTCGCCAGGCTGAAGTCCAGATCGCGGAAGATGTGCAGCGGCACCAGCGGCTCGCGGGTGTTGATCGCCTGCCAGTTGACGAACACCGCCAGCAGTACGACGCCGCCGGCCACCATCCCCCAGATCCACGGCGGCCACCCCTTGGACTGGCCCTCCTGCAGGGCGAAGACCACCAGGAACATCCCGGCCCCGGACAGCGCGACGCCGAGCACGTCGAACCGGTGCCGGTGGGCGGGCAGGCTCGGGACCAGCACCGCCGCCAGGATCAGCCCGATGACGCCGATCGGGACGTTGACGAAGAAGATCCACTCCCACCCCAGCCCGTCGACCAGCACCCCACCGGCCAGCGGCCCGATCAGGGTCGCGACACCGGCGGTGGCGCCCCAGACGCTCATCGCCATGCCGCGGCGCTCGACCGGGAAGATCCGGGTGATCATCGTCAGCGTCTGCGGGGTCAGCAGCGCCGCGCCGACGCCCTGCACCGCACGCGCGATGATCAGCATCCCGACACTGCCGGACAGCCCGCACCACAGCGAGGCGCCGGTGAACACCACCAGCCCGATCAGATACAGCGTCTTCGGGCCGAACCGGTCGCCGAGTCGGCCCGCGACCAGCAGCGGCACCGCGTATGCCAGCAGGTAGGCGCTGGTCACCCAGATCACCGCGTCGTAGCCGATGTCCAGCGCCACCATGATGCTCGGATTGGCGACCGCGACGATGGTGGAGTCGACCAGGATCATGAAGAAGCCGACCATCATCGCCCACAGCGCACCCCACGGCTTGACCGGCAGCGCGGGGTCGCGGCGCGCAGCATCCAGCCGTCTGGCGCGGTCGCCGGTCTGCGCGGTGCTCAACTACCCCCACCTCGGGTCGGCCATGAATCCTGGGGACGAATCATCGGTGCGATTCGCGACGCCGCCGGGTCGCTGCGCTCGGGGCCGGGCGGCGGCCACCGCCTGCGACGCTACGGACAGAATGGGTTCCGAACAACTCGGGGACGACGGCGTGCGCGTTCGCTGCCGGACACCGGCCGGACCGGCGCAGCAGGGTAAACGACCGCCGGAGCATTAGCCTGACAGGCACGCGACGCCGAACGGGAGGCAACCATGGGCATCATCCGCCGACGCCGGACGGTCCCGGAGCCGACGGCTGACGGCACCGCGAAGCCCGGGGTGGCGGCGCGTGCACTGTCGCAGGTCATCGAGCGCAGTGCGCGGCTGCAGGGCCCGGCGGTGCGTTCCTATGTGGACCGGCTGCGCAGCGGCGCCCCCGGCGCCAGACCCGCCGAGATCGCAGCGCGACTGGAGAAGCACTACCTGGCCGCCGTCGCGGCCAGCGGCGCCGCGGTCGGTGCGACCGCCGCCGTCCCCGCGATCGGAACCCTGTTCGCGCTGAGCGCGGTCGCCGGGGAGACCGCGGTGTTCCTGGAGGCCACCGCGCTGTTCGTACTGGCCGTCGCCGAGGTGCACGGCATCCCCGCCACCGATCGCGAGCGGCGGCGGGCCCTGGTGCTCGCGGTGCTCGTCGGTGACGAGGGCAAGGGCGCGATGGCCGACCTGCTGGGTTCGGGCCGCACCAGCGGCGCGTGGCTGGCCGAGGGAACGGCGGCGCTGCCGCTGCCGGCGGTGTCGCAGCTGAACTCCCGGCTGCTGCGCTACTTCGTCAAACGGTTCACGCTGCGCCGGGGAATGCTCGCGTTCGGGAAGCTGCTGCCGGTCGGCCTGGGCGCGGTGATCGGCGCGATCGGCAACCGGCTGATGGGTAAGAAGATCGTGCGCAACGCGCGCAAGGCGTTCGGTCCGGCACCCGACCGCTGGCCCGTCGCGCTGCGGCTACTGCCCGCGCTGCCCGACGACGACGTCCGCCCGGTCCAGCCGTCCGCGTGATCCGGGCCCGTTGGGCAACCGCGATCCTGGCGGAATATCCGCGAGGGTCTAGCCTTTATGGGGTGCGTGCGCGGGCCGAAGCGTTGCAGCTGAGAGCGCAGAAACCGGTGAGACGCACAGCACAGGCAGGCGCGGCGAATTCGGTTCGCCGAACGACCAGGAATCGAGGCGAGCAACTGTCGTGAGCGGGATCAATTCAGCCTTCGGTCAGAACGAGTGGCTAGTCGAGGAGATGTACCGCAAGTTCCGCGAAGACCCCTCGTCGGTCGATGCGAGCTGGCATGAGTTCCTGGCCGACTACCACCCGGATTCGCCCCGGGAGACCCCGGGCAACGGCGGTTCCGCTCCGGCGGCGCCCAAGCCCGCCGCGGCCCCCGCACCGGCACCCGCCACCGCGGTGGCACCGCCCGCGGCGCCGTCGGCCGGACCACCCGCTGCGGTGGCACCGCCGGCCGCTGCCCCCGCGGCCAAGCCGGCCGGCCCGCCGCCGGCCGCCGACGACCAGTTGCAGGTGCTGCGCGGCGCGGCCGCCGCGGTCGTCAAGAACATGTCCAGCTCACTGGAGGTGCCGACCGCCACCAGCGTGCGCGCCATCCCGGCGAAGCTGATGATCGACAACCGCACCGTCATCAACAATCAGCTCAAGCGGACCCGCGGCGGCAAGATCTCGTTCACCCACCTGCTGGGCTACGCGGTGGTGCAGGCCGTCAAGGCGTTCCCCAACATGAACCGGCACTTCGCTGAGGTCGACGGCAAGCCCAACGTCGTCACCCCGGCGCACACCAATCTGGGTCTCGCCATCGACCTGCAGGGCAGTGGCGGCAAGCGCTCCCTGGTGGTGGCCGCCATCAAGGGCTCCGAGGACCTGCGGTTCGCCGAGTTCGTCAACGCCTACGAGGACATCGTGCGCCGGGCGCGCGACGGCAAGCTCACCGCCGAGGACTTCGCCGGGGTGACGATCTCGCTGACCAACCCCGGCACGATCGGCACCGTGCACTCGGTGCCGCGGCTGATGTCCGGCCAGGGCACGATCGTCGGCGTCGGCGCGATGGAGTACCCGGCGGAGTTCCAGGGGGCCAGCGAGCAGCGCATCGCCGAACTGGGCGTCGGCAAGCTGATCACGCTGACCTCCACCTATGACCACCGGATCATCCAGGGCGCCGAATCCGGTGATTTCCTGCGGACCGTGCACGAACTGCTGCTCTCCGACGGGTTCTGGGACGAGATCTTCTTCGAGCTGTCCATCCCCTACGAGCCGATCCGGTGGCGCACCGACAACCCGGACTCGATCGTCGACAAGAACGCCCGGGTGGTGGAGCTGATCGCGGCCTACCGCAACCGCGGTCACCTGATGGCCGACATCGACCCGCTGCGACTGGACAACACCCGGTTCCGCAGCCACCCCGACCTCGACGTACTGACCCACGGCCTGACGCTGTGGGACTTGGAACGCGAGTTCAAGGTCGACGGCCTGCCCGGCGGCGAGCGCCGCAAGCTGCGCGAGATCCTCGCGGTGCTGCGCGACGCCTACTGCCGGCACGTCGGGGTGGAGTACGCCCACATCCTCGAGCCCGAGCAGCAGCAGTGGCTGCAGGAGCGCATCGAGGTCAAGCACGTCAAACCGACTGTGGCGCAGCAGAAGTACATCCTGAGCAAGCTCAACGCCGCCGAGGCGTTCGAGACGTTCCTGCAGACCAAGTACGTCGGGCAGAAGCGGTTCTCCCTGGAGGGCGCCGAGACCGTCATCCCGATGATGGATGCCGCCATCGACCAGTGCGCGGAGCACGGACTCGACGAGGTCGTGATCGGCATGCCGCACCGCGGCCGGCTCAACGTGCTGGCCAACATCGTCGGCAAGCCGTACTCGCAGATCTTCACCGAGTTCGAGGGCAACCTCAACCCGGCCGAGGCGCACGGCTCCGGCGACGTGAAGTACCACCTCGGTGCCACCGGCGTGTACCTGCAGATGTTCGGCGACAACGAGATTCAGGTCTCGCTGACCGCCAACCCGTCGCACTTGGAGGCCGTCGACCCGGTGCTGGAGGGCATCGTCCGGGCCCGGCAGGACCTGCTGGACCACGGCAGCACCGACGAGGGCGGCGAACAGGCCTTCTCGGTGGTGCCGATGATGCTGCACGGTGACGCGGCGTTCGCGGGTCAAGGGGTGGTCGCCGAGACGCTGAACATGGCGATGCTGCACGGCTACCGGGTCGGCGGCACCATCCACATCGTCGTCAACAACCAGATCGGCTTCACCACCGCGCCGGACCACTCCCGCTCCAGTGAGTACTGCACCGACGTCGCGAAGATGATCGGCGCGCCGATCTTCCACGTCAACGGCGATGACCCGGAGGCCTGCGACTGGGTGGGCCGGCTGGCGGTGGACTTCCGGCAGAAGTTCCACAAGGACGTCGTCATCGACATGCTGTGCTACCGCCGTCGCGGGCACAACGAGGGCGACGACCCGTCGATGACCAACCCGTACATGTACGACGTGATCGGTCACAAGCGCGGTGTCCGCAAGACCTACACCGAAGACCTGATCGGTCGTGGCGACATCTCCACCAAGGAAGCCGACGAT
The DNA here is from genome assembly GCF_018455725.1 of Mycolicibacter acidiphilus. GTDB lineage: Bacteria > Actinomycetota > Actinomycetes > Mycobacteriales > Mycobacteriaceae > Mycobacterium > Mycobacterium acidiphilum. The sequence goes on from NZ_JAHCLR010000037.1 coordinate 15,151, forward strand.
GCCCTGCGCGACTACCAGGGCCAGTTGGAGCGGGTGTTCAATGAGGTCCGCGAACTGGAGAAGCACACCGCGCTGCCCAGTGAGTCGGTGGAGTCCGAGCAGCAGGTACCGCGCGGGCTGAACACCGCGGTCGACAAGGCGATGCTGGCCCGCATCGGTGACGCGTTCATGTCCGCCCCGGAAGGGTTCGACGTGCATCCGCGGGTGCTGCCGGTGATGGAGCGACGCCGGGAGATGGCCTACGACGGCAAGGTCGACTGGGCGTTCGGCGAGTTGCTGGCGCTGGGTTCGCTGGTCGCCGAGGGCAAACTGATCCGGCTGTCCGGCCAGGACACCCGCCGCGGCACCTTCTCGCAGCGGCATTCGGTGCTGATCGACCACGTCAACGGCGCGGAGTTCACCCCGCTGCAGTTGCTGGCCACCAACCCCGACGGCACCCCGACCGGTGGCAAGTTCCTGGTGTACGACTCGCCGCTGTCGGAGTACGCCGCGGTCGGCTTCGAGTACGGCTACACCGTCGGCAACCCGGACGCGATGGTGTTGTGGGAGGCGCAGTTCGGCGACTTCGTCAACGGTGCCCAGTCGATCATCGACGAGTTCATCTCCTCCGGTGAGGCCAAGTGGGGGCAGCTGTCCAACGTGGTGCTGCTGCTGCCGCACGGCCACGAGGGTCAGGGACCCGACCACACCTCGGGGCGGATCGAACGCTTCCTGCAGCTGTGGGCCGAGGGTTCGATGACGATCGCGATGCCGTCGACGCCGTCGAACTACTTCCACCTGCTGCGCCGGCACGCCCTGGACGGGATCCAGCGGCCGCTGATCGTGTTCACCCCGAAGTCGATGCTGCGCAACAAGGCGGCGATCAGCGAGGTGAAGGACTTCACCGACGTGAAGTTCCGCTCGGTGCTGGAGGAGCCGACCTACGAGGACGGCATCGGCGACCGCAGCAAGGTCACCCGGGTGCTGCTGACCAGCGGCAAGCTGTACTACGAGCTGGTCGCCCGCAAGGCCAAAGACAACCGCGACGACGTGGCGATCGTGCGGATCGAGCAGTTGGCGCCGCTGCCGAAGCGCCGGCTCGGCGCGACGCTGGATAGCTACCCGAACGCCCACGAGTTCCGCTGGGTGCAGGAGGAGCCGGCCAACCAGGGCGCCTGGCCGAGGTTCGGTCTGGAGCTGCCGGAGTTGCTGCCCGACAAGCTGACCGGGATCAAGCGGATCTCGCGTCGGGCGATGTCGGCGCCGTCGTCGGGGTCGTCGAAGGTGCACGCCGTCGAGCAGCACGAGATCATCGAGGAGGCGTTCGGCTGAGGAACGAAGCCGAACGCTCGACGAGCCACAAGCAGCGAGGAGGCGTTCGGCTGAGGTCCGCCAGGACCGTAGCCGAACGCTCGACGAGCCACCAGCACCGCGGAGGCGTTCGGCTGAGGCCGCCCTCCCCGCGACCGTGCAGAGATGTTCGTCAAAGTCCCAGGTGACACCGAACATTTCTGCACGCTCGGCAGGTGGGTGGGCCAGTCCGATGCGGGTCAACCTGGTACCCGCGGTACTGGGTAAGCTCTAGCGATCAGCCGAGATCAGGGAGCGCGCATGCAGGGATTTGCCGGGAAAGTCGCCGTCATCACCGGTGCCGGGTCGGGCATCGGCCAGGCACTGGCCGTTGAACTCGCCCGCGCAGGTGCCCGGCTGGCGATCAGCGACGTCGACACCGAGGGCCTGGCCGAGACCGAGCGCCGGGTGACCGCCCTGGGCGTGCAGGTCAAGGCCGACCGCCTCGACGTCACCGAACGCGAGGCGGTCCTGCTGTACGCAGACGAGGTCAAGGACCACTTCGGGCGGGTCAACCAGATCTACAACAACGCCGGCATCGCGTACAACGGCGACGTCGAGGTCACCCCGTTCAAGGACATCGAGCGGGTGATGGACGTCGACTTCTGGGGCGTCGTCAACGGCACGAAAGCCTTTCTGCCGCACCTGATCGCCTCCGGCGACGGCCATGTCATCAATATCTCCAGCCTGTTCGGGCTGCTGTCGATGCCCGGCCAGGCCGCGTACAACGCGGCCAAGTTCGCCGTCCGCGGTTTCACCGAGGCACTGAACCAGGAGATGGCCATCGCCAAGCACCCGGTCAGGGTCACCACGGTGCATCCGGGCGGGATCAAGACCGCGATCGCCCGCAACGCCACCGTCGCCGAGGGACTGGACGCCGCCGCCCTGGCCGACTTCTTCGACCGGCGACTGGCCGCGACCAGTGCAGAAGACGCCGCCCGGGTGATCCTCGACGGGGTCAGCAAAAACCGAGCGCGCGTGCTGATCGGCAAGGACGCCCGGGCGCTGGACCTGCTGGTCCGCCTCACAGCCTCGAAATACCAGCGACTGTTCGCCTTCGGCATCCCCAGGCTGAAGCCGCGGTCGCTCTGACACCGGGCCGATACTCACGCCCGACGGCGGGCCCCGCTACCGTCCCAGCGGATGTTCGTCGAGGAACGCATCGGCGACGTGCCGCGGGTCGGCGCCGTCGGCCACCTGCCGGCGCATATCGGCCAGCGCGGCGGTGTCCAGCACTCCGGCCACCTGGTTGATCGCCAGTAGCTGCGGTTCGGCCAACTCGTTGCGGCGGTACAACGGCACCACGTTCTCGGCGCGCACCAGCGCCGGCGCCGGGTCGCTCAGCACCACCACGTCGTCAGGAATGCGAGGCGCGGCGGTGCTGGTCCACGCCGCGCTGATCTGCTTGGCGCGCAACGCCGAGAACAGCGCCGTGTCGTCGGGGAACTGCTGCGCCGTCGGCAGCCGGCAACCCCCGACCGTCGCCGGCGTACGCGCCCCCGACACGACGCCGAGTGTCAGTCCGCTGCAGTGCCGGGGCAGCTCGCCGAGGTTGGTCGCGTGCCATGTCGCGGCGGTCGCACGGGCCAGCGCCAACGCCGGCTTATCCGCTGCGGTCATGGCGTAGTCACCGGCGGCGATCCCCTCCGGCAGGGCGCCGACCATCGCCTTGTAGACCTGTCGATCGGATCGCCCGGCGGCGTCCGGCGCGAAGACCATCAGCAGTCGGCCGGTGAGCCCGGGCATCACCGTCACCGCCCCGGAATCCAACTGCGCCAGCGGGTCATCGCTGACCTCGACGTGCGAGACCACCCCGGAACCGCGCAGGGCAGCGGCGTAGACGTGCGCCAGCACCAGGGATTCCGCATCGGGTCTGGCGCCCACGAGCACCGGGGGTGGCGCCGGGGCGGCCCCACAGCCGGCCAGCAGCAGCACGGCCAGCCCCAGCGCCAGCCGGCGCAGTCGGTGCGTTGGCCGCCTCACCGGCTCAGGATGCGGATTCGGCCGCGGCGGCGACCGCGGCGGCCACCGCCGGTTCCACCCGGGGGTCCAGCGGGCTCGGCACGATCTTGTCCGGCCCCAACTCGTCGGCGACCACTGAGTAGATCGCTTCGGCGGCAGCAAGTTTCATCGCCTCGGTGATCCGCCGGGCACCGGAGTCCAGCGCGCCGCGGAACATTCCCGGGAATGCCAGGACGTTGTTGATCTGGTTCGGGAAGTCGCTGCGCCCGGTGGCCACGATCGCCGCGTACTTGGCGGCCAGGTCCGGGTGGATCTCCGGGTCGGGATTCGACAGGGCGAACACCACCCCGCCGGGCGCCATGGTGGCGACCAGTTCCTCGGGGATCACCCCACCGGAGGCGCCCAGGAACACGTCGGCACCGGCGATGGCCTCGACCAGCCCACCGGTGCGACCACCCGGGTTGGTGCGCTGTGCCAGTTCGACCTTGACGCTGTTCATGTCGGTGCGCCCGGAATGGACGATGCCCTGCGAGTCGAGCACGATCACATCCGAGATCCCAACGGACAGCAGGATATTGGTGCATGCCACCCCGGCCGCGCCGGCGCCGGAGACCACTACCCGCATCGCCGTCATGTCACGGTCGAGCACCTTGGCCGCACCCATCAGTGCGGCGAGCACGACGATCGCGGTGCCGTGCTGGTCATCATGCATGACCGGGCAGTCCAGCGCCTCGATCGCCCGACGTTCGATCTCGAAGCATCGGGGCGCCGAGATGTCCTCGAGGTTCACCGCGCCGAACGTCGGGCGCAGCCGCACCAGGGTCTCCACGATCTCGTCGGGGTCCTTGGTGTCGAGCACGATCGGGATGGAGTCCAGGCCGGCGAACGTCTTGAACAGTGCCGCCTTGCCCTCCATCACCGGCAGCGACGCCGCGGGGCCGATGTCGCCGAGCCCGAGCACCGCGCTGCCGTCGCTGACCACCGCCACCAGGCGGTGTGCCCACGTGTAGCGGGCAGCGAGGGTCTGGTCGGCGGCGATCGCCCGGCTGACCTGCGCCACTCCGGGGGTGTAGGCGATGGAGAGCGCCCGCTGGGTGTCCAGCGGCGACTTCAGGCCGACGTTGATCTTCCCGCCCTGGTGGGCCTCGAAGATCTCCTCGTCCCCGATGACGATCTGGGGGCTGTTCACGGGGTGTGTTGCGTTCTCAGACATCACCGGTCAGCCTACTGGCCTCGCGTTCGTGCACGTCGGCCGACCGGGAGGGGTCGGCATCCGGAGGCCGGTCGGCAACACAACCGGTGTGGTGACGTCGCGCAGACGATGAACCTGAGACTTCCATGCGGATTGTTGCGTTCGTCACTAGCATCAACGGTATCGATGCGGCACAACGGGGTGCCGTGTCGGACTGGAGCACCGTAGTTGTGAACGCGCTACCGTCGTCGCGGACCGTGACGTTGCTGTCGGCAGGTGTCGACGGATGTGCGCCGGGGTCGAAAGCGCCGACCCCGGCGCGACTTGGCCGCGCGATCACGGCCGTGGTCACGGCTCACCGCGGGGTGCACGTCGCGGAACCCGACCCGCACAGCGGAGAGTTCGTGGTCTGCTTCGCCTGCGCCAGTGATGCTGTCTCCTGCGCGCTGGAGTTGCAACGAGCACCGTCGGTGCCGCGTCCCTTGCACATCGGCGTGCACACCGGCGAGGTGCACGCCCGGGACGACACCGGGTACGCCGGCTCAACCCTCGACCGCGCGACGCGATTGCGGGACCTGGCGGATGCCGGCCAGACTCTGCTGTCCGGGGTGACGGCGGACTTGATAGCCGACCGGTTACCTGCGGATTCCTGGCTGACCGAGCTGGGCAGCTGTGCGACACGGAATCAACCACGCCTCGAACGGGTGGTGCAGGCGTGCCATCGCGATCTGCGCAGCGTGTTTCCGCCGCTGCGGGCGAGCGACGCGGCGGCCGGCGGTGCTGTTCCGGCGGCGCTGACGAGTTTCGTGGGACGACAGGCTGAGTTGGGCGAACTGCAGGCACTGGTGGCCGAGCACCGCCTGGTGACGTTGACCGGGTCCGGCGGGGTGGGCAAGACCCGGCTGGCAGCCGAGCTTGCCACCGGGTTCGGCGACGGGCTGGCCGCCGGGGCGTGCTGGGTGGATCTGGCACCGATCAGCGACGAGAACCTGGTGGCGGTGGCCGTGACCCGTGCCCTGGGGCTACCCGATCAGCCGAGCCGTTCGGCGACCGAGATCGTGATCCGGTTCATCGCCGGGCGGCAGATGCTGCTGGTGTTGGACAACTGCGAGCATCTGCTGGATGCCTGCGCGACGCTGGCTTCTGCGCTGCTGAGCGCCTGCCCGCACCTGACCGTTCTTTCCACGAGCCGGGAGCCGATCGGGGTCGCCGGTGAAGTCGTCTGGTGCACGCCGTCACTGTCGCTGGCCGACGAGGCCGTCGAGTTGTTCACCGACCGGGCTCGGCTGGCCCGGCCGGACTTCAGCGTCACCGCCGACAACGCGACGACTGTGGCCGAGATCTGCCGGCGCTTAGACGGTGTCCCGTTGGCGATCGAGTTAGCCGCGGCCCGGGTGCGGGCATGGTCGCTGCCTGAGATCTCCGACGGTCTGCGGGATCGGCTTCGGTTGCTCACCGGCGGGGCGCGCACCGCGGTGCCGCGCCAGCAGACGCTGCGCGCGTCGGTGGACTGGTCGCACGCCTTGCTGAGCGAACCCGAACGCAGGACGTTTCGCCGGCTGGCGGTGTTCGTGGGGGGCTTTGACCTTGCTGCGGCCACCGCCGTAGCCGATGTGGGATCGCAGCACGACCAGATCCTCGACGAGCTGACCCTGCTGGTGGACAAGTCACTGGTGGTGACCGACAACACCCGGCCGGTGACGCGTTACCGGATGCTGGAGACGGTGCGTCAGTACGCCCTGGAAAAGCTCGACGAGTCCGGGGAAACCCCGACGCTGCGCACCCGCCACCGTGACCACTACACCGGACTGTTCGACGTCCCGATCGCCACCGGCGTGCAGCAGCGGATCGAGCAGGCCGAAGTCGAGATCGACAATCTGCGGGCCGCGTTCGCCTGGAGCCGGGAACACGGCGATGCCGAACGCGCGGCACGACTGGCGTCGGCTCTGCAACCGCTGTGGCTGCGCGGCCGAATCGTGGAGGGGCTGGCCTGGTTTGACACCGTTCTCGCCGACGGCGCCGCACTGACGCCCGCGGTGCGGGCGCGGGCGCTCGCCGACAAGACGATCCTCGACCACTTCACCGGGGCGTTCGACGTCACCGATCAGATCGAGCCGGCGCTGACGATCGCCCGCGACCTCGACGACCCGACCCTGTTGGCGCAGGTGCTCACCGCCCGCGGCGCCATCAGTGCGTTCAGCCCCGACGTCGCCGTGCCGTACTTCAATGAGGGATCGTCCTCGCTCGCGCGGTGGGCGACGACTGGCGGTTGAGCCACGCCCTGGCCTGGCGGGCGTTGTCGGCCTATGTCGCGGGAGATCCGGTCGCGATACGTATCGCGGCCGACGAAGGCCGCGACCTCGCCGACGCGACCGGTGACGGGTTCTACTCCAGGATGTGCCGCTGGAACATCGCGATGGCGCAGTGGATGACGGCGGACCTGGTGGAAGCCGCTGCACAGTTCGGCGACGTGGCGGTCGAGGCCCAGGCCGCCCACGATCCGGTGTTCACCGCGTTCGGCCTTATCTGTGTGAGTAAAACGGTTGTGCACCAGGGTCAGCCGGATCGCGCACGTGCGTCGGCGGAGGCCGCTCTAGACGTCTCGGCGGGTACCACGGTCCTGCAACGAGGCGCGAGCCTCGGGGCGTTGGCGGATGCGTTGCTGACCGCCGACGATGTCGCGGCAGCGGCAGTCGCCGCCGATGCGGCGTGGCAGGCCTGTCCCCTGGTGGGGCAGTTGGCAATACAGTCCTATCCCATGGCCCGGGCCGCGCTGGCCGGCGGTGACGTACTCGCGGCGCGGCGCTGGGCCGATGACGCCGTCTCGGCGGCTTCCGGCGCGCACCGCATGGGGTTGTTGGCGACGAGCGTTCGGATCGCGATCGCTGAGGGTGACGTTGAGCGGGCTGAACGCGATGCCCATGATGCCCTGACGATCGCCTCGCAAACCAAGGCGCACTTGACGATTCCCGACGTGATCGAATGCCTGGCAGCGCTGTCCACCGGTTCAGGGCGGCACCGGGAAGCCGCGCGGCTCTTCGGTTCGGCGCAGGGCATCCGCGACCGCACCGGGCAGGTCCGCTTCGCGATCTACGACACGGACCACGAGACCTCGTCGGCAGCACTGCGTGCCGAACTGGCGACCGCGGACTTCGACACCGCCTGGGCCGAAGGTGCCGCACTCTCCACCGATGAGGCGATCGCCTACGCACGGCGCGGGCACGGTGAGCGCAAGCGACCGGCGAGCGGCTGGGGTTCACTCACGCCGACCGAACTCGACGTGGTGCGATTGGTCAGCGCAAGCCTGTCCAACAAAGACGTCGGCACAAAGCTTTTCATCTCACCGCGAACCGTGCAGGCCCACCTCAGTCACGTGTACGCCAAGCTCGGTGTCGGCTCGCGCATGCAGTTGGCGCAGGAGGCCGCCCGGCACGCCTGACCGCCGCAGCCACCCCACGGTCAGTACGGGCGGTGGCAGTCGCCGTCGAGCGTCCACACGTTGCCTGGCAGGTTCGGACACGGCCGCCAGTTGTCCGGCGGCGGCGCCACCGGCGGGCAGATCTTCCCCAGGACCATGTTGCGCCCCCAGCAGTTGAACGTGTAGGTGTCCGCCGCGGAGATGTTCCCGATGCATTTGTTCACATCGTCGAGCACGAAGTACAGCGTCTCCGAGGGACAGGCCACCCACCGGTCGCCCCACGGGGGAACCGGCGGGCACTGCTGCGTGTTCGGCACCAGGTGCGACCAGCAGAAGTAGGTACCGGGTGGAAGCGCCTCGGCAGGCGCGGCACGCACCAGCACCCCGGCGCCGAGCGTCGTGGCCACCCCCAGGGTGACGGCAGCCGCGGTATTGACCAGCTTCATCGGTGTCCTCCCTTCGGCGATGTGCCGATAGCGGCACATTCGGCTCCGATGAGTCGACTATCCGATGGGAGGCCCGGAAGAACATCGGCCAAAGCGCGTAATAAACGGCCCCGGCGGATCGCAGTCTGCCACCGCCCGCCGATCGGGGCGGGAAACGAATCGGCCTCCCGCGCGGATTGCGCGGGAGGCCGATTCGGTCAGCGTTCCGATCAGATGAGGCCGAGACCGGTGACCGCGTCGCGCTCCTCGGCGAGCTCAGCGGTCGAGGCGTCGATCTTGGCGCGGGAGAAGTCGTTGATCTCCAGGCCCTGCACGATGCTCCAGTCGCCGTTCTTGGTGGTGACCGGGAACGACGAGATCAGACCCTCCGGCACACCGTAGGAGCCGTCGGAGACCACGGCCATCGACACCCAGTCGTCGGCCGGGCTGCCCTGCAGCCAGTCCCGGGCGGCGTTGACGGTCGCCGACGCGGCCGACGCGGCCGACGAGGCGCCGCGGGCGTCGATGATCGCCGCGCCGCGCTTGGCGACGGTCGGGATGAAGTCGTTCTCGATCCAGGCCTCGTCGTTGACGACCTCGGCGGCGTTCTTGCCGTTGACCTCGGCGTGGAAGATGTCCGGGTACTGGCTGGCCGAGTGGTTGCCCCAGATCGTGACCTTCTTGATGTCGGTGACCGGTGCGCCGGTCTTCTTCGACAGCTGCGACAGCGCCCGGTTGTGGTCGAGGCGGGTCAGCGCCGAGAACCGCTCCCGCGGGATGTCGGGGGCGTTGCTCATCGCGATCAGCGCGTTGGTGTTGGCCGGGTTGCCGGTGACGCCGACACGGATGTCGGAGGCGGCGACGGCGTTGAGCGCCTTGCCCTGGGCGGTGAAGATGGCGCCGTTGGCCTCCAGCAGGTCACTGCGCTCCATGCCCGGGCCGCGGGGGCGCGCACCGACCAGCAGGGCCAGGTTGGCGCCGTCGAAGATCTTGTTGGCGTCCGAGCCGATCTGCACACCCGACAGCAGCGGGAACGCGCAGTCGTCGAGCTCCATGACGACACCCTCGAGTGCCTTGAGGGCCGGCTCGATCTCCAGCAGGCGCAGCTCGATCGGGCGGTCCGGGCCGAGCAGCGAGCCGCTGGCAAGGCGGAACAGCAGGCTGTAGCCGATCTGGCCGGCGGCGCCGGTGACGGCCACCTTGAGTGGGGTTGTGCTCACGTCGAGTGCTCCTTGGGCGGGATAGTACGGCGGTGGTCCGCAGTCGAAACTATCCCATTCGTACTGGCCCGTAACTTCGGGACCCCTGAACCCGGCGGAACCCCGCGACGGCCACCGAACCCAGCCTGGAGGCGGCCGGCCTGACTGCAGAAGTGACTGGACCGTCGATCCTTATAGTCTCGGCGAATGTCGCAGTCTCAGCGCGTTGACCGAGCAGGACACCCATGACGTATCCCGCCGGGGGATATCCCCCGAACAACGACCCCTTCCGGGAGATTCCGCCAGCGTGGCACACACCGGGCAACTCTCCGTTCGGCAACCCGCAGGCAGCGGGCGGGTATCCGTACGGCAGCCCGCCGCCTCCACCTGACCCGACGCCGCAACGCACCAGGACGGCGTTGGTGGCGGCACTGGCGATGACGGTCGTCGTTCTGGTGGCAGGTGCCGGGGTACTGGCGTGGAAGCTGACACCACGCGACGACGACGCCCCACCGACGGTTGCCGCTGCACCGGTTCCGGTCGAACCGGCGGCGCCGGTCGACGCTCGACCTCGCCCGTCGACCAGCCACCTCGTGCCGTCGCTCGAACAGCCGCCGGCGGCGCCGCGCTGGGTGTACGCAGCCGGGGGCAGTGGCAAGCGCTACCCGTTTGTGGCCGGGGGCAACGCGGCCATGGTCATCGTGGCAACCGATGTCGAGGGCGTCATCGCACTGGACGCCGCGACCGGCGCTCCACTGTGGCCACGACCAGCCTTACCGGCCGGTGCCGACCCGCAGTTCTATTCCGGCATGCAGTGCGCGATAGACCGCGCCAGCACGACCGTCGCGTGCGGTTTTGTAGCCCCGAACGGCCAAAACCGCATGACCGTGTTCTTCGACGCGACAACCGGTCGGGAGAAAAGTCACACCGCGGCAGACGGCGACAACATATACCGGGTCGGCGACGGTTTCGTCGTGACGGGTTCGAATTCCGCGACCGGTTATCGAGCCGACGGAACGCAAATCTGGAAGCTTGACACTGACTCGCCGCTTTCCGTCTACGGCGATCAGGGGATCGCGTTCTTGTATCACGACGTCGTTGATGCGACGACCGGGGAGATGATTGTCCGCGACGTGAAATATTCTTCGTACGTCGTGCACACCACTGGATTTGCACTTTTCAATGAATATACGGATATCATCGACTTCTACGACTTCACCGGCAAGAAACTCTCGACGATTGCGGGCCAAGGCTTTAAATTGGCCCGCAGCCCCGACTGGTCGGGACCCGAACGGACGCACCCGGGAGCAGCACAACCCATCGCTTTCAACGGGTCATCAGGCGAGATCCGGGGACTCGACGGTCTTTCCGGCCGGGTTGTCTGGTCCGAGCACACCCGGGAGCAGTTGGACTTCAAATCCTTGTCCTACCCAGACGTCACGGCTGTCGACCAGACATGCTTCTTCTACGTATCCCGTTCGGATCTGCCGGACAATCTGAGCCGGGTCAAGATGCAGACCTGCTCCACCGAAAGCGCCAATCCATTCGTCGACATAGCTGTGTCTTTCGACTACCTTGCCGGCTCGGATGGGCAGCGGATGCTGCTGAGGTTCACCGACGATGCGCGCTGTGTGGACAGCGCGACCGGCCGGGAATTGTGGCGAACAGACCAGATGACGAATCCGAGGTGGGTGGGCAACGGCGTTTACGCATCCCGTCACAAGGAAGTCGTTCGCTGGTTCTGATCTGACGGTTGCGCGTGCCGTGGCGCACCCGGCTACGACGGCCGCCCGCGCGTAGCATTGACCCGCACGAACCCCGACCCGCACCGCATTGGGAGGGCGGCCATGGCGGCCTCACGCGAACAGCCCAGCGGTCCCGCGCTCGGCCGCGCTTCGGTGGTGTCGGCGATGGTCGACTGCGGTGTCTACGCCGACGGGGTCCGGCTGCCGGGAACCTACGCTCCCGCCGAAGCGCTGACCGAGGTGCGCGAGGTCGAGGCGACGGGCCGCAATGCGTTCGTCTGGATCGGCCTGCATCAGCCCGACAACAGCCAGATGCAGGCCGTGGCAGACACTTTCGGGTTGCATGAGCTCGTCGTCGAAGACGCGGTGCACGCCCACCAGCGACCCAAGCTGGAGTTGTACGACGACACCCTGTTCCTGGTGCTCAAGACGGTCAACTACGTGCCGTTCGATTCCGTCCTGCGGGCTCGCGAGATCGTTGAGACCGGCGAGATCATGGTTATCGTCGGCAAGAACTTCGTCATCACCGTCCGGCACGGCGAGCACAGCGGCCTGGCCGACGTGCGCAAGCGACTCGACGCCGACCCCGAGCACATGCGGCTAGGCCCGTACGCCGTGATGCACGGGGTCGCCGACTACGTGGTGGACCGCTACGTCGAGGTGACCAACCTCATGGAAGCCGACATCGACGCCGTCGAGGAGGTGGCGTTCTCCCCCGGTGCGCGCATCGACGTCGAACCGATCTATCAGCTCAAGCGGGAGATCGTGGAGCTGCGCCGCGCGGTGGCCCCGCTGTCGGGGCCGTTTCAGCGGATACAGACCGAGCACCGGGATCTGATCGGCAAGGAGATTCGCCGCTACCTGCGCGACGTGGCCGACCACCAGACCCACGTCGCCGAACAGATCGCCAGCTACGACGAGATGCTCAGTTCTCTGGTGCAGGCGGCGCTGGCCCGGGTCGGCATGCAGCAGAACACCGATATGCGCAAGATCTCGGCTTGGGCGGCCATGCTGGCGGTGCCCACGCTGATCGCCGGCATTTACGGAATGAACTTCGACCACATGCCGGTACTGCACTGGGCGTGGGGCTACCCGATGGCGCTGATCGTGATGCTGTTCGTTTGCGGTGCCCTGTACCGCACCTTTCGGCGCAACGGCTGGCTCTGAGCGCGTCCGCCCCATTTACCCTCCACCAGTCACGAGCCTCCAACCCTCGGCTTTTTACGCGCTTTGGCTGATGTTCCCGGGCCGTGTCGTCGCATAGTCGGCTTAGTAGTGCCGGGCACGGAGCACCGACGCGCGGGTAAAAGGAGCCGATCATGAAACTAGTGAAGCTGGCAGGGGCTACCGCCATTGCAGCAACCGCAATCGGCGCGACGGTGGCATTCAGTGCGGCACCCGCAGCGCACGCCGACCACGAATGCACGCTCGGAGCGATCACGCTCGTCCACCCGGACTGGATTCCCTGCGTGCCGGGAGCCACCGATGTGCCCGTCCGTGACTTTATCCTCGCCGACCTAGACACGCAGCCTGTGGAAGCCATTCCGAACATCAACAAAGGTGGGCAGGTCGGTGTCAACGCACCGCCGCTGTCGGTGAACGTATTCAATTGTTGGGGCCAGGACATTCCGTTCGGGTACATGTGCCCGTCAGACCGGCCGAACCCCAGTGACTGGGTTGCCTGCAACACGTGGCCGCCGACTTCGGTGGTCCGGTCGCTCGCGGAGTGCCCACGCCTGTAGTGCCTGTTACGGAGGCTGTTTCCCGCCTCCGCGACCGTGCATAGTTGACCACCCCCACCTGCGGAAATGCCGGTCAACTATGCACGGTCGCGCAGAGAAGGAGATCAGCGCGGTTCGGACGCCGGCCGGTCGGGGTCGAACACGTCCACGCCGTCGGCACGCCAGGCGTCGCGCATCGCCTCGGCGCCCTTGAGCCGCACCCAGGCCGCCTCGGTCGCGGTGATCGGGATGGCCGACAGGAAGTGCACCGGTTCGCGTGGTTCGGCCAGCGGCAGATCGGCGATGTCGCTGTCACCGAGCAGCACCGCGGTGAACGGCACCGCGCCGGACTCCCGCATCCACAGCGGCTGCCCCAGATCCAGCAGCGCATCGGGCGCCAGCACCACACCCTCCACCATCGGTGCGGACGCCAGCGCCGCCAGGCTGCGGGCCAACCCGGTGTCGGAACCCGAAACCCGCAGCCGCAGAACCAGTTCGGCGCGCGGACCGTTCACCGGGTCGGCCAGGATCTGACTCGGATCCCCCATCGGCAGCCGAGCGCACCCCACCGATGCGTAGTGCATCATCCGGTCGGTGCCGGGGCCGAACCGCAGCACCTCGATCGGTTCGGCGCCGACGAACATGATGCGCGCCACCTCGGGGTCGGTCTCGATGCCGGCGGCGGCGAAATGCGCGCGCAGGTGCGCCCGCACCCTGGTCAGATCCTCACTCACGGAGCCTCATTCGATGGGACGGTCAGGTTCACCCCGGAGGCGGCATCGAAGACGACCACCTTCGCCGGGTCCAGTGCCAGTTCGATCGACTGGCCGCCGGTCGCCTTCGACTCGGCGGGCACCCTGGCCACCGGTGCCGCACCCTCGCGCGGGTCCATCGGTGCGTCCGGGGTGAAGTACACGTATTTGTCGGCGCCCAGCGACTCGACCAAATCGACCCGCGCCGGAAAAGTCAGCGCCGCGGCGCGCTGCGCGTCGTCGAGCAGGCCGGCGTCGCCGAGATGCTCGGGGCGCACGCCGACCACGACGTCATCGCCGCTCGACCCCGGGTGACTGTCGATCACGTCGCGCACCGGCCGGGTCAGGGCGACTTCGCCGAACGGCATCCGCACCCCGGCCGCGGTCAGTGTGCCGGGGAAGAAGTTCATCGCCGGGGAGCCGACGAAACCGGCGACGAACAGGTTCGCCGGCCGGGTGTACAACTCGTCGGGTGTGCCGATCTGTTGCGCCACACCGCCGCTCATCACCACCACCCGGTCTCCCAGCGTCATCGCCTCGGTCTGGTCGTGGGTCACGTACACGGTGGTGGTGCCCAGCCGGCGCTGCAACCGGGCGATCTCGCTGCGCATCTGTACCCGCAGTTTGGCATCCAGGTTGGACAGCGGCTCGTCCATCAGAAATGCCTTGGGATGACGCACGATCGCCCGTCCCATCGCGACCCGCTGACGCTGCCCGCCGGACAGTTGCGACGGCTTGCGGTCGAGCAGCGCGGTCAGGTCGAGGATCTCGGCGACCTCGGCGACCTTCTCGGCGATCTGCTTCTTCTTCATCTTCGCCAGCGTCAGCGGGAACGCGATGTTGCCCCGCACGGTCATGTGCGGGTACAGCGCGTAGGACTGGAACACCATCGCGATGTCCCGGTCCTTCGGCGCCTTGTCGTTGACCCGTTCACCGCCGATCAGCAGATCCCCCGACGAGATCTCCTCCAGCCCGGCGATCATGTTCAGCGTGGTCGATTTCCCGCAGCCGGACGGGCCGACGAGGATCAGGAACTCGCCGTCGCCGATCGTCAGCGACAGATCCTGCACGGCCACCGCACCATCCGGGTAGCTCTTGTTGACGTGCGACAGGACGATCTCTGCCATCGGTCTATCCCTTCACCGCGCCGGAGGTCAGGCCCGCCACGATCCGCCGTTGGAAGATTAGAACAAAGACGATGATCGGCACCGTGATCACCATCGCCCCGGCGGCGATGGATCCGGTCGGTTCCTCGAACTGCGAACTGCCGGTGAAGTTCGCGATCGCCACCGGTGCGGTGATCGACGCCTTCGTCGCGGTCAGCGACAGTGCCAGCAGCAGGTCGTTCCAGGCGAAGATGAACACCAGGATCGCCGCGGTCACGATGCCCGGCGCCGCCAGCGGTGCGATCACCCGGCGGAACGCCTGGCCGGGGGTGGCGCCGTCCATCTTGGCGGCCTTCTCCAGATCCCACGGGATCTCACCGAAGAACGCCGACAGCGTATAGATCGCCAACGGCAGCGCGAACGTGATGTACGGGATGATCAGCCCCGGCCAGGTGTCGAACAGCCCCACGGCCCGCTCGATGTCGAAAAGCGGTGTGACCAGCGAGATCTGCGGGAACATCGCGATCAGCAGGGCAGCGCCGACCAGCGCCTTCTTGCCGGCGAAGTCCAGGCGGGCCACCGCATAGGCCGCCATCGCCCCGATCGTCACCGCGATCACCGTGGTGATCAGCCCGATTCCGACCGAGTTGATCAGTGCCGAACCGAACGGTGACCCGGTGCCCCGGCCGGTGAAGATCGCCCGGTAGTTGTCCAGTGTCACCGACGCCGGAATCAGCTTGCCGTCCTTCACCGTTGACGTCGGTTTGAGCGACAGGGACAGGATCCACAGCACCGGAACCAGCGCGTAGACGATCACCGCGAAGTCGACGACCACCCAGAACGCGGCCCGACCTCCGGGGCCCCGATGCGCCGTCATCGCGGGTCCGTTCCCGGTGCGGCCGCGCCGAACACCTTGACGAAGACGACCGCGATGAGCGCGACGCAGAGGAAGATCAGCACCGAGATCGCCGATCCCAGGCCGACGTTGAAGCCCTTGAACAGGTTGTCGTAGCCCAGGATCGAGACCGACCCGGTGTTGTTCGAGCCGCTGGTGAGCACGTAGATGTTGTCGAAGATCCGGAACGCGTCGAGGCTGCGGAACAGCAGCGCCACCAGGATCGCCGGTTTCATCATCGGCAGAATGATCTTGACCAGTCGCCGCCACGGCCCGGCGCCGTCGACCTGCGCGGCCTTGAGCAGGTCGTCGGGGACCAGCGCCAGCCCGGCAAGCAGCAGCAGCGCCATGAACGGCGTCGTCTTCCAGACCTCGGCCAGCACCACGACCGCCAGCGCCGGGACCTGATGGGTCAGCGGCGCACTGCCGGCCGGCAGCAGGTTGGCCAGGTAGCCGGTCCCCGGGGTCCAGGCGTAGTACCAGCTGTAGGCCGCGGCCACCGTGACGATGCCGTACGGGATCAGCACCGCGGTGCGCACCGCCCCCCGGGCGAACAGCGTCCGGTGCATCACCAGGGCCAGCGCCAGGCCCAGCACGAATTCGATCGCCACCGAGACGACGGTGATCGCCGCGGTCACACCCAGCGCCGTCCACCAGTAGGAGTCGGTCAGCGTGGTCTGGTAGTTGGCCAGCCCGACGAACGCGGTGTCGTCCGGGGTGGCCAGGTTGTAGCGCAGCAGGCTCAGCCAGATGGCGTAGCCGATCGGGTAGGCCGTCACCGCCAGCATCAGGATCACCGCCGGCGCGACCAGGGCGACCGCCAGCCGCCGCTGCGCCCGGACGTCATCGGTGCGCGTCACGGGATCAGCCCCTTGCCGTCGACGGCCTTCTGCACCTGCACCGCCAGGTCGTCGGCGGTGCGCTCCGGGTCGATGCCGGTGATGGGCGCCAGGGTGGCCGACATCCGAGTGGACACCACCTGGTAGACCGGCGTCACCGGGCGCAGCGCGGCGTCGGTGAGCTGCCGGCGGATCACGGTGTGCTGCGGGTATTTCGCCTGGAACTCCGGGTCGGCGTAGACCGAGGCGCGCACCGACGGCAGCCCCCCGTCGATCGCCAGATATTTCTGGTTCGCCTTGCTGCGCAGACAGCGCACCGCTTCGAACGCCTCCGCCCGATGCCGGGTGGTCTTGGCCACCGCCAGGTTCAGCCCGCCGAGGGTGACCTTGGCCGGTTGCCCCGGCTGGACCGCCGGGTACGGCGCGTAGCCGAGCACCCGACGGCTGGCGTCGTAGGCGATCCGGAACTGCTGATCGGTGGGCGTGAACGCCCCGACCGAGTCGATGCTGCCGGCCAGGTCCGAGCGCCGATTCAGCGGCAGAAACGCCACCCCGCCCTTGACCGCGTTCTCCAGCATGGAGGGCAGCACGAACGGCCAGTTCACCTCCAGCGCCGCGTTGCCCTGCTCCAGCGCCAGCCGGGCGGTGCCCTCGTCGGTCTGGGTGACCGACGGGTCGGCGCCGGGCGCGTCGGCGACCGCCTTCATGATCCGCAGTGCCGCAACGGTTGCCGCGCGGTGCTGCGGGGTGTCGGTCAGGGTGACGGTCGTGCCGTCGTCGGCGAGCACCCGGCCGCCGGCGCTCTCCAGCAGCGTGTTGAACCACACCACCAGGCCCTCGTACTGCTTGGCCTGCACCGCGATCCAACTCGGCTCGCCGGCGGCGTGCAGTCGGGCCGCGTCGGCCAGCACCCCATCCCAGGTGGTCGGCGCCGTGCCGACCAGATCCGGCCGGTACCAGAGCAACTGGGTGTTGGTGGCGACCGGCGCGGCGTAGAGCCGCTGCTTCCAGCGTGCGGTGGCCAGTGGGCCGGGCAGGATGTCGGCGGTGACGTCGGCTTCGGCGCGCCCGGCCGGGTCCTCGGACAGCGGCAGCGCCCACCCGGCCTCGGCGAACTCCGCGGTCCACACCACGTCGAGTCCCATCACGTCCAGGGTGCGGTCGTTGCCGGTGAGCCGGCGGGCCAGTTGCAGACGCTGATCGTCGGCGGCGCGCGGCAGGCTGAACGGCCGGATCACGAACCGTCCGTTGGCCTCGGCGGTGCAGCGCTTGGCCAGCGCCCCGAACGTGGAGGCGTCGTTGGCAGGCGTGTACAGGCTGACCACCGGCCCACCGCCCACCGGCTCGCCGGTTCCGCACCCCGAAACCGCCGATGCGGCAACGAAAGCCGTCAGCGCCGCCGCGCCCAGCCGCCGGATCACAGCGTCAGTCGCGCCAGCAGATCCCGGCCCTGTTCGGCACTCTGCGGATCGCACAGCACGTCGTATCGTCCCGCGACCAGTTGCATGGTGGAACTGAAATCCCTTGTGCCGCGGGCCATCGCATACGGGACCGAGGAGGTGATCAGCCCGAAGAACACCCCGGCCACCAACCCGGTCACCAGCGCCTGCGTCGGGTTGGAGCTGAAGATGCCCAGCACCAGGCCGATGAACAACCCCAGCCAGGCACCGGTGATCACGCCGCCGCCGAGCACCTTGGGCCAGGTCAGCCTGCCGGTGACCCGTTCGACCTGCATCAGGTCCACACCGACGATCGTCACCTGCTGCACCGGGAACTGCTGGTCGGAGAGGTAGTCCACTGCGCGCTGCGCCTCGGCGTAGGTGGGGTACGACCCGATCGGCCAGCCCTTGGGCGGCGTCGGCAGCCTGGCGACGTCACGGCGGCGCGCGGCGATCGATGCCGCACCGAGTGGATCGGGCGCCTGTCCGGGCTGGAAGGGGCTGGTCATCGATCCTTCTCTCGTCGAGGGCCGGTACATCTGCGTCGCACCGCCCGGGCTGCCGGGTGTCTGCTGCCATCTTCCTCAACGCGGCGGGCCGCCGGTCGGCACCCCCGAAGAGCCCTTACGGCCGTCGTCACTTCCGCTAGGTTGAACAGCATGACAGTTCCCGGCGAGGGTCCTGGCGAGAATCCGGAAGGTGACGCGGATCAGCCCCGGTCGGACCCCGCCCCGTACCCGCCGAACCCGCCGGGCTTCGGGCCCTACCCGGCTCCCCCACCCGGATACCCGGCACCCGGATACCCCCCGCCGGGCTATCCGACACCCACGTATCCCCCGACTCCCGGCTACCCGCCGGCACCCAGCTACCCACCGGCTCCCGGTTACCCGCCTCCCGGTTACGGCGCGCCCACCGACTACCCCGCCCCGGGCTACGCAACGCCGTACCCGGGCAGTTACCTCCCGTCGGGCCCGCCACCAGGAGGCACGAACAAGACGGCCATCGCGTCGCTGGTGTTCTCCCTGCTCGGGCTGGTGCTCTGGCCGCTGGCGGTCGTGGGCATCGTGCTGGGTGGGGTCGCAGTCGCTCAGACCGGGAAACCCGGTGCCGTCGGTCGCGAACTGGCGATCGGCGGGACCGCCGTCGGCGTGTTCGCGATCGCTGCCGGCCTCGCCTACCAGTTGTGGCTTAGGTAGCTCACCGCCGGCGCCGGTCAGGCCGGTGGTGTGAACGGCGGCGCCTCCCGGCGCATCCCGGCGGCCCGCCCCTTACCCGCGATCACCAGCGCCATCTTGCGGCTGGCTTCGTCGAGCATCTCGTCGCCGAGCATCACCGCGCCCCGGGCGCCGCCGGCCTGCGAGGTGTGCCAGGCGTAGGCCTCCAAGATCAGTTCAGCGTGGTCGTACTCGGCCTGGCGCGGACTGAAGATCTCGTTGCCGGCCGCGATCTGATCCGGGTGCAGCACCCACTTGCCGTCGTACCCCAGTGCCGCGGACCGGCCGGCGACCCGCCGGAACGCGTCGACGTCGCGGACCCGCAGGTACGGCCCGTCCACGGCGGCCACCCCGTGCGCGCGGGCGGCGACGAGGATCGTCATCAGCACATGGTGGTAGGCGTCGCCCTCGGTGTAGCCCTCCGGCTGCTCACCGACCTCCAGGGTGCGGGTGTTCAGGCTGGCCATCAGGTCGGCCGGGCCGAGCACCAGCGCCTGCACCCGCGGCGCGGCGGCGATCGCGTTGATGTTCATCAGCCCGCGGGCGTCCTCGATCTGCGCGTCGATCCCGATCTGCCCGACCGGCAGGCCGTGAATGGTCTCCAGTTGGGTGAGCAGCAGATCCAGCGCCTGCACGTGCGACGCCTCCGACACCTTGGGCAGCACGACGACGTCCAGGCGCGCCTCCGGGGCGGCGCCGACCGCCGACACCACCTCGATCAGGTCCGCGTGGGTCCAGGGCGTCGTCCAGTCGTTGACCCGCACCCCCAGCAGCGGCGCCGACCAGCCCGGCATCGCCAGCGCCGCGGCCACCCGGGAGCGCGCCTGCGTCTTGGCGGCCGGTGCGACGGCGTCCTCGAGGTCGAGGAAGACCTCGTCGGCCGCGAGGCCCTTGGCCTTGTCGATCATTTTCTGGCTGCTGCCCGGCACGGACAGGCAGGTCCGGCGGGGGCGATAGGCGTTGGTCACCCAAATACTCCTACCCTTTCAACCATGGCGTCGGTCAACAGGGTTTACGCGGCACGGTTGGCGCGGATGCTGGTGCTCGGCCCGTTCGGTGAATCGGTCGGCCGGGTCCGCGACATCGTGATCAGCATCAGCATCGTGCGTCAGCAACCTCGGGTCCTGGGCCTGGTCGTCGAACTGCCGACCCGCCGGCGCATCTTCGTGCCGATTCTGCGGGTCGCTGCGATCGAGCCGAACGCGGTGACACTGAACACCGGGAACGTCTCGCTGCGCCGGTTCAACCAGCGGCCCGGCGAGGTGCTGGTGCTCGGGCAGGTGCTCGACACCAAGGTGCGGGTCAACGACCCGGAGTTGCCGGAGCTGGCCGGTGTGGACGTGGCCATCACCGACCTGGCCCTGGAGCAGGCCCGCACCCGGGACTGGCTGGTGACCCGGATCGCGGTGCGGCACTCCCGGCGGCTGGGCCGACGGGCGGCGGTGCACGTGGTGGACTGGCACAACGTGCAGGGACTGACGCCGTCGGCGCTGGCGATGCCCGGTCAGGGGGTGGCCCAGCTGCTGCAGCAGTTCGAGGGGTGGCGGCCGATCGAGGTAGCCGACGCGATCCGCGAACTGCCCCCGAAGCGCCGTTACGAGGTGTTCAACGCACTGGACAACGCCCGGCTCGCCGACATCCTGCAGGAGTTGCCGGAGGAGCGGCAGGCCGCGGTACTGGGCCAGCTGGGCACCGAGCGCGCCGCCGACGTCCTGGAGGAGATGGACCCCGACGACGCGGCCGACCTGCTCGGGGCGATGAACCCCACCGAGGCCGAACTGCTGCTGGCGCGGATGGACCCCGACGACTCCGACCCGGTGCGCCGGCTGCTGGAGCACTCCCCGGACACCGCGGGCGGGCTGATGACGTCCAACCCGGTAGTGCTCACCGCCGACACGTCGGTCGCCGAGGCGCTGGCCCGGGTGCGTGACCCCGACCTGACGCCGGCGCTGTCATCGCTGGTGTTCGTGACCCGCGCCCCCACCGCCACGCCGACCGGGCACTACCTGGGGTGCGTCACTCTGCAGCGACTGCTGCGGGTTCCACCGGCCGAACTCATCGGCGGGATCGTCGACTCCGACCTGCCGGCGCTGAACCCGGCGGTGTCGTTGGCGGAGCTGACCCGCTATTTCGCCGCCTACAACCTGGTCTGCGGACCGGTGCTCGATGAGCAGAACCACCTGCTGGGCGCGGTGACCGTCGACGACGTGCTGGACCACCTGCTGCCGGATGACTGGCGCGAAACCCCCGAGCCGGATCTGGGGCCGAAACTCGCCGGGAGGCCGTCATGACCGACCGCACGTCATCGCAGCGGCTGTCCACCCCGCGCACCTCACGGATCCCCAGCCTGCGACTGGATCCCGACGCGCTGGGCAAGTTCACCGAGTCCGTCGCGCGGTTCTTCGGCACCGGGCGCTACCTGGCCATCCAGACCCTGATCGTGGTGGCGTGGATCGTGCTGAACGTCTACGCGGTCCGGTTCCGCTGGGACCCCTACCCGTTCATCCTGCTCAACCTGGCGTTCTCCACCCAGGCCGCCTACGCCGCGCCGCTGATCCTGCTGGCCCAGAACCGTCAGGAGAACCGCGACCGGGTCAGCCTCGACGAGGACCGCCGTCGCGCCGCCCAGACCAAGGCCGACACCGAATACCTGGCCCGCGAACTGGCGTCGCTGCGGTTGGCGGTCGGTGAGGTCGCCACCCGCGACTACCTGCACCACGAACTCGAACGGCTGCGCGAGGTGCTCGAGGACCTGCGCCCCGACCCGCGCGAGTCCGACACGGCGACCGCCGAACCCATCACCCGGCAGTCGGCTCAACCCAACTGATCCACATGCAGGGCCGATAACCGTCACCGCCCGGTGTGACGTTAGGTATGGTGACCTAGTTCACGATGCGCTCGCGATGCGACACA
The DNA here is from genome assembly GCF_018455725.1 of Mycolicibacter acidiphilus. Taxonomy (GTDB): domain Bacteria; phylum Actinomycetota; class Actinomycetes; order Mycobacteriales; family Mycobacteriaceae; genus Mycobacterium; species Mycobacterium acidiphilum. The sequence continues at coordinate 37,300 of NZ_JAHCLR010000037.1, forward strand.
GCGGCGCAGGACGTTTGACGACGGCGAACGACGGGGGGCGGTGACGTGCTGACAAGGCGCGCAGACACCGGGCGTCGATCCCGCACGGCCGGGTTGCGGCGGGCGGCTCGCGGCGCCCTGCGGCCGGCGTTCGGCCTGGCCTTCATCACCCCGCTGGTGTTCGCCGGCGCCGTCGGCGCAACCCCCCGCTCACCGACGCTGACACTGCCACTGCGCAACGCCGCGGTCACCCCGCTGGCAGCGGTGGCCTCCACCGGCGGACACTCGTCGGGTCCCGCCGTCGTCGCCGTTCAGCGCCCGCCGGTTGACGTCCACGTCGTCGCCGCGGCCACCTCGGCACTGCCCCCGGCCGCGGTGGTGTACGCCCCGGGCACGCTCGGGATTCCGAAGATGGCGCTGTCGGCCTACCGCAACGCCGAGCAGCGGATGGCGGTCGCCGCCCCGGGGTGCGGGATCACCTGGAATCTGCTCGCCGGGATCGGCCGCATCGAGTCCGGCCACGCCAACGGCGGCGCCACCGATATCCGCGGGACCGCGCTGCAGCCGATCTACGGGCCGGCCCTGGACGGCACCCTGCCCGGCAACGAGGTCATCGTGCAGGCCAGCGCGCCCGGCCGGGTGGTCTACGCCCGCGCGATGGGGCCGATGCAGTTCCTGCCCGGCACCTGGGCACGCTATGCCGCCGACGGCGACGGCGACGGCAAGGCCGACCCGCAGAACGTCTACGACGCGACCCTGGCGGCGGCCGGCTACCTGTGCAGCGGCGGATTGAACCTGCGCGACCAGTCCCAGGTCCTGACCGCGATCCTGCGCTACAACAACTCGATGGCGTACGCCCAGAACGTGCTGGGCTGGGCCGCGGCCTACGCGACCGGTGTCGCGCCGGTAGACCTGCCGCCGATCATCGGGGCGCCACCGCCGATCGCCGACATGCGCCTGGAGCACCTCGAACACCCCGAAGGCCTGGGGCCGGGCTCGCCACTGAACCTGCACGGCCTGACGCCGGGCGACCCGGCGGCGGCCACCCAGTTGATCACCCTGGGCCAGCAGGTGCCGGAGACCTCACCGGGGAACCTGCCCTGGACGCTGCCGTGGATGACACCGGCCGACACGCGCCCGACGATCACCTGCGGGGTGATCTGCCTGGAGCCGCAGACCCGGCCCGGGGTCGCTGCGCCGCCCTACGCGGTTCCGCCTGCACCGGACGCCGCACCCGCACCGATGCCGCCGTATGCCGTCGCACCGGCACCGCCTGTTCCGCTGGACGCACCGCCGCCCGCCCTGGGCCCGCCACCCGCGCTCGCCCCGGCCCCGGCCCCGGCCCCGGCCCCGGCCCCGATGCCGGCGTACGCCGTACCGCCCGCGCCACCCTCCCCCTAGCCGGAACGCTCCGGCCGGGCAAGTCGACCAAGATCACATTCGGCGGTCGCCGCGCGCTGCCTTAGACTCATCTGTGATGTCCGAGACGCCTGAAGACAACAAGGTCCTGCACGACAAGATCTACGCTGCCCTGGGCACGGTTCTGGACCCGGACATTAAACGTCCGCTCACCGAGCTGGGCATGGTCAAGAGCATTGAGATCGCCGACGACCACAGCGTGCACGTCACGATCTACCTGACGATCGCCGGCTGCCCGATGAAGTCCGAGATCACCAACATGGTGGTCAACGCGGTCAGCGACGTCCCGGAGACCGGGCCGGTCAAGGTGACCCTGGACGTGTTCAGCGACGAGCAGCGCGCCGAACTACGCAAGCAGCTGCGCGGCAACGACGCCGCCGAGCCGGTCATCCCGTTCGCCCAGCCCGGTTCGCTGACCAAGGTGTACGCGATCGCCTCCGGCAAGGGCGGCGTCGGCAAGTCCAGCGTGACCGTCAACCTCGCCGTGGCACTGGCCGAACGCGGCCTGTCGGTGGGTGTGCTCGACGCCGACATCTACGGCCACTCGGTGCCGCGGATGATGGGCGTCACCGGGTTGCCGACCCAGGTCGAGTCGATGATCATGCCGCCGCAGGGCTACAACGTGCGAGTGATCTCGATCGCGATGTTCACCAAGGGCAACACCCCGGTGGTGTGGCGCGGCCCGATGCTGCACCGCGCGCTGCAGCAGTTCCTCGCCGACGTCTACTGGGGCGACCTGGACATCCTGCTGCTCGACCTGCCGCCGGGCACCGGCGACATCGCGATCTCGGTGGCCCAGCTGGTGCCGCCCGCGGAGATCCTGGTGGTGACCACCCCGCAGCTGGCGGCCGCCGAAGTGGCTGAGCGGGCCGGGGCGATCGCCCTGCAGACCCGTCAGCAGGTGGTCGGCGTGGTGGAGAACATGTCCGGGCTGGCGATGCCCGACGGCAGCGTCATGCACCTGTTCGGTGAGGGTGGCGGCGAGCGGGTCGCCGACCGGCTGACCAAGGCGATGGGCCGCGACGTGCCGCTGCTCGGCCAGGTGCCGATCGACTCGCAGATGGTGACCGCCGGCGACTCCGGTTCCCCGGTGGTGCTCGACCCCGACTCGATCGCGGGCAAGGAGCTGCGTCGGATCGCCGACAGCCTGGCCACCCGTGGCCGCGGCCTGGTCGGCATGTCGCTGGGCCTGGACACCGGCAACACGAAGCGCTGAGCGCCGGCTACGACGGCGAGCCGCGGGCTAAGTAGCGTCGGTGTCGAACGGCGCCGGCGTACCCGGCGCCAGCCGTGCCGGAGCCGCCGCCGGCACCTGCATGGCGAGTGGGTCTTCGGCCAGCTGACTGACCGCACTGAACAGCGAGTCGTCGCCGTCCAGCAGATGCTTGGTCAGCGCGGCCCGCGGCGTCATCCCCCGCAGCTTCTGCAGTTCGCTCAGCGGCGCTCGCAGGTCGTCGAACTCGGGTCCGATCTCGTCGCGCAGCGCGCCGGTGGCGTTGGCCAGATAGTCGCGGGCCTGCCGCAGCGTCGTCGTCGTCCACCGGATCGCGCCCGGTAACCGCTCCGGGCCGAGGATCACCAGGCCGACCACCACGATGACCAGCATCTCGCCCCAGCCGACGTTGGCGAACATTTAGCCGTCGGCGGTCGGGGTCACGGTGAGCGTGACGTGGCGGCCGTCCCGGACGACCTCCACCGGCGCTTCCTTGCCGATCGTCAGCTGGCGCACCGCCACCACGAACTCGTCGGCGTCGGCGACCGTGCGGTCACCGATCTTGACCACCACGTCGTTCTCCAGCATCCCGCCCTTCTCGGCGGCACCGCCCACCTTGACGTTGGCGATCTGCGCGCCGGAGGCGACCGCATTGCTCACCGAGCGGGCGCTCACCCCCAGCGTCGGGTGCACGATCTTGCCGTCCTTGATCAGCGCCTGCGCCACGACCTTCATCTCGTTGACGGGAATCGCGAAGCCCAGGCCGCTGGCACTGTCGGACAGCGACTTACCGGCGGTGTTGATGCCGATCAGCTGGGAGTCCATGTCGATCAGCGCGCCGCCGGAGTTGCCGTGGTTGATCGAGGCGTCGGTCTGGACGGCGTCGATGACGGTGTCGGTGTCGGACTCCTCGCCGGACAGCGGCACGGGCCGGTGCACCGCACTGACGATGCCGTGGGTGACCGTGCTGCGCAGTCCCAGCGGGGCGCCGGCCGCGATCACCTCGTCGCCGACCCGGATCTTGTCGGAGTCACCGAGACGCACCACGCTCAGGTTGTCGACGTTGTCGACCTTGAGCACCGCCAGGTCGGTTTTCGGGTCCCGGCCGACCAGGTTGGCCAGCACCTCTTTGCCGTCGTTGAAGACCACGGTGGTCTTGAACTTGCTCGGGTTGCTGGCCGCTTCGGAGATGACGTGGTTGTTGGTGACGATGTAGCCCTTGCCGTCGATGACGACGCCGGAGCCCTGCATGCCGGTGTCGTCGCTGACGCACTCGATGGTCACCACGGAGTTGCCGACGGCGGCGGCGACCTTGGCGAACCGGCCGGCCGGCTCCTCGGCGTTGCCCTTGGTCGACAGCGTCACCTTCGAGTGGGTGATCGCCGCGACCGGCTGGGCCACCGCCCAGCCGACCAGGCCACCGAGGGCACCGGCCACCAGCGCGATTGCACCCAGGATGGCCAGTGCGATGTAGGACACCCGGCCGCCGAACAGCACGTCGCGCACACCGAGTCGGCCTTCGGCCGTGTTGACGATCGCCGGCGGCGGTGGGACCACCGCCGGTGCGCCCAGTGCGGCGCCGGCGGCGGGGTCCCGCCACGGGTCGGCGGCCGCCTCCGCCCCGTTCGGCTTGCCGTTGCGGTCCAGCGCGCCGGCGTCGGCGGGGTGGCGCTGCAGCGACGGGGCACCGCCGAACGGCCGGCCGAAGGCCTCCTTGAGCACCGGGTCCGGCGGCTGGTCGCGTGGTGCGAACTCGCCCTGCTCGAGGTGGTGCTTGGCGCGGCCGTCGGCGGGCGTGAACGATCCGCGCACACCGTCGGGACGGCCGAACGTCTTCTCGGAGGCACTGTCCACCGGCGGCCGGTAGACGGGCCGCGGCGCCAGGCGGGTTTCCTTGTTGGAGCTCACGTAATCCTCTCCCGGGTCTACCCGCGGGTCCGCACCCGGACGCTGGGGAAAGCGCGCGCTACGGGGCGCTGGCACTGCATCGCACCTACCTTACCGGCGCTTGCGACGGTCGTGCGGTTTGCCATCCGGGAATGGGCCCGGTGCCGGCGGCGTCGGCTCATCGGTCGGTGAGTCGGGGATCTGGGACAGCATCCCGAGCAGGTTGGCCGGAATCCGGATCGGATGCGAATCCCGCAGCACCGTCCGCGCCCGACTCTGGTAGTCCACCTCGGCCGCGCAGTCCGAGCACAGCGACAGGTGGTGAGCGGCGCGCAGGTGGGCGTTCATCCGCAGTTCGCCGTCGACGTAGGCGGTGATCGCCTCGCTGGACAGGTGCTCGGTGGACCCGAACTGCCGGGGCGCGCCGACCGGGGCGTCGCTTTGGGAGGCGAACTGCGACGGCAACCAGGAGAAAGCGCGGCGGAATACACCTCCCCGGTCCGTCACCACCGGACTCCTCTCCCGAATTCGCCAACACCGTCCACGGCTATCTAAAGAATGTAGCGCGGGATGGCGCAACGACGGGGAAACCGCCGGTGCGAACTGCGGATCAGCGCGCCGCGGTGTCGCCGACGCTCGCCGCCCCCTGCTGCCCCGGGCGAGCCGCCAGGTAGTCGCGCAGCGCCTGCCGGCCCCGGTGGATGCGGCTGCGCACGGTGCCGAGTTTGACGCCCAGCGTCGCGCCGACCTCCTCGTAGGACAGTCCCTCGATGTCGCACAGCACGACGGCGGCCCGGAACTCCGGCAGCAACGAATCCAGCGCGGCCTGCAGGTCGGGGTCCAGGCGCGCGTCGTGGTAGATCTGCTCGGGGTCGGGCTGGTCGGCCGGCACCCGGTCATAGTCTTCCGGCAGCGCTTCCATGCGGATGCGGCCGCGGCGGCGGACCATGTCCAGGAACAGGTTGGTGGTGATGCGGTGCAGCCAGCCCTCGAACGTTCCGGGCTGGTAGCTGTGCAGCGACCGGAACACCCGAATGAAGGTCTCCTGGGTGAGGTCCTCGGCGTCCTGCTGGTTACCGGCGAGCCGGTACGCCAGGCGGTACACCCGGTCCGCATGCTGGCGGACCAGTTCGTCCCACGACGGCATGGCCGCGACGTCACCGGTGGCGTCGAAGACCGCGGTCCCCTGCGGTTCGTCGGGTGACTCGACCCAGTCATCTCCCCGGTAGCGGTCCGGGTGGGTGGCCGGGTGCGACATCGCGACCGGGGGCAGCAGATTGGTTATGGCGTGATCCTCCACGACGGGGCCGCCGTCGGCTGACAGCAGCGCAACGTCGGGGACAACACGTGCCAGGCGCCTCGTATTCCGTGCGTTTCGAGGCTGGTTGTTACCTCGTTCCATGCGAATACCGTTGCCTACCGCCTTGTGTCCGCTCTGTGTCGCCACTGAACACGAACTGTGAACTTGTGTTCGAATGCGGGCGGCGCTGCGGTTATGCCCGCAGGTAACGATATGGACGCCGATCACAGCCCGGGCGTGTCGGGCCGACGCGCGGGGACTGCAACCGCCGGTGTGACCTACGCTGCGCACATGGCCGACGACACCCCCGACGGAGCGCCTGCCCGCAGCCGGGCCGACGCTCTCCTCGCGCACGCCGAGGGTTCGATGTCCGAGGACGCCGTGCTGGCGGCCGCCCGCGACCGCGCCGGGGAGATCGGCGTCGGCTCGATCACCGCCGCGGTGGGTGCCCTGCTGAGCCTGCTGACCAAGCTCAGCGGCGGCAAGGCGGTCGTCGAGGTCGGCACCGGTGCCGGCGTCAGCGGGCTGTGGCTGCTGTCCGGGATGGGCGAGGACGGTGTGCTGACCACGATCGACATCGAGCCGGAGCACCAGCGCACCGCCAAGCAGGCGTTCGGCGATGCCGGCATCGGGCCGTCGCGCACCCGGTTCATCAGCGGTCGGGCTCAGGAGGTGCTGACCCGGCTGGCCGATGAGTCCTACGACCTGGTGTTCGTCGACGCCGACCCGGTCGACCAGCCGGAATACGTGCTGGAGGCCGTTCGGCTGCTGCGTTCCGGCGGCATCGTCGTCGTGCATCGGGCCGCCCTGGGCGGTCGGGCCGGCGACCCCGCGGCCAACGACCCCGAGGTCGTCGCGGTGCGCGAGGCCGCACGGCTGATCGCCGAGGACGAGCGCCTCACCCCGGCACTGATCCCGCTGGGCGACGGCCTGCTGGCCGCCGTGCGCGACTGAGGTCAGACCCCTCCCCCTATAACCCCTTCCCCTGTAACCCCTTCCCCGCGAGCGTGCACAGCTCACCGGCAAAACCGCAGGTGGGGGTGGTGCGTTATGCACGGTCGCGAGCCGTTGGCGACGGTCAAACCCGATCATTGACAGCGTACTGAACATGCGTTTAACGTATTGAACGTGCGTTCAGAGGACTTGACCGCAACCGCCCGGATCCGCGACGCGGCCATCGACCAGTTCGGCCGGCACGGCTTTCGCGTCGGGGTGCGGGCCATCGCCGAAGCCGCCGGGGTGAGCCCGGCCCTGGTGATCCACCACTTCGGCTCCAAGGCCGGCCTGCGCAAGTCCTGCGACGACTTCATCGCCGAGGAGATCCGCTCCGGCAAGTCCGAGGCGATGCGGTCGGCCGACCCGGGGACCTGGTTCGCGCAGATGGCCGAGATCGAGAGCTACGCCCCGCTGATGACCTACCTGGTGCGCAGCATGCAGGAGGGCGGTGACCTGGCCCAGACCCTGTGGCGCCGGATGATCGACAACGCCGAGGGATACCTCGACGAGGGGGTGCGCTCGGGCACGCTCAAACCCAGTCGCGATCCGAAGGCTCGGGCGCGGTATCTGGCGATCACCGGCGGCGGGGGGTTCCTGCTGTATCTGCAGTTGCACGACAACCCCGCCGACCTGCGCGCCGTTCTGCGCGACTACGCCCGCGACATGGTGCTGCCGGCCCTGGAGCTCTACACCGAGGGCCTGCTGGCAGACCGCACCATGTACGACGCGTTCCTGACCCGAGCCGAGCAGGAGGACCCCGATGCGACCTGAAGGCAACCGCTTGGTCATCGACATCCGCTCGCTGACAAAACATTTCGGTGAGGTCAGGGCTCTCGACGGCCTCGATCTGACGGTGCACGAGGGCGAGGTACATGGCTTCCTCGGCCCCAACGGTGCCGGCAAGTCGACGACGATCCGCATCCTGCTGGGCATGGCCAGGGCGACCGGTGGGACCGCTCGGCTCTTCGGGCGCGACCCGTGGGACGAAGCCGTCGATCTGCATCGGTACCTCGCCTACGTTCCCGGTGACGTCACGCTGTGGCCGAACCTCACCGGCGGCGAGATCATCGACCTGCTGGCCCGGATGCGCGGTGGCGCCGACGAACCCCGGCGTGCCGAACTGATCGAACGTTTCGATCTCGACCCGCACAAGAAGGCCCGCACCTATTCGAAAGGCAACCGGCAGAAGGTCGCGCTGATCTCCGCGTTCTCCTCCCAGGCTCGTCTGCTGCTGCTCGACGAACCGAGCAGCGGCCTGGATCCGTTGATGGAGAACGTCTTCCAGCAATGCGTCGCCGAAGCTCAGCAGCGCGGCGCCACGGTGCTGCTGTCCAGTCACATCCTCGCCGAGACCGAGGCGCTGTGTCAGCGCATCACGATCATCCGGGCCGGTCGCACCGTGGAGAGCGGATCACTGGATTCGATGCGTCACCTCAGCCGAACCTCGATCAGAGCCGAGATGCTCCGTGACCCCGGCGATCTGCGGCGTATCCCCGGCGTCTACGACGTGCGCTTCGATCGCAACGTCATGCACGCCCAGGTCGACCGGGCCGGTCTCGGTGAGTTGATCCGGGTGCTCGGGGCGGCCGGCGTGGCCAGCCTGACCAGTCAGCCGCCGACGCTGGAGGAACTCTTCCTGCGCCACTACGACACCGCACGCGTATGACCACCGCGGCGCTGGCGCGGCGCCCGGCCTACCGGTTGCCCGCACCGAACCCGGATTTCGTCGGCACCCTGAACCTGCTGCGGTTGTACCTGCGCCGCGACCGGGTGATCCTGCCGCTCTGGGTGCTGTTGCTGTCGGTGCCCCTGGCAAGTGTCTACATCGGCGGCATCGAGAAGATCTACCCCACGCAGGCGGACCGGTCAGAGCTCGCGGCGTCGATCATGGCCAGCCCGGCGCAGCGCGCCGTGTACGGGCAGGTCTACAACGACACCCTCGGTGCGGTCGGCATCTGGAAGGCCGGGATGTTCCACCTGCTGATCGCGGTCGCGGTCATTCTCACCGTGATCCGTCACACCCGCGCCGACGAGGAGGCCGGGCGGGCGGAGCTGATCGACTCCGCCGCGATCGGTCGGTGCGCGAATCTGACTGCGGCGCTGCTGTTGTCGATGGGGGCATCGATCGCCACCGGAGCGGTCGGTGCGGCGGGCCTGCTCGGCACCACCGTCCCGCCCGCCGGATCGGCGGCGTTCGGGGCGGCCCTGGCCGGTTCCGGCCTGGTGTTCAGTGCCGTCGCAGCGGTCGCGGCGCAGCTGTCGGCGAGTTCCCGGGTCGCCCGCGGCACCGCGTTCACGGTGCTGGCGGCGGCCTTCACGCTGCGCGCCGTCGGCGATGCCGGTTCCGGCGCACTGTCGTGGCTGTCTCCGCTGGGCTGGTCGCTGCAGGTGCGGCCGTACGCCGGCGACCGCTGGTGGGTGCTGGTGCTGCATCTGACGGCGACGGCCGTGCTGACCGCGGCCGCCTACCGGCTGCTGGCCCGGCGCGACGTCGGCGACGGCCTGATCGCCGAGCGCCCCGGCCCCGGCACGGCGGCGCCCGCGCTGCGGGGCGTGTTCGGGCTGGCCTGGCGGTTGGACCGCGGGACGGCGCTGCTGTGGACGATCGGCTTGTGCGTGTACGGCCTGCTGATCGGCAGCGTGGTGCACGGCATCGGCGGTGAACTGGGCGGCGGCACCGCGGCCCGCGACATCGTCGCCCGGCTGGGCGGCACCGACGCACTGGAGCAGGCTTTCATCGCGGTCGCGTTCGCGATGCTCGGCATGGTGAGCGCGGCGTTTGCGGTGTCGCTCACGCTGCGGGCCCACCAGGAGGAGACCGCGCAGCACATCGAGGTGGCGCTGGCCGGTTCGGTGGGGCGAATCCGCTGGCTGACAAGCCATCTGGTGATCGCCCTCGGCGGCTCGGCTGCAGCGCTGTTGCTCGCGGGCCTGGTGGCCGGACTGGTCTACGGGGTCGCTGCCGGGGACGTCGGCGGCACCCTGCCGACGGTGCTGGGCAGTGCCGCGGTGCAGGTGCCGGCGATGTGGCTGTCGGCGGCGATGACGGTCGCACTGTTCGGCGTGCTACCCCGGTTCACCGCGGCGGTATGGGCGGTGCTGGTGGGCTTCGTCGCGGTATATCTGCTCGGTTCGCTGTCGGGGTTCCCGCAGTGGTTGCTCGATCTGGAGCCGTTCGCGCACGTCCCACTGGTCGGCGCCGGCGATTTCCACGCCGCACCGCTGCTGTGGCTGCTGACGATCGACGTCGTCCTGATCGCGGTGGGCGCCTGCGCTTTCCGCGGCCGCGACATCCGCAGCTAGGAGGAACCGATGAAAGTCGTTGTCAAGGGGGCACTCTCGGCGATTCTGGGGCTGGCATTCTTCGCCGTGCTGATCTTTCCACCGGCCGGCACGTTCGACTACTGGCAGGCATGGGTGTTCCTTGCGGTGTTCGCGATCTCGACGTGGATTCCCAGCGTCTACCTGATGCGGCACAACCCCGCCGCACTGGAACGCCGGATGCGAGTGGGGCCGCAGGCCGAAACGCGCACGGTGCAGCGCGTCGTGATCGCCGTGATCTTCGTCTGCTTCCCGGCCATGTTCGTCGTCAGCGCCCTTGATCACCGCTTCGGCTGGTCCACGGTTCCCGACGCGGCCTGCCTGGCCGGTGACGCCCTGGTGGCGATCGGACTGGGCACCACGATGCTGGTGGTGATCCAAAACGGTTACGCCGCAGCAAACGTCGTCATCGAAGAGGGGCAGAGACTGGTGTCGACGGGCCTGTACGCGCTGGTGCGGCACCCCATGTACACCGGCAGTGTCGTGCTGATGGCGGGGATCCCGCTCGCGCTCGGCTCCCTCTGGGGACTGCTGTTCCTCATTCCCGGCGTGCTCGTGCTCGTCGTGCGGATCGGCGATGAGGAGGCGCTGCTCAACGCGGAGTTAGCCGGCTACCCCGAGTACACCCGCAAGGTGCGCTACCGCCTGCTGCCAGGGGCGTGGTGATCCCAAGCGGCGTCAGATCCAGACGCCCTTGCCGACCGCGACCACACCGCCGGGGCTGATCGCGAACCGGTCCCGGTCGCGCTCCAAGTCAACGCCGATCATCTCCCCCGGCCCGACGACGACGTTCTTGTCCAGGATCGCGCGCCGCACCACCGCGCCGCGGCCCACCCGGGTCCCGGGCATCAGCACGCTGTCCTCCACGATGGCGCCGTCGTCGATCATCACGTTCGACGACAGCACCGAGTTGCGCACCGACCCGGCCGAGATGACGCTGCCCGCGCCCACCACCGACTCCTGCGCGGAACCGCCGTTGACGAACTTCGCCGGCGCCAGGTTCTCGGTGGCGCCGTGGATCGGCCAGCGCTTGTTGTACAGGTTGAAGATCGGGCGTGGGGAGACCAGGTCCATGTGCGCGTCGTAGAACGCGTCCAGGGTTCCCACGTCGCGCCAGTACCCGCGGTCGCGTTCGGTGGCGCCGGGCACCTCGTTGTCGGTGAAGTCGTAGACCGCCGCCATCCCGTCGGCGACCATACGCGGCATGATGTTGCCGCCCATGTCGTGCTCGGAGTGGTCGTCGTCGGCGTCGGCCCGGATCGCGTCGACGAGCACCTTGGTGGTGAAGACGTAGTTGCCCATCGAGACGTAGGTGCTGTCCGGATCCCCCGGGGCTCCGGGCGGATTGGTCGGCTTCTCCACGAAACTGCGGATCCGGCCGGACTCGTCGGCGTCGATGCAGCCGAACGATGACGCCTCGCTGCGCGGAACCCGCACCCCGGCCACCGTCGCACCGGCGCCGCTGTCGATGTGGAACTGCACCATCTGCTCGGGGTCCATCCGGTACACGTGGTCGGCGCCGAACACCACGATGTAGTCCGGGTCCTCGTCGAAGATCAGGTTCAGCGACTGATAGACGGCGTCAGCGGACCCGGTGTACCAGCGCGGCCCGAGGCGCTGCTGGGCGGGCACCGAGGTGATGTACTCCCCGGCCAGCCCGCTCAGCCGCCAATTCTGCGAGATGTGCTTGTCCAGCGAATGCGACTTGTACTGGGTCAGCACGCAGATCCGCAGATAGCGTGCGTTCACCAGGTTGGACAGCACGAAGTCGATCAGCCGGTAGGCGCCCCCGAACGGGACCGCGGGCTTGGCCCGGTCTGCGGTGAGCGGGTGCAACCGCTTGCCTTCCCCGCCGGCCAGGACGATGCCCAGCACGTGCGGCGCTTCCCTCATAGCCCAAACCTATCGGCCGCCCCCGACGTCTGCCAGTACGACGCGGCATTCTCCGCGATCTGACAGGTTGCCCGCCGACGGCCCGCGATGCGCCCGGATCTAGCTGGTGACGCCTTTGAGTTCGTCACCGAGCGCCGCGGCCTCATCGGGGGTCAGCTCGACGACCAGTCGGCCACCGCCTTCCAGCGGTACCCGCATCACGATGCCGCGCCCCTCCTTAGTCGCTTCCAGAGGACCGTCGCCGGTCCGGGGCTTCATCGCCGCCATCGAGTGCTCCCTCCAGGTTCTAGCCCGTGGGCTGTCGCGCCCATGATCTGCACCGGGTCTGCACCGCGGTCGCAGCATCCGGCGTCGAACTGCAAATTCACTCCGCTATTCTCCCCCATCGGCGCCGTATCGCGTAGGTGACCCGATTCCAGGAAGCATTTTAGTGGATTGCGGGTGCCACCGGCGGCACCCAGCAGCCCTGCAGGTGATCGTCGACCATCCCGGTGGCCTGCATCAGCGCATACGCGGTGGTCGGACCCACAAACCGAAAGCCGCGGCGTTTCAACTCGCGGGCCATCGCCGCCGACTCTCGCGTGGTTGCCGGAATATCCGACATGGCGGCCGGCCGGGACCGCGGACCCGGCGCGAACGACCACAGTAATTCGGTCAGATCGGTGGCCCCCAGCGCCTCGGTCGCCCGCGCGTTGGCGATCGTCGCCTCGATCTTCGCCCGGTTGCGCACGATGCCCGCATCGGCCATCAACCGGGCCACGTCGGCGTCGGTGTAGCGCGCGACGGTGGGGATGTCGAAGCCGGCGAACGCGCGCCGGAAGTTGTCCCGCTTGCGCAGGATCACCAGCCACGACAGGCCGCTCTGGAAGGCCTCCAGGCTGATCCGCTCGAACAGACCGGCCCGGTCGCGCACCGGCCGGCCCCACTCGTGGTCGTGGTAGTCGCGATAGAGCAGGCAGTCCGCACCCTGGTAGATCCCCTCCCAGCCGCACCGGACCAGGCCGTCATCGGAGGGTTCGGGCGTCGCCGTCATCACGCCTCCGATGCGCCGCTCACGGTGGTCAGGGCGTCGAGTTGCCCCCGCAGCAGGTCGATCTCGGCGCTCAGCCGGTCCAGCACCCAGTCCACCTCGCTGGTCTTGTAGCCGCGCAGCACCTGCGCGAACTTGACCGCGTCGACGTCGGCGCCGGTGACCCCGGAGGCCGGCAGCATGGTCGCCGTCGTCGCCCGCGGCAGCGGCGGCAGTTGCTCACCGCGGCCGAACAGCATGCTGGCGAGCCCGAACAGCAGCAGGGCCGTGAGGGTCAGCACGACGAGATACAGCAGCACCAGTGTCACGGCTTCGATAGTGCCTCATCGGCGGCCGCCCCGGGTGGCCGGTCAGCGCTGGCGCAGGGTGTTCATCGGCGGCCGGTCGACCAGCGACAGCGGCGTGGTGTGCGGCAGGTAGTCCAGACCGTCCGGGCCGTCAGCGAAGAACTGGGTCAGCCCGGCCCCGGAGTCCGGCACCCCGCAGCGCGACAGCAGGGTCGCGACGACCTGGCGGCTCATCACCGCCAGTTCCGACAGCGGACGGTTGCGGTGCGCCCGGACACCCAGGTTGACCTGGGCGATCGCGTCCAGCCCCAGTCGATCGTAGGTGTCGATCAGCAGCCCGATCTCGACGCCGTAGCCCGGCGCGAACGGCACCGACGCCAGCAGTTCGCGGCTGCCCGCGTACTCACCGCCCAGCGGTTGCAGCACCGCACCCAGTTCCGGCCGCAGCGCCGCCAGCAGGGGGCGCGCCACCAGTTCGGTGACCCGGCCGCCGCCGTTGGCGTCCTCGGTGCCGTTGACCTTCAGCGGCCGACGGTAGAACCCCTTGACCAGGTGGACGCCGTCGCCGGTGAGCAGCGGACCGACCAGGTTCGGGACGAACATCGGGTCGGGGTCGATCAGGTCGGAGTCGATGAACACCACGATGTCACCGCTGGTCGCCGCCAGCGACCGCCACAGCGCCTCGCCCTTGCCGGGCTGCGGCTCGACTTCAGGCACCGCCTGCTCCCGGCTGACCACCCGGGCGCCGGCCGCGATCGAGCGGATCTCGGTGTCGTCGGTGGAGCCGGAGTCCAGCACGATCAGCTCGTCGACCAGGCCGCCGACCAGCCCGGTGATGCTGTCGATGACCGACCCGATGGTCGCCTGCTCGTTCAGCGCCGGCAGCACCACCGAGACGGTGCGGCCGGTTTCGGCCTTGGCGGCCAGCAGTTCGGCGACCGTCCAGTCCGGACGGCTCCAGGTCCGGCCGGCCAGCCGGGTGTCGCCCAGTCCTGCGAACAGGTCGGTCATAGTTGCCACTCTCTCCCGCGCACGGGTGCTGCCTGCGCAGCGTCTGCGTCGTCGCCGGCGGTCATGCCAGCCCCCTTATTGTGCGCGCCGGCGTCCGAGTGCCCTGGATCGAGGCCACCATCTCCAGCACGCGACGGGTCTGGGCGACCTCGTGGACCCGGAACATCCGGGCCCCGGCCGCCGCCGCCAGCGCGGTCGCCGCCAGCGTCCCCTCCAGGCGTTCGGTCAGACCCACCCCCAGAGTCTCCCCGATGAAATCCTTGTTGGAGAGCGCCATCAGCACCGGCCACCCGGTGGCGACCAGATCCTGCGTGTGTCGTAGCAACGCTAACCCGTGATGGGTGTTCTTGCCGAAATCGTGGGTGGGGTCGATCAGCACCTTCTCCCGTGCGACGCCGGCGGCCACCGCCCGTTCGGCGGCGGCGGTGACCTCAGCGATCACGTCGTCGACCACGCCACGCACGCTGGTCCCGTAGCTCACCCGGAACGGGCGGGTGCGTGGGGCGGCGCCGCCGGTGTGCGAGCAGACCAGACCGGCGCCGCACGCCGCCGCCACCGCCGGCACGTCCGGGTCGACGCCGCCCCAGGTGTCGTTGATCAGGTCCGCCCCGGCCGCGCAGGCCCGCTCGGCCACCTCGGCGCGCCAGGTGTCGACGCTGATCACCACGTTCGGGTAGGCGCCGCGCAGCCAGTCGATGAACGGCACCACCCGGGCGGTCTCGGTGGCGGCGTCGACGGTCTCCCCCGGCCCGGCTTTCACCCCGCCGACGTCGATGACGTCGGCGCCGTCGGCCACCGCGGCGTGCACCGCCGCCATCGCCGCCTCGTCACCGAAGGTGGCGCCGGCGTCGTAGAACGAGTCCGGGGTGCGGTTGACGATCGCCATGATCAGCGCGCGGTCGGGCGCCACCGGACGGCCGCAGAAGGTGGACTGCACCGTTCTATGGTGCCCGGTGCGGGCCCGGTCGGCAGGATCGGCTCAACCGGCTGCCGCCGGCAATGTGACGACCTGTGCCGCGTAGCTCAGCCCGGCACCGTAGCCCAGCAGCAGCGCCAGGTCACCGGGCTGGGCGGCGCCGGTCGACAGCAGTTCCGCCATTGCCAGTGGGATCGACGCGGCAGAGGTGTTTCCGGTGTGGGCGATGTCGTCGGCGACCACGACGTGCGGCCCGAGGCCCAGGTTCTTGGCCAGCAGTTCGTTGATCCGGCCGTTGGCCTGGTGCGGTACGAACGCGCTCAGCTGGTCGGGGCCGATCTGTGCCGCGGCCAGCGCCTGCGATCCGACGCGCCCCATCTCGAAGGCCGCCCACCGGAACACAGCGGAACCCTCCAGCCGAAGGAACGGGCGAGCCCCGGCGGGTTTGCCGGTGTAGTCGATCCAGTCGATGTCCTGGCGGATGGCGTCGCTCTGTTCGCCGTCGCTGCCCCAGATCGTCGGCCAGATGCCGCGCTCGGCCGACGCACCCACCACCACCGCCCCGGCCCCGTCGCCGAAGATGAAGCAGTTACCCCGGTCGGTCATGTCCAGCGTCGGCGAGAGCTTCTCCGAACCGATCACCAGTACCGTGCCGACGCTGCCGGCCCGGACCAGATCGGCGGCGATGCCGAGTGCGTAACCGAAGCCCGCACAGCCGGCATTGACGTCGAAGGCCGGCACCCCACCGGCGCCGAGCGCGGATGCAACCGTCGGCGCCGCGGCGGGGGTCTGCACGAAATGCGTGCTGGTGGCGACGATCACCGCTCCGATATCGGATGCGGCGAGCCCGGCGCTGTCGACGGCCCGCCGCCCGGCCTCGATCGCCATCGACGCGGCGGACTCGTCGTCACCGGCGAACCGGCGGGTCTTGATCCCGGTCCGCGCGTAGATCCACTCGTCGGAGGAGTCGATGGTCGCGCAGATCTCGTCGTTGGTGACGACCCGATCGGGCCGGTAGGCCCCGACGCTGAGCAAGGCGGCTTCCACGGGGTTCGACGGTACCCTAAAAATAAGAAATATAAGTGCCCGTTGCAAGTCGATGGAACCGCCGAGAGTGGCGCGCTACCCCCGCGGTCGCTTACCGTCGGCCACTTCCGCCGGATAGTCGGCGTAGTAGGGCACGTACCCCTCGTCGCGCCCGGACAGCACGTACAGCGGGTCGGTCACCTCGGCCCCGTAGGCCTGCTCGCGCAGTTCCACCTTGCGGCTCTTGAACGTCGTGGTGTGCTCCAGCGACTCCACCAGCCGGACGAACAGCGGCACCGCGTACGACGGCAGCTGGTCGTAGACGGTGTGCGCCAGCGCAGCCCCGTCGAACGTCGCGCCGTCGTGCAGTTTGATCGCGGCCATCCCGGCCCGCCCACCGGTCTGCGGCACCTCGACGCCGTAGACGGCGCACTCCTCGACCGCACCGTCGGCGCCGACCGCCGCCTCCACCTGGGTGGTGGCGACGTTCTCGCCCTTCCACCGGAAGGTGTCGCCGAGCCGGTCGGCGAACGCGGCGTGCCCCAGGCCCTGCGGGCTCATCAGGTCACCGGTGTTGAACCAGCAGTCGCCGTCCTTGAACGCGTTGCGCACCAGTTTCTTCTCGGTGGCTGCCGGGTCGGTGTAGCCGTCGAACGGGGAGAACCGGTTCACCGGGCTCAGCAGCAGTCCGGGTTGCCCGGCCGGCACCCGCCGCACCCAGCCGTCCGGCCCGCGCAGCGGCAGCCCGCTGTCCGGGTCGTACTCCACGTAGGCCAGCGGCAGCGGGTAGACCCCGGCGCTGCGCGGCACGTTGAACACGTTGAGGAAGGCGGCGTTGCCCTCGCTGGCGCCGTAGAACTCGCAGATCCGCTTGATGCCGAACCGGGCGCTGAACTCGTCCCAGATCTCCGGGCGCAGGCCGTTGCCGCAGATCACCCGCACCTTATGCGCCCGGTCGGTCGGCTTGGGCGGCTGGTTGAGCAGATACCGGCAGACCTCGCCGATGTAGACGAACGCGGTCGCGTCGTAGGAGATCACCTCGTCCCAGAACCGCGACGCCGAGAACGAGCGGCCCAGCGCCAGCGTCGCACCCGCGTTCAGCACCGACGACACCGCGACGGTCAGCGCGTTGTTGTGGTACAGCGGCAGGCAGCAGTACAGCGTGTCGTCGCCGTGCAGACGCAAACCCAGCCCGCCGAACGCGGCGAGCGCCCGCAGCCACCGGTAGTGGGTCATCACGCTGGCCTTCGGGTAGCCGGTGGTGCCCGAGGTGAAGATGTAGAACGCGGCGTCCTTGGCCAGCACTGCCTGCACCGACGCCGGGTTGCCCGCGGGCGCGGTCTCGGCCAGCCGCTCAATGTCCTCGATGCTGGCCGGTTCGTTGGGGGCGCCGCTGTCGGTGACGGCACTAATCAGATCCGACTCGACGACCAGCAGTTTCGCGTCCAGCAGGCCGAGGCTGTGCGCCAGCACGTCACCGCGCTGGTGGTAGTTGACCATGCCGGCGACCGCCCCGCACTTGGCGACGGCCAGCATCATCAGCACCGCGTTGGGCGAGTTGCGCAGCATGATCCCGACGACGTCGCCGTGCCCGATGCCGCGGGTGGCGAGCACCGCGGCGTAGCGGTTGACGGTGGTGTTGGCCTCGGCGTACGTCAATTGCGTCGCGCCGAACTTCAGGAACACCCGGTCGCCGAACTTCCCGGCCCGGTCCTGGAACACCTTGCCGATCGACGCCGCCGAATCGGGCCGAGCCAGGAACCCGGTGCGCACGCCCCGCAGAATCGCAGGCGCGTCGGCGAGCACCCCCGGCAGTCGGGTCACGATATCGGCGATCCGCACCGTGGTGGCGGCGCCGGAGTTGTGATCGGACACGCTTTCCCCTCGCTTCGTGTGGTGGCCGCCAGCCTAGTGCGGGGCGCAGTCGCGCAGCGCGGCGTCCACGTCCGCGGTCACCAGCAGCCGGTCCATCGCTGCCTGCGGCACGTAACCGGGACCCACCAGAGTCTGCAGCCAGGTCCGCAGTCCGTCGTAGTGCCCGGCCGGGTCGAGCAGCACCACCGGCTTGTCATGCATGCCGAGGTAGCCCGCGGTCCACGCCTCGAACAGCTCCTCCAGCGTGCCGATGCCGCCCGGCAGTGCCAGGAACGCGTCCGAGCGGTCCTCCATCACCTGTTTGCGCTCCCGCATGGTGTCGGTGACGATCAGTTCGTCGGCGTCGACGTCGGCCAGCTCCCGGTGCATCAGCAGTTTGGGGATCACTCCGACGGTCCGGCCGCCGCGAGCCCGCGCCGCCGACGCCACCGCCCCCATCGCCGAGACGTTGCCGCCACCCCACACCAGCGTCCAGCCCCGCTCCGCGATCGCCAATCCGACCCGCGCGGCCAGGTCGAGCAGGCCGGGATCGGTCGGACCCGACGCGCAGTACACACACACCGCCCATTCCGTCGATCGCACAACCGAAAGGCTAACCGGCTGACGGTCCGGACCGTAAAATCGCGGCGATGCCGATGCGGTGGAACGTCCCGGATCACGCGGCGGTGCTGGCCCGGTTGGTCGACGCCCTCGACGGGGCGAAACCGGGTGCGGTGGTCCTCGGACCCGACGGCTGCGGCAAATCCACCCTGGCCCGGCTGGCTGCCGAACGCCGCGCCGTCGAACACCCGAAGACCCGACTCCGCTGGGTGATCGGCACCCCCGCCGAGCGGGGCGTGCCGTTCGGCGCGTTCAGCCACCTGGTGCGGGTCGCCGACGTGGGCAAGCCGGCCGCGCTGCTGCTGGCGGCCCGGGCATCGCTCGGCGACGACCTGCTGCTGGTTGTCGACGACGCACACCATCTGGATGTGCTGTCGGCGACGCTGGTCTACCAGTTGGCGCTGGCCGGTACGGCCCGGCTGATCGTCACCGCCGACGCCGCCGCCACGGAGGTTCCGGAGGCGGTTCGCGCACTGTGGGGCGATGGCCTGCTGGTGCGCCTGGACATCACGGCAGCCGTGCCGACCAGCCCGGACCGGGTCGATAAGTTCCTGGCCGACTTGCCGGCCGGCGCCCGGTCGGCGTTGGACTACCTGGCGGTGCAGGAACCGCTGCCGCTGACCGTCCTGACCTCTTTGACCGACGACGACGCCGTCACCCGGGCCGAGGAACTCGGGGTACTGGAGATCCGCACGCGCGGCGGCAGCGGACCGGATCCGGTGGTGTACACCGCGCACCCGCTGTTCGCCGACCGGGCCCGGCTCGCACTCGGCGATGGCGGTACCCGCCGGTTGCGCACCGAGGTGGTCCGGCGGCTTTCCGGGGAGTCCGGCGGAAACGTCGGCGACGAGTTGCGACTGGCGGCGCTGGCGATCGACAGCGACACCCCACAACCGGTCGAGGCGGTGACGGCCGCCGCGCAGCAGGCGCTGCGGCTGGGCGATCTGGCGCTGTGCGAACGGTTGGCGCGCAGTGCCGTGACACGGTCGGCGGGCCTGCCGGCGCGGCTGGTGCTGGCGCACGCCCTGGCCTGGCAGGGCCGCGGCCGCGACGCCGACGCCGTGCTGTCGGACGTGGACCCGGCGGCACTGTCGGAGCCTGAGTTGATGGCGTGGGCGTTGCCGCGGGCGGCGAATCAGTTCTTCATGCTCGGCGAACCCGAACGGGCCACCGCGTTCCTGCGGGGCACCCGCGACCGGGTCAGCGGCACCGGCCCGCGGACCACCCTGGACGCGCTGGGGGCGACGTTCGCGATGAACACCGGCAACCTCGACGCCGCCGTCGACTTGGCGGAGCAGGTGCTGGCCGACCCGGCGGCCGACGACACGGCCATGGCCTGGGCGGGCAGCGCCGCCGCGCTGTGCGCGGCACGGGCCGGCCGGTTCGCCGACGTCGGGCCGCTGGTGCGCCGGGCGCAGGACGCCGAGCATCCGGGCCTGCTGCGGTTCACCCTCGGGCTGGCCGAGCTCACCGTGCTGCTGGCCGACGGGCAGCTGACCGCGGCACAGCAGCTCGCGCAAGGGTTCACCGACTTCGCGGAGCTGCAGCAGCCGGGCCGGGCGATCGGCGAGGTGCTGGTAGCGCGGGTGCTGATCGCCGCCGGGGCGTTCGAGGAGGCGACGGCGCTGCTGGAACCGGCGGCGGCCGCCCTGGAGCGCACCGGGTATTCGTGGGGACCGCTAGCGCTGATGCTGCTGACCACGGCGCTGGCCCGCCGGGGTGACGTCGCTGCGACGGCGAAGGCGTTCAGCCGGGCGGAATCTCGGCACGGCACCAAGTCGGCGCTGTTCGCCCCGGAGTTGGGGATGGCACGGGCCTGGCGGCTGGCCGGAGCGCGCGACCCGCACGGCGCGGTGACCGCGGCCCGCGACGCCGCCCGGATGGCCGAGCGCGGCGGGCAGTGGGCCACGGCACTGTCCGCCTGGCATGTTGCGGTGCGACTCGGCGACGCCCGGGCGGTCGACCCGCTGACCCGGCTCGGCGCGGTGGCCGACTGCGCGGTCGGCCGGCTGGCGCTGGCGCACGCCCGGGCCCTGGCCGACAGCGACGCCGCGGGGTTGCGGGCGGTGGCCGACGAGTTCACCGCTATCGGGATGGCCGCCGCGGCCGAGGATGCACTGGGGCAGGCGCAGCGCTGCGGCGGGTGACCGTCCGGGTCTCCTCGGATGCGAAGACGAGACCGCGGCCGCTCAGGGCGTCACACGTGCGGCAGCCAGCCAGAACCCTTGGGAGACAGGACGAAACCGCGTCCCTGCGGGTCTTTACACGCGGTGGTTCCGGCGTCGTCGACGCCGCAGATGACGCCACCGAGGGCGATGGAGTGAAACGGCGGGAGGGTCTTGATCGGCTGGTCGTGGATGGTGTCGCTCGTACCGAGCGAACCCCCGCTGGGATGCACCGGACCGTCCGTACCAATCGAATTGACGCGCGGCGTACCGCCGGATGTTGCAGCTGCCGGCGGAATGCTTGGAAGGTTGTTTCCAGCGCACGCAGCAACCCGAACCCTCCACCACGGTACAGACGACGCCGCCGGGGGCGAGGAAATACGTTCCGGACGATCGGATTCCCGGTGTGTCGTAGCTGATTAGGTAATCACCGGCGTTGACCGATGTATAGCTGCCGATGTCGGGGAACGGTGGCGAGTCGGCGTGGGCGTTGCAAGCACCAACAAGCACGGCGGCGGCGAAGGCCCCGACTGCGGCGACTCGTTGCGCAGCCGTCATCTCAGAACGCCCATGTCTTCTCCGGCGAGATGACGAAGCCGTGATCGCCGTCGATGCACGCGGTTCGGTCACCCTGGTCTTGAACGCAGGTCATGGAACCGTAGGTGACCTTCTGCCCAGGAAGCAGTTCGTGACCGGGCAGGGCAGTATCGCTGCTGGTGTACACGCCGCACTGTGATGGGCGTCGCGCTAACCAATTCGGCGCGACACCCACGAACGAACATCCGGTCTTGTCAGGCCCATCAATAGGCGCGTCTGCTGCACCGGGAATATCCCCCTGGCAAGACAAGGTCCGATTATCTTCGGCAATACCGACACCGCTGAACAAATATGAGCACGAGTAATGCTTGCTTGCAGGGTAGAAAACTACCGACCTCCAGCTTTTGTCCATGTGCATGAGCGTGTTCGGATCGACCGGCGTATAGCTATCGACGTTGGGAAATCCGGGAGGCGCAGCCTCGGCGGTGCATGCGCTCGTGATCATGAGCGCCGACGCGACTATGGCGACTGCGACTGAATGCATGCGGAATCCATGACGTTTCACGGTCGGTCCTTTCTAGGGCGCTGGGTGGTTGATCTGCACGTTGTATAGGAACGTCTGCGGAAAATAGTTCTCAAAATCTGCGGGTAGCTCAACACCCGGGGGTGGATCGACCTTGACATAGGAACTCACGCGAACGGTGACAGTCTCGGTTGAGCCGTTGACTACATCATTGACCACCGTAGCCCCGTAGGCAGGTGAGTAGTTCCAGGTTGACCCAGGTGGCACACCAGCGGGTAGAGGGGGCGACGTGGGGGGTGCGATGTTGTTGGCGATTGGGGCTTCGTTACGAACACCCGGGAGGGTTAAACCGTTCGAGTCCGCTGCGGTGAACGCCCTTACGCCGCCACCGTTGGTTGCATCAACGAGCATCACCCCGCCACCCTTGAGCGGGTAATACTGATTTTCACGGTCACCGCCACCTGGAATCAGCGTGCCCTGGGACGGAACGCGGTCGATCCAGTTACCAGGGTTGTTGGGATCAACAGGAACCGTCCACATTTTGCGGGGAGCACCAGCTTGCGCACCGTCGTTGCCGACGATGACCATCTGGCGCTCCTTCTCGTTGTAATACACACTCGCCTGAGACATCGGAAGCGTCCCGATGTGACGTGGGTTCGCAGGATCGCTGTAATCGAGCACCTCAGTGGTGGGCGTCGTGTACTGCTGATGCTGGAGGGGAACGTCTTTTTGGCCATAACCCGGAGTGCCAAAAGTGACGAGCGGTTTGCCATCCGGTCCAATACCAGAACCGGTCGGTAATCCTCTTCTCTGCCCATCGATCGGGTCGATAGGCAGCGGATAGTTGTTGGGTTTACCGTCCATGAGCGGCGGGGAGCTGTGCCCGTCGCCCGTGACCGTGTGATCCCACCCCGGATGGGTGACATCGAGGTCGGTCAGCGTCGTCTTCTGTTCGGGTGCTGGCGTTCCGCCTGGAGTCACACCCACGATTTCAGGTGCGGGCATCGCTGGCTTCACGTCATCGACCAGCGTCGCTGTCTGCGGGGTTCCCACTGCCCCCGCCCCGCCGTCGCCTTCTTCGGCGGGGAAGGCGAAGTTGTCCAGCCCTTGGGTTGCGGCGTTGAGGTCTCGGGACAGGTCGTTCTCGCCGTCGACCAGCCAGCCCACCCGGGCGTTGATGTAGTTCTCGTACTCTCGGGCTTCCGTTTGCCGCGCGAGGTACTCCTCCGGTGTCGCCCAATCGGTCTCCGTATCGGTGACCTGATAGTCCTCGGCGACGTCGAAACCACTGCTGCGGGTGTCATCGACAGTGCTGAGCAGCGACTGCCTGCTCGCCTCTTGCTGCCCTCGGCCGCGTTCGGCGATACCTGCGGCGTCGCGCAACTGTTCGGCGGGATCGCGCGCCCGCATCATGTCACCATCGGTGCGCCCCTGCGCGGCATCAGCGCCGGCACCGGTCCACTCGGTACCCCCCGGGCGCATGGACTGGTTGCGAACCTCGGTGAACGCCTGCTCCCAGCTGTCCGCGAGCTTCCGCCAGTTCGCCGCGTAGGTGCTCAGGTAGTCCCAGCGTGCGTTCTGCACCTCGGACAGGCTCGGCAGCGCGGACATCGGCTACCTCAGCACCGGGGTGGCCGATGGAACGGACGACAGCGTCGGCAAACCGCCCGCGCCGCCGTCACCACCGGCCGAGGTGAAGTCGGACTGCGACAGCTTCGCTGCGCTGTGGTCATCCTGGGTCTCGTAGCCGCTCGCCGCCAGGGCGAACTTGGTGGCGTTGGCCGTCAGTCGCGCCTTCAGCGTTGCAGTCACCTTCGTACCGCGTCCGGTGAGAGTGCTCGCTGTCGTCCCGCTGGACTGCCACGCCGCCGTCGCAACCGGGGCCGCCGGTGACACCGCGAGCCGGTCCGCCTGATCGGTGCAGCACCGCGACAGCACCCGCAGCCCAGCAACCGTGACCCTCAGCTCTTCTCCCACAGGCGAAATCGTAACGGAGCCACCGGGATACCCTCGTGGCGCACCGGCTGACCGTCAGCCTCCCAGGAACGCCCGCAGCAGCTCCGTCGTCGCCGTGATCTGCTCGACCGGCACCCGCTCGTCGACCTTGTGTGCCAGGTTGGGGTCGCCAGGGCCGTAGTTGACGGCCGGGATGCCGCGGGCGGCGAACCGGGACACGTCGGTCCAGCCGTACTTGGCCCGCACCCGGCCCCCGGCGGCGGCCACCAGGGTGGCCGCGGCGGGTGCACCCAGGCCGGGCAGTGCGCCGGCCGCGACGTCGGTCTGCTCGACGCGCACATCGAGCCCGTCGAACACGTCGTGAACGTGGGCAAGCGCCTGCGCGGGGTTGCGGTCCGGGGCGAACCGGAAGTTCACCGTGACCGCGGCCGCATCCGGGATGACGTTGCCGGCCACCCCGCCGTCGATGCGCACCGCGGACAGGCCCTCACGGTATTCGCAGCCGTCGATGTCCACCCGGCGCGGCTGATACTCGGCGAGCCGCTGCAGCACCGCCCCCAGTTTGTGAATGGCGTTGTCGCCCAACCAGGATCGTGCCGAGTGCGCCCGCACGCCGGCGGCGTGCACGACGACTCGCAGCGTGCCCTGGCAGCCGGCCTCGATGTAGCCGCCGGTCGGCTCCCCCAACACGGCGAGGTCGGCGTCGAGCCAGTCCGGCAGGTTGGCCTCGATGCGCCCGAGCCCGTTGGCGGACGCTTCGATCTCCTCGCAGTCGTAGAACACCAGCGTCAGGTCGTGGGCGGGGTCGGCGACGGTGGCGGCCAGGTGCAGGAACACCGCGTCCCCGGATTTCATGTCGACGGTGCCGCAGCCGTGCAGCACTGCGCCTTCATCACCCGTCGACCGGCGGCTGGGAACGTTGCCTGCCGCGGGCACGGTGTCCAGGTGCCCGGCGAGCAGCACTCGGGTGGGGCGGCCCAGCGCGGTGCGGGCCAGCACCGCGTTGCCGTCGCGGATGATCTCGAAGCCGCTGGTCTGTTCGCGCAGCGCCGCCTCGACCGCGTCGGCGATAACCGCTTCGTGTCGCGACTCGCTGGGGATGTCGACCAGCGCCGCGGTCAGTTCGATCGGGTCCCCGCGCAGATCCAGCACCCGCTCAGCCTAGTAGCGTGAGCGCCCATGACTGGAGCTTCGGGTATTGGAGTGGCGACGCTGGCCGCCGACGGAACGGTTCTCGACACCTGGTTCCCGGCTCCCGAACTGGGCGTGGCCGGTGAATCCGGCACCACCCGGCTGTCCGCCGCCGATGCCCCCGCCGAACTGGCCGCGTTGGCCGGCCGCGACGACGACCGCGGCACCGAGACCGTCGTCGTGCGCACCGTGATCGCCGACCTGGCCGACAAGGCCGTCGACGCCCACGACGCCTACCTGCGGCTGCACTTGCTGTCGCACCGGCTGGTGGCCCCACACGGGTTGAACGCCGACGGGCTGTTCGGCGTGCTGACCAACGTGGTCTGGACCAATCACGGCCCGTGCGCGGTCGACGGCTTCGAGACGGTGCGCGCCCGGCTGCGCCGCCGCGGTCAGGTCACCGTCTACGGGGTGGACAAGTTCCCCCGGATGGTCGACTACGTGCTACCGGCCGGGGTGCGGGTCGCCGACGCCGATCGGGTCCGGCTCGGGGCGCACCTGGCGGCCGGCACCACGGTGATGCACGAGGGGTTCGTGAACTTCAACGCCGGCACGCTGGGCACCTCGATGGTGGAGGGCCGCATCTCGGCCGGGGTGGTCGTCGGCGACGGCTCCGACGTCGGCGGCGGCGCGTCGATCATGGGCACGCTGTCCGGCGGCGGCACCGAGGTGATCGCGATCGGTGAGCGCTGCCTGCTGGGCGCGAACGCCGGGGTCGGTATCTCACTCGGCGACGACTGCGTGGTGGAGGCCGGGCTGTACGTCACCGCCGGCACCAAGGTCACGCTGCCCGACGGCGCGTCGGTGAAGGCGCGCGAACTGTCCGGCCGCGACAACCTGCTGTTCCGGCGGAACTCGGTGACCGGCGCGGTCGAGGTGGTGGCCCGCTCCGGTCAGGGCATCGCGCTCAACGAGGCGCTGCACGCCAACTGACCCCGTGACCGTGCAGAACTGACCACCCTCACCGGGCTGTTGCAAAATCGGTAGTTAGGTGAGCTAT
>NZ_JAHCLR010000038.1 GCF_018455725.1 Mycolicibacter acidiphilus
ATAGCTCACCTAACTACCGATTTTGCAACAGCCCGGTCGGGGCGGTGAGTTCTGCACGCTCGGCAGGAGGTCAGGCGGCGGCACGCTCCAGTTGCACCTCGATGCGCCGCAGCATCTCCAGCGGCCGGCGCCGCACGTCGTCGTAAATCACAGCGACGACCACCCAGCCGACCTCCTGCAGCGCCGCCCGCCGGCGCCGGTCGCGCACCAGCGCGTCGACGCCGCTGTGCCAGTCGAGGCCGTCGTACTCGACCGCGACCTTGAACTCCGGCCAGGCGAAGTCCACCCGCCAGGTCTGGAAATTGCGGTCGACGATCTCGTACTGCAATTCCGGTGGGGCCAGGCCGCCGTCGACCATCACAAGGTGCGTCTCGCTTTCCATCGGTGATTCCACCCGGGGGTCGACCACCGGCAGCAGGGCGCGGACCTTGACGATGCCCGGTCGGCCGGCCTGGCCCTCCGCCGCTGCCTGCATCTCCTGCGCATCGCACGTTCCGCTGCGTAGCGCGGCGCCCAGCGTGGCAAATGCCCGCGGTCGCCACAGGTCACGGGCTACCTCCATCGCGGTCCACGCCGGGGCGGTGGTCGGCCTGCCCTCGACCATCACCAGCGGGGCGCCGTCGCGCCGGTGCACCACCAGACCCGGCACCGGACGCAGTTGACGCCCAACGGGATTCAACACATGCAGCACGTCACGCTCCTCGGTGTCGAAGCCATGCGTCGCCGCGGCGGTCCCCAGGCACGTCGCGACGCGACACCCGGTCAACAGGTCCAGGCCGCAGAGCCGCAATTCGGTGTCCGGTGGTCGGTCGCCGTAGATGCCGTGCCAGATCTTGTGCAGTTCACCGTCTTCCACCGCATAGCGCAGGCGTCGCCCGCTGAGGTGGGTGAGGGCCTGGCCGTGGGTGACGACGCCACCCTGGCGTTGCAGAAGGTCAGTCAGTTCCGGGTTCATGGGCGCCTATCGTCGGCGCTGCACCCCGCCCGTCGCAGTCACCCGGCCGCCACTCTGTGGATATCCCCGGCCCACCTCCCCGCGGCCGTGCACAACTCACCACCCCCACCTGGGGAAATGCCGGTCAGCTATGCACGCTCGGCGGCAACCGGGGCACGCTCGGCACAAGACCGGGGCACAGACCGGATCCGCGGGCCGACGACGCCGGGGAGCTGCGGCACCCGCGAGCCGGCGTCGTCGCCGCGCACCCACGGCCGCACGTAGCGGTCCACCGCCCACACCTCGGGACGCCTCCGCCCGGCGATCAGCGACTCCAGTTCGCGCATCAGTTCGCTCTGCACGCCCGGAGTGTCGGTGCCGCGCAGCGAGCAACCGGCGGTCTCGGGCGCAAACCGCAGCGCGACCAGGCCGGCGACGGCGGCCAGCATCAGGCCGATCGCCGGGAACAGCCCCCAGCCGGTCTTGAGGATGACCGTGTCGGCGATGATCGGGGCGGTCCCGCCGAACAGCGCAATGCCCGCGTTGTCGGCGATCGCGAAACCGGCGTAGCGCACCTGGGTCGGGAACATCGCCGGGAACATGGCGGGCACCGTGCCCAGCGGCGCCGCCAGCAGCACGCTGAGCACGACGAACCCGATCAGCGCGTACGTCACCCCGCGACCCATTAGCCAGTACATCGGCAACGCCAGGAAGACCATGCCCAGCAACGACATTCGCCACAGCGGCTTGCGGCCGATCCGGTCCGACCAGGCACCGGCGAACGGGATGCACAGCATCATCACCAGCTCGCCGACCAGCATCACCGTCGTCCGGCTGCGCTCGTCGAGCCCGGCGGTGGCATGCAGATACGTCGGCTGATAGGTGGTGAGCGTGTAGTCGATGAAGCCGAGCGCCGACACCAGCACGAACATCACCGCGATCGGGCGGGTGTAGTTGGTCAGCAGGTCCACCAGCCGGTCACGCGCGGAACCGGTGATGGCGTCGACGGCAGCGCATTCGGCGAACACCGGCGTCTCGGTCATCGTGCTGCGCAGCACCAGCCCGACGCCGCCCAGCGGCAGCGCGATCAGGAACGGCACCCGCCAGCCCCAGTCCGCCATCTGCTCGGTGCTCAGCAGCGACTCCAGCCCGAGCACCACCGCGCTGCCGGCCATGAACCCGGCCAGTGCGCCGAACTCCAGGAAGCTGCCGTACCGGCCGCGCTTGTCATCCGGTGAATGCTCGGCCATGAAGGTTGCGGCGCCGCCGTATTCGCCGCCGGTGGAGAATCCCTGCACGATCCGCAGCGCGATCAGCAGACCCGGCGCCCACCAGCCGGCCATCGCGAACGTCGGCAGCAGACCGATCAGGGTGGTCGCCAGCGCGATCAGCAGGATCGTCGCCGTCAGCACCGACTTGCGGCCGAACCGGTCGCCGATCGGCCCCCACACCATGCCGCCCAGCGGGCGCAGCACGAACGACACCGCGAATCCCAGCATGGTTCCGAGACTGCCGAATTCGCCGGGGAAGAAGGCGCCGGTCAGGTAGGTGGCGACGACGGCGTAGACGCCGTAGTCGTACCACTCGGTGGCGTTGCCGACGGCGGAGGCCAGGATCGCCCGGCGCAGCATCGGGTCACGTTTAGGCGGATGCGCGACTCGCTTCCGCTCCGGTAGCAGTAAGGTCATCGAGCCTCGTCACTGCGCCGCACTGCTGCCTCCCCGTCATCTCCGGGGCCGAGATCCCCTCCCGGACAGGATAATTGCTCAGATGCGGGTATGACGGGTGTTGCTGAAGCGTTATCGAACGCATACTGCGTCGAGACCGCGGGACGGTGACCTAGGCCAGCCCGAGACTGGCCAGCAGCGCACCCCACACGTCGCCCGACTCCAGGTCCGCCAGCGCGGACCCGGGCGCGACCACCCCGGCGCCGGACAGCGACCCGGAGATCGTGTGCAGGAAGGCGCCGATCACCTCGCTCAGCGACATCGACTGGGCGTTCTCGACGATCCCGGCGCCCGCCGCGGCGGCCATCAGGTGCGCCAGTGCGGGATTGTCGGTCAGGTCGCCGACCTGGTAGGTCGCCGGGTTGGCCAGGTCCGCGGTGAACGCCGCGTACCCGTCCTTCGCGCCCTGCTCCAGCGCCGCGGACACCTCGGTCCAGTCGATCGTCGGCGGGGCCAGCGAGAACGGGGTCGCGACGTCGGCCGGACCGTCGTTCCAGCCGTTGGCCATGTCGCCGTAGCCGAGGTTCACCAGGATCCGCATGTCCGGTTCCATCAGGTCGTACAACGGCTTTCCGATCACCGGCATCAGCAGCACCGGCACCAGCAGCGGCAGGTACTCGCTGGAGATCATGTAGGAGTGGATCATGCCGTCGGCCGCGGTCTGCAGCGGTGTGGCGTCGGCGATCTGGTCCGCGGTCAGCCCCAGGTAGGCCAGGTGCTGGGTGGTCAGGCCCATCAGCGCGTTCAGGTCGGACAGCAGGTTGACCGGGTAGCGCGGGAAGTCGGCGTAGCCGTCGTACTCCAGCGTGTAGATGTCGGTGGGGTACAGATCGTTCGGGGTGGGGTTGCCCAGCGTGACGTCGCCGGCGCTGAGGACCTGCGACAAGCCGGGCAGGTTCTCGAACCCGATCAGCATGCCGCCGTTGGGATTCGCCGAATCGCCGACCAGCACGAAGTGCACGTCCTCGCTGGGCACGCCCGCCGCGTGCAGTTGCTGCATGGCCAGCGTCGTCAGCGCCGCGCTCTGCGAATACCCGAAGACCGTGACCGGGTTCTCGGCGTTCACCTGCCCCGCGTCGATCAGGCTCTGGATCTTCGCGGTGAGGATCTTTGCGCCCTCGTCCTCGGAACTGTCGAGGTAGTACGGGGATTCGGGCGTGGTCAGCACCTGCGTCTCGCCGGTGAAGCCGTTCGGCGCCAGGTAGAGCTTCTCGACGGTGTCGGCGTACTGCTGGCTCGGGGTGGAGATCATGCTCGGCCCCAGGATCAACGCGATCCCGCCGGCCGGCGCCGCGGCCTCGGTGGCGGTCAGTGTGACGCCGGCCCGGACGGGAGCGGCCGCCGGCACCGATCCGGGGGCGATCACCTCGGCCACCAGGGTTGCGGCGCCCAGCGCCTTGAGGATGCCGACCGGTGCTCCGGGCGTCAGCGGGGCGGCGTCAGACATCCACATTTCCTCGACACGTCTCCAAGCAGAAGATGAGAATCACATGATCAACATGGATGATTTCAATCACATCAACACATGTCAAATTCACGCTAGAACTCATTGACCTGCGGAGATGCGGTAGAAATCCCTGGAAATCAAGCGATTTCAGCAAACCCTACCGGTGATGCCGTCACGGCGCACTGTGAATCGTCTGAGTTAGTCGATCTGAGTGTTCAGCTTCCACCGAAGCGGACGCGAGTTGCTAGATCGGCGTCAGGCCGTGCTTCCGCTGGACCTTGTGGACGTTCTGCTTGTCCACCAACAGCCGCAGCGACTGGCGCAGCAGCAGCCGCGTCTCGTGCGGCTGGATCACCGCGTCGATGTAGCCCCGCTCCGCAGCGGTCCACGGGATCGCCATGTTGAGGTTGTAGCCCTCGATGAAGTCCTTCTTGATCTGCTGCGCCTCGGGCGTGGTCGGGTCCGGGAACCGCTTCATCAGCAGCTGCGCGGCACCCTCGGCGCCGATCACGGTGATGCGGGCGGTCGGCCAGGCGAAGTTCAGGTCGGCCGAGAGCTGCTTGGAACCCATCACCGCGTACGCGCCGCCGTAGGACTTGCGGATCGTGATCGTCACCTTCGGGACGTCGGCCTCGACGACGGCGTTGAGGAATCGCCCGCCGCGCTTGATGATTCCGCCCTTCTCCTGCTCCACACCGGGCAGGAAGCCGGGGGTGTCGACGACGAACACCAGCGGCAGGTTGTAGGAGTCGCAGAACCGAATGAACCCGGCCGCCTTGTCGGAGGCCTCGTTGTCGATCGAACCGGCCTGGTGCATCGGCTGATTCGCGATCACCCCGACCGGATGGCCGTCGACGCGCGCGAACGCGGTGATCATCGCCTGGCCGCGCTGCTCGCCGACCTCGAAGATGTCGCCGTCGTCGAAGATCCGCAGCAGGATCTCGTGCATGTCGTAGGCGGTGTTGTCGGAGTCCGGAACGATCGCGTCCAGCTCCAGGTCGTGCGGCGTGATCTCCGGCTCCAGGCCGGGGTTGACGATCGGCGCGTCGTCGAACGTGTTCGACGGCAGGAACGACAGGTAGTCCCGCACGTACTGGAACGCCGCGGCCTCGCTCTCCACGACCTGGTGGATGTTGCCGTACCGGGCCTGCGCGTCGGCGCCGCCGAGCTCGTCGAGCGACACGTCCTCACCGGTGACGTCCTTGATGACGTCCGGACCGGTGACGAACATGTAGCCCTGGTCGCGGACCGCGACCACCAGGTCGGTCTGGATCGGCGAATACACCGCTCCGCCAGCGCATTTGCCGAGGATGATGGAGATCTCCGGGACCAGGCCGCGCAGCAACTCGTGGCGGCGGCCCAGTTCGGCGTACCAGGCCAGCGACGTCACGGCGTCCTGGATGCGGGCGCCGGCGGAGTCGTTGATGCCGATCATCGGGCAGCCGGTCTTGGCCGCCCACTCCATCAGCTTGGCGACCTTGCGGCCGAACATCTCGCCGACCGAACCCTGGAACACGGTCTGGTCGTGGGAGAACACGCAGACCGGCCGGCCGTTGATCAGCGCGCGCCCGGTGACCACGCCGTCGCCGTAGAGCGCGTTGGGGTCACCCGGCGTCTTGGCGAGTGCGCCGATCTCCATGAACGTGCCGGGGTCGATCAGCGCGTTGATCCGGGCGCGGGCGGACGCGATGCCCTTCTTCTCCCGCTTGGCGACGGCTTTCTCGCCGCCGGGTTCGGCTGCGACGGCGAGCTTTTCGCGCAGATCGGCCAGCAGTTCGGCGGTGGTCTTGTTGGTCACTACGCCTGCTCCCCTTGAATGCGGTTGATGGCTTCGCTCATGTGTGCGCCGACCTTGGCGATGTACGGCTCGTCGATCACCTGGACGTGCTCACCGCCGACCGGGACCACCTCCAAGTCCGAAACGTACTCGCCCCAGCCGCCGTCGGGCTTACGGGTCGCATACGCCGGCTCGAAGACGATCGCGTCGTCGTGGTAGCGGTCAGCCAGGTACAGCGTGACGTGCCCGTCGTAGGGCTGGTAGTCGGCGGTGTCGAGGGCCCGGTTGTCCAGGTACGACGTGCGCTGGTGCTCGATGATCCCGCCGGGGATCTGCACCCCGCTCTGCGCGACGACGTCGAGGACGAACTTCACCTGACCCTCGTCGTCGAGCTTCTCCAGTTCCTCGTAGGGGATCTCGGGAACCTCGACGTTGAAGGTGCGCTCGGCGAACCGCGCGTAGCGGTCCCAGCGGGCGCGCATGCCCTCCGTGGACTGGTCGATCGGCTCGCCGGGCATCACCGCGTCGATCAGCCCGACGTAGCGCACGTCGGCGCCGTGCTGCTTCAGCCCGATCGCACAGGCGTAGGCCAGCGCCCCGCCCAGCGACCAGCCCGCCAACAGGAACGGTCCACTGTGCAGCTCAAGCAGTTTCGGCACGTACTCGGCGGCGCGCTCCTCGATGGAGCCCTCCACCCGCTCGATGCCGTAGACCGGGGTGTCGGCGGGCAACCGCTTGATCAGCGGCTCGTAGACGACGGTCGATCCGCCGGCCGGGTGGAACACGAACAGCGGCACCGCCGTCGATCCCTCCTTCGGCGCCCGCAGGGTGCGGACGAAGCCGTCGACCACACCCTCTTCGAGTTGCTCGCGGACGATCGTGGCCAGGGCCTCGATGGTCGTCGCCGACGTCACGTCCTCGACGCTGACGACACCCTCGGCCCGCTCGGAGAGCCGCGCCGCCATCTTCTCGGCCGCATCGGCGGACAGCGCCGGCAGCTCGTTGAAGATGCCGCCGGGACTCTTGCCGGTGACGATCGCCCAGGTGGCGAACGTGACCCGCTCCGCGGCGTCGCGCGGCGGCACGTCGGCTCCGAGCGCCTCGGTCACCGCCTCGGAGGTGAGCACCTTGGCCGCGGCGGCAGCAGCGGTCGCCTTGCTGACGCCGGAATCACCTGGGCCTGCGGGGTTCGCGGGCGGGGGCGGGGGCGGAACAGCCGGCCCGGCAGGATTGGTGGGCGGCGGTGGCAGCGGCGCCTCGGCGGCCGGCGCGGCCGGGGCCGGCGCCGAATCCTGCGCGGCCTCAGCCGCTTTCGCCGCGGCGATGATGCCGGCCTGCTCGGCGGCGATCTCCTCAGCCGTCTGCGTCTTCTGGTGCTCGTGCAGCGCCTCGACCTCGTCGCGGTTCTCCACCGCGTAGCGGATCATCTCCTCGACGTTGTAGAGGTTGGCGTCGCGCACCGCGGTCAGCTGGATCGGCGGCAGGTCGAAGTCGTACTCGACCCGGTTCTTGATCCGCACCGCCATCAGCGAGTCCAGGCCCAGCTCGATCAGCGGCACCTCCCAGGGGAGGTCCTCGGGCTCGTAACCCATTGCGCCGCCGACGATCGCGCCGAGCCGGTCGGCGATGGTCTCACCGGAGTCCGGCGACCACTTGGCGAACTGCGCGGCCAGCCCGGCGCCCGCGGTCAGGTTGTCGTGCAGGATCTCGGCATCATCGACCGACGGCTCGGCAACCGGAGCGGCAACGGAATCCGAAGCGGCGACCGCCACCCCGGCGCCCACCGCCACCGGCAGGACCGCCGCAGCACCGCCGCGGGCCACCAGTGCGTCGTAGACCAGCGTGAACGACTCCCCGATCCGGGCGTGCACGGTGACCGCCGCGCCGCCCGGGTGCCGGGTCAGCGTCGTCACCAGCCGGGCCCCCTCGCCGGGCACCGCCCGCTGCTCGGACGCCACCACCGCGGCATCCGGAAGCACCACGGCCGCAGCGGCTTTCACCAGTCCGGCCAGGTCCGCCTCGGAACCGCGCGGCGCGAACTCGAAGACGTGCCGGCCGTCCGGCAGCGTCACGTGCGCACCCGGCATCACACCGGAGGAGTCCCCGGAGAAGTGCGCGTCCAGCCAGTGCGGCTTGCGCTTGAAGCGGGTCGGCGGGATGTGCGCGAACTCGTCCGGGCTGACCGGACCGTCGGCGTGCCGCGGGAACAGCGTCCGCATGTCCAGGTCGTGGCCGAACACGTAGAGCTGGGCCATCGCGATCGTCATCGAGTCGACCTCGTCGGCCTTGCGGGCCAGCGTCGCGATGAGCTGCGCATCGTGCAGACCTGCTGCGGCCGTGGTCAATCCGACCTGCATCAGCGCCACCGGGTTCGGCGCCAGCTCCAGGAACGTGGTGTGGCCGTTGTCGACGGCGTTGCGCACCCCGTGGGTGAAGTAGACCGAGTGCCGCAGCCCCTTCTTCCAGTAGTCGACGTCGTGGATCGGCTCACCGCCGGGCCGGATGTAGTTGCCCTCGTGCACGGTGGAGAAGTAGCCGCAGGTCAGCGGCAGCGGCTCGATGCCCTGCAGGTCCGCGGTGAACTCGCCGAGCAGCGGGTCCATCTGCGCGGTGTGGCTGGCGCCCTTGGTCTGGAACTTGCGGGCGAACTTGCCCTCGGCCTCGCAGCGGGCGATGATCGCGTCCACCTGCTCCGGCGGCCCGCCGATGACGGTCTGGCCGGGCGCGGCGTAGACGCAGACCTCCAGGCCGGGGAAATCGGCGAAAACCGTTGTGATCTCGTCGGCGGAGTACTCGACCAGCGCCATCAGCCGGATGTACTCGCCGAACAGCATCGCCTCGCCCTCGCCCATCAGGCGGGCGCGCGGGACGATGATCCGCACGGTGTCGCGCAGCGACAGCCCGCCGGCGAAGTAGGCCGCGCCGGGCTCGCCCAGCGACTGGCCGATCATCGCGCCGGGCTTGGCGCCGTGCGCCTTGAGCACCTCACCGAGCGCGATCTGGATCGCGAAGATCACCAGTTGCACGGCCTCGATGGGGAATTCGACGGTCTCGTCGGTGTAGTCGACCGCGTCGTCGAGGATCATCTCCAGGATCGACACGCCCCGCTCGTCCTGGATCAGGGCGTCGATCCTGTCGATCCACTCGGCGAAGATCGGGTCGCGCAGGTAGAGCTGCTTGCCCATCTTGCGGTGCTGCGCACCGAATCCGGCGAGCACCCACACCGGACCGTTGGTGACCGGGCCGTCGGCGGAGAACACGTTCGGCTTGGACTTGCCCTCGGCGACGGCACGCAGGCCGGCGACGGCCTCGTCGTGGTCGTGGGCCAGCACCACCGCGCGCGAACGGCCGTGGTTGCGTCGCGACAGCGCCCGGCCGATCGACTCCAGCGGGGTGGCGCGGCCCTCTTCGCTGTCGATCCAGTCCGCCAGCTCGGCGGCCGCGACCTTCTTACGCGAGGTGAGGAACGCCGAAATCGCCAGCGGGATAAGCGGTTTCGGCGGGTCACCGGCGGCCAATTCGGCCCGTGCCGCCGCCAGCAGCTCCAGCGCCCGCTCGGTCAGCCCCGGCAGCGGGTAGTCGTCGTCGGAGTCCGAATCCGAACCCTCCGCATGAATGAACTCGCCGTACTCGTCGAACCGCGGCGCCTCATGCTCGACGGGAGCCTCCGCCGCCTCGGCAGCCTCCTCGACAACCGGTTCCTTCTCCACCACGTCCCGCGGCAGCACCTCGCGCAGCACCAGGTGCGCGTTGGCCCCGCCGAACCCGAAGCCGGACACCCCGGCCACGGCGTAGCCGGAGTACCGCGGCCAGTCCGACACCTCGGCGGCCACCTTCAGGCGCGCGGCGTCGAAGTCGATGTAGGGGTTGGGGCCGGCGTAGTTGATCGACGGCGGGATCTTGTCGTGCTGCAGCGCCAGCACTATCTTCGTCAGCGACGCCGCGCCGGCCGCCGACTCCAGGTGTCCCACATTGGATTTCACCGCACCCAGCAGTGCCGGCTTGTCGGCGGCGCGGCCGCGGCCGATCACCCGGCCCAGGGCCTCGGCCTCGATCGGGTCACCCAGGATGGTGCCGGTGCCGTGCGCCTCGACATAGTCGACGGTGCGCGGGTCGATGCCGGCGTCCTTGTACGCCTTGCGCAGCACCGCGGCCTGCGCATCGGAGTTCGGCGCGAGCAGACCGTTGGAGCGGCCGTCGTGGTTGACCGCGGATCCGGCGATCACCGCGAGGATCTGGTCGCCGTCGCGGCGGGCGTCGTCGACCCGCTTCAGCACCAGCATGCCGGCGCCCTCGGCGCGCGAATAGCCGTCGGCGTCCGACGAGAACGACTTGATCCGGCCGTCCGGGGCCAGCACGCCGCCGACCTCGTCGAAACCGACCGTCACCAGCGGGGTGATCAGCGCGTTGACGCCGCCGACCACCGCCATGTCGCATTCGCCGTTGCGCAGCGCCTGCACCCCGGAGTGCGCCGCCACCAGCGACGATGAGCAGGCGGTGTCGATCGTCATCGACGGGCCGTGGAAGTCGTAGAAGTAGGACACCCGGTTGGCGATGATCGAGTGCGCGTTGCCGGTGATCGCGTACGGGTGCGCCACGTCGGGGTCGGACAGGCCCAGGTAGCTGTAGTCGTTGTTGGACGCCCCGACGTACACCCCGACCGCCGAACCGCGCAGCGACGACGCCGGGATGCGAGCGTTCTCCAGCGCCTCCCAGGTCAGCTCCAGCGCCATCCGCTGCTGCGGATCGATGTTGTCGGCTTCCATCTTCGACAGCGCGAAGAACTCCGCGTCGAAACCCTTGATGTCCGAAAGGTATCCGCCGCGGGTGCGGGCGCGCGCCACCCGCTCGGCGATCCGCGGCTCCTCCAGGAACTCACTCCACCGGCCCTCGGGCAGGTCGGTGATCGCGTCGAACCCGGCCAGCAGCTTCGCCCAGGTGTCCTCTGGGGTGTTCATGTCGCCGGGGAACCGGGTGGCCAGACCGACCACCGCGATGTCGACTGCGCTGTCCTCGGCCCGCGACCAGTCCTCGTCGTCGGCGCTGTCGTCCAAAACCGGCTCGCCCTCGACGATCACCTGCGCCAGCGCCTCGATCGTCGGGTGGCGGAACGCGACCGTCGCCGAGAGCGTCACCCCGGTGAAGTCCTCGATGTCGGAGGCCATCGCCACCGCGTCCCGCGAGGACAGCCCCAGCTCGATCAGCGGGGCGGTCTCGTTGATCTTCTCCGGGGACTGACTGGTGGCCTTGGCCACCCAGTTGCGCAGCCAGGTCCGCATCTCGGCGACGGTCAGATCCGACCGATCCGTGCCGCGCAGTCGTGCGTCGTCGCCGTCGGACATATGCGGTGCCTCGCTCATCGTTTGTGTCGGACCCGGGGACTCAGACCTGGTCGGGGTAGGCGTTCGGCCCGGTGGTGCCGCCGCGCAGGCTGCCGTCGATGTAGGCGGCCCGGCAGGCGCTGCGGCCGATCTTGCCGCTGGAGGTGCGCGGCACGGCGCCGGCCGAGACCAGCAGCACGTCGCGCACGGTGACGCCGTGCCGGACCGCGATCGCCGCCCGGATGTCGTCGACGATCGGCTGCTGCTCGAGCTTGTGCGCGCCGGCGGCCCGCTCGGCGACGATCACCAGCTGCTCCGAGGAGTCCTCGGCGTCGTACTTCAGCCCGGAGTGCGGGTTGTCGAACGCCTCAGCCGGCAGCTGGTTGGCCGGCACCGAGAACGCCGCGACGTACCCGGTGCGCAGCGCCTTGCTGGCCTCCTGCGCCGAGTACTCCAGGTCCTGCGGGTAGTGGTTGCGGCCGTCGACGATCACCAGGTCCTTCACCCGGCCGGTGATGTAGAGGTCGTCGCCGTAGAAGGTGCCGTAGTCGCCGGTGCGCACCCACCGGCCGTCCTCGTCGGCGCCCTCCGCGCGGGACTGCGGCTGACGCGACTTGAGCACGTTGCCGAAGACGTCCTTGGACTCCTCGTCGCGGTTCCAGTAGCCGATGCCCATGTTGTTGCCGTTGAGCCAGATCTCGCCGATCTGGCCGTCGGGCAGTTCGGCGGCGGTGTCGTAGTCGACGATCACCGTCCACTGGTCGACGCTGACCCGGCCGGCCGACGCCTGCGCCACCGCGTTGGGGGCGTCCGCGGGCACCTCGACGAAGCGGTTCTCGTTGTTGAGCGCCTCGCGGTCGACGTGGATGATCTTCGGCTTCTCACCGATCGGGGTGGTGGAGACGAACAGGGTGGCCTCGGCCAGCCCGTAGGACGGCTTGATCGCCTCCTCGCGGAAGCCGTACGGCGCGAACGCCTCGTTGAACTTGCGCAGCGACGCCGCCGAGACCGGCTCGCTGCCGTTGAGGATCGCCTTGACGTTGGACAGGTCCAGCGGCGGGTCGCCCTCCTTGGGCAGGCCACGGGCGGCGGCATGCTCGAACGCGAAGTTCGGCGCGGCCGAGTAGACCTCGCCGGTCTCGCCCTCCTTGCGGGCCAGCTCGCGGATCCAGCGGTGCGGCCGGCGCACGAACGCCGCCGGGCTCATGAACGTCATCTGCTGGCCGAGCACGCTGGACAGCGTGATCGTGACCAGGCCCATGTCGTGGAAGAACGGCAGCCAGGTGACGCCGCGGTCGCCCTCGCGGCCCTGCAGGGTGTCCAGCAGCTGCACGACGTTGGTGGGCAGGTTCAGGTGGGTGATCTTCACACCGGTCGGGGTCCGGGTGGAGCCGGAGGTGTACTGCAGGTAGGCGACGTCGTTGCGGTCGGCCTCGGGCATCACCCAGGTGGCGCCGACCTCGGCGGGGACCGCGTCGACGGCGATCACCCGCGGCCGGGCGTTGGCCGGGCGGCTGCGGAAGAACTTGCGGACGCCTTCGGCGGAGTCGGTGGTGGTGAGCACCGCCGACGGGGTGCAGTCGTCGAGGACGGCGTGCAGGCGGCCGACGTGGCCGGGCTCGCCCGGGTCGAACAGCGGCACCGCGATCCGGCCGGAGTAGAGGATGCCGAAGAACGACACCAGGTAGTCCAGGTTCTGGCCGCAGAGGATCGCCACCCGGTCACCGGGCTGGGTGACCTGCTGCAGCCGGGCCCCGACGGCGCGGTTGCGGGCGCCGAAGTCGGCCCAGGAGATGTCGCGGGCGATGCCGTCGCGCTCGGTGGCGAAGTCCAGGAAGCGGTAGGCGACCTTGTCACCGCGCAACTTGGCCCAGCGCTCAACGGTGCTGACCAGGCTGGCATTGTCCGGGAAGCGGATCTTGCCGTCCTTGACGAACGGGTTGCGGTACGCCGCCTGGGCTGCGGGGGCCATGCAGATCTCCTGTCACGCGCATGCGTTCGGTATGTCACCGGGCGCACACGCCCACGTTTCGGTTCGTCGCGGCTCCCAGGACCCCACAGATGGTAGCGAGGTTCCCGGCACCGTTCGACGGGGTATCGAGCACCCGGCGACCGGCACCGTCTGCTCTTAAATTTCTCTTAATGTTAAAGGTCTGCGGGACGCATGCCAAATCAAACGGTACCGGGTGTGACCCCGGTCTCGCGGTGAACCGCCGGCCTCATGCGCCGGTCCCAGCTTCGCCTCTCCTTCGTCGAGCCTCGCTGAACCGCCGGGTCTCAGTTGTGCGGCGGGTGCGGCGCGTCGGCGATCAGCCCGTGCGCCCAGTTCAACGTCCACTGCGTCGCGGACTCACCGTCGTGGTTCCAGAAGTCGGTGGTGCCGTACAGCGCATGCACCGGCTGACCCGCACCGCCGGCCAGCGTCTGCAGCGTCTCCGGCAGCTTGGTGATACTGAACGCCTCCTGCGGCGCCGCGCAGATCAGGTCACCAACCGCGCAGATCTGGTTGACACGCTTGTCCAGGTCGCCGAAGCCGCCCGGCCGCGGCCCGGTCATCGTCAGCCCCATCGCCGACAGCATCGGCAACTCCTCCAGGGTCACCTCGGCGCCCTGCCCCGGCGGGGTCGGCGGGACGTCGACACCGCTGCTCGGTCCCTCCTGGCGGCGCCCGTCGGCGATCAGCGTCACGCCGAGCATCAGGTCCTCGTCGACCGGCCCGTCGCCGTTGCCGATCTTGCCGGCGACGTCCCCGGCGATCACCGCACCCTGCGAGAAGCCGACCAGCACATAGCCGGTGAGCGGGCAGCGCTCGTTCATGTCGGTGAGCGCCTTCACCGTGGCGCGGGTGCCCTCGGCCCGGCTGTCGTTGTAGGTCATCTGCCCGTCGTTGGCCAGCGGGTTCCGGAACTGCGCGGTGTAGGGAACCGTGTACGTCTGCACCCGCGCGCCGTCGAACTGCTCGGCGATCGGCCGGGTGACGGTCAGCAGCAGCGCCCGCGGGAACTCGGTCGGGTCGAGCGGGTTGTCCGTCGGCGACGACTCCCAGGTGCCGGGCACCGACACCAGCTGCACGTCCGGGCAGGAGGCGTCCTGGGCGGCGGGGCGCAGCTTGTGCGGCCGGTGCGACGGGCCGGTCGGCGGCACCGCCTCCGGGGCCTGCTCGGCGATCGGCGGCGACGCCGGGTGCCGGATCCAGATCACCACCACGACCAGCACCAGCGCGACGACCAGGGCCATCGCCCCGGCGGCCACCCAGGCCAGCATGCGACGCCGGTTACGGACGGCCTTGCTCGGTGCGGACTTGCGCGTCTTCTTCTTGGCCATATCGCCTAACACGGTACAGATCGGCCCGTCGGCGCAATGACTCTGCGCCTACGGCGGCCCGCACTCGCACTTTCGCGCCGTGGGCGCAGAGTCAACGCACACTCAGCGGATCGCGGCGACCAGATCACCCGTCATCGCGCCGAGCTGCCCGGCCCACGCACCCCAGCCGTGGTCACCCTGCCCGAACTCGAAGTGGGCGTTGTGGCCGGTCTGCTGGCGGTACTGGAACTGGAAGAACCGGGCGCTGCCGGTGATCTCACCGGTGTCGCCGAGCACCGCCGCCGGGTCCGACGCCCCACCCTGCGGGGAGTAGACCCATAGCCGGCTGTTGTTCTGCACCAGCAGGTTGCAGTGCACGGTCGGGTCGTGCCACTTCCACCGGCCCAGCTGCGGCGCGCCCCACATGCCGTAGGAGTCCACGCCGCCGAACTGCTGCAGGCCCGAGGTGATCACACCGGTCTCGGTGGTGTTGGAGGGCTGCAGGAATCCCGACAGCGACCCGACGAAGCCGAACCGGTCCGGGTGGAACGCACCCAGCGCCATCGACGCGTAACCGCCCTGGCCGGCGCCGACCACGGCGTGCCCGCCCGGCGCCAGCCCCTTGTTGGCCGCCAGGAAGTCCGGCAGCTCCGACGACAGGAACGTGTCCCACTGCTTGCTGCCGTCGCGCTCCCAGTTGGTGTACATGCTGTACGCGCCGCCGGCCGGCGCCACCACCGAGACGCCCTTGCCGGCGAGGGTGTTCATCGCGTTGCCCGCGGTCACCCAGTTGCTCACGTCGGGGTTGGCGTTGAACGCGTCCAGCAGGAACACCGCGTGCGGCCCCTGCCCGAGGAACGCCACCGGGATGTCGCGGCCCATCGACGGCGACGGCACCATCAGGGTCTCGAACCCCGCGGCCTGCCCGGTGCCGGCGGACCCGGCGAGCACGCCGCCGCCCCACATGCCCAGTGTCAGCACCGCCACGCACAGCACCCGCAGCAGCCTCGGC
Source organism: Mycolicibacter acidiphilus (assembly GCF_018455725.1). Taxonomy (GTDB): domain Bacteria; phylum Actinomycetota; class Actinomycetes; order Mycobacteriales; family Mycobacteriaceae; genus Mycobacterium; species Mycobacterium acidiphilum. The sequence goes on from NZ_JAHCLR010000038.1 coordinate 15,522, forward strand.
AGTCCGCTCATACCCACCTCGCTCGTCGGCACAACTCGTCGTCTGAAAGACCGCCGGTCGTCCGCCCCGGCCCCGGTGGGTAGTCAACCACACGGCGGAAGCGCACAGGCGGTAAACAAACCGACGGCGGCGACCGGTGAAGGTCGCCGCCGTCGGCGGATGCGTCTGCGCTGGGGTCAGCCGGCGGCCGAGCCGCCGTCAGCACCCTCGGTGGAGCCGCCACCCGGGGTGGCACCCAGGTACGCCTGCATGTCCGGCAGCATCGCGTGCAGCTGCTCGCCCCAGTACTCCCACGAGTGGGTGCCGTAGGCCGGGAAGTTGAACACGGCGTTGTGGCCGCCGGCCGCGGTGTAGAGCTCCTGGAACTTCTTGTTCGCGCCGATCATGAAGTTCTTCTCCAGGAACACGGCGGGGATGTTGTCGCCACCGAGCTGGTTGGCCTGCCCGTTGCCGCAGAACACCCAGAGCCGGGTGTTGTTGGCGACCAGCTTGTCCACGTTGACCGTCGGGTCGTTGCGCAGCCACGCCGGGTCGCTGTCGTCGCCCCACATGTCGTTCTTCTTGTAGCCGCCGGCGTCGCCCATCGAGATGCCGATCCAGCCCTTACCGGTGGACGGGTTCAGGTAGCCCGACAGCGAGCTGGCGTAGATGAACTGCTCCGGGTGGTAGATCGCCAGCGTCATCGCCGAGGAGCCGGCCATCGACAGGCCGACGGCCGCGCTGCCGTTCTGCTTCACGCCGTACTGGGCGTTGAGGTAGGCGGGCAGTTCGCTGGTGAGGAACGTCTCCCACTTGTAGGTCTGGCAGCCGGCCTTGCCGCACGCCGGCTTGTACCAGTCGCTGTAGAAGCTGGACTGGCCGCCGACCGGCATCACCATCGAGATGCCGGAGTTGTAGTACCACTCGAACGCGGGGGTGTTGATGTCCCAGCCGTTGTAGTCGTCCTGCGCGCGCATGCCGTCGAGCATGTAGACGGCGGGCGAACCCGAGCCACCGCTCTGGAACTGCACCTTGATGTCCCGGCCCATGCCGGCGGACGGCACGTCCAGGTACTCGACGGGCAGGCCCGGCCGAGAGAACGCGTTCGCGGGGGCCGTCTGCACGACGCCGACCATCCCCGACAGCAGGGCCGCGCCGGCGGCGGCGACCACGAGCCGGCGCGGCATTGCCTTCGCCGCCCGGGACAAACTGTCAACCAGCTTCATCCTTGGTTTTCCTCATCCATTCGTCATAGCGCCACTGAACACAGGGGTTTGGCCCGACCTGGGCCCGAGCCGCCTCGACGGGCGGCAGCGCCGGGTGGTAGTCAACCACACCGATCTGTGCCGGAACCCCTCCCGCGGAGCCGGGTGGACGGCCCTTCGGCGCGTCGCCGCACCCACCATCCTGCGCTGGCGACGGCATTCGAGCCGGTGAGACGCGACGTACTCGATAGCCAACCGGCGACGCGCATGAGATCGGTCACATTTTCGGCGCCGCCGGTTCCCGATGGGCCGCACCCGGCGTGTCCGAACCCGCCCCGGCGCGTCACGGACCGGTCGGCGACGTCCCCGCGTAGGGCGCTCCGGACGGCCGGCCGGTCGGCTCGGGGATGTCCAGGCCGCAGCGGATCAGCTCGTCACGCGGCACCCGGTCGATGCGGTAGCGGGTGAAGCTCGCCGCGTGCAGCACATTGGACAGGAACCGGTGCGGCCCCATCGGCGCCCGCACCGAGTTCAGCACCGCCGCGGTGTCCGGGCAGCGCAGCGCATTCTCGGCCTGGGTGATCCAGTCCTGGTCCAGGTAGCCGGGGATGATCGGGTACCACTTCACCCACGGCCCGTCGGCGACGATCCAGTCCCGGAACAGGTCCTTGTCGTGGCCGATCCGGCCGTTCTCGATGCGGTCGGTGTGCGCGGCGATCGGGTTGGCCAGCCCGATCTGGTCCAGCAGCCGGACGTCGAGGCCGGTGTTCATGCCGAGCATGCCCAGGTTGGTGAAGAACACGGTGTGCGGGCCGGCGCCGTCCGGGGCGGGCGGGGTGCCCGGCATCTGCGGCACCGGCAGGATCACCGGGATGACGTCCCACTGGTCGTAGTTGCCCGACGGCAGCAGCAGCGCACCGGCCGGGGTGTTGGCGATCGTGGTCAGCACCGCCCGCATCCGCGGGTAATCCAGGTAGTCCCCGGCGGTCAGCGGGTGGGCGTGCCCGGTCGCCTGCGAGTAGAACCGGCGTTCGTCGACGATCCCCGAGTAGCTGACCCGGGTGCCGTCGTCGCCCAGGCCCGGCGAGTTCGCCGCCCACAGTGCCCAGCCGGCCACCGCCACCCACAGCAGCCCGGCGGCCCCGCTCATCAGCGGACCGGCCTCCCGGTGGAACCGGGCGTCGTGCGGCAGCAGCACCGGGATCACCGCCACCGGCGCGAGCACACAGAACAGCGGTGCCAGCAGCACCCGCGCGTGCATGAAGTCGCCGCCCTGGCGCACCCAGTACAGCGCCTGCAGCAGCCCGCTGCCGACGATGAAGCAGACGGCCGCGGTCGGGCTCTGCACCAGCCGCGCCCAGCCCGACGCCCGGTCGGCCCCGGCCGGCGGGGTGTGCCGGGGCCGGTGGCGCATCGCCGCACCCAGCCACAGCACCACCCCGAGCGCCGTCAGCAGCACCAGCGGCACCCACAGCGCGTAGGGGCCGTTGAAGTTGGTCAGGTAGATCCTTCCCTGCGACCACTTGTCGCCGGTGGCGTCCTTGGCCAGCGCGGTGCCGGGCACCAGCAGCGCGTAGTAGCCCATCCGGAAGATCTGGTAGGCGACCGGCAGCAGCCCGCCGGCCACCACGATCAGCAGCCGCGGTCGCCAGCCGCGGTTGGCGATCAGCAGCATGATCAGCACGCCGCCGCCGATCAGCGCCAGCTCCGGGCGGACCAGCACGCTGAAGCCGGCGACGAACGCCAGGGCGGCGGTGAACGGGAGTCCGCGGGCACGGGATCGGGGCATCCGCGGTGCCTGCGACCAGCAGACCAGCATCCACCACAGCAGCCCCAGGTAGGCCAGCGCCAGCCCGTTCTCCAGGCCCGACGTGGCGAAGTCGCGGGCCGGGGGCACCGCGATGTAGACCAGCGCGCCAGCCGGCAGGATCAGCGCGCGCCGGCCCTGCAGACCCGGTGCGTAGAGCCGGGTGGCGCCGAGCATCAGCAGTGCCAGGCCGAGCAGGCTCAGCGCGAGCGCGAACACCAGCGCCACGTACTCCAGCCGGATCGGGCCGCCCAGCCAGCTGCCGAGGTACATCAGGTAGGTCCAGGCGGTGGAGGTGTTGGCCTCCACCCGCTCACCGGCGTTGAACACCGGTCCGTGCCCGGCCAGCAGGTTGCGCACGGTCCGCAGCACGATCAGCCCGTCGTCGGCGATCCAGCGCCGCCGCCACGCGCCGATCCCGAACAGCAGCACGGCGACGACCACCGCCGCCCAGGAGCTCAGCCGCACCGACGGGCTGTAGGCGACCGCCGGCCAGCCCAGCGGCCGGAGCCGGGACTGCGGCGCCCGGCCGGTCCCGGCCCAGGGGCGCAGGTTAGCCGAAGACGAGGGCAGCACCGATGGTTCCGATCCACGCCAGCGCCGTCACCTGCAGCACCCGGTCGCGGCGCAGGATGTCCTCGGCCGCACCGGCCAGGCCACCGTCGACGTCGACGGCGTAGCGCAGCAGGCCGACGATGATCGGGACGATCGACACCGCGTACCAGGAGCCGGCGCCGTGGTCGCGCTCGAACGCGTACAGGCTGTAGCAGACCACCATCGCGGTGGCCGCCATCGTCCAGACGAACCGCAGGTAGGTGCCGGTGTAGGACTCCAGCGACTTGCGGATCTTCGCGCCGGTCTGCTCGGCGATCTGCAGTTCGGCGTAGCGTTTGCCGGCCACCATGAACAGCGACCCGAACGCCATCACCAGCAGGAACCACTGCGACAGGGGGATGTCGGCGGCCACGCCGCCGGCGATCGCCCGCAGCAGATACGCCGACGACACGATGCAGATGTCCAGCACCGCCTGGTGTTTCAGCCCGAAGCAGTAGGCCAGCTGCATGGCCAGGTAGATCGCCATCACCAGCGCCAGGTTCGGGGTAAGCAGGCAGGAGACGCCCAGCGAGGCGATCGCCAGCAGCACCGCCAGCGCGTAGGCCAGCCCCGGCGGCACCACGCCGGCGGCGATCGGGCGGAACCGCTTGGTCGGGTGCGCCCGGTCGGCCTCCACGTCACGGGCGTCGTTGACCAGGTAGATCGCCGACGCCGCCAGGCTGAACACCACGAACGCGATCAGCGACTTGCGGGCCACCTCGGCGTAGTCGTAGTGGGCGTCCCGGCCCAGCGCGGCCAGCGGCGCGGCCAGCACCAGGACGTTCTTCACCCACTGGCGGGGCCGCAGCGCTTTGACGATCCCGACCGGGAGGCTGTACGGCCGGTCGGTCACGGGCTCACTCATCGGTCCCATCCAACCGGATCGCGGCAGCCGCGACGGCGGCGCCCACCGCGGCGCCCACCGCCACGTCGCTGGGGTAGTGCACGCCGAGCACCAGCCGGGACAGCGCCATCGGCGGCACCAGCAGCGCCGGCAGCACGCCGGCGGGCAGTCCGGCGGCGCGGCCGAGCAGGATCGCGGCGGTGGTGGTGGAGGTGGCGTGCGCCGACGGGAAGCTCAGCCGGCTCGGGGTGCCGACGTTGACGGCGATCGCGGGGTGGTCGGGCCGGGTGCGGCGCACCACCCGCTTGATGACGACGGCGGCGGCGTGCGCTGCCAGGGTTCCGGCCCCGGCGACCAGCCAGGCCCGGCGGCGGCGCGGCTGGGCCAGCGCACCGGCCGCCGCCACCGCCAGCCAGCCCAGGCTGTGCTCGCCGAAGTGCGACATGGTGCGCGCCGCCGGCAGCACACCGGGACGCCCGGTCAGCGCGGCCTGCACCCCGACCAGTACGGCGTCTTCGCCGTGCGGCGGCCCGACCGGTGCGTCCACCGGTGCCGCGAGGTCACGCGGAGGCATGGTCGGCCCTCTCCGGCCGGGGGAACACCGTCTCCCACTGCGCGGTGCTGGACAGCGTCGGCAGCGCCCGCCGGTACTGCCGGCGCAGGTCGTCGAAGCGGCGGGCCAGCCGGTACTGCCGGCGCAGCGACTCGCGCAGCAGCCCGAACATCTGCTCCCGGTCGCGCTGCCGGTAGACCACGCCGCGGCCGTCGGCGGTGGTGACGGTGACGCCGTCCTGGGTGCACAGCCGGAACCAGCGGGCGTCCTGGGTGGGCACGTTGAGCTGGGGGCGGCGGTGGTGTTCCGGTGCGGTGGCCTTGAGGTTGTGCAGCACGCCGCGGGCCAGCCGGTAGCCGATGCTCAACGGCTGCACCGGTGGCTTCATCTCCCGGCTGCGCCCGGACGGCTTCGGCAGTTCACTGGCCGCCGGCAGCACCACCGCGTCGGGGTAGGTCTTGCGCAGCGCGTGGATCGCCGGCAGCGCCGACTCCAGGATCGAGAAGATGTGCTCGGGGCCGGCCAGGAAGTCGTCCAGTGCCTTGTTCTGCACGGCGACGGTCGAATATTCCAGGCAGGCAAGGTGTTTCAGGGTTGCCTTGAGGTGGCTGCGGATCAGGCCGGTGATGTTGCCGTCCCAGTGCAGGGCGGCGACCATCAGCCGGTTGCGCAGGTGGAAGTAGGCCTGCCAGTCGATGGCGTCGTCCTTGTCGCTCCAGGCCATGTGCCAGATCGCCGCGCCGGGCAGGGTGACGGTCGGGTAGCCGTGCTCGCCGGCCCGGATGCCGTACTCGGCGTCGTCCCACTTGATGAACGACGGGATCGGCTGCCCGATCTCCTCGGCCACCGCCCGCGGGATCATGCACATCCACCAGCCGTTGAAGTCGACGTCGATGCGCCGGTGCAGATCCGGGGACTCCGCCAGCGGGTGTTCGGCGAAGTTGTGGTCGTACTCGGTGTGCGGGGCGTTGGTCCACATGAACACGCCCGGGTCGACGATCTCGCCCATGATGTGCAGGTGCGACGGCTCCTGCAGGTTGAGCATGTGCCCGCCGACCAGGGTCGGGGTCTTGGCGAACCGGCTCAGCGCCAGCGCCCGCAGGATCGAGTCCGGTTCGATGCGGATGTCGTCGTCCATGAACAGGATCTGTTCGCAGCCGGTGTTCTTCAGCGCCTCGTACATCACCCGGCTGTACCCGCCGGAACCGCCCAGGTTCGGCTGGTCGTGGATGGTGAGCCGGTCGCCGAGCCCCTTGGCGGCCGCGGCGAAGCCGGGGTGGTCGCGGACTTTGCGGGTGCCCTGGTCGGGGACGATCACCGCGCTGATGACGGCGTCGACGTCCGGGTCGGACGCCAGCGCGGCCAGCGCGTTGACGCAGTCGTCGGGCCGGTTGAACGTCGGGATGCCCACCGCGACGTCGGCGCGGACGACCGGTTCCACCGGCGCGAACCAGCCGCCGCCGTGCAGGGTGACGGCGGTGTCGGTGGTGATGTCGAACCAGATCCAGCCGCCGTCCTCGAACGGCTGCAGGCCGATCTCGAACTCCACGGTCGCGGGCTTGCCGCTGCCGTCGAACGACTTGCCGTCCACGGCGATGCGGGCGCCGGTCGCCTTGGACCGGTAGACGTCGACCCGGCCGGTGCCGGTCAACCGAAGCTGCAGCGTCACCGACTCCAGCGTCGACCAGCGCCGCCAGTAGGAGGCCGGGAAGGCGTTGAAGTACGTCGCGAACGACACCTCCGACTCCTCGCCGATCTCCAGGCTGGTGCGGGTCAGCGGGTGCGCCCGACGGCTGTTGGTGTCGGATTCCTCCAGGTAGAGCTTGCGCACGTCCAGCGGCTCGCCGTGCCGGGGTGCGATGATCCGCGCCAGCCGGCTCACCGCGGCGGAACTGTCATTCATGCCTTACTGCTCTCTCCCAGCGGCACCCCGTCGGCCAGATGCGGCGCCAGGGTGTTGTCGTACATGCTCAGCGCACTGGCGATGGCCATGTGCATGTCAAGGTACTGGTAGGTGCCCAGCCGGCCGCCGAACAACACCCGTGCGGACTCCGTCTCCGCTTTCGCGCGGGCCCGGTAGGCGGTCAGCAGCGTGCGGTCGGTGTCGGTGTTGATCGGGTAGTACGGCTCGTCGTCGGCCTCGGCGAAGCGGGAGAACTCGCGCATGATGACGGTCTTGTCGGCCGGGTAGTCGCGCTCCGGGTGGAAGTGCCGGAACTCGTGGATCCGGGTGAACGGCACGTCCTCGTCGTTGTAGTTCATCACCGGGGTGCCTTGGAAATCACCGGTGTCCAGCACCTCGGTCTCGAAGTCGAGGGTGCGCCAGCCCAGCTTGCCCTCGGCGTAGTCGAAGTAGCGGTCCAGCGGGCCGGTGTACACCACCGGGGCGTCCGGGTTCTCGGCGCGGAGCTGCTCCCGGACGTCGAACCAGTCGGTCTCGAGGCGCACGTCGATGTTGCCGTGGGCGGCCATGTTCTGCAGCCACGCGGTGTAGCCGTCGACCGGCAACCCCTCGTAGGTGTCGTTGAAGTAGCGGTTGTCGAAGGTGTAGCGCACCGGCAGCCGGGTGATGTTGGCGGCGGGCAGCTCCTTCGGGTCGGTCTGCCACTGCTTGGCGGTGTAGCCCTTGACGAACGCCTCGTACAGCGGGCGCCCGATCAGGCTGATCGCCTTCTCCTCCAGGTTGGCGGCGTCCTCGGTGGCGAACTCACCGGCCTGCTCGGCGATCAGCGCGCGCGCCTCGTCCGGGCTGAAGTAGCGGCCGAAGAACTGGCTGACCAGCCCCAGCCCCAGCGGGAACTGGTAGGCCTGCCCCTTGTGCAGGGCGAAGACCCGGTGCTGGTAACCGGTGAACTCGGTGAACTGCCGGACGTAGTCCCAGACCCGCTTGTTGGAGGTGTGGAACAGGTGCGCCCCGTACTTGTGGATCTCGATGCCGGTCTGCGGTTCCGCCTCGGAGTAGGCGTTGCCGCCGATGTGACCGCGTTTCTCGACGACGAGGACGCGTTTGCCGAGCTGGGTCGCCACCCGCTCGGCGATCGTCAGGCCGAAGAAACCGGAGCCGACAACATAGAGGTCATAGCGACCAGCAGGAGAAGTCATCGGCGCCTAGGTTATCGGACCCGCCGACGGAAGCCGATTCCCACGGCGGCGGGTGGTACGGCACCGCCCGGTGAAGCGGCAAGACGACGGTAGATCGCAGTTTCCTCACGATCCGGTCTCGTCACTCCAATCACACCAATCACACTCGTAACATCAACCGTGTAAGTAAAAACCGGCAGTAACGCCCGCCGGCCCCCGGGGCCGAACGGCAGAACATATTGAGGAGACTTCCGTGCCGAACCGACGTCGACGCAGGCTCTCGACCACCATGAGCGCAGTCGCCGCACTGGCGGTCGCAAGTCCGTTTGCGGTTGTTGCAGTGTCCCAGCTGGCGGCCCACGACAGCGCGCCGCAGCACCACGAGTTCGTCGCGGCCGCATCGGTCGCCGACCTGCCCAACGAGCTGATCTCGGCCCTGTCGCAGGGGCTGTCCCAGTTCGGGGTGAACCTCCCGCCGGTCCCCGGTGGCTTCGGCGGCGGCGGCGGGATGCCGCTGGGCACGCCCGGCCTGACCTCCCCCGGCCTGGGCACCCCGGGTCTGGGCACACCCGGCCTGACCTCGCCCGGTCTCGGCACGCCCGGCCTGGGCACCCCGGGCCTGACCGACCCGTCGCTGGCCACCCCCGGCCTGACCACCCCCGGACTGACGCCGGGTGTGTCGACCTCGGGGCTGACCTCGCCCGGGCTGACCACGCCGGGTCTCGGCACGCCCGGCCTGACCTCGCCGGGTCTGACCACGCCGGGCCTGGGCACCACCGGGCTGACCTCACCGGGCCTGACCTCACCGGGGCTGACCACGCCCGGCCTGGGCACCACCGGGCTGACCTCGCCGGGGCTGACCAGCCCGACCGGTCTGCTGCCCGACGGCAGCCTGGCCGCGCCGGGTGAGCTGGGGCTCACCTCGCCGACCGGCCTGGACCCGGGCCTGGACGGCACCTACCCGATCCTCGGCGACCCGTCCCTGGGCATGCCGGAGAGCGGCGGTAGCGGTGGGATCGTCAGCGACCTGATGAGCGCCGCGAACCAGCTCGGCGCCGGGCAGGCGATCGACCTGCTCAAGGGTGTGGTGATCCCGTCCATCACCCAGGCCGCTCAGGGCGCCGGCCCGGCCGCGGCCGCGGCACCGGCAGCCGCCCTGCCGCTGCCCTGATAACCGACCCATCACCCGACGGCACCGCAGAGTCGACCGGCCCCGGTTTCCCCCGGCCATGCCGGCACCAGGGCTCTGCGGTGCCGTTACCCTTTGCGTGTCGCACCACTGACACCATTCAGCACATGCGTAACATCAGTTCGTGCCATCTCGTCGCCCGCTGCCAACGATCAAGTTGACGGCCACCATCGCGACAGTGCTGATCCTGCCGTGGGCACTGAACTCGGGATCGGGCTTCAAATCCGCCACGGCGCCCCCGAGCGCCGCGGCCACCAAACTCACCCAGCGCCCACTCGCCGACCTCGAACCCGGGGTGACCATCCGGGAGATCAGCCAGGACGAGCCGTTCTCGATGGTCGCGCTCACCGGCGCCGACCTCACCGGCACGTCGGCCCGGGTCCGCGCCAAACGCGCCGACGGCTCCTGGGGCCCCTGGTACGCGACCGCCCACGAAGTCCGCGAGGAGCGCGCCGCCGGCCCGGCCGACCCCGCCAACCGCAGCCACGGCACCCCGGCGCCCGGCCCGGACGGGACCGAACCGGTCTTCGTCGGCCGGACCACCGCCGTGCAGATCGCCATCACCCGCCCGCAGGCACCCCGCAAACCCACGGCCGCCCCGGGTAAGACCGCCCCCAAGAAGGCGACCAAGGGCACTCCGAAACCGGCCCGCACGACCGAACCGGACCTGGGTTACGTCCCGGCGACCGCCGCCCAGCCACTGGCCCAGGGCATCTCCGCGGTGCTGATCGCCCCGCCGAAGGCCCCGCTCGACGGGCAGTGGACCCCGCCGAGCGCCGTGCTGGCGCCAGGTCAGCCGCCGAACATCATCCCCCGCAACCACTGGGGTGCCGGCGCCACCGGCCGGTGCGGCAAACCGGTGGAGAGCGGACCGGTGCACGCGGCGGTGGTGCACCACACCGCCGGCAACAACGACTACACCCCGGGGGACTCCGCGGACATCGTCCGGGCCATCTACGCGTATCACACCCGCACCCTGGGCTGGTGCGACATCGGCTACAACGCGCTGGTGGACAAGTACGGCCAGGTCTTCGAAGGTCGGGCCGGCGGCGTCACCCGCGGCATCATGGGCAGCCACGCCGGCGGGTTCAACCGCAACACCTGGGGGGTGTCGATGATCGGCACCTTCGACAAGAACCCGCCCCCGCCGATCCAGCTCGAGACCGTCGGGCGGCTGCTGGGCTGGCGGCTCGGACTCGACGGCACCGACCCGCGCGGTATCGCCGAGCTGGCGTCGGCCGGCGGCTCCTTCACCCACTTCGCGCGCGGGACGTCGCTGACGCTGCCGGTGATCATCGGCCACCGCGACGTCGACGAGACCGAGTGCCCGGGCGACAGCGGGTACGCCTCACTCGACGTGATCCGGGGCATCGCAGCGGGATTCAGCGCGCCGCCCGGCCCGGAGGACCTCATCCGCGTCATGGAGGGCGGCGCCATCCACGCCCGCTGGCTGGAGGTCGGCGGGTTCGACGGCATGCTCGGCGCACCGACCTCGCCGGAGGCGATCGGCGAGGGCTCCACCAAGTACGCCACCTTCGAACACGGCGCCGTGTACTGGTCGCCGGAGACCGGCGCGCAGCCGGTCACCGGGGCGATCTACGACGCCTGGGCCACCCTCGGCTACGAGCGCGGCGTGCTGGGCCTGCCGACCAGCGCCGAGATCCCCGAGCCGGAGTGGGTGGGCCAGAACTTCCAGCACGGCACGCTGAACTTCGACCGGGCCACCGGCGCGGTGATCCGGGTCGTCGACGGCGTCGCCGAGGAACTGCCGCCGCGGCCGCCGGAGGGTCCGCCGGTCCAGCTGGAGCGCTTCTCCCGGGTCATCGACCCGCTCGACGCCGGCTGAGTCAGCCCCACCACCGTTCGAGCACCTGCGCCAGGCCGTCCTCCGTGTTGGGGGCGGTGACCTCCGCCGCGGCGGCCCGCACCGCCGGATGCCCGTTGCCCATCGCCACCCCGTGTCCGGCGCTCAGCAGCATCGGCAGATCGTTGGGCATGTCGCCGAACGCGATCATCCGGTCGGCGCCGATGCCCAGCGGCCCGATGATCTCCGCGAGCCCGGTCGCCTTGGTGATGCCGGTCGGCACCACCTCGATCAGGCCGTTGTCGGTGGAGTAGGTCAACTCGGCGGTGTCGCCGACGTGGCCCGCCAACTGCACCGCCATGTCGGCGCTGGTCGCCCCCGGTTTGCGGATCAGCAGCTTGATCGCCGGCTGCGACAGCAGATCCTCGACCGACACCTCGGTGTCGTCGGGATTCAGCCAGGCGTGCTCGTACCCCGGTGAGCTGACGAACTGCGGCGTCGCCGCGTCGTGCGCCCGTTCCCCGATGCGCTCGACGGCCAGCCCCGCGCCGGGGATGGCGCGCGCCACCACCTCGGCCAGCTCCCGCAGGGCGGCCACCGACAGCGTCCGCGCCGACAGCACCCGGTCGGTGGCCGGGTCGTAGACGACGGCGCCGTTGGCGCAGACCGCCATCGGGGCGAAGCCGAGCGCGTCGACGACCGGGGCGATCCAGCGCGGCGGGCGTCCGGTCGCCAGGATGAACCGGGCGCCGTCGTCGACCGCGGCCCGCACCGCCGCCCGGGTCCGGTCGGTGACCCGCTCCTGGCCGTCGAGCAGGGTGCCGTCGACGTCGCTGGCGATCACCGCGGGCGGCGACACCGTCATCAGCGGCCCCGCAGCACGGCCAGCGCCCGGCGCACCTTGCCGTAGCCGGCCCGCGCCAGCCGCTTGCGGTCGCGCTCGGCCATCTCCGCCTCCCACATCGCCTGGGCCCGCTCCGGGTCGGGTGCGCTACCGCCGAGGCGCAGCGGCACCCAGTACGCCCCGGCCGGGTGCGGGTACTCCAGTTGCGCCTCTTCGAGCAGCGCCGCCATCTTCTGATACAGCAGCGCGACGCTCTCCTCGAGGTCGTCGGTCGGGTGGAACGGCTCGCCGATCTTGATCAGCACCGGCGCGGTGTTGTGCCACAGCTTGCGCGGGTGGTCCTTGGTCCAGATCCGCTGCACACCCCAGACGGCCACCGGGATCAGCGGCACCCCGGCGGCCTGCGCCATCCGGACCGCTCCGCTCTTGAACTGCTTCAGCTCGAAGCTGCGACTGATGGTGGCCTCCGGGTGCACCCCGATCAGCTCGCCCTCCCGCAGCCGCTGCACCGCCACCTCGTAGGCGCCCGACCCGGCGCTGCGGTCCACCGGGATCAGCTTGATGTGCCGGACGACGAAGCCGATCACCGGCACCCGGGCCATCTCGGCCTTGATCATGAACCGCAGCCGGCGATGCCGACGCATCGCCGCGATCGACGCCGGATACCAGTCCAGGTAGCTGGTGTGGTTCAGCGTGAGCACGGCGCCGCCGTGCTCGGGGATGTTCTCCAGGCCGTCGAAGGTCGGGTGCGTCCCGTTGGCCTCGACCAGCGGCGGCAGCAGGATCTCCAACGTGCGGAAGACGGGTTCAGCCATGTTCGGACGCTCGATACTCGCGGGCTTCAGCCCTGGCCCTGCTGCTCGCGGGCGGCCCGCTCGGCGGCCTTGCGTTTGGCCTCCGCGGCGTCCAGTTCCAGCGCCTCCGCCGGGCTGGGGGCGCCGCCGCCGAGCCGCTTCGGCACCCAGAACTCACCGGCCGGCGCCGAGCCGTACTCGTTCTGCGCCCGTTCGAGCAGTTCCTGCATCCGGGTGCGCATCAGCGCCCGCAGTTCCTCCATCGGCAGATCGGGGAGGATCGGCTCGCCGATCGTCACCGAGACCGGAATCTTGGTCCGTCCCAATCGCTTCGGGTAGTCCTTGGTCCAGATCCGCTGGGCGCCCCAGACGATGTGCGGGATGATCGGCACCTGCGCCTCGATCGCCATCCGGGCGGCGCCGCCCTTGAACTCCTTGAGTTCGAAGCTGCGGCTGATCGTCGCCTCCGGGTACACGCCCACCAGTTCGCCCGCCTTGAGCTTGGCCACCGCCTCCTCGTAGGAGGCGTGGCCGTGGGCGCGGTCGACGGCGATGTGCCGGCAGCCGCGCATGATCGGGCCGGTGTAGCGGTTGTCGAACGTCTCCTTCTTCGCCATGAACCGCACCCGGCGGCGCGGCCGCTCCAGGTAGGCGGGGAGCCCGGCGAAGGCGAAGTCCAGGTAGCCGGTGTGGTTGATCGCGATGACCGCACCGCCGGTGGCCGGCAGATTCTCGGCACCGGTGATCGTGATCTTCACCCCCTGGAAGCGCCACAGCGTGCGGGCAACGACGGCGACAGTTCCGAACCAGGGCTCCACAGCCCCAAAGCCTAGGCGATGACGGCGCCGCCGCCGCGGCTAAGCTCAGGGGGAATGCGGGCCGAGCGGCGGGAGAAGAGATAAGTGCGGGTCACCAGCGTCGGGCACGCCGGCTTCCGGATCGAAACCCACGCGGGCAGCATCCTCTGCGACCCCTGGGTCAACCCCGCCTACTTCGCCTCCTGGTTCCCGTTCCCGGACAACTCCACGCTGGACTGGGACGCCCTCGGCGACTGCGACTACCTCTACATCTCGCACCTGCACCACGATCACTTCGACCCGCGGCACCTGGCCGCGCACGTCAACAAGGACGCGGTGGTGCTGCTGCCGGACTACCCGGTGCCGGACCTGCGCGGTGAGCTGGAGAAGCTCGGCTTCACCAACTTCTTCGAGACCAGCGACTCGGTGCGGCACACCGTGTCCGGCCCCAAGGGCGACCTGGACGTGATGATCATCGCCTTGAGTGCCCCGGCCGACGGCCCGATCGGCGACTCCGGCCTGGTGGTGTCCGACGGCACGACCACCCTGTTCAACATGAACGACTGCCGCCCGGTCGACCTGGACGTGCTGGGCGCGTTCGAGCAGATCGACGTGCACCTGCTGCAGTACTCCGGGGCGATCTGGTACCCGATGGTCTACGACATGCCGGAGCGGGCCAAGGCCGCATTCGGGACGCAGAAGCGCCAGCGCCAGATGGACCGTGCGCGGCAGTACATCGCGCACGTCGGCGCGACCTGGGTCGTCCCGTCGGCCGGCCCGCCGTGCTTCCTGGACCCGGCGCTGCGCTCGCTCAACGACGACCACGGCGACCCGGCCAACATCTTCCCCGACGAGATGGTCTTCCTGGACCAGTTGCGCCGCAACGGCCACGACCGCGGCCTGCTGATGATCCCCGGGTCGACGGCGACTTTCACCGGGGCGCAACTCGATTCGCTGGAGCACCCGCTGCCCGTCGAGGACGTGGAGGCGATCTTCACCACCGGCAAGGCGGACTACATCGAGGCCTACGCGCAGCGGATGGGGCCGGTGCTGGCCGCCGAGAAGGCGTCCTGGGCGCCGGCTTCCGGCCCGGCGATGCTGCCGGAGCTGCAGGCGCTGTTCGAGCCGATCATGGCCCGCAGCAAGGAGATCAGCGACGGCATCGGCTACCCGGTGCAGCTGGTGCTCGACGGGGACGGCCACGCCGAGACGGTGGTGCTGGACTTCCCGGCGCGCGCGGTGCGGGAACCGTTGGCCGAGGAGAAGTTCCGCTACGGGTTCGCGATCCCGCCGGAGCTGGTGCGCACCGTGCTGCGCGACGGGGAGCCGGACTGGGTGAACACCATCTTCCTGTCCACCCGGTTCCGGGCGTGGCGGGTCGGCGGCTACAACGAGTACCTGTACACGTTCTTCAAGTGCCTCACCGAGGACCGGATCGTCTACGCCGACGGCTGGTTCGGCGAAAGCCACGACGACTCGGCGACGATCACGCTGGACGGCTGGCAGATTCAGCGGCGCTGCCCGCACATGAAGGCCGACCTGTCGAAGTTCGGGGTGATCAACGACGGCACGCTCACCTGCAACCAGCACGGCTGGCAGTGGGACCTGGAGTCCGGCCGCTGCCTGACCGCCAAGGGGCATCCGCTGCGCTCCGAGAAGTTGTGAGCCGCCTCCTCCTTCGTTGAGAGTGCCTCCTGGGCGGGATTCTCGCCGAAACGTCGCCGTGGACGCACACTCAACGCCCGTGCAGGGGGTGAATTGTGTGCTCCCACGGTTCTGGCCAGGCTTGCCGTCATGGTCCGTTCCTTCGAACCGTTTCTAGGCAGCGAGGCACTGGCCGACGGCCTGGTGAACCGTCATCAGCTGCGAACCCGGTACCGCGCGGTGCTGCCGAACGTTTACCTGCCGAACCAGGTGCGGCCGACACTGCGGCAACGCACGGTCGCCGCCTGGCTGTGGTCGGATCGGCAGGCGATCGTGGCCGGGGCTGCGGCCGCCGCCTTGTACGGCACCAGATGGATCGACGACGACAGCCCGATAGAGCTCATCCACCCCGGGACCCGCGCGCCTGAAGGCGTCATCACCCGTCGTGACACCGTGTTCGCCGACGAGGTGCAGTCGCTGGCGCTGCCGGTGGGAACGTTGTCGGTGACCACGCCCGCGCGCACCGCATTCGACATCGGCCGCTGCCGTCCCATCGCGACCACGATCGCCCGATTGGACGCATTGGGCCGGGCCGCCGGCCTCAATCCCGGCGCGGTCTCGGCGATCGCACTGCGCCACCCGCACACCCGTCGTCTGCGCCAACTGCCCCGCGTGCTGGACCTCGTGGACACCGGAGCGGAATCGCCCCAGGAGTCGTTTCTGCGGTTGCGGCTCATCGACGCGGGATTTCCCCGGCCGCAGACCCAGATCCCGGTCATCACCGCCGAGGATCGCTACTACATCGACATGGGCTGGGCGGAGTTGATGGTGGGCGTCGAATACGACGGGGAGCACCATCGCACCGACCCCGTGCAGTACGCCAGGGATTTGCGCCGCGCGGAGACCTTGGCCGCGCTGGGGTGGCTGATCATTCGCGTCATCAAGGGACACCGCGGCGCCGATATCGTGCGACGGGTCGCGCGGGCAAGGCAGTCGCGGCTCTAACCAACGTTCACCGTGCATCCTGGGCGGAATTCCCGGCGAAATCCCGCCGAGAACGCACACTCAACGCGGTTACTGGGGCTCCAGCACCTCGGCGCCGACGTAGGGCACCAGTGCTGCGGGCACCTTCACGCTGCCGTCGGGCTGCTGGTGGTTCTCCAGGATCGCCACCAGCCACCGGGTGGTGGCCAGGGTGCCGTTCAGCGTCGCCGCGGTCTGCGGCTTGCCGTTGTCGTCGCGGTAGCGGGTGGACAGCCGGCGGGCCTGGAACGTGGTGCAGTTCGACGTCGAGGTCAGCTCCCGGTAGGTGCCCTGCGACGGCACCCACGCCTCGCAGTCGAACTTGCGCGCCGCCGACGAGCCGAGATCACCGGCGGCGACGTCGATCACCCGGTAGGGCACCTCGATCTGCGCCAGCATCTCGCGCTGCCAGCCCAGCAGCCGCTCATGCTCGGCCTCGGCGTCCTCGGGACGGCAGTAGACGAAGCCCTCGACCTTGTCGAACTGGTGCACCCGGATGATGCCGCGGGTGTCCTTGCCGTAGCTGCCCGCCTCCCGGCGGAAGCACGACGACCACCCGGCGTAACGCAGCGGCCCGCCGGACAGGTCCAGGATCTCGTCGGAGTGGTAGCCGGCCAGCGGCACCTCGGAGGTGCCGACCAGGTACAGGTCGTCGGCTTCGAGCCGGTACACCTCGTCGGCGTGCGCACCGAGGAACCCGGTGCCGGTCATGATCTCCGGGCGCACCAGCGCCGGGGTGATCATCGGGGTGAACCCGTTGGCCACCGCCAGCCGCAGCGCCAGTTGCAGCAGGCCCAGTTGCAGCAGCGCGCCGGCGCCGGTGAGGAAGTAGAAGCGGGAGCCGGAGACCTTGGCGCCGCGGCCCATGTCGAGCAGGCCCAGCGCCTCGCCGATCTCCAGGTGATCGCGCGGGGCGTCGATGGCCGGCGGTTCACCGACGACGTCGAGCACCGCGAAGTCGTCCACCCCGCCGGCGGGCACGCCGTCGACGACGACGTTGGCGACGGCCAGGTGCGCGGCGGTGAACGCGGTCTCCGCGTCGGCTTGAGCCGTCTCGGCCGCCTTCACCTGCTCGGCGAGCTCCTTGGCCTTCGCCAGCAAAGCCGGCCGCTCGTCGGGTGAGGCCGCGCCCACCGACCGGCTGGCGGCCTTCTGCTCGGCGCGCAGGTTGTCGGCGGCGGCGATCGCCGAGCGTCGCGCGGTGTCGGCGGTGAGCAGGGTCTCCACCAGGGCCGGGTCCTCGCCGCGGGCGGCCTGGGAGCGTCGGACACGGTCGGGGTCCTCGCGCAGCGCGTTCAGGTCGATCACGGCGCAACCCTACAACCCGGTCCGCCCCGCCCGGTCGGCATCACTTTCGCATCATTAATCACGTCGTCGTGCTCGCCTGTCAGAATGGAGCCGATGTCGAAGCCAGTTGACCAGGACGATCCGCCCGCGCGGCGGCACTCCTGGCTGCGCGCACCGCAGGCGTCGGCGACCCGGCGCACGCTGCTGCTGACGGCACTCGGCGCCCTGATCATCGCCGGTGCGGCCACCGTGCTGCCGCCGGCCGGCGAGGGCCACGGCGGCCTGCTGCCGCGGCTGCGCTCCGACACCGCGCTGAGCTCCGGCGGCAAGGGCGCCGCACCGGCGCTGGGCAGCGGGATCGGCAAGGGCAACGAGGCGATCGACCGCGCGGCCAGCGGCGACTGCCTGACCTGGCCCGATGACGACCTCGACGCGGCGACCATCGTCGGCTGCGGCGAGGAGCACAAGTTCGAGGTGGCCGGTCCGGTCGACATGAAGATGTTCCCCGGCGCCGAGTACGGCCCCGCCGCCCCACCACCGTCGACCGCCCGCATCGAGCAGATCACCCAGGAGCAGTGCGAGTCCTCGGTGCGCCGCTACCTGGGGCCGCGATTCGACCCGCACAGCAAATTCGTCGCGAGCATGCTGTGGGCCGGTGACCGGGCCTGGCGGCAGCGCGGCGAGCGCCGGATGCTGTGCGGCCTGCAGATGCCCGGGGTGGAGGGTCAGGTCGCGTTCATCGGCAAGGTCGTCGACATCGACCAGTCGAAGGTGTGGCCGGCCGGCACCTGCCTGGGCATTGATCCGGCCACCAACCAGCCCAACGACGTCCCGGTGGACTGCGCGGCGCCGCACACCAAGGAGGTCACCGGCACGGTGAACCTCGCCGAGCGGTTCGGCGACGTCCTGCCGCCCGAGCCCGAGCAGGACACCTTCATCAAGGACACCTGCGCCCGGCTGACCGACGCCTACCTGGCCCCGGTGCAGCTGCGCGACACCACCCTGACCCTGACCTACGCCACCGTCTCACTGCCGAGCTGGTCGGCGGGGAGCCGCGAGGTGGCCTGCAGCCTCGGCGCCACACTGGGCAACGGCGGCTGGGCGGTGCTGGTCAACAGCGCCCGCGGTCCGCTGCTGATCAACGGCCAGCCGCCGATCCCACCGCCGGAGATCCCGGTCGAACGGCTCAACCAGCTGCCGGCCGGTTCCGGGTCGGGGCACTAGCCACCGGTGAGCGTGCAGATGGATCCGCGCCGGTTCGACGACCTGGTCTCCGACGCGCTCGACCTGATCCCCCCGAACCTGGCGGCCGCGCTGGACAACGTCGTCGTGCTGGTCGCCGACCGCGACCCCGAGGATCCCGACCTGCTCGGGCTGTATGAGGGGGTGGCGCTGACCGAGCGCGACTCGCATTACGCCGGGGCGTTGCCGGACACCATCACGATCTACCGGGGTGCGCTGCTTGAGATGTGCCACTCCGACGAGGAGGTCGTCGACGAGGTGCGGATCACCGTGATCCACGAGATCGCCCACCACTTCGGCATCGACGACGACCGGTTGCACGAACTCGGCTGGGGCTGAGGCCGGCTCACCCCATCGGATCGACGACGGCCTGTGGTGCCGACGTCGAGGCGAACGGCGGGGTCAGCGCCCCCCACCGCAGGCAACTCCAGCCCCCGCCGCCGGCCGGTGCCAGCACCACCGCCTCGGTGTTCGCCAGGTGGTGCTCGACGACGAAGCCGCCGTCGACGCCGGCGAGCACCGCGGCCGCCAGCCGGATCGCCGCCCCGTGACTGACGACGACGATGTCCCCGGTCCAGTCGTCGTCGTCGAGGTAGCGCAGCCGCAGATCGGTGACGACCGGCAGGTAGCGGTCCAGCACGTCGTCGGCGCTCTCCCCGCCGGGCAGCGCCAGACCGTGCTCCCCGGCGTGCCAGCGCCGGTAGGTCTCGTTGAACTCGGCGACGGCGGCCTCGTCGCTGCGGTTCTCCAGCGCACCGGCCTGCACCTCGTGGATGCCGGCGAGTTCGGCGGCGGTCACCCCGAACCGGCCGCCGATCTCCGCGGCGGTCTGCACCGCGCGGGTCGCCACCGAGTGCACCACCAGCGCCGGGCGCAGCCGGTCGGGCGGGACGAACGCCCGGGCCTGCGCGCGCCCCAGCGGGGTCAGCTCGGAGCCGGGCGGGCGGGTGTCCAGGCGCCGGTCGACGTTGGCGTAGGTCTCGCCGTGCCGCAGCAGGATCAGCCGGCCGCTCACCGCGGCTCCCCGATCGGCCAGGAGCCCAGGTAGCGCACCTCGGCGCAGCAGCGGTGCAGCGCCCGCAGCGCCGCTCCCACCGCGTCGTCGTCGACGTGTCCCACGCAGTCCAGGAAGAACAGGTAGGTGCCGAGTTCGACGCGGGTCGGACGGGATTCGATGCGGGTCAGATCGATTCCGCGGGAGGAGAATTCGGTGAGCGCCGCGACCAGCGCCCCGGGGGCGTTGTCGATGCGCAGCACCACCGAGGTGCGGTCGGCGCCGGTGCGCGCCGGTGGTGGCCCGGGTTGCCCGACCAGGACGAATCGGGTTCGGGCGTTGGCCTCGTCGATGACGCCGTCGGCCAGGGTGGGCAGTCCGCGGTGCGCGGCGGCCAGCGCGGTGCTCACCGCCGCATCCACCTCGCCGTCGCAGACCTGTTGTGCCGCTGCGGCATTGGAGTTCGCCGGGATGACCTGCGCCGCCGGCAGGTGCGCGGCCAGCCAGCGTCGCACCTGGGCACCGGCAACCGGGTGCGCGGCAACGGTTTTCACGTCGGCCGGCGCCAGGCCCGGCGCGATCACGATCGAGAACGCGACCTCCAGCGTCGTCTCGGCGAACACCTGCAGCGGCGAACCGAGCGCGAGGGTGTCCAGGGTGGGCAGTACGCCGCCCTCGATGGAGTTCTCGATCGGCACGCAGGCGTACTCCGCGGCGCCGGCGCGCACGGCGTCCAGGGCGGCCGGTGTGCTGTCGACCGGCACCGGGTCGACGACGCCGCCGGGCACCCGGCCGGCGGCCGCGAGCTGTCCGAGTGCGGCGTCGGTGAAGGTTCCCGCCGGACCGAGGTAGGTGATGCGCGCCACCGGCCAACCCTAACCGGCGTCCCACCGGTTGCACCCGGACCGTTCATTAATTAGGTTAGGGTTACCTCAGTAACGGAAGGGTGGTCGATGACTCCGACAGCGGAAGCCGTGCCGACGAGCGCGGAGCGTATTCGCAGTGCCTGCATCCGGGGCCGGGCCCTGCTCGCGGTCGCGGACGCCACCGACAACGAGACCGACACCGGCACCACCGCACCGGTCAGCGCGCCGCTGTGCCACCTGCTGGCGGACGGATCGATCGCGATCGCGGTGCCCGCCGGCGATGCGATCACGACGATCGCCGCCGGGGCGGGCGTGCCGGCCATGCTGGAGCTGACCGATCACGCGCCGCTGCCGCTGCGCCAGCGGGTCCGCGCCCTGGCGTGGATCCGCGGCCTGGTGCAGGTGGTGCCGCCCGACGACGTCGGTGCACTGCTCGACGTCATCGCCGCCGACAACCCCGATCCGGCGCTGCTGCAGGTGCACTCGCCGCGCTCGGCGCCGGACGGGCGGGCGGCCGCCGACGTCCGCTACGTGCTGCTGCGGCTGACGGCTGAATCGGCGGTGCTGGCCGACACCACCGGGGCCGAAGCCGTCGACGTCGCCGAGCTGCTGGCGGCCCGGCCGGATCCGTTCTGCGGGATCGAATCCTCCTGGCTGCAGCACCTGGACTCCGCGCACCCGGAGCTGATCGCCCGGCTGGCGGCCGACCGGGTGCCGGCGCGGCTGCGGCGCGGCCACGCCCGGCCGCTGGGCGTGGACCGTTACGGCATCTGGCTGCGCGTCGAAGGCGCCGACGGCGACCACGACGTCCGGCTGGGCTTCCCCCGGCCGGTGCTGGACCTGGCCGGGCTGAACCGGGCGATCCGGCTGCTGGCGGGCTGCCCGTTCCTCAACGGGCTGCACGCCCGGCGCGGGTAGCGCCACCGGGTCGGCCCCGGCGGTTACCGTGGCGGGGTGACCGAGCCGGACACCGCCGCACCGGCCCTGCCGCGGCGCGCACTGCGCGTGGAGATCGCGGTGGTGCTGGCGGTCACCTACGGGATGAGTGCCGCCACCGCGGTCCTCGAACTCGCCGACGCCGCCCTGCGCAACCTCGGCGCTCAGCGGGTCGCCCTGAACCCGCGCCGCTCGCATTTCGACCTGATCGACCTCGGCCTGAACGCGGCCTGGGCGGCGCAGCTGATCGCCTGGGGTGCCCTGGCGGTGTACCTGCTGTGGCGCAGCGGCTACCGCCCCGCCGACATCGGCCTGGGCCGCTGGCGCTGGCGCACCGATCTGCCGGGCGCGCTCGGGCTGGCCGCGCTGATCGGCCTGCCCGGACTGGGGATGTACCAGCTGGCGCGGCTGCTGGGCCTCAACGCCGACGTCATCCCCGCCGCGGTCAACGACACCTGGTGGCGGGCACCGCTGCTGGTCGTGATCGCCTTCGCCAATGGCTGGGCCGAGGAGGTGATCGTCGTCGGCTACCTGCTCACCCGGTTGCGCGAGCTGCGGATGCACCCGGCGGCGGCGCTGGTGTGCTCGGCGCTGCTGCGCGGGGCGTACCACCTCTACCAGGGCTTCGGCGCCGGTTTGGGCAACGTCGCGATGGGGCTGGTGTTCGGCTACGCCTGGCAGCGCACCGGACGGCTGTGGCCGCTGATCGTCGCGCACGGGCTGATCGACACCGTCGCGTTCGTCGGCTACGCGCTGCTCGCCGACAAACTGGGCTGGCTGCGCTGAAGAATATTCCCGAATTCAACACGAGCGACATTGATCAGCACATGCTAACTTTACTTAGGCAACGCTGGCCTTCGTAAGTGCGACCTTGCTTGAAAGCATTCCTGACCTGGACTTACCCTGGTCGGCATGAGCGACAAAGACAAGCATCAGACCAAATTCCACGCGCTGCTCCAGGAGCAGATCTACCACGAATTCACCGCCGCGCAGCAATACGTCGCAGTGGCCGTTTATTTCGATGGCGGCGATTACCCGCAATTGGCGAAATTCTTCTACGCGCAGGCCGTCGAGGAGCGCAACCACGCGATGATGCTGGTGCAGTACCTGCTCGACCGCGACGTCGACGTCGAGATCCCCGGCGTCGACGCGGTGCGCAACCACTTCGCCACCCCCCGCGACGCACTGGCGCTGGTGCTCGACCAGGAGCGCACCGTCACCGACCAGATCAGCCGACTGGCGGCGGCTGCCCGCGACGAGAACGACTACGTGGGCGAGCAGTTCATGCAGTGGTTCCTCAAAGAGCAGGTCGAAGAGGTCGCCACGATGACCCGACTGGTGCGGGTCGCCGAGCGGGCCGGGAGCAACATGTTCGACCTGGAGAACTTCATCGCCCGCGAGGTCGGCGTCGGCGCGCCGGAGGCCGGCGCCCCGCGCATCGCCGGCGGCGCCCAGTAGCACCGCCCAGCACCATCGATCAGCCCGCCCGCAACCGCGCCTTGGTTCGGGCGGGCTGATTCGTTGCGATCCAGGCGACCCCGACATCGCGGCAGAAGTCGACGTCGTCGGGCGCGTCGACGGTCCAGCAGTACAGCGCCCGCCCGCGCGCCGCGGCGTGATCGACCAGTTCGGGGTGCTCGCGCAGGGTGGCGATCGACGGACCGATCGCGGTCGCCCCGACCGTGGTGGCGGCACCGCCGCCGAGGTAGCGCGCCGTCGAACCGAGCAGCACCGTCGGCAGCAGCGGCGCGGCCCGACGGATCCGCCACACCGCCGCCGCCGAGAACGACATCACCACGGCCCGCGACCGGGTCGCCGATGCGGGTGCGGCGATCCCGAACCGCTGCAGCAGCGCCAGCACCTTGCGCTCCACCATCGCCCCGTAGCGCACCGGGTGCTTGGTCTCGATGAAGATCTTCACCGGCCGGTGCCAGTCCAGCACCAGCGCGACCAGCGCGTCGAGGGTGAGCAGCCCGGTCCGCGCCGGATCCCCGCACCGATCGCCGTAGTCGAATTCCTGCAACTGGGTCAGCGTCATCTCGCTGACCACGCCGACGCCGCTGGAGGTGCGGTCCACCCGCCGGTCGTGCACGCAGACCAGGTGGCCGTCGCTGGTCAGCCGGACGTCGCATTCGACGCCGTCGGCACCCTCCTGCAGCGCCAGGTCGTAGGCGGCCAGCGTGTGCTCGGGCCGTTCGGCCGACGCACCGCGGTGGGCGACCACGAACGGATGCCCCGCCACCACGCCGTCGGCCGCCGTCATGGACCTATGCTGCCGGTTCCCGCCCGTCGGACTCAAGCACAGCGGCCGGTGTCGCGGCGGGTTCCGGCGCCGGTTCGGGCATCGGGGGCTCCTGCGCCGGCCCGGCGTCGCCGACCACCACCCAGTGGTGGGCGGGCCGGCTCATCGACCGCCGCTCGAAGCCGTCGACGACGCGCGCCGCCGCCCGCACCGCGGCCAGCCCCAGCAGGTAGGCGATGACCATCGCGACGGTGTTGTTGGCGATACCCTGCGCGCCGGTCGCGAAACTGGTCGCGGTGGCGAACAGTGCAGCCAGCGTGCTGGCCACCCACAGCAGCCACCACACCACGATGGGTTTGCGCAGCCGTACCAGCCGGTCCTCCCGGGACGCCAACTCCATGGTGTAGACCGGCGCCCAGAACAGGTTGACCACCGGCACCAGACAACCGACCCACAGCGCCCACGGTCGCCGCGACTCCGGCCGGCGCAGCCGGGTGAACGCCGCCGCGCGGCGCCCGATCAGCCAGCGGGTCAGCAGCACCGCGCAGACGATCACCGCGATCAGCGCGGCCACGCTCGCCAGCCGGCCCAGCCACAGCGCCGCCCCGGCGACCACCGGGTGCAGCAGATGGGTGCGGTTGACGAGCATCAGCAGGTAGCTGAGCGTGTGCACCAGTGCGGCGACGCCCAGTGCCGCCGTGGCCGCCGACAGCGCACGCTGGACAGAGGCCAGCGCCGGCGCCTCGGCCTGAGCCGACTTCTCCTGGGCGACAACCGGATTCACCCATTCCATCAGGGTCCAGCGCGGCATCACCGAGTAGTGCGGGGTGGGGCCAAGCGGTCGCGATCGGCGATGCGGCAGCGGCGGCGGCCCGGGCCGGACCGCAATCCAGCGGTAGCCGTGCCCCAGCCGGGGCGTCGCCGGCGGGGCGGCCGGAGCGGGGGGACCGGGCTGCGTCCACTGCAGTTCCGCCTCCTGGGCGGGCGTCAGTGGCGCCCACAACGCACCGTTGCAGCGTGGACACCATGCCCGCCGCCGGTCGCGGACGTTCCACCGCGTGCCGCAGCGGGAGCACACCTGGATCACCGCACCAGCGTAGCGAGGCCTCCGCGCGCCCGTCCCGGGGCCGACGAACCGTACGCCCGGGGGTACCCGCCAGCTACCGTCGAGCTATCCACAGTTTCCACAGGTTTATCCACAGTGCGGTGTGGGGACGGCTCCGCCGGTGAACTGGTTCGGGCACGCCGATCCCCGGCGTAATTGTGGATAACGCAGCGTCGCCGGACGGCGGTGATTAACAGGCTCGGCCGTCGCTGAGCGAAATCTGGCGACCGGCTAAGCATCGACATCCGGTGATCGTCGGCGGCTGTCGCGCGCCCGGGCCGGTCGTCTCCGCAGCACTGCCGGATGACACCCGTCGAATTTCCTCGCCGGCGGCCCGTCCCGCTATGATGGCGATCACAATGTGATTGTGATCCGTCTCACGGGGGTGGGCCGGATGTGGTTTTGGGGGTAGAGCTATGACGGCGCAGCCGATGCAGCCGGTGGGACACCAGGCGGTCACGCCATGGCAGGGCGGCCTGCCGGCGTATCACCGATCGGACCTGTTCGCGTCCGTCCGCGCCGGGCTGATCGCCTTGGTGCTGCTGGTCCTGCTGGCCGCGCTGATCCTGCTCTGACGTCGCCGCCCGACCCGTTCTTGCGGTACCTGCCTTCTTGGAGCAATGTTGAGCAAGGCGGTCCAGCCCGTCGCGGAATGCGTTGCCGGTGGGCTGCCAGTTTGGGTCGAGCGCCGGTCGGCAATGATCGACGGTGATCGACTGTGACAGACAGCGATCATCGGATCGCTAGTGACCTAAGGAAGGAACGCCGTGGCCGACTACACCTTGCCGGACTTGGACTGGGATTACGGAGCACTGGAGCCGCACATCTCGGGGCAGATCAACGAGCTGCACCACAGTAAGCACCACGCGGCCTACGTCGCAGGCGCCAACGGCGCCCTGGCCAAGCTTGAAGAGGCCCGCGCCAACGACGACCACGGCGCGATCTTCTTGAACGAGAAGAACCTGGCGTTCCACCTGGGCGGGCACGTCAACCACTCGATCTGGTGGAAGAACCTGTCGCCCAACGGCGGTGACAAGCCGACCGGTGAGCTGGCCGCCGCGATCGACGACGCGTTCGGGTCGTTCGACAAGTTCCGCGCGCAGTTCACCGCCGCCGCCAACGGCCTGCAGGGCTCGGGCTGGGCGGTGCTCGGCTACGACACCCTCGGCGGCAAGCTGCTCACCTTCCAGCTCTACGACCAGCAGGCCAACGTCCCGCTGGGCATCATCCCGCTGCTGCAGGTCGACATGTGGGAGCACGCGTTCTACCTGCAGTACAAGAACGTCAAGGCGGACTACGTCAAGGCGTTCTGGAACGTGGTGAACTGGGCGGACGTGCAGTCGCGGTTCGCGGCCGCCACCTCGAAGACCTCGGGGCTGATCTTCTGATCACCGGCTGAGCCACCGCCGGAAGACTCCGACACTACTGGGGCGTCGCGCCAATAGCGCGGCGCCCCAGTCGTTTTCTTCATCGTTTTGTTATGGCATCGTTCGCCGTGTCTGCTTGCAACAGTGTGATCCGCGTCGCATTCTGCACACAACAGGCACAGCGCGATCGCGAGGAGTTGGCGATGCAGACAGGATCCGGCCCCAAGATCGAGGTCACGCCGTTCCATGCGCACGGGGAGCTTCACGGCTTCGTGGTGTTCGGCCGCTGGCCCGACTCCACCAAGGAGTGGACGCAACTGCTCAGTGTCGCGGTCCGGGTCGCCTCCCTGCCCGGCTTGCTGACCACCACAACCGTATTCGGCACCCGCGAGGAACTCCCCGAGGATCCCGGTCCCGGAACGGTCGGGCTGCTGATGGCCGAGGGCACCGTCTGCGGTGCGAGCGCGGTGCCGCCCGGACGGTTCGCCGCGCACCAGCCGTCGGCGCTGCTGATGCTGCACCCGCCGTCGGAGACCATCCCGTCGCTGCCGGAATGTCGTGGCGCGGCGTCGGGGTGCGTGCTGCTGCCGGGCATCCCGCATCTGGGCCTGGAACACCGCGCGGCGTGGGTGGAGGCCGACTCGGACGGCACCGTGACGTCGATGGTGAGCCGTGTCGGCGTCGACCCGGTCTGTCACCCCGACACCGCGATCCTGGCGATGCTGCTTGCCGCATAAGACAATTCGACGCCGGTGATCGCTGGGCCGGATCGCTGGATACGGCTGTCCGAACTTCTCGCGGCGGTGGCGGATGCGCCACCCGGCCGTTAACGTGGGCAGCCGACGGTGCGTCGAAAGGCCGATCCGGATGCTCACCGCCACACTGCTCAGCCTCGGAGTGGTCTTCCTGGCCGAACTGGGCGACAAGTCGCAACTGATCACGATGACCTATGCGCTGCGGCACCGCTGGTGGGTGGTGCTGAGCGGGGTGGGGATCGGCGCCTTCTTCGTCCACGGCATCTCGGTGCTGGCCGGACATTTCCTGGGGATGACGCTGCCCGAACGGCCGATCGCCGCGGTCGCCGGTGTCGCCTTCATCGGCTTCGCGGCCTGGACGTGGCGGGAGGGCGCCAACGCCGCGACCGGTTCGCCGACGGTGTCCGAACCGCGGTTCGTGTTGCTGGCGATCGTCTCCTCGGTGGTGCTCGCCGAACTCGGCGACAAGACGATGCTGGCGACGGTGGCGCTGGCCAGCGACCACGACTGGCTCGGGGTGTGGATCGGCGCCACCGCGGGCATGGTGCTCGCCGACGCGGTGGCGATCGCGGTCGGCATGGTGCTGCACCGCCGACTGCCCGCGCATCTGCTGCACGTCGCGGCGAGCCTGCTGTTCCTGGCGTTCGGGCTGTGGGTGATCCTCGACGAGGCACTGGGCCGGCGCCCGCTGGCCGTCGCCGCGGTCGGCGGGCTGGCACTGATCGCGCTGACGACGGCGCTGTGGCGGGCCGCCGCCCGACGCTCCAACCCGACTGCCGAACCCGGTACGGCTGTTCACTAGCAAATTCCGCTCGCGGGGCGATCGCGCGGGGCGATCTTCATTTCGCTGGAGTCACGTCCGGTTCCGGGGACCGGTCACCGCGCCCGCACCGACCGCACGACGACCGCCCGTCGCGTAATTCACCTGGTACAGCACGAAACTGCGACTCGGCGGCCTCCCGCCGACGCTGATCACGGCACCGCGCACCAGAAAACACCTTCAAGATCAAATTAGGTGGTCTCAGACTATTGGTTGTCCTCTTATCTATCGCTACCATGATCAGCAAACCCGTACACGGCGCTTCGTACGCCGCTGGCCGCCATCCCCCCACTGGAGGTCCCATCGATGAGCACGACCTTCTCTGCGCGTCTCAACCGTCTTTTCGACGTCGTCTACCCACCCGGGCGCGGACCGCACACGTCCGCTGAGGTGATCGCGGCGCTGAAAGCCGAAGGCGTCACGATGTCGGCTCCCTACCTGTCCCAGTTGCGCTCCGGGAACCGGACCAACCCCTCGACGGCGACCATGGCGGCGCTGGCCAACTTCTTCCGCATCAAACCCGCGTTCTTCACCGACGACGAGTACCACGACAAACTCGACGCCGAGTTGACCTGGCTGGCCAGCATCCGCGACGCCGGCGTGCGCCGGATCGCCACCCAGGCGATCGGACTGTCCTCGGAGTCCCAGGAGGACATCCTGAGCCGGATCGGCGAGCTGCGCCGCAAGGAGAGCCTCGCCGTCTGACGCGCCCGGCCGCGACCTGGCGCACCGTCGGCGCCGCGCCGCGATTAGGGTTGGCTCGGTCACGGTAGTGCCAGCGAGACACCGGGGAGGCGGCCGCGATGGGCCTGTTCAGAAAGCGTAAGAGTCGCGCAACCCGGCGTGCCGAAGCCCGGGCGCTCAAGGCGCGCGCGAAATTGGAGGCCCGGCTGGCCGCCAAGGGCGAGGCGCGCCGGTTCAAGGCGACCCAGCGCGCCGACTCCAGAGCACTCAAGGCGCGCCTCAAATCCGACCGCGACCGCGACCGGGTGGCGCTCAAGACCGCCGAGACCCACCGCAAGGCGGCGCTCGACGGGCGACTGCTCTCGCCGGCCCGCATCCGCCGCACGCTGACGGTGTCGCGACTGCTGGCACCGGTCGCCGTGCCGGTGCTCTACCGGGCGGCGATGGCGGTGCGCGGGCTGCTCGACGAACGCCGCGCCGACCTGCTCGGGGTGCCGCTGGCGCTGGTCGGGCAGTACTCCGGCAACGGCGCCCAGCTGTCGGCGCGGATCGCCGGCGCGGAGAAGACGCTGCGACTGGTGCAGGAGAAGAAGCCCAAGGACGCCGAGACCAAGGCGTTCGTCGCCGCCATCACCGAGCGGCTGTCCGACCTGGCCACCGCGGTGACGGCGGTCGAGACCATGCCGGCCGAGCGGCGACGGACGGCGTACGCATCGGTGGGCGCCCAGCTCGACGGCATCGACGCCGACCTGATGGCCCGGCTGGGGCTGTCGGCATGACGGCCCGGGTCACCCGCGCGCTGGCCGGGGCCGCGGTCCTGCTCGGCACCGGTTTCGTCGGCGCCGCACCGGCGGGGGCGCACGTGCACGCCAGCAGCCCCGGCGCGGTGCGCGGCGGCGTCGCAATGGTGACGTTCGAGGTGCCCAACGAGTCACCGACCGGATCGGCGACCACCGAACTCACCGTGACCCTGCCCGACGTCGCCTCGGCGCGCACCGAGACCAAACCGGGCTGGACGGCCCGGATGGACCGCGACGCCGCGACCGGCACGGTCCGCTCGGTGACCTGGACGGCCACGCCCGGTGCGGGCGTCGGCGCCGACCAGTTCGGGCTGTTCCGGATCGCGGTGAAACTGCCCGACGCCGACACCGTGACGTTCCCCGCCGCGCAGCGCTACGCCGACGGGACCGTGGTCCGCTGGGACCAGGATCCGCTGCCCGGCGGTGGCGAACCGGACCGGCCGGTGCCGGCACTGCACCTGGTGAGCGGCCCGGCGGCCCCGATGGAGCACCACGCGCAGCACCCGGCTCCGGCGGTCTCGGCCGGGCCCGCGGAGACCGAGGCGGCAGAACCCGAGGCGCCGCCGCACGACAACGCGGCGCGGTTGCTCGGCGGCACGGCGCTGCTGGTGGCGGCGCTGGCGGTCACGGTCGCGATAACCCGGCGGCGCACGTGACCCGGTCCGTGCGGGCCGCGCTGGCGGCGGTGTTCGCGCTGGCGATGCTGCTGGCCGCGGTCTCGCTGGCCGGGGTCGCCGCTGCACACGCGGTGCTGACCGACACCGATCCGGCCCGCGACGCCGAACTGGCCGCCGGACCGGAGCGGGTCAGCGCCACCTTCAACGAGCAGCTGCAGAACACCTTCCCGGCGATGACGGTGGTGGGACCGGACGGGAACCTGTGGTCGACCGGTGAGACGCGGGTGCAGGGCGCGGTCGCCAGCGTCGCACTGCGCCCGCTCGGGCCGGTGGGCACCTACACCGTCAACTACCGGGTGACCTCCGCCGACGGGCACCCGGTGTCGGGTTCGTGGCAGTTCCGGTTGACGACGGCCGGCACCGGGGAACCGGGTCCGCCGGTCGGCGCGCGCGTCGACCCCGACGCGGCCCGCCGGTACGCCGACCCGGGCGGTGAGATGCCGGTCTGGCCGTTCGGGGTGGGAGCGGTGCTGATCGTCGGCGCGGGTCTGTGGTTCGCCCGACCGAGATCGTGACCGCCGCTTCTCGATGAGCGACAACACGTGCTGGCATGATGGGCACCGTTGCCGGTGTCCGTGACGACAATCCGCAGAGGAGCCGCCGTATGACCGAACCACAGGGCCAGCCCGAGAACGACGCCGCCGCCGAGGCGGCCTCCCCGCCGCCCGCCGCGCAGCCGCCGGCACCGCCCGCCACACCGGCACCGCCCGCCGCGCAGGCACCGGCCGCTGAGCCGGCGAAGAAAGCGCCCGCCAAAAAGGCACCGGCCAAGAAGGCGCCGGCGAAGAAGGCCGCGGCGAAGAAGGCACCCGCCAAGAAAGCGCCCGCCAAAAAGGCCGAATCACCGGCACCGGCCGCGCCGCCGGCGGCGGTCGCCACCAACGGCCACCTGACGAACGGGGCCAAAGAGGCCGCAGCCCAGGCGAAGTCCGCGGTGGAGACGGTCCGCAACCCGGTCGCCCCGGCGCCGCAGCAGAGTTCCCGGTCGCCGCGCACGCTGCTGGCCGCCGGTGCGCTCGGCCTGGCCGGTCTGCTGTTGCTGCGACGGCTGCGCCGCCGGCGCGCAGCGGGCTGAGCGCCTTGACCGTGGCATTCCGGCCCACCGCCGACCTGGTCGACGACATCGGGCCCGACGTGCGCAGCTGCGACACCCAGTTCCGGCAGCTCGGCGGAAACGCCGAATTCGCCGGGAAGATCAGCACCGTGCGCTGCTTCCAGGACAACGCCCTGCTCAAATCGGTGCTGTCGGAGAACGGCGGCGGCGGGGTGCTGGTGATCGACGGTGCCGGCTCACTGCACACCGCGCTGGTCGGCGACGTGATCGCCGAGCTGGCCCGGTCCAACGGGTGGGCGGGGCTGATCGTGCACGGGGCGGTGCGCGACGCGTCGACGCTGCGCACCCTGGGCATCGGCATCAAAGCGCTGGGCACCAACCCCCGCAAGTCCACCAAAACCGGCGCCGGGGAACGTGATGTGCCGGTGGAGTTCGGCGGCATCACGTTCGTCCCGGGGCAGACCGCCTACAGCGACGACGACGGGATCGTCGTCGTCTAGCGGCCCTCAGGGCCTGGCGAGGTATTCCGAGAGTGCTTTTCGGGTGATCTCGCTGGTGGATACGTCTTCGTCCCGGGCGCGTTGCTCCAATTGCTCGACCAGGGGTCCGGGGAGCCGAAAAGACCGGACGGGGGTGCTACCCCGCACTGCCCGTCCCGACGGGCGACCACGGCGTAGAACGGTCTCCCCGTAGCTGGGCTCTCCGACCGGGCGAACGTCGCCTCGCTCGAAGTCACGGGCCATGGCCGTGTAGTCGTCGTCAGAGATCCGGCGTTTCGTCATAGCTACCCCTTCCGTTCCGTCCGCTGAGCGGCGATGTCGCGCACCAATTCTGGATGCGTCCGGTCCAACCCCAACTCCTTCGCGATGCTCAAACGCAGCATCATGGCGTGGAACACCAGCCAATGCCGAGCACTCAACCGGTCCGCACCCACCTCGATAGGGGGCTCGTTCTCATCGAACCTCCCGATGAAGATGTGCGGATCAGAGTCCGGGCGCCGTCGCTCCACTCGGCTCACGAAGATCGGGTACTCGATCACCGCGCGCATCTCGTCGACGGTGATGCCGTGAGCGAAGACCCTGGCGCCGGCGAATTCGATGCGCAGCGGTCAATTGTAATACATATAAACGAGTTCGTGCCCTCCGACTGCGGAGGGGTCCACGCCTCGATCGGGAACAAGTCAGCAGGGCGGTGCGGCCGCCGGGCATACTGGAATCCGGTTTCGCCGAACGTCGGAGAGGACGTACCCGTGTCGATGTCTAATTGGGTCGAGAAGTCAAGTCCGCATTCGGTTTCCGAGACCCTCGACCGGCTGGAGGCGGCGCTGCTGGCCGCCGGCTGGAAGGTGATGGCGCGGGTCGACCACTCCGGGCACGCCACCAAGGCCGGCCTGGACCTGCGGCCCACCCAGGTGCTGCTGTTCGGCAACCCCGCGCTGGGAACGCAATTGATGCAGGCCGAGCAGACCATGGCCATCGACCTGCCGTCGAAGGCGCTGGCCTGGCAGGATGCCGCAGGTCAGGTCCGGCTGGGCTACCGCGATCTGCGTGCCGTCACCGCCGGCCGTCCGGAACTGGCGCCGGCACACGCGGCGATCGAGGAACTCGCCGCCACCATCGACCGCGCCACCGATTCGGCGGTGGCACCGGCATGACCGCCCCGGACACCTTGGCCGCCCGCTGGGAGCAGCTGCGCCGGCGGGTCGACGACGCCTGCCGTGACGCCGGCCGGGATCCCGGCGAGGTCACCGTGCTGCCGGTCAGCAAGACCTTCGGCGTCGAGGTGGTCCGCGAGGCGGTCGGGCTCGGGCTGCATCGGTTCGGCGAGAACAAGGTTCAGGAGATCCGCGACAAGTCCGGGCCGCTGGCCGACTGCGGGATCGACTGGGTGATGATCGGGCACCTGCAAACCAACAAGGCGGGTGTGGTGGCGCGACTGGCCGCCGAGGTGCAGTCGCTGGATCGCCCGAAGCTGGCCGCGGCGCTGCACCGGCACCTGAGCGACGAGGGCCGGGTCATCGACGTGCTGGTGCAGATCAAGACCTCCGACGAGCCGAGCAAGTACGGCCTGGAACCCGATGCGCTGCTGCCGTTTCTCGACGAGCTCGGCGGCTATCCCACCATGCGGGTGCGCGGCCTGATGACACTGGCCATCAACACCACCGACCAGGTCACGGTGCGCGGCTGCTTCCGGCGGCTGCGCGAACTGCGCGACGACGCGGCCGCGCACGGCCACGACCTGCCACGGCTGTCGATGGGCATGAGCGGGGACTTCGCGCTGGCGATCGCCGAAGGCTCCACCGAAGTGCGGATCGGCACCGCGATTTTCGGTGCTCGGCCGTATCCGGATTCCTACTATTGGCCGGAGAGCACCGGCTAGATCGGCGCCGGATCGGGCGGGTGGTCACGTAGGGTGCCAACCATGCCGACCATGCACAGGCTCGCGGCGTTGATGGGTGCGCTGGTGGTGGTCGGCGGGTGCGCGGCCCCCGACAGCGACAGCGCGCTGCTGCCGGATCTGCCCGCGAGCGCAACGAGTACGACGAGTACGACGAGTACGACGGGCGCGACGAGTTCGGCCGTGCCGCAGCAGAGTCCGTCGCAGCCGGCGCCGCCGCCGGACGCCGCACCCGCGGCCGTCGCCGCTTGGATCGCGGCCGGTCGGCCCGCCGACCCGGCCGGTTACCAGACCGTCGAACGCGACGACACCACCACGCAGCTGGAAGGCGACGAGGTGGCGTTCCGGCTGCCCGGGCCGCTGGAGCCCAACCATCTGGCCGGCTGCATCCGGCGCTGGGCGCCGAACCTGTCGTGCCTGCCCGGCCTGCGTGACACCCCTGACCGTCCGGACGGGCTTGTCGGGCAGTGGATTCCCGGCTGGGTCGACTTCGACGGCTCGATGATCAGCATCGGCAGCGTGCACGGCGATCCGGGCGTGTTCAACGACGGCGCCGGGAAGGTGCTGCCGTACGGCGACAGCCTGAAATTCGGTGACTACCAGTGCCGTTCGGACCCGAGCGGGCTGTACTGCGTCAGCCTGTCCCGGCAGACCGGGATGCGCCTGTCGGACACGGTCACCGCGTTCGGCTGTGTCCGGCAGGCGACCCCGCCGTACGGCATCGGCCAGCAGTTCTTCTGCGACTAGACCGCCGCCGGCGCACGGTGTTTGGAGAAGTGCAGTGACTTCTCGTCGACCTTGCCGTACCGGATCAGCCGCAGGTCCAGCAGATAGTTCTGCTTGAGCCGCCACGGCGCCTCGGACCCGGAGCGGGGCAGGGCGTCCATCGCGCGCCGGAAGTAGCCGGGGCTGAAGTCCATGAACGGCCGCTCCTCCACCGCGGCACCGGGGTGCTCGGGCTCGACCCGGTTGAACCCGTGCGAGTCCATGTAGTTGAGCACCCGGCAGACGAACTCCGAGACCAGGTCGGCCTTGAGCGTCCAGGAGGCGTTGGTGTAGCCGAAGCTGACCGCGGCGTTCGGCACGCCGGAGAACATCAGCCCCTTGTAGGTCATCGTCTTCGGCAGGTCGATCGGCTCACCGTTGCGCAGCAGGTGGGCGCCGCCGAGCAGCTGCATGTTCAGACCCGTCGCGGTGATGATGATGTCCGCGTCGAGGTGCTGCCCCGACGTCAGCTGGATGCCGGTCTTGGTGAAGGTCTCGATGGTGTCGGTGACGACGTCGGCCTTGCCGGCCTTGATCGTCTTGAACAGGTCCCCGTTGGGTGCCAGGCACAGGCGCTCGTCCCACGGGTTGTAGCGCGGGCCGAAGTGCTTGGCCACGTCGTAACCCTCCGGCAGCCGGTGCTTGGCCATCGTCATCAGCGTCTTGCGCATGTACTTGGGGAAGGTCCGCGACAGCTGGTATTGGAAGGTGGAGAAGCCGATCGCCTTCCAGCGGTTGACGAAGTGCGCCGCCTTCTCGGGCAGGTACTTGTTGGCCCGCACCGCGACCGGGTCCACCAGCGGCAGCGAGCCGACGTAGGTCGGGGAGCGCTGCAACATCGTGACGTGCCCGGCGCCGGAGTTGGCCAGGGCCGGAATCAGGGTGATCGCAGTCGCGCCGGAGCCGATCACGACGATCTTCTTGCCCGCGTAGTCGAGGTCTTCGGGCCAGTGCTGCGGGTGCACGATGGTGCCCCCGAAGTCCGCGGAGCCGGGGAACTCCGGGGTGTAGCCCTGCTCGTAGTTGTAGTAGCCGCTGCAGGCGAAGACGAACGACGCGGTGATCTGCTCCTGCGTGCCGTTGTTGTCGACGGTGACCGTCCAGTGGTTGTCCGCGTCTGACCAGTCGGCGCCCAGTACCCGGTGCCGGTAGCGGATGTGCTTGTCGATGCCGTTCTCGACGGCGGCCTCGTTGACGTAATTCCAGATCGACTCACCGTCGGCGATGCTCTTGGCGTCCTGCCACGGCTTGAACCGGAAGCCGAGGGTGAACATGTCGGAGTCCGAGCGGATGCCCGGGTACTTGAACAGGTCCCAGGTGCCGCCGAGGTTATCCCGAGCCTCCAGGATCGTGTAGCTCTTCTTCGGGCAGCGGTTCTGCAGGTGCCAGGCCGCACTGATGCCGGAGATGCCGGCGCCGACGATCACAACGTCGAGGTGTTCAGTCATGCCGCCAGGTTATCAACGGTGTGTTGAGTGAGTCAACAGTCTGTTGAATTTTCCGACGTCGTGTAAAGTAGGGCCGTGGCCAGCCCGAATTCGACCCGCTCGCACGGCCGACGCTCGACGCGTCCGTCCGGCGACGACCGCGAACAGGCCATCCTCGCTACCGCCGAACAGCTCCTGGCACAGCGTCCACTCACAGAGATCTCCGTCGACGACCTGGCCAAGGGCGCCGGAATCTCCCGGCCGACGTTCTACTTCTATTTCAAGTCCAAGGACGCGGTGCTGCTGTCGCTGCTGGAACCGCTGATCGCCGCGGCCGACTCCGAGTTCGACGGGGCGGTGGGCCGGGTCGCCGCCGACCCGCGTCGGGTGTGGCGCAGTGGGATTCGGGCGTTCTTCACCGCATTCGGCTCGCACCGCGCGATCGCCCGGGCCGGCACCGAGGCGCTGGCGAGCAGCCCCGACTTTCGGGCCATGTGGAACGGCTTCATGGGCAAGTGGATCAACCAGACCGCGGCGATGATCACCGCTGAACGAGCCCGGGGGGCGGCGCCGGAGACGATCCCGGCACTCGACCTCGCGACGTCGCTGAACCAGATGAACGAGCGCACGATGATCGCCGCACTCGCCGCCGAGGAACCGTCGGTGCCGCACGACCGGGTGGTCGACACGCTGGCGCACATCTGGGTCACCAGCATCTACGGCGAACAGCCCTGAGGCCGCTCAGAACTGGGCTGTGACGAACCCGGCGAGCAGCACCGCGAATCCGCCGACCTCACCGGCGATCAGCAACACCATGCTCATCCGCAGGAACCAGCCCTCCTGCTCGAACTGGTTGGTGGTGTCGCGCAGCGCGCCGTGCAGCATGTAACTGCCGATCGCCGACACGAAGAAGAACACCGTCACCATTGCCGCAGTCAGGTTCACCCAGGTCGGCCAGCCGCTGAACTCGACGAACACCGCGGTGAGCAGGGTGGCGAACGAGTACAGCAGCGCCGCCCGGTGCGCGATGTCGACGTAGATGTGCGCCTGATGCTTCTCGGTGGTGGCGATCTGCTGGTACTTCCAGACGCCCAGTAGCAGGGCCAGCAGGAAGATCAGGCCGGCGGCCAGCAGGGTGATCTTGGTGTCGATGCCCAGGGTTATGTCCACGGACCGTAACCCTAGTTAGGTCATCCCGTCCCTGACTAGCCTGTGGGGAATGCGCTTCGCCTTCAAAACCTCCCCGCAGAACACCACCTGGGCCGACATGCTGGCGGTCTGGCAGGCGGCCGACGACATCGACGTCTACGAGTCCGGTTGGACGTTCGACCACTTCTACCCGATCTTCTCCGACCCGACCGGGCCGTGCCTGGAGGGCTGGACGACGCTGACCGCGCTGGCGCAGGCCACCACCAGGCTGCGGGTGGGCAACCTGGTCACCGGAATCCACTACCGTCATCCGGCGGTGCTGGCGAACATGGTTGCGGCAGTGGACATCATCTCCGGCGGCCGGCTGGAGTTGGGGATCGGCGCCGGCTGGAACGAGGAGGAGTCGGGAGCCTACGGCATCGAGCTGGGCACGGCCGGTGAGCGCATGGACCGGTTCGAGGAGGCCTGCCAGGTGCTGATCAGCCTGCTCAGCCGCGAGACCACGACGTTTGACGGCAGCTACTACCGCCTCACCGACGCCCGCAACGAACCGAAGGGGCCGCAGCGGCCGCACCCGCCGATCTGCATCGGCGGCAGCGGTGAGAAGCGCACGCTGCGGATCGCCGCCCGCTACGCCCAGCACTGGAATTTCGTCGGCGGCACGCCGGCGGAATTCGCCCGCAAGCGCGACGTGCTGGCCGCGCACTGTGAAGACATCGGCCGGGATCCCGGCGAGATCATGCTCTCCGCGCACGTTCGCCTGGAGCCGGACCTGGACTACCGACGCGTCGTCGATGACGCCGCCGCGCTCGGCGCCGAGGGTCTGGACCTGGCGATCGTCTACCTGCCGGCGCCGCACGATCCCGTGGTGCTAGAACCGCTGGCCGAGGCGGTGCGGGATTCGGGGCTGCTGACGGCGCCGGCCTGATCACGGTCAGCAAACGGCTGCCGGCCGCATCGCGGCCGGACCCTAGGTCGCGAACCGCAGCAACTCGTCCGACGTGACGAGACGCTCGTGCTTGGCGGGGAAACCCCGGCTCTTCACCGGGTGACGCATCAGGGACCAGGCCATACGTGCGAGGCGATGGCAGTAGGTCGGGTTGAGGTACACCGTGCTGTCTCCCGTCTCAACTCGGGAAGATTGATACTGGTGTGGTCGACGTTAACGTCGAGTTAACAGAATGCCCACGGTTGACCATTAGACACCGGTTCGTCGGCAAACTGAATGCGGCACACCGCAGTGATCGATCTGATCTTCGGTTGGCGGGTCTATCAGACGTGGCCGGGGCCGCCGACACTTTCACCAGCTGTCAATGTCAACCCACCCGCATCTTCAGCGCCAGAGTTCGATTCCCGGGTCCCACGTGTGACCATTGGCGGTGCCAGTGATCGCCGGGTCGGCGAACTCGATGACACCGTCGAGCAGCACATCGAACGCCTCGGGCAGGTGGTTGGAGCTGGTTCGTCGACGCCACGCGGCCCAGCGCGCTTGGGCGATATCGGCGTAGCCGTCGAGCACCTCTCGAAGCGGTGCGAGAGCGGTGTGCCGGTGGCGTGCGACTTCGCCGATACCGTGCTGCAGGTCAGATCCACCGACACGGTGATGGTGCGAGAGCGTCCAGATGTCAGCGAAGTCGCGCCACCGGGTGTTGGCCGTGCCCCGCTGCGCAGCGGTGACGATCTTCTCGGCGTACACCATGTGCAGCGGGTAGCCGGCTATTGCGATCGGCTCGCCGCCCCGCAGTCGTGGCACCAAGACGAGGGTGGGCTCGGGCCAGATGGGGTCGCCCACGTTGACGTCGACGTGGAACCGTGTTCGTCCTCGTGCCAATCGGGCCCCGACGCTGACGCGGACGCCGGCATATTCGTCCTCCTCGCGGATGGCCTCCGCCCTGGCTGAACCGGGATCGAACTCGATGCCGTCATCGGCGGTCAGCGGTACCCCGAGCACCGAACGGACCAGTTCGAGGACCGTCTGCACGTCGTTGCTCACCGCAAGTCCTGCGAGGTCGATGTCGCGGGTCGGACGGCGGTTGCCGAAGGCGGCAAGCAACACGCCACCTTTGAGGACGAATCTCTGCCGCACCGGGCTTACCGCCAGGCGAGCAAGGAATCCTTCCAACACGTACAACTGGATGAGTTCGTCGGTGAGTCTGCCCGACGCCTTGGCCTGTGCTTGCAGGTCGAGGTATGCCTGCCCGGCCGGAGTGTCGCGCGAAACCGGACTCACAGCAGGATCTCCAGCGCCTGGCGCAGCGGGGTCAACACGCGGGGGAATTCTCGGGTCATCTGCAGGAGCGCCGACGGCTGCCCGCCCTGCCGAAGCCACCGCTTCAACGCTTCGTTGGCCATGTCGGCACCTTCTCGGTGCCGCATCCTGAACGCGTCAATGATGCTGCGTTCGGCGGAGTACACCCCGATGCTGTGTTCAGCGCTGATGGCGAGCGTGGACCGGCCGACCTCGAACGTTGCGGGATCGAAGTGGTGCCAGCGAACCGGGATCGTGGTCTCCGGCCGCCACGAGCCCCGTGGTATCGCGATGTCCACGGCATTCGGAATGTCGTCGATGAGATCATGGCGGGCCAGCGCCGAACGCAACGCGATGGTTGCTTTCAGCGATTTTGACGCGATCTCGAGCAGATCCTCGTCGCCGTGCCAGTCGCTTTTGCGGTACAAGCCGCGCGCCAACGCCGTGATGCGCCCATCTGCGATGAGGCGTCTGAGCTGACGCTCGCTGATTCGCTCCAACGCCTCGGAGTACCGGAACGTGTCCGGCAGTGCAGCCAACAGCTTGGGGGAACCCGCAGCCATGGCGACACCTCCGGAGGGAAACCTCAACACGTACACCGCTAGTGTAGAGGGATTCCTACGCTGTTGTTTTTTGTCGCAGCACGCTCCGCTGATCCAGCCCCCGGGTGGCGCCCCACAGTCCGTCGTGCGCCCGCTCAGTGGATGGCGACCGTCGTCGGGGTGATCGGCGAGGGCAGCGCGGTGTGCCCCATCAGGTAACGGTCGACGCTCGCGGCGGCCGCCCGCCCCTCGGCGATCGCCCAGACGATCAGTGACTGACCGCGGCCGATGTCGCCGGCGACGTACACCCC
The DNA here is from genome assembly GCF_018455725.1 of Mycolicibacter acidiphilus. GTDB lineage: Bacteria > Actinomycetota > Actinomycetes > Mycobacteriales > Mycobacteriaceae > Mycobacterium > Mycobacterium acidiphilum. The sequence continues at coordinate 55,348 of NZ_JAHCLR010000038.1, forward strand.
CGGCACAGTGCTGGCGAAGTCGGCGTTGCGGGCGACGGCGCCGCGGTCGGTGAACTCGACCCCGAGATCGGTGAGCAGCCCCGGGCGCTCCGGGCCGACGAAACCCATTGCCAGCAGCACCAGATCGGCCGCCAGGGCGAAGTCGGTGCCGGCCACCTTCTCGAACACCCCGCGGTGCCGGCGCACCTCGTGGGCGCGCAACCCGGTGACCCGACCGTCCCGCCCGGTGAACTCCTCGGTGTTCACCGAGAACACCCGCTCGCCGCCCTCCTCGTGGGCGGCGGTGGTCCGCATGATCAGCGGGTACATCGGCCAGGGTGTCACCGCCGGGTCCCGTATCTCCGGAGGGCGCGGCAGGATCTCGAACTGGTGCACGCACGTTCCGCCCTGCCGGTGCACGGTGCCCAGGCAGTCCGCCCCGGTGTCGCCGCCGCCGATGATGATGACCTTCTTGCCGCGGGCGGTGATCGGCGGTTCGGGCAGATCACCGGCCTGCACCCGGTTGGCCCACGGCAGGTACTCCATCGCCTGGTGGATGCCGTCGAGGTCCCGGCCGGGGATCGGCAGATCCCGCCAGGCGGTGGCGCCACCGGCCAGCACCACGGCGTCGAAGTCCGCACGCAGGTTCGCCGCCGGCACATCCACCCCGACGTTCACCCCGGTGCGGAACACCGTGCCCTCACCGCTCATCTGCACCAGCCGCCGGTCGATGAAGCGCTTCTCCATCTTGAACTCGGGGATGCCGTAGCGCAGCAGCCCGCCGATCCGGTCGGCGCGCTCGAACACCGTCACCGCATGCCCGGCGCGGGTGAGCTGCTGCGCCGCGGCCAGGCCCGCCGGCCCGGAGCCCACCACCGCCACCGTCTTGCCGGTCAGCGTCTGTGGGCGGATCGGCTCCGCCCAGCCTTCCCGGAAACCGCGCTCGACGATCTCGTACTCGATCTGTTTGATCGTCACCGGCGGCTGGTTGATGCCGAGCACGCACGCCGGTTCACACGGCGCGGGGCAGAGTCGGCCGGTGAAGTCCGGGAAGTTGTTCGTGGCGTGCAACCGGTCGAACGCTTCCCGCCAGCGGCCGGTGCGGACCAGGTCGTTCCACTCCGGTATCAGATTGCCCAGCGGGCAGCCGTTGTGGCAGAACGGGATTCCGCAGTCCATGCAGCGCGACGCCTGCTCGCGCAGGGTGTCCTCGGCGAAGTCCTGATAGACCTCACGCCAGTCATGGACCCGCTCGTCGACCGGGCGCCGCGCCGGCAGGATCCGCCGGGTGTACTTGAGGAAACCTCTCGGGTCAGCCATGTGCCATCGCCATGATCGCCTCGTCGGGGTCGGAGCCGGCCACCTTCGCCTCGGCGACCGCGTCGAGCACCCGCCGGTAGTCGCGCGGCATCACCCGGACGAAGTGCCGCCCCTGACTCGGCCATGCTGCCAGTATCCGTTGGGCCACTGCGGAATCGGTGGCCTCGGCGTGGCGGCGCAGCAGGTCGTGCAGCCAGCTGGTCTCCGCCGCGTCGAATTCGTCGCGATGCTCCAGCTCCACCATCTCGGTGTTGAGATTGCCGCGCAGCTCCCGGTCGGGGTCATAGACGTAGGCCACTCCCCCGGACATCCCGGCGGCGAAATTGCGCCCGGTACGGCCCAGCACCACCACCCGGCCGCCGGTCATGTACTCGCAGCCGTGATCCCCGACGCCCTCGACGACGGCCACCGCCCCGGAGTTGCGGACCGCGAACCGCTCTCCGACCACCCCGCGCAGGAACGCCTCACCGCCGGTCGCCCCGAACAGGATCACGTTGCCGCCGATGATGTTCTCCTCGGCGACGTAGCCGGCCGGCGCGTCGAGTGGCGGCCGCAGCACGATCCGGCCGCCGGACAGCCCCTTGCCGACGTAGTCGTTGGCGTCCCCGAAGACCCGCAGCGTGATCCCGCGCGGCAGGAACGCCCCGAAACTGTTGCCCGCCGACCCGGTGCAGGCGATGTCGATGGTGTCATCGGGAAGCCCCTGCGCCCCATACGCCTTGGTGACCTCGTAGCCGAGCATGGTGCCGACGGTCCGGTTCACGTTGGAGATCGCGGTCGCGAACCGGACCGGCCGCCCGGTGTCGAGGGCTTCCCGGCTCATCGCGATCAATTGCTGGTCCAGCGCCTTGTCCAGGCCGTGGTCCTGGCGGGCGGTGCAGTGCAGATCCTGATTCATGAACGCTGACTCGGGTTCGTAGAGCACCGGGTCCAGGTCCAGTTTGTGGGCCTTCCAGTGCGCCCGGGCCAGCGAGGAGTCCAGGGCGCCGACCTGCCCGACGGCGTCGTCGAGGGTGCGGAAGCCCAGGGCGGCAAGGTATTCGCGCACCTCCTCGGCGATGAACCAGAAGAAGTTCTCGACGAACTCCGGTCGCCCGGTGAACCGGTGCCGCAGTTCGGGGTTCTGGGTGGCCACGCCGACCGGGCAGGTGTCCAGGTGGCAGACCCGCATCATGATGCAGCCCGAGACGACGAGCGGCGCGGTGGCGAACCCGAACTCCTCGGCGCCCAGCAGGGCCGCGATCACCACATCGCGGCCGGTTTTCAGCTGCCCGTCCACCTGCACCACGATCCGGTCCCGAAGTCCGTTGAGCAGCAGGGTCTGCTGCGTCTCGGCCAACCCCAGCTCCCACGGCGCACCGGCATGCTTGAGCGACGTCAGCGGCGCCGCACCCGTGCCGCCGTCGTGCCCGGAGATCAGCACCACGTCGGCATGCGCTTTGGACACCCCCGCCGCGACGGTGCCGACCCCGTTCTCGGCGACAAGTTTCACGTGAATCCGTGCAGCCGGGTTCGCGTTCTTCAGATCGTGGATCAGCTGTTTGATGTCCTCGATCGAATAGATGTCGTGGTGCGGTGGCGGCGAGATCAGCCCGACACCGGGGGTGGCGTGCCGAACCTCGGCGATCCACGGATACACCTTGTTTCCCGGAAGCTGCCCGCCCTCACCGGGTTTGGCGCCCTGTGCGATCTTGATCTGCAGATCCGTGCAGTTCACCAGGTAGTCGCTGGTCACCCCGAACCGGGCGGAGGCGACCTGCTTGATCGCGCTGCGCCGCCAGTCGCCGTTCTCATCAGGCTGGTAGCGGCCGGCGTGCTCACCGCCCTCACCGCAGTTCGACCGGCCGCCGATCCGGTTCATCGCGATCGCCAGCGTCTCGTGCGCTTCGGCGGAGATCGAGCCGTAACTCATGGCGCCAGTCGCAAAGCGTTTGACGATCTCGGTTGCCGGCTCCACCTCGGATAGTGGTATCGGCTGGCGCACACCGGATTTGAACTTCAGCAATCCGCGCAGGGTGGCCAGGCGCTCACTCTGGTCGTCGATCAGCGCGGTGTATTCCTTGAAGATCGCGTACTGCCCGGAGCGGGTGGAGTGCTGCAGCTTGAAGACGGTCTCCGGGTTGAACAGGTGGTATTCACCCTCCCGCCGCCACTGGTATTCGCCGCCCACCGGTAGTTCCCGGTGCGCGCGCTCCGCCGGCCGGTCCGGGTAGGCCAACCGGTGCCGGGCGGCGACGTCCGCGGCGATGTCGTCGAGGGTGATCCCGCCGATCGGGCAGTGCAGTCCGGTGAAGTACCGGTCGAGGACGTCCTGGGCGACGCCGACCGGCTGGAACAGTTGCGCGCCGGTGTAGGACGCCCGCGTCGAAATACCCATCTTCGACATGACTTTCAGCACGCCTTTCGCGGCGGCCTTGGCGTAGTTGCGCAGCGCGTGGTCACGATCCACGCCGGCCAGCAGACCCCGGTCCAGCATGTCCTCGACCGACTCGAACGCCAGGTACGGGTTGACCGCCGCGGCGCCGAAGCCGAGCAGCGCCGCCAGGTGGTGCACCTCGCGGGCATCACCGGACTGCACCACCAGGCCCACCTTGGTGCGGGTGCGTTCGGCGACCAGATGATGGTGCACCGCCGCGGTCGCCAGCAGGGACGGGATCGGGGCCAGCATCTCGTCTGCTCCCCGATCGGAGAGCACGATGAACCGGGCGCCGGCCGCGATCGCCGCCGACACCTCCGCGCAGACCTGCTGCAGCGCCGCACGCAGACCGGTACCGCCCTCGGCGACCGGGTACCGGCAGCCGACGACGGCGGTGGACAGGCCGTGCGGACCCCGCGACCCGATCCGCTGATCCGGGTGCAGCCCGATGATCTTCGCCAGCTGGTCGTTGCTCAGGACCGGCTGCGGCAGCACCAGTTGGCGCCAGGTGGGCTCCCCGGTGTTCAGCAGGTCGCCCTCCGGCCCGAGCGCACCCTGCATGCTGGTGACCACCTCCTCCCGGATCGCATCCAGTGGAGGATTGGTGACCTGGGCGAACAGTTGCTGGAAGTAGTCGAACAGCATGCGCGGCCGCGCCGACAGCACCGCGACCGGGGTGTCGGTTCCCATCGACCCGATGGGTTCGGCGCCGGTGCGGGCCATCGGCGCGAGCAGCAGGTTGAGCTCCTCGTAGGTGTAGCCGAACATGTGCTGCCGCAGCAGAATCCGTTCGCGTTCCATTCGCGGGGCGGCACCCGGCGGCAGCTCCTCGATGCGGATCAGCGCCTCATCGACCCAGGCCTGGTACGGCCGTTGCGCCGCCAGCGTCGACTTGATCTCGGTGTCGGAGACGATCCGGCCGGCGGCGGTGTCCACCAGGAACATCCGGCCGGGCCGCAGGCGCTCCCGGCGCACCACCCGAGCCGGATCGAGGTCCAGCACACCGGCTTCCGACGCCATAACCACGAGCCCGTCGTCGGTGACCCAGATCCGCGACGGCCGTAGCCCGTTGCGGTCCAGCACCGCGCCCACCACCGTGCCGTCGGTGAACGTCATCGACGCCGGGCCGTCCCACGGCTCCATCAGCGAATCGTGGTACTCGTAGAAGGCCCGGATGGAGCGGTCCATGCTCTCGTGGCGCTCCCAGGCCTCGGGGATCATCATCAGGATCGCGTGCGGCAGGCTGCGTCCGCCCAGGTGCAGCAGTTCGAGCACCTCGTCGAACCGGGCGGTGTCGGAGGCGCCGGGGGTGCAGATCGGGAACAGTTGGTCGGCGCTGGTGGAGTCGGTGCCGAAGATGTCGGTGCGGATCAGCGCCTCCCGCGCCCGCATCCAGTTCTCGTTGCCGGTGACCGTGTTGATCTCGCCGTTGTGGGCGATCAGCCGGAACGGATGCGCGAGCGGCCAGGACGGAAAGGTGTTGGTGGAGAACCGGGAATGCACGATCCCCAGGGCGCTCTGCAGGCGCACGTCGGCGAGGTCGAGGTAGAACGCGGCGAGCTGCGGGGTGGTCAGCATGCCCTTGTAGACGATCGTCCGGCCGGAGAGGCTGGGGAAGTAAACGGTCTCCCGGCCGGGGCCGTCCTGTCCCGGTCCCCGGGTGCCCAGTTCGTGTTCGGCGCGCTTTCGGATCACATACGCCCGGCGCTCCAGGGTCATGCCGGTCGCCCCGGCGATGAACAACTGCCGCAGTGTGGGCATCGCGTCGCGGGCCAGCGCGCCCAGCGAGGAGTCATCGGTCGGCACGTCACGCCAGCCGAGCACGCGCAGGCCCTGCGCCTCCACGATCTTCTCGACACCGGCGCAGGCCGCGGCGGCGTCCCTGGACGACTGGGGCAGGAACGCGATGCCGGTGGCGTATGCGCCTTCAGCCGGTAGGTCGAATTCGGTTACCGCGCGCAGGAATTGGTCCGGAATCTGGATCAGGATCCCCGCCCCGTCACCGCTGTGCGGCTCGGCGCCCGCTGCGCCGCGGTGTTCGAGGTTGAGCAGAGCGGTGATCGACTTGTCGACGATGTCGCGGCTGCGCCGGCCCCGGATGTCGACGACCATCGCCACCCCGCACGAATCGTGTTCGAACGCGGGGTTGTAGAGACCGACTCTCCCGGGCGTCATCATCTGGTGCTTCACCTCCGCCGTGCCGTTTCGCCACTGGCGGTGGCGAATGATCGGGGATAACTCCGTGCGGCACTGGACGGCGGGTCTGCCGGAGAATTCCCGACAGCCAACGCCACGATATACCCGAACCTGCACGTCGTGCCGTCGATTCGGTGAAGGAACCGGCCCCGTCGGCGCAACGAGTTCCGCGTTACGTCAACGCAATAATCGGATGATGTTCAGGAAATGTTGAGTCCCTATTGTCTGCCTGTCCGGACGCGAAGGGGACCATCATGGCCGACGACATTCTCAAGCTCGTCGCCGACGAGAACGTCGAATACATCGACGCCCGGTTCTGTGATCTGCCGGGCATGATGCAGCACCTGACGATCCCGGCGGCGGCACTCGACGCGAGCGCGTTCGA
>NZ_JAHCLR010000039.1 GCF_018455725.1 Mycolicibacter acidiphilus
TGGAGGTCGCCTCGCACACGGCGTATATGGATCCGATCCTTGATGAACTGCGGGCGGCGTTGGCTGGCATTACGCCGCAGTCGCCGGCGATTCCGTTCATCTCCACGGTGTTCGAGACGACTCCGGTGCTGGATGCGCAGTATTGGGTGGCCAATGTGCGTCGGCCGGCGCGGGTGGCGCAGGCCGTCACCGCGGCCGCGAACGACTACGACACGTTCATCGAAATCAGCCCCCACCCGCTGCTCACCCACGTCATCGACGAGACGCTCGCGGCAGCGCAACCGGCCGAACCCGCCACGGTGACCTCGACGCTGCGCCGCGGCGACGACGAAACGCTCGACCTGCACACCCGGCTCGCCGCGCTCGGTGCCGCCGGCACCGGCGCCGGGCAGCGCACCGACCTGCCGGCCACCCCGTGGCTGCACACACTGCACTGGCTGGCGGGCCCGGCGACCACCCGCGCTGCGGCGGACACCCATCCGCTGCTCGGCGTGCACGTGGAGTTGCTGACCGGCGGCGACCACGTCTGGCAGACCGAACTCGACACCGCGGCCGCGCCGTGGCTGGCCGCGAACCCGATCCAGGGGCAGGCGGTGCTGCCCGCAGCCGCCCTGATCGAGATGGCGCTGGCCGCCGGCCGGCACGCACACGGCGCACCGGTCGAACTGACCGACCTCACGATCGAACAGCCGCTACTGCTGGACCGGCAGGTGCAGGTGACCACGCAGTTCACCGGCACCCCCGACACGAACCGGGTCGAGATCCACGCCCGGACCGGAAACGACGCCTGGGCGCGGTACGCGGTCGGCCAGGTGCGGGCCACATCGGCCGCAGACACGGCGACCGCCCCGGCCGGCGGCAGTGACCTCACCCTGCCGGCCGACGCCGGCGACCACCCGCACTACAGCCTGCACCCGCTGCTGCTCGACGCGGCACTGCGCCAACTGGCCGCGGGCATCGACGACGACGGCGATCATGTCGGCTACCTGCCGGTGTCGGCGGCCACGGTCCGGGTGTTCGGGCCGGCCGGCGACCGGCTGCGCTGCCACACCGAGCTGTCCGGCCGCGGAGACGACGGCGCCTACACGGGCCGGATCGTGCTCACCGATCTCGACGGGCGGCTGGTCGCCGAGCTCACCGGCATCCGGCTGCAGCCGATCGACCCGAGCACGCTGCGGTTGCCGCTGGACCAGAAGGTGTTCGCCACCGAGTGGACGCCGGCGGACAGCCCGGCCGCCGCTGCGGAGTCGGCCCCGGTCGGCAGCTGGCTGGTGCTGACCGAGCCGGCCGACACCGGCAGCGCGACACTGGCCGGCGAATTCGCCGCCCGGCTCGGGGCCGCGGGCCGCCGCGTCGTGCCGGGACCGTTCGCCGACGAACCAGCGCTGCGCGACGCGATCACCGCAGCCGGTGCCGAACCGGCGCAGCCGCCCGCCGGCATCGTCGTGTTCCTCGGCAGCGCCTTCGACGGTGCCGGCGACGCCGGACTGGAGCGGGCGCGGGAGCTGATCTGGACGGCGTCGACCGCCGCCCGCACCGCCATCGAAACCTGGCCCGGAGCAACCCGGCCGCGGCTGTGGCTGGTCACCCGCAACGGGCTGGCGTTCGGCGACCAGCCGGGTGACCCGGCGATCGGCGCGCTCAAGGGCCTGATCCGGACCTGGCGGTTCCCCGGCGAACTGGCCCGGGTGCTGGCCGACGAGCCGGACCTGGGCGCCACCCTGGTCGACCTGGACGGCACCGACGATGTCGATCGGCTGCTGGCCGAGCTGGTCGCGCCGGTGCGCGACGACACCGTCGCCTGGCGGGCCGGGCAGCGCTACGCCGAACGGCTCACCCGCGCGCAACTGGACGCCTCGGCGCAGACCCGGGTCCGTGCCGACGGCTCCTACGTGATCACCGGTGGACTCGGCGGGCTGGGCATCGTCGTCGCCCGCTGGCTGGCCGGTCGCGGCGCCGGGCGCATCGTCCTCAACGGCCGCAGCGAGCCGTCCGCCGAGCAGCGCGCAGTCCTCGCGGGGCTGGGGGCGGCCACCGAGGTGGTCTTCGTCGCCGGGGACATCAGCGCACCCGGCGTGGCAGACCGTCTGGTGACGGCCGCCGAGGAGACCGGACGCGGCCTGCGCGGCGTCGTGCACGCCGCCGGGGTGCTCGGCGACGGCCTGGTGACCGCGGTGACCCGGGACAGCCTGGCCGGTGTGTGGTCGGCCAAGGCCACCGGCGCGCTGCGGTTGCACAACGCGACCTTGAACAGCGAGCTCGACTGGTGGCTGGGCTTCTCCTCGATGGCCGCGCTGCTGGGCCTGCCCGGTCAGCTCGGCTACGCCACCTCCAACGCCTGGCTGGACGCCCTGGTGGCGTTCCGGCACGCCAGCGGGCTGCCGGCGACCGCGATCGACTGGGGCCAGTGGTCCGACGTCGGCCTGGGCCGTTCGATGACGCTGAGCGTGCTGGATCCGATCAGCCCCGACGAGGGCGTGGAGGCGCTGGACACGTTGCTCGGCACCGGTGCAGCCCGGGTCGGGGTGGGCCGGCTGCGGATCGACCGGGCCGTCGCCACCGCACCGGAGTTCCGTGACCTCGGTTACTTCGCCGAACTGGTGGGCGAAGCCGACGCGGCCGCCGCGACCGCCGGCGACGGTGCGGGCGCCGCGGACCCGGCGGAGTCGCCGGATGCCGGGATTCCGGACTGGTCGCAGATCCCCGCCGAGCGCCGACTCGGTGAGCTGACGGTGCGGCTGCAAGCTATCCTTGCCCGCGAACTTCGGACATCGGCGGCAGCGGTCGACGTGGATCGGCCGTTCCCCGAAATGGGGCTCGACTCGATGGTCGCGATGACGGTTCTGAAAGAGACGCAGCAGTTGGTGGGGGTGGACTTGTCGGCGTCGATGCTGTGGAACCATCCCAGCGTCGGGGCACTGGCAAAACATCTGGTGGGGCTGTTGGCAGTGCAGCAGCCGCCGCAGGACGAGCAGGGTCCCGACGACGGTGACCTGGCGTTCGATTCCGCGGGCGGGGTGCTGGACGAGCTGTTCGGCAGCGTGGAGTCGGCTTCGGCCGGCAGTGAGAACGGTGTTTTCTGATGACGACGATCTTCGACCGGATGGCGGCGCTGCCGGCCGAGAAACGCGACGAGCTCAACGGCAAGTTCGAGAAGGCCGCACAGACCGCGGCCGCCGAACCGATCGCCGTGGTCGGCGTCGGCTGCCGGCTGCCCGGTGGCGCGACCGGACCCGACGCCTACTGGGGCATGCTCGCCGACGGCACCGATGCGATCGTCGAGGTGCCTGCGGATCGCTGGGACGCCGACGAGTACTACGACCCGGACACCCTGGTGCCCGGAAAGATGGCCTCGAAATGGGGCGGCTTCCTCACCAATGACGTCGCCGGCTTCGACGCCGACTTCTTCGGGATCTCGCCGCGTGAAGCCGAGGCGATGGACCCGCAGCAGCGGCTGCTGCTGGAGGTGGCCTGGGAGGCGCTCGAGCACGCCGGAATGTCGCCGGAGAAGCTGGCCGGTGTCCGCGCCGCGGTGATGATGGGCATCTACTACACCGAGTACCAGGGCATTTCCGGCTCCAACCCGGACGCCATCGACGGCTACACCGCCACCGGAACCGCGCACGCCGTCGCGGTCGGCCGGATCGCCTACCTGCTGGGCCTGCGCGGGCCGGCCGTCGCGATGGACTCGGCGTGTTCGTCGTCGCTGGTCACCATCCACCAGGCCTGCCAGAGTCTGCGGATGCGGGAGAGCGACCTGGCGCTGGCCGGCGGGGTCAGCCTGATCCTGCGCCCGGAGACCCAGATCGCGATGGCCAAGTGGGGCATGCTGTCCCCGCGCGGCCGGTGCCACAGCTTCGACGCCGGCGCCGACGGATTCGTCCGCGGTGAGGGCGCCGGCATCGTGGTGCTCAAGCGGCTCACCGACGCCGTCCGGGACGGTGACCGGGTGCTAGCCGTGGTCCGCGGTTCGGCGATCAACCAGGACGGCCGGTCCAACGGCCTGACCGCGCCGAACACCATCGCCCAGAGCGAGGTGATCCGGCAGGCGCTGCGCAACGCGAACGTCCCGCCGGGTTCGGTGAACCTCATCGAAACCCACGGCACCGGAACCGCTTTAGGCGACCCGATCGAATTCGAGGCGCTCGCCGACGTGTACGGCAAGGGCACCGACCGCTGCGCACTGGGCGCGGTGAAGTCCAACATCGGCCACCTCGAGGCCGCCGCCGGCATCGCCGGCTTCATCAAGGCGACCCTGGCGGTGCAGCACGGGCAGATCCCGCCGAACCTGCACTTCTCCAAGTGGAACCCGTCGATCGACCCGGCACCGACCCGGCTGTTCGTCCCCACCGAGATGACCTCGTGGCCGGCGGCCGAGGGCCCGCGCCGGGCCGCGGTGTCCTCGTTCGGCTTGGGCGGCACCAACGCCCACGTGGTGCTCGAGCAGGGCCCCGACGCCCCGGCCGCGGCGCCGGCCGGCGAATCCGCGACCCCGGTGACCACCCTGGTCGTCTCCGGTAAGACCGACCAGCGGGTGGCGGACTGGGCGCTGAGCCTGGCCGACTGGCTGGCCGGCGACGGCGCGCAGGTGCCGCTGACCGAGGTCGCCGACACCCTCAACCACCACCGCAGCCGGTACGCGAAGTTCGCCACCGTCAGCGCACGCGACACCGAGCAGGCACTGGCCGGGCTGCGGGCGCTCGCCGGCGGCTACCCGGCGCCCGGCGTGGTCGGCCCGCGGGAGGCGCTGCGCGGATCCGGTCGGGTTTTCCTGTACTCCGGTCAGGGTTCGCAGTGGGCGGGCATGGGCCGGCGGCTGCTGGCCGACGAACCGGCGTTCGCCACCGCCGTCGACGAACTGGAGCCGGATTTCGTGGCGCAGGTCGGCTTCTCGCTGCGCGGCGTGCTGGAATCCGGTGAGCCGGTGGTCGGCATCGACCGCATCCAGCCGGTGCTGACCGGCATGCAGCTGACGCTGACCGCGCTCTGGCGCGCACACGGGGTGGAGCCGGACGCCGTCATCGGGCATTCGATGGGGGAGGTCGCCGCCGCCGTGGTCGCCGGCGCACTGAGCCCGGCCGACGGCCTGAAGGTGATCGCCACCCGATCCAAGCTGATGGCCCGGCTCTCCGGCCAGGGTGCGATGGCGCTGCTGGAACTGGCTCCCGAGGCCGCCGAGAAGCTGCTCGCCGACTACCCCGACCTCACCGTGGCGGTGTACGCCGCACCGGAGCAGACCGTCATCGCCGGTCCGCCGGAGCAGGTCGACAAGGTCGTCGCGGTCGTGGACGCCCAGGGCAAGCTGGCCCGCCGGGTCGAGGTGGACGTCGCGTCGCACCACCCGACCGTCGACCCGATCCTGGCCGACCTGCGCGCCGCGCTGGCCGACCTGAGCCCGATGACACCGAAGATCCCGCTGATCAGCACCGTCGGCCAGAGTGGAACCGGCACCCCGGCATTCGACGCCGCCTACTGGGTGGACAACCTGCGCAACCCGGTCCGGTTCAGCCAGGCCGTCACCGCCGCGGCGGCCGGTCACGCCACGTTCATCGAGGTCAGCCCGCACCCGCTGCTCAGCCACGCGATCAACGGCACGCTGGAGTCGGCGCGCGGCGTTCAGCTGGTGACCGGAACGCTGCTGCGCGAGCAAGACGAGGAACTGGTCTTCCACACCAACCTGGCGACCGTCGCACCGCCGTCCGCGGCGCCGGCGCAGTCGGACGCCCGCCGCGCCGACCTGCCGCCGCGCCCGTGGCAGCACGTCCGGTACTGGGCCGCCCCGACCGCCATGAACCGGCACACCGCCGACGCGCACCCGCTGCTGGGCGTGCATGTGGAGCTGCCGTCCGGTCACGGCCACGTCTGGCGGGCCGACGTCGGCACCGACATCGTGCCGTGGCTGGCGCACCACAAGGTGCACGGCCAGATCGTCATGCCCGCAACCGGATTCGCCGAGATGGCGCTGGCCGCGGCCGGCGAGGCGCTGAGCCTGCCGGCTGATGCGGTGGCCGTCGACCGGGTCGAGGTCGAGCAGATGCTGCGGCTTGACGAGCGCACCGAGGTGACCACCCAGCTGCTCACCGAAACCGATGCGGCCGGTGCCGACACCGGCTGGCTGCGGGTGGAGGTGCACTCGCGGGCGGCCGGCGGATCCTGGATCCGGCACGCCGTCGCCCGGGTGGGCGCCGCACCGGCCGGAGTGCCGGGCGAGCGGCCCGCCGCCGCAGGCTCCGGCACCACGCTGTCGCCGGCGGACCTGTACGCGGCGCTACGCGGCACCGGGCTGCAGCACGGACCGGCGTTCGCAGCGCTGACCCGGATCGTGCGCAAGCCCGGTGGCGCGTCGGAGACCGAGATCGTGCTGCCGGACGAGGCGACCGCGCACCGCGGCTACCGGATCCACCCGGTAATGCTCGACGCCGCGCTGCAGTGCCTGGCCGCGGCGCTGCCCGAGGAGTCGCTGACCGGTTCGGGGGAGGCCACCTATCTGCCGGTGGCCGTCGAGACCATCCGGGTCTTCGGCGAAGTCGGCCGGCGGGCCCGCGGCTACGCCGAACTGCTCAGCCACGACGACGGCGGCATCCTCGGCCGAGTCGTGCTGACCGACGACACCGGGGCGACGACCGCCGAACTCGGCGGCATCTACCTGCAGCGCGTGCAACGCCGGACGGTGCCGCTGCCGCTCACGCAGAAGATCTTCGACACCGCCTGGATCGACGCGCCGGTGCCGGCCCAGCCTGCGGCGCCGGTCGACGGCAGCTGGCTGCTGCTGACTGACGGCACCGAAAGCGAAGCCGTCGCAACCGATTTCGTGTCGCGCTTTGCCTCCGACACCCGCCGCGTCGTCACCGCGGATCTGCGCAGTGAGTCCGCGGTGCGCACGGCGTTCACCGACGCCGCCGCCGACCCGCAGCTGCCGCCGGCCGGGGTGCTGGTGTTCGCCGCCCGCAGTGAATTCGACGGCACCGACGCCGGCGCGGCACCGGAGCGCGGCCGCGACCTGGCCTGGTCGGTCGCCGCGACGGTCCGCACGATCGTCAGCGGCTGGCACGGCACCCCGCCGCGGCTGTGGCTGGTGAGCCGCAACGGGCTCACTGTCGCTGACACTGAAGCCGGCGGTTCAGCGAGGCACGACGGAGGAGAGCCGAAACTGGGACCGCCGCTTGAACACGGCGACCCGTCGATCTGCGGCCTCAAGGGCCTGGTGCGGGTGCTGGCCTACGAGCACCCGGACCTGCACACCCGACTGATCGACCTCGACGACGCGGCCGAACCCGCGGCGGCGCTGGTCACCGAACTGGGCCTGGACAGCACCGACGACGTCGTCGCCTGGCGCGGTCAGCACCGCCGGGTGGAACGCCTGGAGCGGGCCACGCTGCGCGACACCGGTGTCCCCGCCGTCCGCTCCGACGGCGCGTACGTGCTCACCGGCGGCCTCGGTGGCATCGGCCTGGTGACGGCCCGCTGGCTGATCGACCAGGGCGCGGCGCGGATCGTGCTGAACAGCCGCTCGCAGCCGTCCGACGAGCAGCGCGCGATCCTGGCCGAGCTGGGTGAACGCGCCCAGATCGCGGTGGTCTCCGGTGACCTGGCGTCGCCGGGGGTGGCCGAGAGCCTGGTGACCGCCGCCGAGGAGACCGGCTGTGTTCTGCGCGGCATCATCCACGGCGCCGCGGTCATCGACGACCAGATCGTGGTCGGCATCGACCCGGAGACGCTGGCGCGGGTGTGGGCCCCGAAGGCGGCCGGTGCGCTGCGGCTGCACGTGGCCACCGCGGGCAAAGACCTGGACTGGTGGGTCGGCTTCTCCTCGACGTCGTCGCTGCTCGGCGCGCCCGGGCAGGCCGCCTACGCCGCCGCCAGCGCCTGGCTGGACGGCCTGGTGGCGTACCGGCGGGCCGCGGGTCTGCCGGCGATCACGATCAACTGGGGCCAGTGGTCCGGGGTCGGGGTGGCGCAGGAGCTGAAGTTCAGCGCACTGGACCCGATCAGCCCCGACGAGGGCATGGAGGCGCTGGCGGCGATCCTCACCGGCGACCTGGACCGGGTCGGCGTGGCACGGCTGCGGCTGGACCGGGTGGCCGCGGCCTTCCCGGAACTGCAGCAGCTCGGCTACTTCGCGACGCTCGCCGAGGAACTCGACCTCAACGCCGAGGACGACGACTGGGCCGGCCCGGACGCGCTGCGCGCGCTCGATGCCGCCGAGGCCCTCCGGGTCGTCACCGCCCGGCTGGGTTCACGCGTCATGGCGATCATGGGCTACCCGAAGGACAGCGTGCTGGACACCGCCCGCCCGCTGACCGAACTCGGGATGGACTCGCTGATGGCGGTCCGCATCCGCAACACCGTCCGCGGTGACTTCGGCGCGGAGCCGCCGGTCGCCCTGCTGCTGCAGGGCGCCTCCCTGACCGACCTGGCCGCCGACCTGATCCGCCAGCTGGGACTGGCGCAGCAGGAGAGCGGCACCGACGGCGGCGGCACTGGTGACGTCCGCAGCCGCGCCCAGCAGCGTGCCGCCGCCCGGCAACGGGCCGCGGCACGGCGAAAGTAGGAGAGCCGAAACTGTGACCACCAGCAACGAATTGCCGCCCAACGCGATCGCGGTCGTCGGCATGGCCGGGCGTTTTCCGGGCGCCCGCACGTTGTCGGCGTTCTGGGACAACCTGCGCCACGGCCGGGAGTCCATCGTCACGCTCAGCGACGACGACCTGCGCGCCGCCGGGGTACCGGACAAGACGCTGGCCAACCACACCTACGTGCGACGCGCCGCCCTGGTCGAGGGCATCGACGAGTTCGACGCGGAGTTCTTCGGCATCACCGCGCAGGCCGCCCGGACGCTGGACCCGCAGCAGCGGCTGTTCCTGCAGACCGCGTGGCACGCCCTGGAGGACGCCGGCTATCACCCTGGTGACATCGACGGCGCGGTCGGCGTCTACGGCACCAGCACCACCAGTGGCTACCTGCTGCACAACCTGATGTCGCACTACGACCCGAACCGGATTCTGGGGCAGGGCATCTCGTTCGACATGGTCAACCTGTCGATGCAGAACGACAAGGACTACCTGGCCACCCGGGTGGCCTACCAGTTGAACCTGCGCGGCCCGGCGTTGTCGGTGCAGACCGCCTGCTCGTCGGCGCTGGTGGCGGTGCACCTGGCCTGCCAGAGCATCCTCAACGGCGAATGCGACATGGCACTGGCCGGCGGCTCGTCGCTGCGGGTCCCGCACGACGTCGGGTACTGGGCCGAGCCGGGTTCGATGGTCTCGCCGACCGGACACTGCCGCCCGTTCGACGTGCGCGCCGACGGCACCATCTTCGGCAGCGGCGCCGGTGTCGTGGTGCTCAAGTCGCTCGAGGCCGCGGTCGAGGCCGGCGACCGCATCCACGCGGTGATCCGTGCGTCGGCGCTGAACAACGACGGCGCCACCAAGATGACCTATGCCGCGCCCACCGCGGCCGGCCAGGCCGACGTCATCGCCGAGGCGCACGCGATCGCCGAGATCGACGCCTCCACTATCAGCTACATCGAGACGCACGGCACCGGTACCCCGCTGGGCGACCCGATCGAGATCGACGGGCTGCGCCAGGCGTTCGAGCTCTCCGAAAAGCCCCGTGCCGCCCCTTGTTTCGTGGGCTCGGTGAAATCCAATATCGGCCACCTGGAGTCCGCCTCCGGTATCGCCAGCCTGATCAAGACCATCCTGTGCCTCAAGCACCGGGCGATCCCGGCCACCCTGCACTACACCAGCCCTAACCCGGAACTGCACCTGGAGTCCGGGCCGTTCCGGATTCGCAGCGAGTACGGGC
Source organism: Mycolicibacter acidiphilus (assembly GCF_018455725.1). Taxonomy (GTDB): domain Bacteria; phylum Actinomycetota; class Actinomycetes; order Mycobacteriales; family Mycobacteriaceae; genus Mycobacterium; species Mycobacterium acidiphilum. The sequence continues at coordinate 9,808 of NZ_JAHCLR010000039.1, forward strand.
CGTGGGAGTCCGACGGCATCCGGCGCGCCGGGGTCAGCGCATTCGGGGTGGGCGGCACCAACGCCCACGTCATTGTCGAGGAGTGGCCCGAGGCCGTGTCCACCGCCGCGCCGCGGCCCGGCCCGGAGGTGCTGCTGCTGTCGGCGCGCACGGAAGCCGCATTGGCACAGGCGCGTTCGGAACTGGCCGCCGAACTCACCCGGGGTGACGCCGACGACGCGCCGAACCTGGCGGACGTCGCGCACACCCTGGCGGGCCGGCACCCGGAGCCACTGCGACTGGCCGCGGTGGTCGCCGACCGCGCCGACGCCGCGGCGGTGCTGACCGCCGCCGAGCACGACAACGTCTTCATCGGTGACGGGGTCACCGGCGTCGACTCCACCGACCGGGTGGTCTTCCTGTTCCCCGGCCAGGGCGCTCAGCACATCGGGATGGCCCGCGGTCTCTACGACACCGAACCGGTGTTCGCCGAGCACTTCGACGCCTGCGTGGCCGGTTTCAACGCCGAGCTCGGGTTCGACCTGAAAGCGGAGATCTTCGACGGCGCCGCCCGCGACCTGGAGCGCACCGACCGGACGCAGCCGGCGCTGTTCACGGTCGAGTACTCGCTGGCGAAGCTGATCGAGAGCTACGGGGTGCGCCCGGCCGCGCTGGTCGGGCACAGCATCGGCGAGTACGCCGCGGCCACCATCGCCGGGGTGTTCGACCTGGACACCGCGATCAAGGTGGTGGCGATGCGGGCTCGGCTGATGCACGCCGCCCCGCGCGGCGTGATGGTCGCGGTGCCGCTGAGCCCCGACGCCGTGCAGCAGTACCTGGGCGGGGACGTTGACCTGGCCGCGGTCAATGACCCGGACAGTTGTGTGGTGGCCGGATCCGACGAGGCGATCCGGGACTTCACCGGGCGCCTCAAGCAGGCCGGGATCACGGCGCGGCGGGTTCGCACCTCGCACGCCTTCCACTCCCGGCTTATGGAGTCGATGACCTCGGAGTTCACCGCGTTCCTGTCGCGGCAGACGCTGCGGGAGCCGCAGATCCCGTTGCTGTCCAACCTCACCGGCACTTGGATGGCGCCGAGCGAGGCGACGAACCCGGCGACGTGGGCACGCAGCGTGCGGGCGACGGTCCGGTTCGCCGATGAGATCAGCACCCTGCTCGACGACCCGAACCGCGTCCTGGTGGAGGTCGGCCCGGGCGCCACGTTGACCGCCTCGGCCGCCCGCCACCCCAAGTGGGGTGCTGGGCACCGGGCGGTCCGGCTGATGCGCCACCACGCGCAGAACCGCAACGACCGCGACACCTTCCTGCTGGCGCTCGGTCAGCTCTGGGCCGCCGGCGTCGAGGTGGACTTCTCGCCGTTGCGCGGCGGCTACCAGCCTAAACGCATCCTCCTGCCGGGGTACGGCTTCGAGCGGCAGCGGCACTGGCTGGAGCACAACGCCGGGGCGACCTGGACCGGCGGCGGGGTCAGCAACGGCGCGGCGAGCGCATCGGGTGGCGGCTCCGGATCCGCAGGCCAGGCGGGCGGCGGTGAGACGCTGGAGGCGACGTTGCGCCGCATCTGGGGGATCTGCCTGGGTGTCGGCTCGGTCGACCGCAACGCGAACTTCTTCGACGTGGGCGGCGACTCGCTGGTGGCGATCAGCGTCGCGATGGCCGCCTCCCACGAGGGGCTGGACCTCACCCCGCAGGACCTCTACGACAACCCGACCGTCTCCGGGCTGGCCCGGGCGCTGACCGCCCGGTACGCCGCCGGCGGCCTGGCCCGTCAGGTCCCCGGCGAGGTGACCAGCCCGCCGGTGCCGCCGAACATCGCGTACTTCCTCGACCACGGGGTGCGTGAGCACGGCCGGTGGCGCATCCCGCTGATCCTGCGGCTGCGCTCCGACGTCTCCGCCGACGACGTCCGGGCGGTGCTGACCGCGGTGGTCAACCACCACGACGCGCTGCGGCTGCGGCTGAGCGAGCACGCCGGCACCTGGGAGCAGCGCATCGCCGAGCCGGCCGAGTTCACCGAACTCGCCACCTGGACGCTGCCCGAGGGCGTCACCCGTGAGCACGACGCCGTGCTGACCATCCTCGGCGAGCAGATCCGCGACCAGGACCTGGCCAGCCCGCCGCTGAGCGCGACGTACGTCGCCAGCCACCCGGGTGCGCCGAGCTACCTGGCGTTGAGCCTGCACGCAATGGTCGGCGACGAGGCGTCCCGCGACATCCTGCTCACCGACATCTTCACCGCGTTCGGTCAGCGGCTGGCGGGTAACGACATCGAGTTGCAGCCGGTGAGTGTCGGCTGGGCCGAATGGTCGCAGCGCTGTGCCGGTCTGGCCACCCATCCGGCGGTGCTGGCCAGCCGGGAGTTCTGGCTGCAGGCCACGTCGGCGCCGACGCTGCGGGTCGGCTCGGAGGTCGCCGAACCGCCGGCGGCCGCCGATCTGGCGAAGGTGGAGTCGTCGCTGACCGCGCTGGACACCAGCGAGATCGACGACGCCCGGCGCCGGCTACGGCTGCCGGTCAACGAGATCCTGCTGGCCGCACTGGGCCGCGCGGTGGGCGCTGTCGTCGGCGAGGGCACCGTCGCCGTCGACGTGGAGGGCACCGGCCGCTCGGTGCTCAAACCGGACGTCGACCTGCGCCGCACCGTCGGCTGGTTCAGCACGGTGTACCCGGTGACGCTGACCTGCTCGGCCGGCGGTGACGACGGCGCCCGGGCCGCGCTGGACGAGGTTCACGACAAGCTCGGCGCCGTCCCGCACTACGGGATCGGGTACGGGCTGCTGCGCTACCTGTACGCACCGACCGCTCGGCTGCTCGGCGCGGTTCGCCCCGCCGACGTCCACTTCACCTACGCCGGAACGATTCCCGACGTCGCCGCTCTTGTCGGCGAGGACGCCCCGGTGCAGTTCGACCCTGATACCGCGCTGCCGGTGCGCGAGGCCGTGCCCGGCCTGGGCCACGCACTGGAGCTTCGGGCCTATCGGACCGGCGGTGTGCTGCACCTGGATTGGTGGTACGACACCCGCCGGCTGTCCGAGAGCACGGTGCAGGCGATCGCGACCGGGTTCGGCCCGACGGTGCTTGAACTGGTCCGGGCCGCGGTCGCCGAAGCCGATCTGGCGGATGCGGCAGAAGACGACGAAGAGGAACTGGTGCTGGTGGACCTGTCCTCGGACAGCGCATAGGGGAGAGTCGCGACAGTGTTTGCCACCTCGGTCATCCGCAAGTTGGCGCTCAGCGAGGAGATGCTCGCCGAGACCCAGAACTTCGTGGGCCTCGCCGCGCACGTGACGGGCCCGGTCGACGTCGACCTGCTCTCCGAGGCGTACGAGGCGCTGCTGGAGTCGCATCCGATCCTCACCGGCCGGATCGAGCAGCTGCCCGACGGCCGGCATCAGTTCGTCACCGACGACCTGCTGCCCGAGCCGATCGAGGTGGTGGAGCTCGAGGGCGACACACCGGCTCCGCCGCTGCACTTCGACCAGACCGAGTCGCTGGTGCACCTGCGGCTGCTGATCCGGGACGGGCGGGCCCAGCCGACGCTGTACGTGCACCACGCGGTCGCCGACGGGCACCACATGTACGCGCTGATCGAGGAGATGCTCTCCTTCTACACCGACCTGGTCACCACCGGGCGGCTCGGTGCGATCACCGTCGAACCGGCGCCGGAGTCGATCGAGGCGGTGCTCGCCGACCGCGGGGTGGAGAAGCAGAAGCGTTCCGGCATCGAGCGATTCATGCCGGCGCTGTTCGCCTACGACCTGCCACCCACCCGCCGCGCCGTCACCGACGCCAAGCCGGACTCGCCGATGCTGGTCCCGATGGCGTCCTGCCGGCTCAGCGAAGCGGAGACCGACGCCGTCGTCGCATTCGGCAAGGCTCACGACCTGAGCCTGCACGCGGTGCTGTCGGCGGCAGTGCTGACCGCGGAGTGGCAGCTGCGCGGCAAGCTCAGCATCCCGGTGCCCTACGTCTACACCGTCGACCTGAGATACTTTCTGTCACCGCCGGTTTCGGCGACCGGCTGCACCAACCCGATCGGGCTGGCCACCTACCTGGCGGAGATCGACGCCAAGACCGACTTGGTCGACGTCGCCCGCGACATCGCCCAAACCTTCCAGAAGGACCTCGACGAAGGCGTCATCCAGCAGTCCCGGCTGCATTTCAGCCCGCAGTACGTCGGGAACCCGCCGGGAATGCCGGACGTCGTCGTATTGAGCAACAACGGTCTGGTTCCGCCGGTGCGCACCCCAGCGGGGGTGGAGGTCACCACCACGCACGGTGAGCTGTACTTCGCCGTCAGCGCCGGGATCGACATCTACTTCACCCAGATCTTCGCCGGGCAGCTCAACATCGAATACCACTCGCACGGGCCGGCTCCGGAGCGGTCGGTGGAGGCGATCCGGGCACTGCTGGCCGGTATCGCCGAACGGCAGACCGCCGGCTAGACCGGTCAGCCGGTGGGGCCGAAGGCGTAGCGGTGGTACTGCAGCAGGCCGTGCACCGGCCGCAGCGCGCCGATCAGCCGGCCGGTGCGGGCGAACCCGGCCGGCACGCGGGCGAAGGTCTCCGCGTCGAAGAGGTTGGTGGCGGCCAGCAACCGGATCCCGGTGACCCGACTCAGGATGTCCTCGGGGCCGTTGACGGCCCAGTGCAGCGTCGAGCCGGACTGCCGCTGAAGCCGTTGCATCTTCTGGGTTTTGATGCCCAGCCAGTTGTAGAAGTCGATCTGCAGTTCACCGGACCCGAACCGGTCGACGATGCTCTGCAGCAGCGCCACACCGTCGGCCTCGGTCAGGTACATGCTGATGCCCTCGGCCAGCAGCAGCACCGGCCGGTCGGTCGGGATGTCATCGAGCCAGGACGGGTCGGTCGCCGACGTGGCGATCAGCCGGTAGCCGGGCCGGGCCGGAAAGATCTTCTCGCGCAATGCGATCACCGGCGGCTGGTCGACGTCGTACCAGGAGACGTCCGGGCCGGGGTCGAGCCGGAACACCCGTGCGTCCAGTCCGCAGCCCAGGTGGATGACGACGGCATTCGGGTTGGCCGCCAGGAACTGGCCCGCCCAGATGTCGTACTGCGCGGTGCGCACCGTTACCAGTGGCGCCCACTTCACCGGCGCCTTGAGCCCGGCAAAGTCGAACTCGATGCGCTCGACGGCCTGCTTGGCGTAGCGGTCGCCGAGCACCGGCCGGTCGAGGTCGGCGTCGAGTGCCTTGAGGTACAGCGTCGTCAGCATCGTCTGCGCTGCACCGTGCAGGTCGACGGGGATCTTGTCGGACACGTCGGCGAGCCTAATACGCTCGAGGTCAATGCAACGCACCGCACGGTCGAATGATGGAGGCGCAGATGGCGGATGACACCGGTACCCAGCCCGACGGGAGACCGCCGCGGATCCTGCTGCTGTACTACAGCTACTCCGGGCAGTCCCGCAAGATGCTGCAGGCGGCCGGTGAGGTGTTCGCCGAGCGCGGCTGTGAGGTGGTCGAGGCGCCCATCGAGTTCACCGATCCGCAGTACTCGCCCCGGTTTGCGCAGTTCCCGCTGCACCGGGTCTGGCCGGACATGCTCAGCGTGCTCAAGGCGCAGCAGAACGGTGAGACGGGGGAGATCCGCACCCCGGATGCGGTGCGCGACGGCGACTACGACCTGATCTGCATCGGGTCGCCGACCTGGTGGAAGGCGCCGGCGATGCCCATCCGGTCCTTCCTGCAGACCGACGAGGCGCGAAAGCTGTTGGCCGACAAGCCGTTCGCGGTGTTCACCGTCTGCCGCAGCTTCTGGCAGGAGAACTACGCCGAGGTGTGCCGGCTCGGTGAGCAGTGCGGCGGCCGGTACACCGACGAGATCCACCTGACCTACCCCGGTGATTCGGCCCGGTCGATGCTGGCGCTGACCAGCTATCTGGGTACCGGGACCTATCGGGAGCGGTTCCTCGGGCTGCGGCTGCCGCCGACCAATGTGCAGCCGGAGCAGTTGGACTCAGTCCGCAAGTTCGCCGCCGGTCTGGCCGGCCGGCTGTTCGGGAAGTAGAGGAAGGCTTTCACCATGCCCCGTTCCTTCGACATCGTCTTCGAGTCGCCGGCCACCGTCGAGCAGGTGCACGCCGCGTTCGGCAACGAGTCCTACTGGCATGCCCGGAACGCCGCCTTCACCGGCGGTGAGAAGACCCTGGAGTCGCTGACCGTCGAACCCGACGGCACCGTGCGGGTGGTCGTCAAAGAGGACCTGACGCACGGCGCACTGCCCGGGATGCTGACCAAGATCTACCGGGGTGACCTCAACATCGTCACCACCGAGGTGTGGACGCCTGCCGGTGACGGCACGGTCACCGGCGTGATCGACGTGGCGGTGGTCGGTGCGCCGGGCCGGGGCGGCGGCACCGCGCTGCTGGCGCCCGCCGGCACCGGGTCGCGGATGGACCTCACCGGGACCATTGAGTTCAAGATGCCGCTGGTCGGCGGGCCCATCGAGAGCTTCCTGGCCAAGGAGTTCGCCCAGGGCATCCCCGACATCCAGCGGTTCACCGCCGAGTGGCTGGGCGAGAATGCCTGACGCGCCGCGGTTCTCCCCGACGCACGTCCCGACCGTCGAGGACGCGCTGGCCCGGCTGGACATGCCGCTGGCCGAGGCGATGATGACCCAGCGGGCGATCCGCCGGGTGTACTCCGACCCGGTCGACGATGCGGTGGTACGGCGCTGTATCGAACTGGCGCTGCGGGCGCCGACCGGCAACGACGGGCAGAACTGGGAGTTCATCGTCGTACGGGACCGAGCGGTCAAGGAGGAGCTGGCCAACCGCTACCGGCAGGCCTGGAAGATCCAGCGCGACGTGGTGCTGCGGCGCAAGATCAAGCGGGATCCGGCGATCGCCGGGATCGCCAAGGCGATGCAGTGGCAGATCGACCACTTCGCCGAGATCCCGGTGCTGGTGGTGGCCTGCCTGCGGCTCGGCGCGCGGGAAGGGCGGCTGCCGGTGGTGCGGATGCCGCACATCGCCGAATCCGCCTACTGGGGATCGATCTATCCCAGCGTGCAGAATCTGCTGCTGGCCGCGCGGGCGATGGGACTCGGCGCCTCCCTGATCACATTGCCGCTGTGGAATCAGCGTGCGGTGCGGCGGGCGCTGGGGCTGCCCCGGGATGTGACGCCCTGCTGCATCGTCCCGCTGGGCTGGCCGCGCGGCCGGTACGGGTCCACCACCCGCAAACCGGTCGAGGAGGTAATCCACCTGGATGGGTACGGCAACCGCGCCTGGCCGGCTAATTGATACCTTTTGGATGGAAAATCCCTTGTCAGAGATGTGAAGTTGCCAGTTCGCTGTGAATACTTCTGAATGACCGGTTTGGCTAGCCTGAACGTACCGATCAGGTGTAGGTTCAGCGAGCTTGTGTCACACCGTGATTGAGGGGGATTCATGGACGCCGCCAAACGCGTTCCGGACGCGAAGGTCACTGCGCTGGCTGCGGCGGGCGTGGTCGCCGCCGCGCTGGTCACGCCGGTGCCCATGTCACCGTGGCTCACCGCCGTCGAACGGGAGCTGCAGCTGGTCAACGGTGCGGATTCGCTGATGAACGTGCCGCTGAACCTGTTCCAGGCGCTGGTCAACGTGCCCAGCACCGAACTCGGCGGGATGACCGAACTGGGCAACGCGCTGATCTACAGCGGCAACTGGTGGTCGCCGAGCGCCACCAACATCTGGGGCGAGGACCCGGGCGACCCGGGCCACTTCCTGGGCATCTTCGACATGATGTTCCCGTTCGCTGCGATCTCCGGGCAGGGCACCCCGGAGCCCGGCGCTCCGGGGTTCAGCTGGGACGACGCCGCGGCCGGCCACCTGGGCCTGGGCCAGCAGTTCACCCTGCTCGCCGATGCCGAGATCCCGGTCAGCCCGTCCAGCGACGCCGACTACAGCGCACCGCTGCTGCCGTCCAGTGAGATCACCGGCTCCAGCTTCTTTGACCACAACGCCTGGTTCTTCGCCTCGCTCTTCGGCGCCCAGTCCTACCCGCTGTTCGACAACTGGTTCAAGGTGCCGCTGTCGGATCTGCAGAACGGCTACACGTTCCCCACCGCGGTCGACCCCTCGATGGGCATCGGCACCAACGCCGCCGGGCAGCCCGACGGCTCGGTGCCCGGCGACACCACCCTGGGCTTCGCCGGCACCCATCCGGCGACCCCGGCCGACATCAAGGATCTGCCCCAGGACGCCGCGACTCAGTCGGAGGGGATTCACGTCGTCCCCGGCACCGATGACGTCGTCAACGGCAACGGCAACCCGGTGAACCTGATGCCGTGGTCCAACGAGACGTTCAAGCTGGATCTGATGTACCCGTTCCAGCACTTCTTCAATGACCTGCAGGCGCCGGTGGACCCGACCACCTACGCCGACGGCTTCCAGATCCCGACCTTCGAGGAGATCGGCCGGGCACTGCAGACGCTGACCGCGGGCGAGATCATCGCCTTCGACCCGTCGTCGCCCGGCGACCCGTTCTGCGGGACGACCTGCCTGGACAACCCGTCGGCGACGCCCCTGGCGCTGGTGAGCGAGCTGAACAAGATGTGGCCGGGCAACGCCTCGCTGGAGGACTGGCTGACGCAGGCCAACACCGAGAATCCGATGGACGCCTTCTACGGGATGGCCAACGGCCCGACCCCGCACCAGGTCGACGTCAACAACGCCGTGTCACAGTCGCTGCAGCAGTGGTTCGACATCGGCAACCCGTCGACGGACAACCCGCCGACCAACGTGGACACCCCGATCTCGTTCCCGACGTCGCCGATGATGCAGCAACTCACCGACTTCATGAAGGAGTCCGGCGTGCAGCAGTTCTTCGCCGACTGGGCGAAGCTGGCCGGCTACCAGCCGGTGAACTTCGACGACCTCACCCCGGTGCTCGGCGCCTCCGCGCCCGATCCCACCGACGCCGGCAGCGCCGCATTCGGCGCCTCCGACGGGTTCACGAACCTGCTCGACGGTCTGGGCCTGGGCAGCCTGGGGGGGCTGCTCTAACCCGACCAACCTGGACCGGTTCCGCCACCATCGGTGGCGGAACCGGTCTTTTTCTGCGTGCAGGCGATACCCTCGCGAATCACGAATCGACAACATCATCGAAGACGCTGTGATTTAGTGCACATTATTAACTTTACAGCCGTCAATAGTGTGGTTCGGTTAGGAACAAGATCAACTTGCCTATATGGTGACGTGGTCTCAAGGGGATTACGGAGGGGGATTTCAATGCAGTACGCCGAGCGCCAGTACCCGTACGTGAAGATGGGTGCTGCACTCGCCGCTGCGGGAGCCGTCGCCGTCGCGCCGGTTCTGCCCGTCGCGCCGTGGCAGCAGGGCCTGTCTGCCGTCGAGCGGACGGTGGAACTGGTTGCGGGGGAATCCATCCTCAACATCCCGTTCAACCTGTTCCAAGACTTCGTCAACATCCCGTTCAACGAGATGTCGGCGATGAACGTCCTGGCGAACTCGTTCTTCTGGACCGGCAACTGGTGGACGCCGAGCGCCACCAACATCTGGGGTGAGGACCCGGGCGACCCCGGCCACTTCATGGCGATCATGGACATGATGTTCCCGTTCGCCCCCGAGATCTCCGGCGTCTACCAGCCCGAGATCGACCCGGACGCGCTGGCCAACGGCACCGCCGGCATCGGCCAGCAGTTCGCGATGTTCGCCGCTGCGATGCTGCCGGTCAGCCTGTCGTGCGGTGCGATGCAGTGTGCGCCGATGGTGCCGACCGAACCGATCACCGGGATCACCGGACTCGACCGGATGCTGCAGTTCTTCGACTCCATCGGACCCAGCGACCACCAGCTGCCGATGTTCGCCAACTGGTTCAAGGTTCCGATCAGCGACATGCTCAACGGGTACCACTTCGCCGACGGCCCGGGTGACGTGGGCAACCCCACCGCGGGCGGCATCGTCGACCCGGATGTCGGCGTCGGCGAAGGCGGCTCGGTGCCCGGTGCACCCACCCACGGCGGAGAGCCGTGGTCCGCCGCCCCGCAGCCGGGCTTCGGCTTCCCCGGCACGGTGGAAGGCCCGAACGGTGAGAACCTGATGCCGTGGGCGGGGATCGACTTCAAACTGGACCCGTCCGCGCCGTTCCAGAAGTGGTTCGACAGCTTGATGGCGCCGGTCGACTGGAGCGTCAACGGTGACAACCTGACCACCGGGTTCCACTTCCCGGAGTTCACCGAGTTCTTCCAGACGCTCAAGGCGCTGTGGGCCGGGTTCATCATCGACTTCAACCCGTATGTCGCCGGCAGCCCGCAGTGCCCGGGGCTCTGCGACAACCCGCCGTTCTCGCCGCCGATGGGCAACACCACCCTGGATCTGGTGAAGCAGATTCAGGCCATCGGCACGCCGAACCCGGTGATCCAGCAGTGGATCGACCTGACCGAGGCTGCCGACGCCAAGAACGCCATCGGCGATGCCAACGGCGCCACCGATGAGCAGGTCTACGCCGGGATCATGGGCCTGCAGACCGGGAACTTCACCTTCAGCCCGGAGCAAGAAGCCGAGATCGTCGCGTTCCTCGGCCCGGAGTGGTCGAAGCTGCTCGTCAACTCCGGCTGGATGACCGACCCGGGATTCCTGGGCCCCTGGGAGTCGGACGGGCACGGGGGTTTCATCATCCCCGGCTACGACCCGAACCTGCCGCTGGACCAGCAGACCCTCGGCGACTTCGGCGGCCTGGACACCTCGCTGCTGTGGGGCGACTGGCTGCACGTTCTCGACCCGACCGGCGGGCTGTACAACGACCTCGCCGACTTCTGGAGCCAACTCTCGAGCGCGTTCACCTTCTGAAACGTTCGACGATTCGTGACCCGGCCGCACCATGCGACCGGGTCACGGTCATTTCCGGCCGCTTCGGTGGAGCTCAGAACACTACACCGGCATGAGTGAACATGGATTCGAACTGAATTGACTTATTTCCCAGATTCACATGATCCTGGGTTGGCAAACTCACGGTTTGCGCATAAGTCCTGCTTTGGTACATTGCCTTAGGCCACACACCGTGGCGCATACCACCGCACCCTTAGCTGGAGGATCATGGCGCTCTCGGCCGCGCTGCGCCCGTACATCACCGCCGGGCTGGCACTCACCACCGCGGGCGTCATCGCCGTCACCCCGGTACCGGCTGTCCAGGCGCCGTCACTCACTCAGCCATCCATCAGTCTCACCGCCGGTGACTCGCTGCTGAACGTCCCGCTGAACCTGTTCCAGGCCATCCTGAACATCCCGGCCAATGAGATCCACGCCATGAGCACGTTGGCTCAGTCGCTGTTCTACAGCGGGCCGTGGTGGGTCGGCAGCCCGACGAACGTCTGGGGGGAGGACCCCGGCGATCTCGGCCACTTCGAGTCGGTGATCGAGATGATGGTGCCGTTCCCGGAGCTGTCCGGCGCCGGCCATGAGGGTGACTTTGCCTACGACGGCCTGGCCCAGCAACTGGCGATGCTCGCCGCGGTGGAGATCCCCGCCGACCCCAGCTGTGAGAGCCTGGACTGCCTGCCGGCGATGCCGACCAGCCCGATCACCGGGTTCACCTGGATCGACCAGGCCATCTGGAGTCTGCTGATCGTCACCGGTCTGCAGAAGATGCCGATCATCGACAACTGGTTCCAGATTCCGTTCTCGGCCATGACGAACGGCAACTCCTACTACTTCGATCCGGCCACCCAGGCCGGCCTGCAGGACAGCGGTGTCGGCCACGACGGCTTCCTCTGGGAGGGCACCCGCACCGCGGCGCAGATCATGGCGGCCCACCCGGAGATGGAGACCGAGCATCCGGACGCGTGGGCGGCGCTGGAGAAGATGGACCCCGACACGCCGATGATGCCGTGGACCGGCACGTCCTACGCGATGGACTTCCAGCAGCCGTTCACGAACTTCTTCAACAGCCTGATGGCGCCGTTCGACGCCAGCAAGTTCGAGATGCCGGACCCGACCGAGTTCCTGCGGGTGCTGCAGGCCGACCTCGCGGCGATGATCGTCGCGTTCAACCCGTTCATCCCCGGCAGCCCGTTCTGCCCCGGTGAGTGCCTGCTTCCCGAGCCCGGCGGCAACATCTTCGATGCCGGTGACTGGAACACGCCGAGCTACGTGCTGGCCGTCCAGGCGATCGACGCAATGTGGCCCGGTAACAAGATCATCGACGAATGGCTGACCGCCCATGACGCCGGCACGGCCAACGTCTCCACGCCGGAGATCATCGACTATGAGGGCTTGCTGTGGCGGCTGGGCCAGACCCTGCTGGACCTGAAGAACCCGCTGCCGCCGAACCCGGCGATCGACACCAGCGACTTCCTGCCGACGGCCGCCCAGATCCACGACGCGCTCGGCGACTACTGGTACAACATCGTCGACAACAGCGGGATACTCGGGCCGTTCGACGCCCAGGGCCTGTGGGACGCCATCTTCAACATCACGCCCGCGGCGTAGCCCGGCGGCCAGCGAGGCTCGACGGAGGAGAGCCGAAGCTGGGCCGCCGAATCAACCCGAGCGGTCAGCGAGGCTCGACGGAGGAGAGCCGAAGCTGGGCCGCCGAATCAACCCGAGCGGTCAGCGAGGCTCGACGCAGGAGAGCCGAAGCTGGGCCGCCGAACCAACCCGACCGGTGGGCGGATCCGCCGGGAAACGGACCCGCCCGGGCGACTACGACAGCCCGATCATCCCCGGGTCGGCGATCTGGCCCGCCAGGTCCGGCACGAACGGGTAGATGTCCGGCATCTCCGCCTTCGACATGCCCAGGTCGATCAGGAACGCGGTGTAGCCCTGCTGCGCCCCGAGTTCGAGGTTGTGCATGACGGTGTCCCAGTCGATGTTCGGCACCGTGAAGGTGCCTGGGGTGACCACGTCGGCGTCACCGGAGCGGTCGTAGCCCAGATCCACCAGCACCCGCAGATCCGGCTGGATCAGGTCTGCCATCGCGTTGCCGATCCCTGGGATCGTGCGCCATCCCGCCAGCAGTGGCAGATCCTGGGTCGGGATCAGGAAGTAGTCGGTGTTGATGTCAGCCGCCGACGTCGGCAGTTGCACCGCATCCTGGATCGCGGCCGGATCGAACGTCGTCGTCGGAAAGTTCGCCAGGTAGGCGGTGTGCAGGTCGAGGTAGCCGGCCATCGCGTTCGCCACCGCGAACGGGTTCCACAGGTACTGCGGCAGGTCACTGCCGCCGCTGTACTCGATGTTGTAGATGTCGGTGTGATAGGGCGAGTCATCCGGCATCGCCGGCATGCCCGACCCAGGAATCCGGGTGAAGAACCCACCGTTGGGGCCGTTCAGGTCCTCCAGCAGCACGAACCGCAGGTGGTCCGGGCTCGGCGCCTCGCCGGGCGGCAACTTCGCCAGGTCGATCAATTCCTGGGTGGCCACCGACGCGCTCATCGAGTAGCCGAACACCACGGCGTTGCCGCCGTCGGCGAGGGCCTTGGTGATCGCGGTGTTCAGGTCGGCCACACCCTGGGTGAGCCCGGCACCGTAGTCGGTCTCCGGCGTGAACACGCTCACCGGCGTGTAGCCGTCGAACGTCGGCTGCCCCTCGAACGGGTGCTCCGGGGTGATGAAGCCATCCATGATCTTCTGCATGTAGGTGTCATCCGGGGTCGGATTGAACGCCGACCCCATGATCAGTGCGCTGTTCTCGCCGAGCGCGAACCCCGCGTTGAGCATCGCGGTCATACCCATCAGACCGGCGCAACCCCCGGCCAGTGCACCGACGGTCATCCACCGGTATTTAGCGTGCGTCATCGAACCCCCCGTTCATGTCACGCCTAAGACGGCATCAGCGTACACAAGTCCACCACCCAGCGCCTCTCGGGCGGGCCAAAAGATTAAGGTGTGGACGTGTCCCTTCCCGCGCCCGGTGAGAATCGGACGGCGATCGTCACCGGTGCGTCGTCGGGCATCGGTGCGGCCATCGCCCGTGAACTGTGCCGCCGCGGCTATCAGGTGGTGCTGGTGGCCCGGCGCGAAGACCGGTTGCGCGTGGTGGCCGCAGACCTGGGCTTAGATCGGGCGCACGTGCTGCCCGCCGACCTGTCCTGCCGTGCCGATCGCGCGGCGCTGCCGGATCGTGTTGCGGCACTGGGCCTGACACCCGACATCCTGATCAACAACGCCGGACTGGCGATCGTCGGTCTGGCGGCGCGATCCGCACCGGAGCGGCAACTCCAGCTGATCGAGGTCGACGTCGCGGCTGTGGTCGACCTGTGCGGCCGGTTCCTGCCCGGCATGGTGCAGCGCGGCCGCGGGGCGGTGCTCAACGTGTCGTCGGTGGCTGGATTCGGGCCGCTACCGGGACAGGCCACCTACGGCGCCGCGAAGGCGTTCATCTTGTCCTACACCGAGAGTCTGCGCGCCGAACTGCGCGGCACCGGCGTCACTGCGACGACGCTGTGCCCCGGTCCGGTCCCGACCGACCTGGACGTGGTCGCCGGCTTCCGCACGGGGGAGCGGGAGAAGGTGCTGCCCCGGGCGATGTGGCGGTCCGCCGACCAGGTGGCCCGGGCGGCGATCGACGGGCTCGCCGCCGGCCGCGGCCGGGTGACGCCCGGGTGGATGAACCGGCTGCTGGTGACGACGTACCGGTTGATGCCCCACGAACCGCTGCTACCGTTACTGGCACGCCGGACCCCGCTGCTGACGCGCGGTCCGGGCGAGGGGGAGGCCCAGTCTTCGACCGTGGCCGGGGACAGAGGGAGCGGCCCAGTGCTCGAGGTGATCGACAAAGGTTGCGTGAGTCCGGAACATCCGGTCCCGCTGCTGTTCGTTCACGGTGCCTGGCACGCCGCATGGTGCTGGGACGAGCATTTTCTGAGCTATTTCGCCGACCGCGGCTACCAGGCGATGGCGCTGAGCTTCCGCGGCCACGGCAACAGCGCAACCGATAAGCCGCTGCGCACCTGCAGCGCCGACGACTACGTCGCCGACGTCGCCGCGGTCGCCGCGAGCCTGCCGGTGCCGCCGGTGGTGATCGGCCACTCGATGGGCGGCCTGATCGTGCAGAAGTATCTGGAGGCCCACACCGCGCCCGCCGGGGTGCTGATGACGGCGATCCCCCCGCAGGGCAGCTACGGATCGAACCTCCGCTGGCTGCGGCGCCGGCCCGGTCAGTTCGCCAAGATGATCGTCACCGGCAACTCGCTGCCGTTCCTCAACACTCCCGCCCTGGCGCGCGAGAAGTTCTTCTCCGCGCACACCCCCGAGGAGCGGGTGCTGGAGTGCGCGGCCCGGCTGCAGGAAGACAGCGCCCGGGTGAGCCTGGACTGCATGCTGTTCCGCCGGCCGCGCCCGGAGCGTGTCACGACACCGCTGCTGGTGCTCGGCGCGGAGCAGGACAGCATCCATACCCGCGCGGAGATCGAGGCGACGGCGCACGCCTACGGCACCGAAGCCCGATTCTTCCCCGACATGGGGCACGACATGATGCTCGAGCCCGGCTGGGAGGCGGTCGCCGGGGAGATCGACGACTGGCTGGTCGGCCGGGGGTTGTAGCAGCCCCCGGCCGGCTGCCGGTCAGTCCTTGGTGAAGTGGTACAGCCGGTAGACGAACTCACCGTTCTTGAGCGCACCGTTGAACGTCCAGTCGGTCGCCGCGCTGGCGAACTTCGCCAGGCTGCCGTGGTGGGCGATCATGTCCTGCTTGCGGGCCAGGTTCTTCTCGTTGCCGCGCAGCACCGCCAGGCTGATGTCCTCCTGCGCCACCAGCCGCAGCCCGGTGGCGGCCAGCTCGGCGTCCCACTGGTCCAGTTCGCTGCGGCGGCGGAAGTCGGTGTAGACGAAGTGCCCACCCTTGGCCAGCACCCGGGCCGCGCCGTCGAAGAACTTCGCCGGGTGCGGGTACAGGTGCGAGGCCTCCACGTGCAGCACCACGTCGTAGGAGCCCTCGGCGAACGGCAGGTTCTCGGCATCGCCCTGGACGAAGTCCATTCCGGGCAGTGTGTGTCGCGCCCGGCAGAACTCGATGGCGGTCTCGTTGAGGTCCAGGCCGGTGTACGAGGCCGGCTTGAACGTGCGGGTCACATAGGACGCACCGCCGCCGTGGCCGCAGCTGACCTCCAGCACCTTCTTGCCCTTGAGGTCCACCTGGGCGGCGGTGCGGTGATACTGCTGGATGAAGAACCGGTTGGGCTCGTCGGACGCCTCCAGCGAGATCCCCATCGGCGGGTCCTCTTCGTACCCGTAGTTCAGGAACAGCCAGTCGTCGCCGCTGAGCATCTTGGTCTGGGTGGCGAAGCGCTTGGTGACGAACGAGGTGAACAGCAGGTGGTAGACGAGCGGATTCGTCATCACGCGGTGGGCGACCGGGTTGAAGATCAGACGGTTCATCGTGAGCATCGGGGCAGTATTTCAGGGCGGCCCAGCTGAGACGAAGCCGGGTCAGCCGCGCAGATCCCGCATCAGGACCCGTTCCCACATCCGATCGGTCAGCAGCGCCCGCGCCAGCAGTGTGGCCTTGCCGGAGGCGCCGACGATGTAGCGCGGCTTGGGATTCCGGGACTCCACCGCCTTCAGCACCGCGCGGGCGACGGTGTCCGGGCCGATCATCACCCCGGTTGTCTCGGTGAGCCGACGGGTGCTCTCCCGGTACCGGCGCTTGAACCCGGCGTACGGGTCGTCGTCGGCGTAGACCGGCGCCGCCTCGAGCTGATTGGTGACGAACGGTGTCCGCACCCCGGTCGGGTCGAGCAGCGTCACCCGCACGCCGAACGGCGCCACCTCGGCCCGCAGCGACAGCGACAGCGCCTCCAGGCCGTATTTGACGACGTGATAGCCGCCCGCGCCGGGGCTGGCGAACCGGCCGCCGGTGCTGCCGATGTTGACGATCGTCCCGCTGCCCCGCCTGCGCATCGCCGGCAGTACGGCCTGCGACAGGTGCAGCGTCGCAACGATGTTCGCCTCGAACAGGTCCCGCAGGTCGGCCAGGGCGACCTGTTCGAGCGGACAGGTCAGCGGGAATCCCGCGCAGTTGACGAGCACATCGATGGCGCCGGCGCCGGTCTCGGCTTCGATCTCGGCGACCAGTGCGGTCACGCCCGGCTCGTCGGTGATGTCCAGGGCGCGGGCCTGCAGACCCCGGGAACGGAGGTCGTCGAGCGCCGCCGGGTTGCGGCCCACGGCGAACACCCGGTAGCCGCGGTCGTGCAACCGGTGCGCGGTGGCCGCGCCGATCCCACTGGTCGCGCCGGTGACCAGCGCGGTCGGTGCGGTCGCCATCAGTTCTCGGCGGCCCCGGCCGCGGCGCCGGTAGCAGCACCGGCGACCCCGGCGTCGTCGGCGGCGACGAACTCCAGGGGCAGGTACTCCAGCCCGCGCATCGTCGCGTTGACCAGGTAGCGGTGCTGGCCGGCCAGCCGGATCTCCTTGACCCGCGGGATCAGCTGGGTGAGCACCCGGGCCACCTCCATCCGGGTCAGGTGGGTGCCGAGGCAGTAGTGGGCGCCGCCGCCGAACGCAACGTGATCGTTGGGGCTGCGATCGAGGTCGAAGACGTCAGGATTCTCGAAGTGCCGCGGGTCGCGGTTGGCGGCGGCGAACAGCAGCAGCACCCGGGCGCCGGCGGGGATCGTCTCGTCGCCGACCCGGTAGTCGCGGGTCGCGGTCCGGTAGAAGCCCTGCACCGGTGAGACCAGCCGCAGTTGCTCCTCGATGGCCGCCGGGATCAGGTCCGGCTGCGCACGCAGCCGGGTGTAGACGTCCGGGCGCTGCGCCAGCGTCAGGAACAGTCCCGTCAGCAGGTTCGTGGTGGTCTCACTGCCGGCGCCGACCAGCATCGACGCACTCCAGAACACCTCGTCGTCGGAGAGGGTGTCGTCACCGCTGGGCGCGGCCAGCATCGAGATCAGGTCATCGCCCTTGGTGCCGCGGCGCTCCTGGATCATCGGGTCCAGGCTGCGGTGCATCGCGGTGACCGCCTGGCTGGACCGCATGTTCAGCCGCATACCGTGCAGGTTCAGCGGCGCGAAAGCGGCTTCGTTGATGGTGTCGGCCCATGCCAGGAACTGCTCGCGGTCCTCCTGCGGGATCCCGAGCATCTGCACGATCAGCCGGTTCGGCAGCGGCCGGGCGAGCTCCTCCATCAGCTCGGTGCGGCCCCGGGTGACCATCGCGTCGACGAGTTCGTCGGCGACCCGGTTGATGTTGGCCTCCCAGGCCTTCATCGCGCGGGGGGTGAAAGCCCGGGAGACCGACCGGCGCAGCCGGGTGTGCACCGGGGCGTCGGTGGCGTTCATCGTCTGCAGGTGCACCCGGAACCGGGCCTGGCTCTCCGCCGAGGACAGCGCCTCGTCGTCGCGCAGGGCCTGCCAGACCTCGTCGTAGCCGGGGATGATCCAGATACCCCGCTTGCGGCTGTACCAGACCTTCGGCCCGCCGAACAGCGTCTTGTAGCCGGGGTAGGGGTCGCGCATGGTCTCCGGCGCGAACGGGTCGAAATCGGTGACCGGTGCGGTCTTGCGGCCGGTGAGGATGTACCGGTAGGCGGTGGCCCGGTCACGCGCCACCCCGAACATGCCGTCGGCGCCGATCTTCAGCAGGCTGGCGCGGAATCGAAGCTTGCGGGTCAACTCCATCGAAGACGAACTCCCTCACGGTCCACGGTCACAGTGGGATGGCCGCAGTCACCCTAACCCCGTACCAGCCGGCGGCTGAAGGGACTTCCGTCATCGTGAAAACCGGCCGGAACTCAAGCCCCGGGGGGGCTGGGTTCCGGCCGGTTCACGACGACGGCTGGGTGACGTCAGTCCTTGACGAGGTCGAAGATCCGGTAGGTGATCTCGCCGCGGTCCAGGTCCTTGTAGAACAGCGACCCCTCGACCACCGCGAACTCCCGGGCGAAGCGGCGCAGGTAGAACGGCATCCGCTCGTTGATCAGCTCGTTGGAACGCGGCGAGTTCAGCTTCAGGCCGCGCACGACCTCCTGGCTGATGTCGCGCTCGTTGAGCAGGCGCAGCGGCGGCTTGGCCAGCGTCTGCTGCCAGGCCGGGATGTCCTTCTTCTCGCGGAAGTCGGTGTGCAGGAAGTGCCCGCCCGGCTTCAGCACCCGGCCGACCTCGCTGACGAACTTCGCGAAGTCCGGGTAGATGTGCGAGGCCTCGACGTTGACCACCGCGTCGAACGACTCGTCCGGGAACGGCATGTTCTGGGCGTCGCCCTGCACGAAGTCGAGCCCGGGAACCTGGTGCCGCTTCTTGCAGAACGCGACACCGTCCGGGTTGAAGTCCAGCCCGGTGTAGGAGGCGGGCTTGAGCGTGCGGGCCAGGAAGGAGGCGCCGCCGCCGTGGCCGGAACTGACCTCCAGCACCTTCTTGCCCTTGAGGTCGATCTGGGTGGCGGTCTGGTGGTAAAGCTGGATCGAGTACCGGTTCGGCTCGTCGGCCTCGTCGAGCTTCAGGCCCAGCGGCGGGTCCTGCTCGTAACCCCAGTTGAGGAAGACGACGTCGTCGTGCCCCATCCGCTTGGTCATGAACGGGTACCAGTATTTGAAGACCTTCTTGTAAACCGGCAGGCCGGAGATCCGGTAGACCAGATCGGCGCCGACTTTTTCGAGGGTCTCAGACGCAGCAGAAAGAACCATTCGCGAAGTATGGCACAGCTCGCTGGGCATGCCGGACGTCGGTGGCAGTCGGCCGGTGGCTATCGGCCGACCCACCGCGGTAGCCTGTCTAGCTTATGGGGACCCAGCAATATGACGCCGTCATCGTGGGGGCGGGATTCGGCGGAATCGGCGCCGCGATCCAGCTCAACCGGCTGGGCTACGACAACATCCTGATCGTGGACCGCGAAGACGGCCTGGGCGGGACATGGCGGGTCAACCACTACCCGGGGCTCTCCGTCGACCAGCCGGCCACCACCTACTCCTACTGGTTCGAGCCGAACCCGTACTGGTCGCGGCTCTTCCCGCCGGGCCACGAGATCCAGGCCTACGCCGAGCACGTCGCCGACAAGTACGACGTGCGCCGCTTCATGCGGTTCAACACCACCGTCGACGGCGCCCAGTGGGACGAGGACGCCAAGGCCTGGCGGGTGGCGCTGGCCGGCGGCGAGACCCTGACCGCGCAGTTCCTGATCGCGGCGACCGGCTTCCTGTGCCAGCCGAAGATGCCGGACATTCCCGGCATCGAGTCGTTTGAGGGCCACGTCATCCACACCGCGGCCTGGGACCACGACCACGAGCTGGCCGGACGCCGCGCCGCGATCATCGGCACCGGCTCCACCGGCATCCAGGTGATCCCAGAGCTGGCCAAACACGTCGGCGAACTCACCGTGTACCAGCGCACCCCGATCCTGGTGACCCCCAAGTCGGACGTCGTCTTCCCGCCGGTGGTGCAGCGGCTGTTCGCCCGGGTGCCGTTCACCCAGCGGATCGTGCGCTGGCTCACCGACAACGTCACCGACTTCATGATGGTGCTGACGATGTGGCGCTACCGGCGGTTCAAGCTGGTCAACAAGGCGATGGCGCTGCAGTCGGCGATGCACCGGCGCAAGGCGGTGCGCGACCCGGAACTGGACCGCCAGCTCACCCCGGACTTCGACTTCGGCTGCAAGCGCCCGACGATCTCCAACGACTACTACCCGACGTTCACGCTGCCGCACGTCAACCTCGACACCGCCGGCATCGAGCGGATCGAACCGGACGGCATCGTCTCCAAGGACGGCACCAAGCGGGTGGTCGACACCCTGGTGCTGGCCACCGGCTACGACGTGTGGGACGCCAACCTGCCGGCGATCGAGATCATCGGCCGGGGCGGTCGCAACCTGGGCAAATGGTGGCGGGAGACCCGGTTCCAGGCCTACCAGGGCATCACGGTGCCGCATTTCCCGAACTTCCTGACAATGGCCAGCCCGTTCGCCTGGGTGGGACTGTCCTGGTTCAACACCGTCGAATACCAGATGCGGCACATGAACCGGCTCTTCGGCGAACTGCAGCGCCGGCACGCGAGCACCTTCGAGGTCACCGAGGAGGCGAACAACCGCTTCTACGCGCGGATGACCGAGTTGCTCGACGATTCGGTGTTCCACCTGGGTGACTGCGTGACGTCGCGGTCGTACTGGTTCAACTCGCACACCGGGGAGGCGGCGTTGTTCCGGCCGACGTCGGTGCGCAGTGCGGTCAAGGAGCAGGATCGGTTCCCGCTGAGCGATTACCTCATTTCGTGAGCAGATGCCCGGGTCGGTGATCCGGGTTACAGTGTTGGCTTACGTAAATCGCCTGGCGAGGGAGCCGATGAGTACGCATCATCTGGGGGGCAGCCGGCCGTCGGCTGCAGCGGTGGTCCGGCGTTTCGCGCTGCCGATCATCATCGGCTGGGTTGCGCTCACCGCACTGGTGAACATCGCGGTGCCGCCGCTGGAGCAGGTCGCCAAGGAGAACGCGATCTCCCTGAGCGCCAAAGAGGCGCCGGCGATCCAGGCCATGGCACGGCTGGGCCACGATTTCCAGGAGTCGAACACCGACAGCGCGGCGATGGTCGTGCTCGAGGGCGATGCCCCGCTCGGCGAGGCCGCCCACCAGTACTACCGGACGCTGGTCGACAGGCTCAAGGGCGACACCGTCCACATCCAGCACGTACAGGACTTCTGGGGTGACCCGCTGACCTCGGGCGCGGCGCAGAGCACCGACGGCAAAGCGGTGCTGGTGCAGCTGAACCTGGCCGGCAACCAGGGTGAGGCGCTGGCCAACGACTCCGTCGAGGCGGTCCGCAACATCGTTGCGCACACCCCGCCGCCAGCGGGGGTGCGGGCGTATGTGACCGGCCCGGCGCCGATGGTCACCGACATGAACACCAGCGGTGACCGGGCGGTGCTGAAGATCCTGGTCGCGACGATCTCGGTGATCTTCCTGATGCTGCTGGTGATCTACCGGTCACTGAGCACGGTCGCGGTGGTGCTGGCGCTGGTCGGCGTGGAGCTGGCCGCGGTGCGCGGGGTCGTGGCCGCCCTCGGCCATTTCGGGCTGATCGGGCTGTCCACGTTCGCGATCAACATTCTGGTGACACTGGCGATCGCGGCCGGCACCGACTACTGCATCTTCTTCATCGGCCGGTATCACGAGGCCCGCCACGACGGCCAGAGCCGGGAGGCCGCCTACTACACCGCGTACCACGGTGTCGCGCATGTGGTGCTGGCGTCGGGGCTGACGATCGCCGGCGCCACCCTGTGCCTGAGCTTCACCCGGCTGCCGGTGTTCCAGACTATGGGTGTCCCGTGCGCGGTCGGGATGCTGGTCGCGGTGGCGATCGCGCTGACGCTGGTGCCGGCGGCGATGACGGTCGCGGGCAAGTACGGACTGCTGGAACCGCGACGCAAGATGTCGGTGCGCGGCTGGCGCAAGGTGGGGACGGCGATCGTGCGCTGGCCCGGCCCGATCTTCGTGGCGGCCTGTGCGGTCGCCCTGATCGGGCTGCTGGCGCTGCCCGGCTACAAGGTCAGCTACAAGGACCCGTCGTTCATCCCGCAGGACACCCCGGCGAACCTCGGCTGGGCAGCGGCGACGCGGCACTTCCCGGAGTCCCGGCTGATGCCGGAGGTGCTGCTGCTCGAAGCCGATCACGACATGCGCAACTCGGCGGACTTCCTGGTACTCAACAAGGTGGCCAAGGCCGTCTTCGGGGTCGAGGGCGTCGCCTCCGTGCAAAGCGTCACCCGGCCGGCGGGCACCCCGCTGGAGCACACCTCGATCCCGTTCCTGCTGAGCATGCAGAACGCCGGTCAGATGCAGAACCTGGACTTCGTGAAGAGCCGGATCGGCGACATGCGCAAGCAGGCCGACGATCTGGAGGGGACCATCGTCTCGCTGCAGCGGATGTACGCGCTGATGCAGCAGATGGGCACCAACACCCACCATGCGAACGGTGTCTCGCAGGAGGCGATGGACATCGCGCAGCAGATGCGCCAGCACATGAGCGAGTTCGACCAGTCCTCCAAGCCGCTGCGTGACACCCTTGACTCGCAACAGGATTGCCGCGCAGACCCGACCTGCTGGTCGATGCGTTCGGCGTACGCGGCGCTGGACGGCGCCAACCTGCTCAGCGACAAGCTCAACGAGCTGGCACCGGACATGAGCAACATGGACACGATCTCACCGCAGGTGGTGGCGATGATGCCGGCGCAGATCGCCGCGCTGAAGAGCCTGCAGACGATGATGCTGACGCTGAACAGCACGATGTCGGGGATCATCTCCCAGGTCGAGGAGGCCGGCGGCGGCAGTGTCGCGATGGGCCAGGACTTCGACGCCGCTAAGAGTGACGAGTCGTTCTACCTGCCCCGGGAGGTGTTCGACAACCCCGACTTCCAGCGGGTAGTCGCGCTGTTCCTGTCTCCGGACGGCAAGGCCGCGCGGATGTTCATCACCCACGATGGTTACCCGGCCACCCCGGCCGGTATGGCGCGGGTCCAGGCAATCCAGAAGGCCGCCACGGAGTCCCTGAAGGGGACGCCGCTGTCCAGCGCCAAGGTGTACGTGGCGGGCACTGCGGCGCTGTTCAAGGACCTGCAGGGCACCGCGGACTACGACCTGCTGATCGCCGGGATCACTTCGCTGGCAATCATTTTCATCATCATGCTGCTGATCACTCGCAGTTTCGTCGCATCGGTGGTGATCGTCGGAACCGTGCTGGCCTCGCTCGGCGCGTCGGTCGGACTGTCGGTGCTGATCTGGCAGTACATCTTCGGCATCAACCTGCACTGGCTGGTGATGGTGATGTCGGTGATCATCCTGCTGGCGGTCGGCTGCGACTACAACCTGCTGCTGGTCGCGCGGTTCAAGGACGAGATGGGCGCCGGCCTGAAGACAGGCATCATCCGGGCGATGGGCGGCACTGGCAAGGTGGTCACCGCGGCCGGTCTGGTGTTCGCCTTCACGATGTCATCCATGCTGGTCAGCGACCTGCGGGTGGTCGGCCAGGTGGGCACCACGATCGGGCTGGGCCTGCTGTTCGACACCCTGGTGGTGCGCTCATTCATGATGCCGTCGGTGGCGGCGCTGCTGGGCCGGTGGTTCTGGTGGCCGCTGAACGTCCGGGTCCACGCACCGCGCGCCGAGTCGCGGCAGTTGGCGGCGGTAGGCGCCACGACCGGCGGCGGCGCCGTCGACGAGGTCGAGGAGTCCGACGAAGCCGACCCGCCGGCGACCGGCCCCACCCGGACCGTCGAGCACGACCCGGAGTTCGAGGACATCGTGGCCACCGCGTTCCCGGAACTGTCCGCCCCGCGGGATGCCGCGACCCCACCGGAAGACCGGCCGACCGAGGTGCTTGCTGCGATCCAGCCGCCGGAGGATGAACCCGACCGGTAGTTCCGTCGGCCCATGCGATCACCGCGCCCCGCTCACCGAGCGGGGCGCGGTGTGCCTTTGTGCCCTTTTTTGGGTCGGCACCGCCGTCTAGGGTTTCAACAAGTCGCGCTTGTAAGAAATAGCCGAGGAGGCACCGATGAGCATCGCGGAACGGACCGTACAGACCAGCTGGGCCGGAGCACTGGCGACCGGCGCGGGCACCCTCGGCCACGGGAGCAGCGGCGCACTCGACGGACTGCCGGTGACCTGGGCCGCGCGCACCGAGACCCCCGGTGGCAAGACCAGCCCCGAGGAACTGGCCGCCGCCGCGCATTCGTCGTGCTTCGCGATGGCGCTGTCGCTCAAGCTCGGCGAGAACCAGACCCCGCCGCAGCACCTCGACGTCACCGCCACCGTCACGCTGGCCGAGGTCGGTGGCCTGCCCACCATCACCACGTCCGAACTGACGGTCCGCGCCCAGGTCGCCGACCTCAGCGCGGCCGACTTCGTCGCGGTCGTCGACGCGGCGGCCGCCCTCTGCCCGGTGTCCCGGCTGTTCGCCGGCGCCAAGATCAGCATCGACGCTCAGCTCGCCTGAGCAGATTGGAGACACGGAATGGCTGACGAGACCCTCTCGGTGGCGATGAAGCACGAGCACCACGAGGTGGACGAAGGCATTGAGGCGTTCGTCGCGAAGCTGGACGGTGGAGTGGTGGACGCCGATGGCCTGCACAGCACGCTGAACATCCTGCGCCGGCACGCCTACATGGAGGAGAACTTCATCTTCCCGCCGCTGCGGCAGGGGCATCTGATGATGTCGATCTTCGGGATGCTGCGCGGTCACGGCGAGATCTGGCGGACGATGGACGTCGCCGAGCAGCTGGCCGCCGACGGCTCCGACCACGACAAGATCCGGGCGACCTGCGAGCAGCTGCTGGCGCAGCTCGCCCAGCACAACAAGGTGGAGGAGGCGGTGGTCTACGCGGGTGCTGACGTCGACCTCGAACCGGCGAAGGCCGCCGAATGGGCCGCGTTCATCGACGGCGGCACCATGCCGGACGGGTGGGTCTGCGAGAAAGCCGCCGGCTGAAATAGCCTGGGGTCTCCGGGCCGCCCGCACACCGCGGGCGGCCCACCCGAGCGGAGCGGAGACCACGATGGCTGAGCAGCCCCTGTCGGCGGCGCTGGAACACGAGCACCAGGAGATCGACGCGGGGATCGCGGCGTTCCTGGCGAAGCTGGACGGCGGGACGGTCGATACCGACCTGCTTTCTGCGACGGTGACGGCGTTGCGGCGGCACATCTATCTGGAGGAGCAGATCCTGTTCCCGCCGATCAGCAAAGGCGCCCAGATGATGTCGGTGTTCGGCATGATCCGTGGGCACGGCGAGATCTGGCGGACACTGGATGTGCTTGAGACACAGGCGGATTCCGCAGCGCTGCGGGACAGCTGCGACACGCTGCTGCGGTTGCTGGCCGACCACAACAAGGTGGAGGAGCCGGTGATCTATCCGGCCGCCGACACCGGCCTGGACCCACAGACCGCTGCGCAACTAGCCGATTTCCTCGCCGACGGGGTGATGCCGGCCGGTTGGGTCTGCGCGAAGGCCGCCGGCTGAGTCGGGGGAGCGACGTGCCCGATGATGGCCTGGCGGTTGCGCTGGAGCGTGAACATATCGCAGTGGACGCGGGCCCCGCAGCGTTTCTCCGCGGACTCGATGGCGGTGTCTCGGACGGCGTAGCGCTGGAGGCGACGTTGGAGGCGCTGCAGCGGCATATCTATCTGGAGGAGCGGATTCTGTTCCCGCTGATCCGGCACGGTGGGATGGTCATGCCACTGACGGTGATGATGAGCGAGCACGGTGAAATCTGGCGAACGATGGATGCGCTGACCGAGTCGGTGCTCAACGGCAGCGACACCGAGCGGATCCGCAGTCTCGGCGAGCAGCTGCTGCGGCAACTCCACGAACACAACGGCAAGGAGGAGTCGGTGGTCTATCCCGCCGCCGACACGACGCTGACTTCGGAGCAATCGGCAGAACTGGCCGATTTCCTCGCGACCGGGTTGGCCCCCGACGGCTGGTACTGCCAGGAGGCGTGAGCCGAGTCAGGCCTGCTCGGCGATGAGCTTGGTGAGCCCGATGCGGTACGCGGCCAGGCCGTGCCGCCAGCCGAAGTCGATCTTCCCACCGCTGTCCACCGAGATCCCGACTCCCACATGCACATACGGGTCCGGCGGTAGCAGCGGCACGATGTCGAGGAAGTTCACCACCCGGTAGCAGCATTCGATCGCGGCGCCGAACGCTGCCGCGAAATCGGTCAGCCCCGCCTTCGGCCCGGCGAACGTCACCAGCCGCGGCTCGATGGTGTTCGGCGGCATCGCCCGCGCGATGTCTGGCGCCGCGAGCACGGCCAGCGCGGCGCCCAGACTGTGGCCGGTGACCAGGATGTGGTCGCAATCCTGCACCGCGTCGAGCAGGCCGGTGGCCAGGCTTTCCCGGGCGCAGCGGTAGACGTCCTGGAACCCTCGATGCACCTGGCCGAACCCGGCGACCGGTGTGTAGTCGGTGGGGATGAAGTCGAAGTCTGCGATCCAGTCCGCCGCATCCGAGCTGCCGCGAAACGCCGCGAACGCGGTGCGGGTCGCGGTGTTGCGCCCGACCAGCCCGAAGATGTTGGTGTCCTTCATCATCGCCGCGGCCGGCTGGGCGGTGGGCGGCGAGGACAACTCGGCCGGGTCGGCTTCGATCAGTGCGGTCTGCTCGAACCCGGGCGGGAGTTTCGGGACGCCGCCGTTCATCACGGCGTACGCCGCCTCCGCGAGCGGAAGGACGGTATCGAGCGTGGTCTGTGCGTCGAACGCCACCGGCCGCTAGTCCTCCTTGCGGATCAGCTTGCCCAGCGCGACCCGGTCGGACGACAGCAACTCGATGATCCGATCCTTGTTGACATCGGCGACGATGATCTCGCCGACCTCCTGGTGCACGTTGCGGAAGATGCCGTGCTCCTTCATCTTCTCGGTCTGATACAGGTTGTCCTGGGTGGGCGTGACGTAGTGCACCGCCTGGGCCTTGAACCGATGGATCAGCCACAGATGCGTCAGATCCATCAGCCGCTTCTGCCGGAGGTTCTCGGCGAAGGTGTTCTGGTCCCGCACGGTCAGGATGCTGCGGCCGTGCCGGTCCTTGATCGGGTCGACGACGACGTTGGCCAGCGGGTCCGCGCCGCTGCCATAGATCCCCAGTTCGAGGATGTCGGAGCCGGCCCGCCGCGGCCGCAGCTGGACGGTGAGCTTCTCAGGAATCTTGTAGTAGTCGGCCCAGAGCGCCAGCCACTCCTCCAGCAGCTTCTTGGGAACCTCGATCTGCATCAGGTGCTGCACCTGGGTGGAGCCCTTGCCCATCGCCTTGGTGGTGGCGGTGCGGCCCGACGAGGCGGCGAGCGCGGCGTCACTGCGCGGGCCGCCGACCAGGGTCTGCGGGGTGCGGTACGGCGATTCGACCAGCCGCATCTTGCGCTGCAGCCGGGCCAGCGCCAGCGCGCCGTCCTGCAGCAGGGCGGTGGCGAACTCCTCGGAGGCCACGCCGTCGACCTGGTGACCGCCGTAGGTGATGAAGTTGAAGACGAAGCCCAGCTTGCCGATCTCGGCGGGGAAGTCCCGCATCTCGTCCTCGGACATGCCGGTCGAATCCCAGTTGAACGACGGGGACAGGTTGTAGGCGAGCATCTGATCCGGGTACACCGCGTGGATCGCCTCGGCGAACTCGCGGGCGTCGGCCAGGTCGGCGGTCTTGGTCTCCATCCACAGGATGTCGGCGAACGGTGCGGCAGCCAGTGATTTCGCGATCGCGTACGGGATGCCGCCGCGCACCTGGAAGTAGCCCTCCGGGGTTTTCGCCCGCTCGCAGTCCCAGCCGGGGTCGGCGTTGAGTTCGTGCGCCTTGGCCGCCGCGGTGTACAGCGGCGCCCGCGCCGCGAACTCCCGCCACTGCGCCGCCGACATCTCCCGTGCCTCGCCCTCGCGCTCGGCGAACTCGAGCAGTTCGGCGACGGCCTCACCGAACGTCATCAGCCCCGCGTCGTCCTGCCAGGCCTCGACGAACTTCGACTCCACGCCGTCGAAGACCGCGTCCACCGACTGCTGCCCGCCGCCCTTCCAGCCGGCGGCCGCCTCGGTGATCAGCGCGGTGATGCCGTGCTGCTCCAGCCAGGCATCGGCGGCGTCGTACTCGCCTTCGGGCAGCGCGTAGAGCAGATGCCCGTTGATTTCTTTGATGCCCGCGGTGTGGAAGCGCCGGGTCATCGCCAGGAAGCAGGATTTGTATGACGGGATCGTCAGGTTGGTCGTGCCCAGGACGAACGGCTGGTCGCGCTCGTCGCTCCGCCCATCGATCAGGTTGGCCGCCTCGGCGTCGGTGCGGGCGACGACGATGCCCGGCACCCCCATCATGTCCAGCTGGAATCGGGCGGTGTTCAGCCGTTTGATCTGCTCGTCGGAGGGCACCAGCACCTTGCCACCCTGATGGCCGCACTTCTTGGTGCCGGGCCGCTGGTCCTCGATGTGGTAGCCGGGGACGCCGGCCTCAACGAATCGGCGAATCAGGTTGCGTACGTGCGGATCACCGCCGTGGCCGGTGTCGGCGTCGGCGATGATGAACGGCCGGTAGTCCACCGCAGGGGTCGCGGCCCGCTGCTCCTCGGTCATCTTCAGCCGCAGGTACTGCTGGTTGCGGTCCGCGGTGAGCAGCGCGCGCACCAGGCCGGCCGCCTCGTCGGGAACCTGGCTGAGCGGGTAGCTGGCCAGGTCGGGGCCGGGATCTTCGCTGATCGAGCCCTTCGCCGACGTCGCCCAGCCGCCGAGGTAGATGCCCTCGATGCCGACCCGTTTCATCACCACCGCCTGGCCGGGCGAGTACGGGCCGAACGTGGTGATGCTCTTCTTGGCGGCGTACAACTCGCGCAGCCGGGTGTAGAACGCGGCGGCCGCCTCGCGGGCCACCGGGTAGTCCGAGGGGATGGTGCCGCGCTGCTCGACGACCTGGCGGGCGGTGTACAGCCGGGTGATGCCCTTGAATCGGGGACTGTCGAAATACTGCTGGGTGGCGGCTAATGCCTTGTCGAAATCTTCCGTGAAGCCATCTCTGCCCATGGACCGGCGCTCCTATCCAGCGTGATTCCCCTCGATCCGGCGAGTCTATTCCGGGGTGCGGTGCACCGCCGGGGGTTTCGCCGATAACCGGGGCCCGCGTCAAGGTGAGGCCATCAGATACCTTCCGCGGCGGCTTCGCTCGCTCTAAGGTAAGCGGTTATGACGGCCCGGTCACACCGGTGGAGCGAGCAGTTTCCGGCCCCTGGGCAGGGGCCGCCGCATCGTGCCGTCATGCCGGATCGGGTGCTGCACCGCTGGTGGGCGCATCGCACCAGCCGGCGGTTCGCCAGTGTCGGGGTGCGGATCCCACCGGCCCGGTTGCGGGAGATGATCGCCGGGGCGCCGCTGGCATCCGATGAGTCGATCGACGTGACGTTCGCGTTCGCCGCCACCGAACTCAAACGCGAGCAGCGGGCGGCCCGGGCCAAACGGGCAAGGCGCCGGATGACACACCTGCTGGTGGTGTCCGGGCTGATCCTCGCGGCGCTTAACATGCTGGTCTGCCTGGGCTACGTGATCATCGCGCTGGCGCTGCACGACTCCCCGCTGTGAGGCCCGGTCAGCCCATCTCCGCCAGCCTCGGCAGCACTTCGTCGCCGAGGCGGTGCACGAAGCCGACCGGGTCGGGATGCCCGGGCAGCGGCCCGGTGTGCACCAGGTCGTAGCCGAGGCCGGCGCAGTACTCCGCCTTTTTCAGGAACCCGTCGAGGTCGGCGAACAGGTCGGGTGCGAACAGTCCCACGGTTTTGCGGATCTCGGCGGGGTCGCGGCCCAGTTCTTCGCAGTGCCGACGCAGCACCTCGATCTTGCGCTCCAGGTCCTCGGGTTGCAGCACGGTGCCGTTGCGGTTCCAGATGTCGGCGTATTGGGCTGCCAATCGCAGTGTCTTCTTCTCGCCGCCGCCGCCGAGCAGTATCCGGGGCGGGTGGATCGGTCGCGGCTCGCAGATGGTCTCGGCCAACTGGTAGTGCCGCCCGGTGTACGGACCGTCGTCGTCGCCCCACATCTGCAGACAAACCTGCAGCGCCTCCTCGAGCATCGCGAACCGGTCGGCCAGCGGTGGCAGTGGCACCCCCAGACCGCGATGCTCGCGCTCATACCAACCGGCCCCGATTCCGAAGATCAACCGGCCGCCGGACAGCACGTCCAGGGTTGCGGCGGTCTTGGCCAGGATGCCGGGGTGACGGTAGGTGACCCCGGTGACCAGCACCCCGAGCGGAATGCTCCGGGTCTGGCCGGCGACGAAACCCAGTGCGGTGTAACACTCCAGGAATGGATCGCGGGCGTCGCCGAGCGCCTCCATCTGGAAGAAATGGTCCTGCATGGTGAACATCGCGGCACCGGCGTCCTCCGCGGCCTTGGCCGCACCGGCCAGTGTCGGGCCGAGCTTTGCCGGGTCACCGGGCAGAAAATCGACGAAATGTACGCCTAAGTCCATGTGGCGGGTGTCCTTTACATCGACGGATGAACCAGTCAGGTGCAACCGGGCACCGGCTCGGATGCTTCCATGGCGTGAGACCGATGTTTCGCGGCCCTAGACTGCCGGGCATGACCCCGCGGTTCACGGCACCCAGTGGGCTGGTGCAGATCGAGGAATGCCTGGACGCGAACGGCGGTATCGTCCTGCCGCCGGGCGACACCCTGATCTCGTTGATCGAACGCAACATCGCCCACCTCGGTGACACCGTGGCGTTCCGCTACCTGGACTACGCCGGCCCCGTCGAGGGGCAGGTCACCGAGCTGACCTGGGCCCAACTCGGCGTGCGGATGGCAGCGATCGGAGCGCGCCTGCAGCACTTCACCGTTCGCGGTGACCGCGTCGCGATCCTGGCGCCGCAGGGGTTGGACTACGTCGCCGCGTTCTATGCGGTCGTCAAGATCGGGGCGGTCGCGGTGCCGCTGTTCGCACCGGAGCTGCCCGGCCACGCCGAACGGCTCGACGTCGCCCTGCGCGACGCCCAGCCCGCGGTGGTGCTGACGACCTCGGCGGTGCGCAGGACCGTCGATGAGTTCCTGCTGCGGCTGCCCGAGGAGATCCGGCCGCACGTGGTCGCTGTGGACCGGATACCGGACTCGGCCGGGGCGGCGTTCACCCCGGTTCGGTTCGGCCTGGACGACGTGTCGCACCTGCAGTACACCTCCGGCACCACACGGCCGCCGGTCGGCGTGGAGGTCACCCACCGGTCGGTGGGCACCAATCTGCTGCAGATGATCCTGTCGATTGACATGCTGGACCGAAACACCCACGGGCTGAGCTGGTTACCGCTGTATCACGACATGGGCCTGTCGATGATCGGTTTTCCCGCGGTGTACGGCGGTCACTCCACGCTGATGTCGCCGACGGCGTTCATCCGCCGCCCGGGGCGCTGGATCCAGGCGCTGTCGGACGCCTCGGCGGTGGGCCGGGTGGTGACCGCCGCACCGAACTTCGCCTACGAGCTCACCGCGCAGCGCGGCCGGCCGGCGCCGGGTGCGAACATCGACCTGAGCAACGTGGTGATGATCATCGGCTCGGAACCGGTGGAGATGGCCGCGATCACCGCCTTCAACGAGGTGTTCGCACCACATGGCTTGCCACGCAACGCGATCAAGCCGTCATACGGGATCGCCGAGGCCACCCTGTTCGTCTCCACGATCACCCCGGATGCGGTGGCCGCCGCCGTGCCGGTCAGCCGCCGGGAGCTCGGCGCGGGTCGGGTAGTGCTTGTCGACGCCGCCGATCCCGATGCGCTGCAGCAGGTTTCGTGCGGTCGGGTCGCCCGCAGTCAGTGGGCGGTGATCGTCGACGCTGATACGGGTGCAGAACTGCCCGACGCAAGGGTGGGGGAGATCTGGCTGCACGGCGACAACGTCACCCGCGGTTACTTCGGCCGGCCCGAGGAGACCGCGCGAACATACGGCGCCCAGCTCGCCGAGCGGCTGCCCGAGGGCAGTCACGCCGCCGGGGTAGCCGAAGACGGTTCCTGGCTGCGCACCGGCGATCTGGGGTTCTACCTGGACGGTGAACTGTTCGTGACAGGGCGGACCGTGGATCTGATGACGATCGACGGCCGCAGCCACTACCCGCAGGACGTGGAAGCCACTGTCGCCCAGGCGTCGCCGCTGGTGCGCAGCGGGTATGCGGTGGCGTTCACGGTGCCCGGCGAGAAGCTGGTGATCCTGGCCGAGCGTGCCACCGGCACCGGCCGGGCCGATCCCGCGCCGGCGATCGAGGCGATCGGTGCGGCGGTGGTGCAACGCCACGGGTTGACCGCGGCCGACATCCGGTTCGTGCCGGCGGGGGCGCTGCCGCGCACCACCAGCGGCAAACTGGGCCGGCAGGCCTGCCGCGCCCAGTACCTGGCCGACGCCGACACCCGGACATAGCTGGCGCACAGCTAGGACCTGCGGGGCGCCGAAACTACCCGGTTAGCTTTCGAAAGAAAGCGAACTAAGGGGATGACCGGTGCTGGATTACGGGGTGCTACCGCCGGAGATCAACTCGGCGCGGATGTACGCCGGACCCGGACCGGGGTCGCTGCTGGCGGCCGCTACGGCCTGGCAGCAGACGGCGGGGGAGGTGAACTCCGCTGCGGCGGCCTACAGTTCGGTGATCTCGGATCTGACCAGTGGACCGTGGGCGGGGCCGTCGGCGTGGGCGATGGCGGCCGCCGCCAGCCCGTACGTAACGTGGCTCAGCGCGACCGGGGCGCAGGCCGAGCAGACCGGAGCCCAGTTGACGGCGGCGATCGGCGCCTACGAGACCGCCTACGCCGCAACGGTTCCACCGCCGGTGATCGCCGCAAACCGCAGCCTGCAGGCCATGCTGATCGCGACCAACATCCTGGGCCAGAACAGCGCGGCGATCGCCGCCGCCGAAGCCGCCTACCTGGAGATGTGGGCGCAGGACGCCGCCGCCATGTACGGCTACGCCGCGGCCTCGTCGGTGGCCAGCACGGTTACCCCGTTCACCCAGCCACCGCAGACCACCGACCCGACCCAGTCGACGGCCCCGGCCATCGCGCAGGCCGCGGGCAGCGCCGCCGGTGTCGACACCGAGACGCTGATGTCGGCAGGGCCGCAACTGATCTCGACCACCCCGGCGGCGCTGCAGTCACTGGCGGCGCCGGCAGGTGATGCCTCGGCCGGCGGTTCGGCCTCGGGCCTGTCATCGATGTCGAGTCTGAGCATGCTGGCGATGCCCGCCCGGATGGCGATGATGCCGATGAGCATGCTGATGCGGATGCTGATGATGGGCGGGACCAACGGCGCCAAGGGCGCCACCGCCGGACTCGCCGGTGCCACAAGCGGTGTCGCGGCCGCCGCCCCGGCGCTGGCCGGCACCGCCAGCACGGTAACGCTGACCGGGTTCACCGCGGGCGGGTCGACGGCGACGGCCGGCCTGGGCCGCGCCGCCTCCATCGGCGCCCTGTCGGTGCCGCCGGCCTGGACCGGCATGGGCGTCGGCGCCGGTCCGAGCACGGCGGCCCTGCCGGGCGTCGCTGCCGCTCCCGCCGCCGCGGGGATGGGTCATCCGATCATCCCGCCGATGATGCCGATGGGCGGTGCGGCCGGCCGCGGCGTCGGTGGGTCAGCGAGTTCCTATGACTTCCGCCCCAACCTGATCCCGCGCTCCCCGGCCGCCGGCTGACGCAGCCGGCACCGGCCGGTTGCGGACCTTCAGCGGCCACCAGAACCACCGTCCCAGCAACGCGGCGATCGACGGGGTCAGGAACGACCGCACGATCAGTGTGTCGAACAGCAACCCGAGTCCAATGGTGCTGCCCGCCTGGCCGATCGAGTACAGGTCACTGGCGGCCATCGACATCATCGTGAACGCGAACACCAGACCGGCTGCGGTCACCACCGAACCGGTGCCGCCGATCGAGCGGATGATGCCGGTCTTGATGCCGACCTTGGTGCCCAACCCGATCTCCTCCTGGAAGCGGGACACCAGCAGCAGGTTGTAGTCCGAGCCGACCGCGAGCAGGATGATCACCCCGAACACCGGCGCGATCCAGTTCAACGGCAGCCCGATGATGTGCTGCCACACCAGCACACTCAACCCGAACGCCGCGCTCAGCGACAGCAGCACGGTCCCGACGATCACCGCCGAGGCCACCAGCGCCCGGGTCAGCAGCAGCATCACGATGAAGATCAGCGTCACCGCCGCCGTCCCCACGATCAGGATGTCGTACGTCGAGCCGGCCTGAATGTCGTTGTACACCGCGGCGGTTCCGGTCAGGTAGAACTTCGCGCCGGTCAGCGGGGTGCCCTTCACCGCGTCGTGTGCCGCCGCCAGCAGCGGCTCGACGAACGCGATCCCCTCCGGGGTGGCCGGATCCGCGTCGTAGGTGACGATGAACCGGGCAGCCGTGCCGTCGGGGGACAGGAACAGTTGCAGGCCCTTCTGGAAGTCGGGGTTCTCGAACGCCTCCGGCGGCAGGTAGAAGTAGTCGTCGGACTTCGCCGCGTCGAACGCCTGCCCCATCGCCCCGGCGGTGTCGGTCATCCGCGACATCTGGGTGACCAGACCGGAGAAGCTGGAATGCATCGAAAGCAGGCTGTCTCGCATGGATTTGGCGATCGCGATCATCGGGTCGAACTGCGCGGTCATCTGCGGTAGCAGCGCGTTCATGTCGTTGACGTCGCCGAGCAGCGGCCGCATCTTCTCGCTGAACGTGTCCATGCCGTCGTAGGCGTCGAACACCGACCGGATCGCATCACAGACCGGGATGTTCAGGCAGTGCTGCTCCCAGTAGAAGTAGTTGCGGATCGGCCGGACCACGTCGTCGAAATCAGCGATGTGGTCACGGATCTCGTCGACGGTGGTGGTGATGTCGGCCATGTCGGTCGCCATCGCACCGGTGGTGGTGCCCATCCGGGCGACCAGGTCGCGCAGCCGGGTCATCGACTCGATCGTGCCGCCCAAATCGTCGCTCATCGAGAGCATGTCGGCCAGCCGGTCGTCCATGAACTGCAGGTTCTCCTGGATCGGGACGGCCTGCATGCTGATCTGGAACGGGATCGAGGTGTGGTCGATCGGGCTGCCCAGCGGGCGGGTGATGCTCTGCACCCGCTCGATACCGCGGGTGCGGAACATGTTCTTGGCGATCCGGTCCAGGATGATCATGTCGGCCGGGTTGCGCATGTCGTGATCGGCTTCGACCATCAGGATGTCCGGGTTCATCCGGGCGGCGCTGAAATGCCGTTCGGCGGCGTCGTATCCGACGTTGGACGGCAGGTCCTTGGGGATGTAGTAGCGGTCGTTGAAGCTGATCTTCATCCCGGGCACCGCGAGCATGCCGGCCAGCGTGACGAGCAGGGCGCCGACGAACACCGCTCCGGGCCAGCGGACGTTGGCGGTGCCGATCCGCCGCCAGCCGCGACCCTCCACCCGTTTCGGGTCCAGGGCGGGTGCGGCGACGGCGACGACGGCCGGGGCGACGGTCAGTGCGCCGGCGATCACCACCAGCAGGCCCAGCGCCGACGGGATGCCGAGCGCCTTGAAGTAGGACAGCCGGGCGAAGTGCAGGCACAGCGACGCCCCGGCGATGGTCAGGCCCGACCCCAGGATGACGTGCCAGGTGCCGCGGAACATTGAGTACCAGGCGGTATCCCGGTCCTCACCGTTGTTGCGGGCCTCGTGGTAGCGCCCGATCAGGAAGATCGCGTAGTCGGTGCCGGCGGCGATCGCCAGCGACGACAGCATCGCGACGACGAACGTCGAGAATCCCAGCAGGCCCAGGTTGCCCAGCAGTGCGACAAGTCCACGCGCCGTGCCCATTTCGAAGCCGACCATCACCAGCGCCAGCGCCACCGTCGCCGCCGACCGGTAGACGATCGCCAGCATGATGATGATGACCAGCCCGGTCACGCCCATCATGGTCAGCATGGAGTGGTCGGCGGCCTCGGTCATGTCGGTGGTCAGCGCGGCCTGACCGGTGACGTAGACCTGCAGCCCCGGCGGCGGCGGGTCAGCAGCGACGATCTTGCGGACCGCGTCGACCGATTCGTTGCCCAGCGTGGAGCCTTGGTCGCCGGCGGTGTGGATCTGCGCGTAGGCGGCCTTACCGTCGGTGCTCTGCACCCCGGCGGCGGTGATCGGGTCACCCCACAGGTTCTGAATGTGCTGGATGTGGGTGTGGTCTTCGCTCAGCCGGGCGATCAGGCCGTCGTAGTAGTGGTGCGCCTCGGGGCCGAGCTTCTCCTCGCCCTCCAGCACCAGCATCACCATCGAATCGGAGTCGAATTCCTCGAATTTCGCCCCGATGTGCTTGGCGGCGATCATCGCCGGTGCGTCCTGTGGCGACATCGTCACGGCATGGGTGCGGGCGACGACCTCGATCGGCGGCACCAGCAGGTTCAGCCCGGCAGTGAGCAGCAGCCAGAAGATGATCAGCGGCCAGGCCAGCTTGCGGACCACGCGCATGTAGAGCGGGCGGGGGTTCCCCTCGTGCGCGCTCATGCTGCCTTCACCAGACAGAAGACCTGGGCGTGACGCCCGGTGGCGACGTGTTCGTCCTTGACGACGCCGTTGACCGTGATCCGGCAACCGATCTCATCGCCGTCGCCCTGCGCCACCAGGTTGCCGATGACGGCCGGGCTGGTGGTGGTGATCTCGTGGGTCCACGGCAGCCCGGTGAACCGGGCCTGGTCGGCGAGGGTGTCCCGGTTCAGGAAGCTCACGCCGCCGGCGCTGTCGGCGGGGCCGAACACCTCGTAGGTGATGTGCTTTTCGTTGATCGACTCGATGATCTCGGAGCCGCTGCCGCTCCAGCGGAAGATCTCGTCGGAGCCGAACGCACCGCGCAGGTTGACGACGGCGACACTGCCCGCGATCCCGGCCAGCACCACGACCAGTGGCACCCACGCCCGCTTGAAGATCGCGAACATGCCGATCACCTCCTGCGTCACCCGGCGCCCCTCGCCGGTCATGAATACGATACCCCGTAGGGTATCAAAATATTCCTGGTCGGACGCCCAGGCGGGGTGTGGCGTGGCTAACCGGAGGGGTGTGGTCGCTGGGCCAGGATC
Source organism: Mycolicibacter acidiphilus (assembly GCF_018455725.1). Taxonomy (GTDB): domain Bacteria; phylum Actinomycetota; class Actinomycetes; order Mycobacteriales; family Mycobacteriaceae; genus Mycobacterium; species Mycobacterium acidiphilum. Next base: position 47,260 of record NZ_JAHCLR010000039.1, read on the forward strand.
GCTTCGCCGAGCCAGCGGCGCAGGAACCGCCGCAGCTCGTCGGGAGAGCGGGCCGGGTCGTTGGGGGCGAGGAAGAACGACAGCATGATCCGCAGAGCGAACTCGACGAGTCCGCGCAGGCTCGACTCGTCGTAGCCGTAGCCGGCCCAGTCGACTTCAAAGCGCTCGATCATCCGCATGCCGAAGGCCTGCGACTCCGCCGAGGTCACCTCACGGCTGTGGTTGTGCGGCGACGATGACAGCATCACGCCCAACTGCGGGCTGCGCGCCACCGCGTCGAGGGTGTAGAGGACGCCCTCGGTGAGCGCGTCGGCCGGGTCGTGGATACCCCGTACATGTTCGGTGAGCCGGTCCAGGAAGCCGTCGACGGAGGCGATGGCCACCGCCCGCATCAGCGCGTCGGCGGTGGGGAAGTAGCGGTAGACGGTCTGCCGGATGACGCCCAAGCTGCCGGCGACGTCGGCCAGTGACACCGCCGACCCGGTCGCGGCGACCAGGTCGACCGCGGCGGCGACGATCCGCTTGGTCGCCTCCTCGTCGCTCTGTGGCGGATCACCGCCCCAGCCGCGCCGGCGCGCCATCAGCGCCCCGCTTGACAACCGACATGCATCGAACAACCATACACTGATACGTCTAGTTGTATGTTGACAAAGCCGAGGTATCTATGACCGATCTGATCGTGCGCAAGCTGCGGTTCGCCTTCGCCGACCACCACGTCCCGTTCCTGTGGAACGAAGCCAACCCGGCGTTCTCGTCGATGGCCAACGCGGTGTCGTTCCTCGCGATCGGTTTCGAGCGGATGATCGTCTCCACGATGGCCGAGGTGATGCCGATGATCACCGACCCCGAGACCGCCGAGGAGGCCGACGCCTTCACCCGCCAGGAGGGTCAGCATTCGATGGCCCACCGCGGGCACGTCAAGGCGTTGATCAAGGCCTATCCGGGGCTCAAGGAGACCCTGAACGAGTGCAACGCCATGTTCGAGAAGCTGGTCGCCGAGACGTCGCTGAACTACCGGCTGGCCTACACCGCCGCGCTGGAGGCGACGTTCACCCCGGTGTTCAAGTTGATGCTCGACCACGACGACACCCTGTTCGCCCCGGGCGATGACCGGGTGGCGTCACTGTTCCTGTGGCACTTCGTCGAAGAGGTCGAACACCGCAGCTCGGCGCTGATCATCTACGACGCCGTGGTGGACAACCCGTGGTATCGGGCGCGGATGGCGCCCTCGGTGTTCAAGCATGTGATGAGCGTGATCAAGGTGGCCTGCGAGGGCTTCAACCGGCACGTGCCGCTGGCCGAACGTCAGGCCGACGCACTGTCGCTGTTCACCACCTACCGGGCCAAGCAGGCCTGGCGCAGCCGGATCCCGTTCGGCTGGCCGGCCAAGGAAGGTCCGGTGTACTACGCGTTCAACGAACTGCCCGCACGCGACATGATCGCCGCGCTGCGCGGCATCGTGCGCTCCCAGCTGCCCAACCACAAGCCGGCGCACGAGCAGATCCCGGCGCTGGCCAACGAATGGTTCGCCCGCTACGACGAGGGCTACGACGTGACCAAGTGGTACACCGCCGGCGACGCGAAGTTGACCGCCGATGTCTGACCTGTGCGCACCCACTTTCGAGCAACTCGCGGGCTCGATGGGCTTCTCCTGCAGTGACATCGGCGGCCTGGTGTCGGTGCGCAGCCCGTTCGCGCTGGCGAACTGGACGCTGCCGGTGCTGGAGCTCACCGTGATCACCGGCGCGGTGCTGGCGCTGGTGTACGCGATCATCCGGTGGCGCCGCCACGGTGACGCCACCAACCTGGCGCTGTGGTTCGGTGCGACCGCCTACCTGTTCATCATCGAACCGCCGCTGTACTTCCCCGGCGCATTCGGGATCGCCGAGCACGTGGACACCATGTTCGCCCACGACCTGTTCACCGTGGACTTCCTGTGGGGACGACTGCCGCTCTACATCGTGGCGATCTACCCGATGATGGCGACGGTCGCCTTCGAACTCGTCCGCATCCTCGGGGTGTTCCGGCGCTACGGCGTTCTCGTCGGCGCGATCTGCGTGGGCTTCGTGCACCATGCGTTCTACGAGATCTTCGATCACCTCGGTCCGCAGCTGCGCTGGTGGGAGTGGTCGGTGGACAACCCGCTGAACCAGCCGATGTTCGCTTCGGTTCCGGTCGGCAGCGTGGTGGTGTTCGCCGCGCTGTGGCCGGTGTCGCTGGCGTTCTTCGTCCAGCTGTTCGTCGGCCGGCACGCCGACCACGGCCGGCGCTTTTCCGGCCTGCAGTTGATCTGGCGGACCGTCGTCATCGGTGTGCTCGCATCGCTGGGCACCGGGATCCTGCCGCTGCCGGCCACCGTCGCCGGCGCCCTGTCGAACGGCCGGCTGACCGGAATCGTCTATTTCGCGGAGCTTTTCGTGATCTTCGCGGTCGCCATTCCGGTGCTGTACCTGCAGCGGCGTCGCCTGGGCAACAACCTGTTCGCCACCGGGCGCTACGACAATCCGCTGATCGTCCGCTACGCCGCCGGGTATCTGACGGTATTCACGGTGCTGTGGTTCACGGCGCTTCCGGCGTACCTCGGCGCCCATGACGGCGTCACCGCCGGTGGCGACCCGATCGGCAGCCTCTGGTACACGATCCTGTGCTTCACGATCGGGTATCTCTGCGTCGCGTCGGCTGCGACCGTCCCGCCGATCCTGCCGGACGCTGCTGCGCCCGCGGACGCGCCGCTCGCCGACGTGGCGTCGTAGCCGCTTGGGGCTGCGCTACTTGGGTGCGACGAGTTCCAGTGCGATGTTGTCCGGGTCGCGGAACTCCAGGATGTACATCGCGCCGATGTCCTTGACCGGCTCGTGCGGTACCCCGAGCGCGTCCAGGTGGGATGCCGCTGAGTCCAGGTCGCTCTTGCCGGCGACGTTGAGCGCAAGGTGGTCCAGGCCGACCCGGTTCTCGTCGAACGCGTCGGTCGCAACCGGGCGCAGCCCGATCAGCTGGTCGCCGACCGCGTAGATGACGCCGCCGTAGAGGAAGTCGAACTGGCGGCGGGTGGCCTCGTCGGCGTCGTCAGGGACCTGGATGGCGACCGGCCAGCCGAACACGCTGTCGTAGAAGCGGCGGGATCGGTCGATGTCGGTGACGGTAAGGCGGACATGTGAAATCGATTTTGCGGCAACGGTCATAGGAGAAAAACTACCGCGCTGAACGTTGCTGGGGAAGGCGGTTTCCGGCCGGCCGTGCCGTACCGTCGCAAGGGTGCGGTGGATCGTCGACGCGATGAACGTGATCGGCTCACGTCCGGACGGTTGGTGGAAGGACCGCCACGGCGCGATCATGCGCCTGATCGACGATCTGGAGCGCTGGGCGGCGGCGGGGGAGCAGCGGGTGACCGTAGTTCTGGAGCAGCCGCCGGCACAGCCGCTGCCGACGGTGACGGTGGAGATCGCGGCGGCACCCCGGGCCGCGGCGAACTCCGCCGACGACGAGATCGTGCGCCTTGTGTACGCCGACACCAGCCCACAGGACGTCACCGTGGTGACCTCGGATGCCACACTGGCCGAACGGGTCCGCATCGCCGGTGCGTCCGTCTATTCAGCCGGCGGATTCCGCAGACTCATCGACGCGCAGACAGGGGAGCAGTCGTGATCACACCGCCACAACCGAGTTCGTTCCCGGAACGTGGCGCCGGCGGCGTCGGTGTCGCGGCCCCACCCCCGCGCGACGATCCGTTCTACCGCTACGACGGCAGCACCCCGCTGGCCGACATCACCCCGGGCACCGTGCTGAAGACACGCAGCTTCCGCTACCACATCTTCGGGTTCCCGACGCTGCTCAAAACCACCCAACTGCTGTACCGGTCGACGACTCAGCTCAGCCGGCCAGCCGTCAACGTCACGTCGATCATCGAACCGCCGATCCGGTTCGACAAGCGCAGGGTGGTCTCGTATCAGTCCGCCTATGACTCGCTGAACCCCAATGACGAGCCGTCGTACGCGATCTCGGGCGGGCTGCGGCTCGGCGGGCTGATCCCCAATGTGGAGGTGGCGGTGTTCGGGGCGTTCCTCGCGGCCGGCGCCACCATCGTCGTCCCAGACACCGAGGGGCAGCAGGCGGCGTTCGCCGCCGGCCCCGAGTACGGCATGTACACCCTGGATTCGCTTCGCGCAGCACTGAACTCATCGGCGATCCCCGCCGATGCCAAGATCGCACTGCTGGGCTACTCCGGTGGGGCGCTGGCCACCGAGTGGGCCGCCGAACTGGCGCCGACCTACGCACCGGAGGTCGATGAGCGGTTGCTCTGCGCGGCGATGGGCGGCGTGCTCGTCGACCCGGCGCACAACCTGCACTACATCGAGGGCACCCCGTTCTGGTCCGGGGTGCTGCCGATGGCGCTGGTCGGGATCGCCCGGGCCTTCGAGATCGACCTGAGCCCGTATCTGACGCCGTCGGGGAAGAAGATCTTCGGCGAGATGCAGACGGCGTCGATCATCAACGTGCTCGGCCAATACCCCGGGCTCAAGTGGAGCGATCTGGTCAGCCCTGACTATCCGACCCCGGAGAGCCTGCCGGTCTACGTCCGCAGCGCCAACCAGTTGATCATGGGAACCGGTGGCACACCGACGATCCCACTGTTCATCGGCCAGGGCGCCAACGGGGATCTGGAGTTGACGCCGGGGAACAAGCCGGGCATCGGTCCGGGCGACGGGGTGATGATCGCCGGTGACGTGCGCACCCTGGCTCGCGAATACTGCTCCCGCGGTGTATCGGTGCACTACGAGCAGTACGACGCGCTGAGCCACATCTGGAGCGTTCCGGTCTGGCTACCCGAGGCGATCGGCTGGATCCACCGCCGGTACGCGGGCCTGCCGGCCACCGGCAACTGCGCGTCGATCAAGCCGGGCAACCCGCTCGACCCGATCCCGCAGCCGTAGCGCTCAGTTCGGCTGCGTCACTGCGGCTGCCGCAGCCCCGGCACGCCGGCCGGCGAAGACGCAGTCCGAGATCGACAGCCCACTGACATAGGACCGCGAGCAGATCCCGAGTGCGGTGCGTCCCGCGCCGTACAGGCCGGGAATCGGCGCGCCGTCGGAGTCGAGCACCGCCCCGGTGTCCTGGGCAACCTTGACACCACCCAGGGTGAGCATCGGCGTCGGGTAGAGCACGTTCGGTTTCACTGAGATGTCCATCAGCGTGAACGGCGCCGTGTCGATCCGGTGCCGCAACTCCGCGGGCTTGCCGACGGGATCGGCTGTGCCGGAGTCGATTGCATCGTTGTGCGCTTTGACGGTAGCCGCTAGTCCGATCGGGTCGATGCCGGCTTTACGGGCGGCTTCCTCCAGGGTCTGTCCGCGTTTGGCGCCGGCGAACATCAGTGCCGCGGCCTGGGCACGCTGGAACCACAGCGTCTGGGTGAACAACTGCGCCCTTGCCTGCGACATCAGCGTAGCGTCGACCAGCATCCAGCCCTTGCCGCCGTGGTTCTTCACCATCGCCTGCCCCAGCGCTGCGCCGTAACGGCTCTCGTCGAGGACCCGTTGCCCGTGATCGTCGACAACCAGCGAGGAGATGAACGCACTCGGCGGGGTGATGAACCGCCACACCGAGACGTCGTCCATGTGATCGGTCACCGCACCGACACTCTCGGCCAGCGCGATGCCGCTGCCGTCGTCGCCGCTGGTGCCCAGTGGCAACCCGTGGGTGAACTCCGGCGCGTACCGCTCCCGCCACTGTGGGTTCGCGAAAAAACCGCCGGCGCAGACGATCACGCCGCGGCGGGCCATGATCCGTATCGGTGTGGCGTAGCGCTTCTCCAGCTTCGCGATCCGCCGGTCCATCACCTTGCGCAGCGGTGGGTAGTACACGCCGGGCTTCACCGAGATCGCGGTCAGCGCGGCGTAACGGCGCTGCACCGATCGCGGCGCCTGCGCCATCGTCATCGCCTCGACGCCGGTCACCCGCCCGTCGTCGTCCTGCAGCAGCTTGGTGACGGTGGTGTGCGGGCGGAACTGCGTGCCGAGTTGCTGCGCCGAGTTAGCCAGCGGGGCGTAGATCTTCTTGCCGGAGGTACCCCGGCCCTTGGCCCGGTGCCCGCGTTGCACCGGCGGGGTGTGCGCGCGGAACGCCCCGGCGTTCTCACTGCCGGAGAAGTACAGGTAGTAGCGGTTGTTCGGATACGACGTCTTGTACGGGCACAGCGACGAGTCGAACGGCACGCCGTGCTTGGTCAGCCAGTCGATCATCTCCGGGCTGCCATCCACGAAGCGCTTCAGTGTCTCGGGATCGGTGGTCGCGCCGACCTCCAGACGCAGGTACTCCAGCATCTGCGCAGGGGTGTCGGAGACACCGGCGCTCCGCTGCACGCTGGTGCCGCCGCCCGCGTAGATGATGCCGCCGGAGATCGCGGTGGCACCGCCGCCGTTGCCGCGGTCCAGGGCGATCACCTCCGCGCCGGCTTCCCGGGCGGTGATGGCCGCGGTGGTGCCCGCGGCGCCGAACCCCACGATGACGATGTCGGTGGTCTCGGTGCTGATGTCCGGAGTCTGCCCAATCACGCGTCTGTCCTCCCGGTGAGCTGGCTGGCGGGGGAGAATGTAACACGTTCTAGTTTTGTCGCAGCGGCCGTTGCCGACCACCTGCTCTCGACGACGGACGTCCGGCTTGGCAGACTGTGGCCATGGCGCAGATAACGTTGCATGGAAACCCGATCAACACCGCTGGCGAGCTGCCGGCCGTCGGCTCGAAGGCACCCGCCTTCAGCCTGACCGGCACCGACCTCAGCGCGGTCGACAGTGGTCAGTTCGCCGGTAAGCCGGTGCTGCTGAACATCTTCCCGTCGATCGACACCCCGGTCTGCGCTACCAGCGTGCGGACCTTCAACGAGCGGGCCGCGGCGGCCGGCGGTGCCGTGCTGTGCGTCTCCAACGACCTGCCGTTCGCGCAGAAGCGGTTCTGCGGCGCCGAGGGCATCGAGAACGTCAGCAGCGCTTCGGGCTTCCGGGACAGCTTCGGCAAGGACTACGGCATCACGATCACCGACGGTCCGCTGGCCGGCCTGCTGGGCCGGGCCATCGTGGTCATCGGCGCCGACGGCAACGTCGCCTACACCGAACTGGTGCCGGAGATCGGCCAGGAGCCCAACTACGACGCGGCGCTCGCGGCACTGACCGCCTGAACCTCGTCCTCAACAGAACTGAGCCCGCCCGGCACCCCGCGCATCGGGGTGCCGGGCGGCACTATCTCATAGCTCGGTCGGGGGTCAGCGCGACGCGCTGAGCACCTTGATCGAGAAGACCAGGGTGTCGCCGGGTCGGATACCCGCGGCCGGCTGGCCGTCGGGGTAGCCGTCGGCGGAGGTCATCGCCACCGCGACCGTGGACCCGACCTTCTGTCCGGCGATCGCCTTCTGGAAGCCCGGGACCACACCGGTGAGCGGGAAGTCGACCGGGGCGCCGCGCTCGTAGCTGCTGTCGAACACCGATCCGTCGCGCCCGTTGACGCCCATGTAGCAGACCGACACCGACGCGTTGTCGGCGACGACGGGTCCGTCCCCGGCGCGCAGCGTGTGCACCTGGGTCTCCTTGACGCTGAACGGGGTGCCCACGATGATCTCCGGCGCGGTGGTGTCGGTGGAGCCGATCACCGAGAGGGTGCCGGTCGCGCCGGCCAGTGTCCACTCCGGGGCACCGCCCTTCGGCGGCGCGGTCATCGGGCACCCGGTCGCGGCCGGAGCCTTGGGCGGCAGGAACACATCGGCGATCGAGGACGTCGTCGCCGATGAGGTGTCGCTGCTGGTGCCGCACGCCACCAGGGTCAGGGCACAGGCCACGAACGTTGCGGAGGCGAGGATACGAGTGGGCTTCACGGCCGCCACGCTACCGCGCCACTACATTTGCCCCATGATCGGCACAGCGGCGTCACCTGGGGTGGCAGCGGGGGAGTCGAGGTGACCGGCTACCACCCGGACATCCTGGCGCCCGGTCTCGACGTGGTGTTCTGCGGCCTGAACCCGGCCACCACCGCCGTCGCCGACGGCCACAACTTCTCCAGCCGCAGCAACCGTTTCTGGCGGGCGCTGCACGGCGCCGGTTTCACCGACGTCTGCCTGCAGCCGTGCGACGAGCGGCGCCTACTCGAGTACGGCTGCGGTATCACCACCGTGGTCGAGCGGGCCACCCGCAAAGCCGACGACGTCTCGACCGACGAATTCCGTTCCGCACGACCCGGTTTCGAGGCGAAGATCCGGAAGTACCGGCCGCGTGCGATCGGGTTCCTCGGCAAGCGTGCGCTGACGGCCATGCTGGGCAGGTCGGACATCGACTGGGGTCGGTACCCGGGCGGGTTCGCAGGCACCGAAGCATGGGTGCTACCTAACCCCAGTGGGCTCAACCGGAACTTCACCCTCGATGCGCTGATCGGCGCGTACGCCGAACTGCGGGTTGCGTTGGACGGCGCATAAATCCGGTCGGAAAGCCTTGTCGACAACGACCGTTCTCAATTATTGTCTATATGCACCCTGATATCGCACTTAAAGCGAGGTAGGCAAATGCAAACTACCCTTGATTGCTACGTGACCATCGGCGCGCTTCTCATCGGTACCGGCATCGTCACCATCGCACCGATGGCGCCGCCCGCAATGCGAAGCCACATGCACGCGGTGCAGCTCACCGGGGTCACCGCCGATTCGCCGCTGGGCAATGGTGTCGCCTTCGTCATCGGCGGTAGCGGAACGCCGGTACCGTCGCAGGCCTACGTGGACGCCGCCAACACCCTGTATTTGGCGCCGCGCGGTTTCACCGGCGATGCGCAGGCGTTCTTCACCCCCGAGGGACTGCAGCCGACCACCGGGGTCAAGACGCTGCCGTTCGACACATCCGAGGCGCAGGGACAGCAGATTCTGGACGAATCGATCCTGCGCCAGATCACGGGCGGCGGTGTCAGCGCCGAGAACCCGATCGTGGTGTGGGGGTGGTCGCAGAGTTCGGTGATCTCGTCGCTGCTGATGCCGGAGTTGAAAGCCCAGGGTGTGCCCGTCGACGACGTGCACTTCGTGTTGGTCGGCAACGAAAGCAGCCCCAACGGCGGGGCACTGGAAAGTTTCAACATTCCCGTCGACGGCCAGCACATCACCGTTCCCAGCCTGGGCATCACATTCAGTGGCGCGATGCCGTCGGATCTCTACCCGACCGACAATTACACGATCGAATACGACGGTTTCGCCGACTTCCCGAAGTACAGCACCAACCTGCTGTCCGACCTCAACGCGATCTTCGGCATCGTCTTCGCGCACAGCCAGTACCAGAATCTCACGGCGGACCAACTCACGACGCAGGCCGACGGCGGTCAGGCGATTCAACTGCCGACGTCGGTGGCCGACACCATGGCCAACTACTACATGATCCCGAACGCGGAACTGCCACTGCTGCAACCCCTTCAGGCGATTCCGGTGATCGGGCAACCGCTCTATGATCTGCTCGAACCCGATACGCGAATCCTGGTGAACCTCGGTTACGGCAGCATCACCGAGGGCTGGAATCAGGGCGACGCCGACGTGCCCACCACGATCGCCGGCGGGTTGCCGCCGAATATCAGCGCGACGGATCTGGCGACCGCGCTGGGCAACGGCCTGCAAAAGGGCATCACCGATGCGGTCGCGCAACTGCAGGACCCGGACAACTACCAGGTGACCCCGGACAGCACCGATCCGACGGCCGCCGCCCCGTCGTTCCTGGATCTGGTCAACGACTTCAGCGGCAGCCTCTCGAAGCTGTACGCGACGCTGCTGCCCGACGCCGATACCGCGAACGCGCTACTGGTCACGCTCCCAGCCACTCTCGGCACCTACATCACCGAACAGGCCGCGGACGGCAACCTGATGGGCGGCATCAGCGAGGCGGTCGCCGCCGCCACGGCACTGGTTCCATTCGCGTTCTTCTACGGGGTAGCAGCACCGTTGGCCGGGGCGCTGGATCTGCCCCTGTGAGTCACCGCTGCCGCGCCTGCCACTTGTCGAGGACCCGGCGGTCGCGTTTCGTGGGCCGGCCGGCGCCGCGATCCCGGGCGGCTACCGCAGCCGCCGGGTGCGTCGTCGGCGCAGGCGTCCGATCCAGGTAGCAGGTCACCGCGTCCGCGGCGCCGACCCGCTTCTGGATGACCCGGACCACCTCCACGATCCGGGTCCGGTCGCCGACCCGGGCGGTGACGACGTCACCGGGGGAGACGGTGGTGGCGGGTTTGGCGGGCCGGTCGTTGACCCGCACATGACCGCCCCGGCACGCCGCGGCCGCGTCCGGCCGGGTCTTGGTGACCCGCACCGCCCACAACCACCGGTCCACCCGCGTCGACTCCACCGCGCCTCCGTTTTCCGCCAGCCTACCGACGGGGTCAGTGTGCGCCGTCGTCGTCCGCCAGGTCGGCACGCTGTTCGGCGGTGAACCCGAACATCACCGCGGCGGGATTGGCGATCTTGGCGTTGCGGTAGCCGCGGATGTTGGCCGACGTCATCGCCATCGCCTCGCGTGCCTTGCCCCGCGCGTAGGTGACGGCCTGCCCGTCCTTCACCCCCAGGCCCTTGCCGACCTCGACGGCATCCTGGTCGGCGCCCATGTAGAGGAACTCCCATCCGCTGTTGGTCTGCTGCTCGACCAGGGCTTTGATGTCAGCCCGACGCCATTCGCGGCTGGCGTTCTCCAGCCCGTCGGTCATGATCGCCACGACGACGGTGCCCGGCCGCTCGGCCTCGGGCAGTGCGTCGATCTCCGCGGCGGTGTCGGTGATCAGTTTGCCCATCGAGTCCAGCAGCGCGGTGCTGCCCCGCGGCTGCAGTTGCAGTGGCGGCACCTGGTCGAGGGGACGGTCCCGGTAGACGACCTCGTACTGGTTGTCGAACTGCGCCAACGTGACCGTGCACAGCCCCTCGCCGGCGCGCTGCTCGGTCAGGAATGCGTCGAATCCGCCGATGACGTCGGACTTGATCGACTGCATCGAGCCGGAGCGGTCGAGCAGGAAGGCCAGTCGGGTGATGTTCGGGTTTGACATGAGCGGCCCTTTCCAGATCGCTAGGAGGGGTTGGTTTTCCGGCGCGGCTTGAACCGCATCGGTTCGGGGGGTGCTGCGGGCGGCAGCGGATTGCGGGCGTGCTTGTCCTGGCGGGCGCGTTTGACGTCTTCGGCACTGACGCGGCCCGCGGTGGTCGCATAGGGGGCCAGCCGGGCGGTGGTGGCCAGGCGTGGCCCGACCGCGTTCTCGGTGAGACCGGCGTGTTTGCCGGCCGCTGCGATCGACAGTTCGTCGTCGACGACGGCGCCGGCCAGCTTCTCGTCGAGCAGGCGGCCGACCTCCATCAGAACGGACCGAAGGTGTTGCAGCGCTTCGGCTGCGGTGCCGGCCGACTCCGCATGGTTGAGGTGTGCGTGGATCAGCTGGTAGGGATTGGACATGCGATAGTTTACCGCACAAACTGCGGATGCCGCAATAACTGCGGATCGAACGGTTTCGCGACGGTCTCGATTGCGCAAAGGTACGGCCGTCCGCCGGCGGCGAGAGTGCCGCTATCGCCGATCCGGCCTTAGCGTTGGGTTCATGACCGGACTGGGCAAGCGGTGGCGCGTGGCGTTTCACGTCGCGCTGTCCGTGCTGTTGGTCGCCGTCCTGGGGCCCGCGGTCACCCCGACGGCCCACGCGGCGGCGGTCCGGGCGACGCTGACGGTGAACTCGACGTGGCAGACCGGCTTCATCGCTCGCTTCGTCATCACCAACTCGAGCGCGGTGCCGCTGAGCGACTGGGTGCTGGAGTTCGATCTGCCGGTGGGGGACTCGGTTTCGCACACCTGGAACAGCACGCTGCGGCAATCCGGTACGCACTACGTCCTGACGCCGGCGAACTGGAATCGGATCATCGCGCCCGGTGGCAGTGCGACCGGCGGGATGCGCGGCGTCCTGAGCGGGTCGTTTACGCCACCGTTGAACTGCATGCTCAACCGGCAGTATCTCTGCGGGTAGCACCGACAGCCGGTCGGCCACGAGCCGGCTATTAAACGCCCGGCGGCTGTCGCGTCGGTCGATATTCTCAACAACGGCCCGGGCGGCTTGGTGATGGCCGTCCCGATCACCACCATCGGTTACGGCCTACGTAGCCATGTTCCACTTGAGTCGGCGAGCAGCGGGCTGGACCACACGTCCTGCACTCGCTTCGATCAGTTGCGAGCCGCCTCCGTCGAATGGTTGTCGTCTCGACAGGGTGCGTCACCATGCGAGCAGGGAAAGCAATTGCCGCACTGAGGGAATGGAGCAGCCCCGGCCGTTTGCTCAGCCATTCACTCCAATGGCCCGGGCGTGAAGGTGACGTCGACTCCGCCTACGGTCATCGTCACCTGACCCTCGATCACCATCACCTGCGCCGAGATCCGCCGATCGACAGTCTGGGCCAGTTGCTGCACCGGTCCATGCGGTATCTGCACCACCGACAGGTTCGACAGGCCCGCCACTTTGGGGCCGACGGTGCGCCACCAGGTGGCCACACCGGCGGCGAACGGGAACAGCAGCACTTGATCGGCCTGGCTCGCCGCCTTGCCAATAGCGCGTTCGTCGGGCTGGCCGACGTTGATCCACTCCAGGGTCCGGCCGGTGTAGTCGGTGAGCCGCAGGTCCGGTACGCCGGGGGCGGACAGGCCCGGCCCGAACGCCAACTCACCGTCGACGTCGCCGAGCCGGTGTGCACGCAGCCCAAACGCCAACAACCGCACCACCATCCGCTCATCGGTCTCACTGGGATGACGGGCCACGGTCAGCGTGTGATCGGCGTAGTAACCGTGATCGACATCGGAGACGCCGAGTTCGACTTTGAATACTGTTGCGGAAAGGGCCACGTCATAGTGTCCACCCAGGCGGTGTCGGTCGAGCAGGCGGGCCGCTTTGCGTGGGTAGGGCTGAGCACTCCGCAGCGAGAACGCAACTATGCTGGCAGCATCGACCTACGAAACAAACTGGGCAGCAGCGGAATACGGTGTAGCCTACCGGAAGCCCGCCATATTCGATTCCGTCGTATTCCGTGCCCGGGCGACTCCGGCAGATCGCCACGACGCCTCGATGCAGTACCTCGGAGTCGTACTACCCACCGCAGACGAGCAAGGGGCCGGGAGCGCCCTCCGAGTCCGCCGTCCCGATTCTGAGCGCCTGCAGTCTCTAGCCAAGGCTCGTCAATCCGCCGTCATCGACGTCGTTCACGCAGCGATCGATGCCTTGGAACGGCAAGAATTCCTGCGGGGGCTCAACGGGGACTACCAGCGCTTGCGTAGCGACCCCGAACTGTGGGAGCGCTATCTGACCGAGCGTCGCGAGTGGGACGCGCTGGCGTGATTTGGCGAGGGTAGGTCTACTGCGTCGACATCGGCCAGCCGGCCGGATGCGAACCGGCCTTCCGTCGCCCAGCGGTGGTGATGTCGGTCGACGTTCTCAACAACGGACCGGGTGGTCTGGTAGTCGTCGTCCCGATCACGACCGCTGGCTACGGCCTGCGAAGCCATGTCGAACTGGAGCCCGAGGCCGGCGGGCTGGACCACACCTCGTACGCGCGCTGCGACCAACTGCGAGTCGTCTCGGTCGAACGACTGTCATCTCGTCAAGGGAATGATCGGCTCAGATCAGAAGCAGGCCATCGACCAAGCCCTGCGCTTCGGCCTAGATCTGTAATGCCCAGGAGCGCAGGGCAATACGGCGAGCTTTACCGGAAATCCGCCATATTCGGTCCGGTTGCATTCCTCCCGGCGCGGATGGGGCGATCTGGGTACGACGCGGGAGCCGATGCACCGCGCTCGACGTCCGAACACATTCCGAATAGTCTGGTGGCATGACCACGGCAGCCTTCCGTACCACCACGCGCCGCTCCTCAGACCTGAGCAAGCACTCGGCCGAGGTGTTCGCCGAGGCTGAAAACCACCCGGTGACGGTCACTCGGCGCGACGGCGAGGCGCTCGTGCTCATGTCGCAGCGCGAGGCGGAGAGCCGCAACCACATGCTCCAATTCGCCGCACAGCTCATCGGCGTGGCGGTGGACGACACCGGTCCGCTCCCAGAGCGGATGCCCAAGGCCTTCCCGTGGATGCTTGCCCTGTCACCCGGGGACCGGGCCAGCTGCGCCCAGGACCTCGTCGACGCCGCGCGAGCGTCGTTCTCCACCGGCCAGCCGTATCTGGTGCTCGCGGAACTGACCTCATGGCAGGAGACTGCGACCGCCATCGCCGCCGGTCTCG
>NZ_JAHCLR010000004.1 GCF_018455725.1 Mycolicibacter acidiphilus
AACCTGGACCCCCCAAGAAATTGGGGGGTCCAGGCATATCCATTGATCGATGTATTTGTCGCCGTTGCCCGGCGCCCCGCGTGGTGCTGCCGGCAAATGGGATTGCGGCGGTGTCATCGGCGAGTTCGCCGTATCCTTTGCGGGGTACGGATTCGATCGGGAAGGCACGAAGTGGCCGAGCACGGCAGCGGCGGAGACGGCACGCGAGGAGAGAACGCCGGCGGTGCCGACGACGCCAGGCGACAGGACCGGCCGAAGTCGTCGTTCGGCGGGGCATCCCGGGATCACCGGGAGTCCCGCGAGCGTCGTGACTTCCGGGATTCGCGCGAACCTCGCGAGCACCGCGGCGCAGCCAAATGGTCGGGCCCGGATCGGCCTCGCCGGGCGCAGCCGCAGCGCGACGAGGGCGGCTTCCGCCCGCCGCGCGGCGAGGGCGGACCTCGTCGGCCGCGCACCGACGGCGGATCACGACCACCACGCAGTGACGGCGATGCCCGCCGACCGCGTACCGAGGGCTGGTCACGGCCGCAACGCGACGACGGCGACGCCCGTCGGCCCCGCTCCGAGGGTGGATCGCGTCCGCCGCGGACCGGGACCGGGTCGCGACCACCGCGTTCGGATGCCGGTCGCCCAGCACCCGCACGGGACGAGTCGGCGCCGCGCCGCGACGACCCGCCGATTCCCGAAGGCGTCGAACCCAAGCAGTTGGCGCCGGAAGTGCGCCGTGAACTGAGCACCCTGAGCAAGGCCGTCGCGGACGCCGTGGCCTGTCACCTGGTGGCGGCCGGCAACCTGCTCGACGACGACCCGCAGGCTGCGCTGCGGCATGCCCAGGCGGCACGGGCCCGGTCGACCCGGATCACCGCGGTGCGCGAGGCCGTCGGCATCGCGGCCTACCACTGCGGTGACTGGACGCAGGCGCTCGGCGAACTGCGGGCGGCACGACGGATGGGCAGCAAGTCCGCGCTGCTGCCGCTGATCGTCGACTGCGAGCGCGGCCTGGGCCGGCCGCAGCGGGCGATCGAACTGGCCACCGGACCGGAAGCGGAGGCACTGGAAGGCGACGAGGCCGACGAACTGCGGATCGTCGTCGCCGGCGCCCGCGCCGACCTCGGCCAACTCGAGCAGGCGCTGACCGTGCTGTCGGCGGCGCAGGCCGATCCGGAGCGGACCGGCCCCATCGTCGCCCGGCTCTGGTACGCGCGTGCCGAGGTGCTGACCGCGCTGGGCCGCACCGACGAGGCGCTGCAGTGGTTCCTGCAGGCCGCCGCCGCCGACGTCGACGGCGTCACCGACGCCGAGGAACGGGTCGCCGAGCTGGCCGGGGCGAAGCCGCTGGCCGAGGAGTACGACTGCCTGCTGCTCGATCTGGACGGCACTGTCTTCCGGGGCGGCGAGCCGACCGTCGGCGCCGTCGACACGCTGGCGCAGGTGCCCGGCCGGGCACTGTTCATCACCAACAACTCGTCGCGCAGCGCGGGCGAAGTCGCGGCGCACCTGGCCGAGCTCGGCTTCACCGCCGGCGCCGACGACGTCGCCACCAGCGCGCACGTCGCCGCCGAACTGCTGGCCGGGCAGTTGCCCGCGGGCGCGCCGGTGCTGGTGGTCGGGACCGAGGCGCTGGCCGGTGAGATCAGCGCCGTGGGTCTCACCCCGGTGCGGCTGGCGTCGGAGAACCCGGCCGCGGTGATCCAGGGGCTGTCAACCGAAACGGACTGGGCGGAATTGGCGGAGGCGGCGCTGGCGATCCGGGCCGGGGCGCTGTGGATGGCGACCAACGTCGACAAGACGCTGCCGTCGGAACGCGGGCTGCTGCCCGGCAACGGCTCGATGGTGGCCGCGCTGCGCACGGCCACCGACGTCGAACCCCAGGTGGCGGGGAAGCCGTCGGCCGCACTGCTGACCGCCGCGCTGGCCCGCGGCGAGTTCTATGCACCGCTGGTGGTCGGCGATCGCCTCGACACCGACATCGCGGCGGCCAGCGCCGCCGGGCTCCCCAGCCTGATGGTGCTCACCGGCGTCAACTCGGCAAGCGACGCCGTGCTGGCGGTCGCCGGCCATCGGCCGACGTACATCGGCGCGGACCTGCGGTCGCTGCTGGTCGACGCCGACCGGCTCGCGATCGGGCCGCAGCCGGACTGGGACGTGCGCGTCGACGGCGCCACGGTCACGGTCGCCACCCGGGAGCACGACAGCGCCGGTGACGACACCGAGAGCGACGGACTGTCGATCGTCCGGGCCGTGGCGGCCGCGGTATGGGACGCCGACCTGGACGGAAAGGCCGTCACGCTGGCCGCCGCCGACGACGCCGCACGGGAAGCCCTGCAGCGCTGGGCCCTGCTCGACACCTGCCCGTAGCCGCCATCGACTAGCGTAAGTGGCGCAATGGAAATCGAAACCCGCCACAACGCCGAGTCGGACCGGGACCCTGAGCGCATCAGATCCCGGATCGAAGCGCTGCTCGCCGAGCTGCCCGGCGAGGCCGAACTGCCCGATCTGCCGGCGCAGACCGACCTCAACCAGCTGGCGCAGCGGCTCGAGGAGGCGCACACCGTGCTGGTGCGGGCGCTGGAGTCGGTGGAGAAAGGCTGAGGGCACGCATGTCGCGGCGCGCTCGCGTTGACGCTGAACTGGTTCGGCGCGGCCTGGCCAGATCCCGCCAGCAGGCAGCGGAGTTGATCGATGCCGGCAAGGTGACCATCGACGGCATCCGGGCCGTCAAACCGGCCACCGCCGTCGCCCTCACCGCGGCCCTGGCGGTTGCCGCCGACGCCGAACGAAGCTGGGTGTCCCGCGGGGCGCACAAATTGATCGGCGCCCTGGACGCGTTCGGCATCGCGGTCGAGGGCCGCCGCTGTCTGGACGCCGGGGCGTCGACCGGCGGGTTCACCGAGGTGCTGCTGGACCGGGGCGCGGCCCAGGTGGTCGCCGTCGACGTCGGCTACGGGCAGCTGGCCTGGTCGCTGCGCACCGATCCGCGCGTCGTCGTCATCGAACGGACGAACGTGCGGACGCTGTCCCCGGAGACGGTCGGGGCGCCGGCGGACCTGATCGTCGCGGACCTGTCGTTCATCTCGCTGTCGACGGTGCTGCCCGCGTTGACTGGTTGCGCGTCGGTGGACGCCGATATCGTTCCGATGGTGAAACCGCAGTTCGAAGTCGGGCGCCAGCAGGTCGGCGCCGGTGGCGTGGTGGCCGACCCGCAGCTGCGCGCCGGCGCGGTGCTGACCGTGGCGCAGCGTGCCGAGCAGCTGGGCTGGCACGCGGTCGCGGTGACGGCCAGCCCGCTGCCGGGCCCGTCGGGCAACGTCGAATACTTTCTCCATCTGCGCAGGGCTGCCGAGAATCTGCTGACCGGCGATGCGCTGCAGCAGGCCGTCCAGGATGCCGTCGTGAGAGGTCCGCAGTGAGAGGCCCACAGTGACTGTCGAAAATCACCAGCGCACCGTCCTGCTGGTCGTGCACACCGGGCGCGAGGAAGCCACCGACACCGCCCGCCGGGTGGAGAAGGTGCTCGGCGAGCGCGGCATCGCGCTGCGGGTGCTGACCGCCGAGGCCGTCGACAAGGGATCGCTGCACTTGGCGCCCGACGACATGCGGGCCCTGGGCGTCGAGATCGACGTCGTCGACCCTGACAACCGGGCTGCCGAGGATTGCGAACTGGTGTTGGTGCTCGGCGGCGACGGCACCTTCCTGCGTGCCGCCGAACTGGCCCGCAACGCCGACATCCCGGTGCTGGGAGTCAATCTCGGCCGGATCGGGTTCCTTGCCGAGGCCGAAGCGGAGACCATCGACGCGGTGCTCGACCACATCATCGCCCGGGACTACCGGGTCGAGGACCGGATGACGCTGGACGTCATGGTGCGGGCCGGCGGGGAGATCATCGACCGCGGGTGGGCGCTGAACGAGGCCAGCATGGAGAAGGGCCCGCGCCTCGGTGTGCTCGGCGTGGTCGTCGAGGTCGACGGCCGGCCGGTGTCGACGTTCGGCTGCGACGGCGTGCTGGTGTCGACGCCGACCGGGTCCACCGCCTACGCGTTCTCCGCGGGCGGCCCGGTGCTCTGGCCGGACCTCGACGCGATCCTCGTGGTGCCCAACAACGCGCACGCCCTGTTCGCCCGGCCGATGGTGACCAGCCCGGAGTCGACGATCGCGATCGAGGTGGAGAGCAACGGCCATGACGCGCTGGTGTTCTGCGACGGCCGCCGCAAGATGCTGGTGCCCGCCGGCGGACGCCTGGAGGTGCAGCGCGGCGGCACCCCGGTGAAATGGGCGCGGCTGGGCAGTTCCCCGTTCACCGACCGGCTGGTGCGCAAGTTCCGGCTGCCGGTCACCGGCTGGCGCGGGCAATAGGCGTGCTTACCGAGATCCGGATCGAGTCGCTCGGCGCGATCAGCGCGGCGACCGCCGAATTCGACCGCGGCCTGACCGTGCTCACCGGGGAGACCGGTACCGGCAAGACGATGGTGGTCACCGGCCTGCACCTGCTCGGCGGTGCCCGCGCCGACGCCACCCGGGTGCGGTCCGGGGCGGCCCGTGCGGTGGTGGAGGGCCGGTTCTCCACAGCGGAGCTGTCGGATGCGGCCGCCGCACAGATCGATCAGCTGCTGGACTCGTCGGGCGCCGACCGGGACGAGGACGGCAGCGTCATCGCCGCCCGCTCGGTCAACCGGGAGGGACCGTCGCGCGCCTACCTGGGCGGCCGCGGGGTGCCCGCCAAGTCGCTGACCGGCTTCACCGAGGGGCTGCTCACCCTGCACGGGCAGAACGACCAGCTGCGCCTGATGCGGCCCGACGAGCAACGTGCCGCGCTCGACAAGTTCGCGGGGGTAGGCGCCCGGCTGGACCGGTATCGCGCGGCGCGGGACGCGTGGCTGTCGGCCCGCCGCGAACTGGTCGACCGGCGCGACCGGGCGCGGGAGCTGGCGCAGGAAGCCGATCGGCTGGCGTTCGGGCTGCGGGAGATCGACGCCGTGGACCCGCAGCCCGGTGAGGACGAGACGCTGACGCTGGAGATCCGGCGGCTCTCCGAACTCGATGCGCTGCGCGCGGCGGCCACCGGCGCCCGCACCGCGCTGACCGGCGGTGACGACTTCGCCGAGCTGAGCCCGTCATCGGCCACCGACCGGTTGGGGCAGGCCAGGGTGGTGCTGGAGGGCACCGACGACACCGCGCTGTGGGTGCTGGCCGAGCAACTCAGCGGCGCGATGACGGTGGTCGGCGACGTGGCCCGCGAGCTCGGCGACTATCTGGGGGAGCTGCCCACCGAGGCCGACGCCCTGGACACCCGGTTGGCCCGGCAGGCCGAACTGCGCACGCTGACCCGCAAATACGCTTCCGACGTCGCCGGGGTGCTGGCCTGGGCGGCCGAGTCGCGGGCCCGGCTGGCCGGCCTGGACGTCTCCGAAGAGGCAATGGTGGCGCTGGCCGCCCGCGTCGACGAGTTGGCCGGTGCGGTCGCCACGGCCGCCACCGAACTCAGCGCGGCCCGCGGGAAAGCAGCCGGGAAACTGGCCAAGGCCGTCAGCGCCGAGTTGTCCGGGTTGGCGATGGCCGACGCGGAGTTCGCCATCGGCGTCGTCACCAGCCCCGGTGCCGCCGACGATCCGGCGGTGCTGACGCTGCCGTCGGGTCAGCAGGTGCACGCCGGCGCCGACGGCATCGACGACGTCGAGTTCGGGCTGGCCGCGCACCGCGGGATGGACGTGCTGCCGCTGGCGAAAAGCGCGTCCGGCGGTGAACTGTCGCGGGTGATGCTGGCGCTGGAGGTGGTGCTGGCGACGACCGTGCGTGACTCGGCCGGCACCACGATGGTCTTCGACGAGGTCGACGCCGGTGTCGGTGGCCGGGCCGCGGTGCAGATCGGCCGTCGGCTGGCCCGGTTGGCGCAGACCCACCAGGTGATCGTCGTGACCCACCTGCCCCAGGTCGCCGCCTACGCCGACGCGCACCTGACCGTCGACAGCGGCGGGGGCCGCGGCGCCAGCACGGTGCGGCACCTCGGTGACGACGACCGGGTCGCCGAACTGGCCCGGATGCTGGCCGGCCTGGGGGAGTCCGACACCGGCCGGGCGCATGCGCGTGAACTGCTGGCCGCCGCCCGCGAGCATCGCGCCGAAGACGGAAGCGTGACGCCCCAAAACGTGTGACAAATGTGACGCGTTGTGACTTGTGTTGCTGTTGTTACGGCGCGCCTCCCCGCGATCCGGGTATTTCCGGCCAGAATCGCGCCCATGAAGATGTCTTCGCTGCTGTCTCGTAACACCGCCCGGCCAGGTGTCATCGGCACGGCCCGAGTCGACCACGACATCGACCGTCTGCTGCGCCGCGTCGGCCCGGGCGACATCGTCGTCCTCGACGTGCTGGACCTGGACCGGATCACCGCCGACGCACTCGTCGAAGCCGGCATCGCCGGCGTCGTCAACGCCTCGGCGTCGATCTCCGGCCGCTACCCCAACCTGGGACCCGAGGTGCTCGTCGCCAACGGCGTCACGCTGATCGACGAAGCCGGGCCGACGGTGTTCAAGAAGATCCGCGACGGCGCCAAGGTCCGCCTGCACAACAGCGGCGTCTACTCCGGTGACCGGCGACTGGCCCTGGGCGTCGAACGCACCGACATCGACATCACCGAGATGATGCACGAGGCCAAGAGCGGCCTGGTCGCGCATCTGGAGGCGTTCGCCGGCAACACCATCGAGTTCATCCGCAGCGAGAGCCCGCTGCTGATCGACGGCATCGGCATCCCCGAGATCGACGTCGACCTGCGCCGCCGGCACGTGGTGCTGGTCGGTGACGAGCCGTACGCCGCCGAGGACCTCAAGCGCCTCAAGCCGTTCATCAAGGAGTACCAGCCGGTGCTGATCGGTGTCGGTGGCGGCGCCGACGTGCTGCGCAAGGCCGGCCACCGGCCCGAACTGATCGTCGGCGACCCCGAAACGATGAGCACCGAGGTGCTGCGCTGCGGATCGCAGGTGGTGCTGCCCGCCGACGCCGACGGGCACGCGCCGGGCCTGGAGCGCATCCAGGACCTCGGGGTCGGGGCGATGACGTTCCCGGCCGCCGGATCCGCGATGGACCTGGCCTTGCTGCTGGCCGACCACCACGGGGCGGCGCTGCTGGTTACGGCGGGCCACACCGCCAACATCGAGACGTTCTTCGACCGGACCCGCCAGCTGTCCAACCCGTCGATGTTCCTGACCCGGCTCAAGGTCGGCGAGAAACTGGTGGACGCCCGCGCGGTCGCCACCCTCTACCGCAACCGGGTGTCCGCCGGCGCCATCGCGCTGCTGGTGCTGACCATGCTGGTCGCGATCGTCGTCGCACTTTGGGTGTCGCGGACCGACGCGGTGGTGCTGGACTGGCTGACCAACTACTGGCACCACGCCGTGCAGTGGTTGCGGCACTGGGTGACGTAGGGCGGGTGGACCGGTGATCACCCCTCGGCAGCACACGATCTCGCTGGTCGCGGTCTTCGTGGCCCTGGTGCTCGGCGTCGTCCTGGGATCCGGCGTGCTGTCGGGACCGCTGCTGGCCGGCCTGCAGTCGGAAAAACAGGAACTGCGCGCCCAGGTCGACGCCCTGCATGAGCAGCAGGCCGCGCTGAACGAGCGGCTGACGACCGCGAACGACTTCGACGCCCAGATGGCGTCTCGGATGGTGCACGGTGCGCTGACCGGGAAATCGGTGGTGGTCTTCCGGGCCCCCGACGCCCACGACGACGACGTCGAGGCGGTGTCGCGGATCATCGGTCAGGCCGGCGGCGTCGTCACCGGAACGGTCACGCTGACCAGCCAGTTCGTCGAGGGCAACGACGAGGAGAAGCTGCGCACGGTGGTCGAGTCGGGAATCGTGCCGGCCGGCGCGCAACTCAACACCGGCTACGTCGACCAGGGCGCGCAGGCCGGCGACCTGCTCGGCCTCGCCCTGCTGATCAACCGGGACCTGGCGGTTGCGCCCGCCGACGACAACCAGCGTGAGACGGTGCTGGCCGCGCTGCGCGACACCGGTTTCGTGACGTACGGCGAGCAGCGGCTCGGGGCGGCGAACACCGCCGTGGTCATCACCGGCGGGGCGCTGGGTGATGAAGCCGGCAACGTCGGCGTCAGTGTGGCCCGCTTCGCCGCGGCGCTGGCCCCGCACGGGTCGGCGACGGTGCTCGCCGGCCGGGAGGGGTGCGCGTCGGGGACCGCGGCGGTCGCGATGGCCCGCGCCGATTCCGGGATCTCCGGTGCGGTGAGCACGGTCGATGACGTCGACGTGGAGTCCGGTCGGATCACCACGGTGATGGTGGTGAGCAGTCAGGCCGACGGCGGCCACGCCGGTCAGTACGGGATCGGTCACGGCGCCGGATCGGTGACCATCGCGCGGTAGGCCGGGCGTGTCGAGGACCGTTCGCGTGAGTCGATGTTAGGGTGAGATTCCGTGGGTCGGCAGGCCCTCAATCCCTGCGCCGTCGTCACGGAGGTTGGTGTTGCCACCATTGCGCAAGCATCCCCAAGCTGAGCCGAAGCATCTCTTCGTCACCGGTGGGGTTGCGTCCTCGCTGGGGAAGGGTCTGACCGCGAGCAGCCTGGGTCAGCTGTTGATCGCCCGCGGCCTGCAGGTCACCATGCAGAAGCTCGACCCCTACCTGAACGTCGATCCGGGAACGATGAACCCGTTCCAGCACGGCGAGGTCTTCGTCACCGAGGACGGCGCCGAGACCGACCTCGACGTCGGCCACTACGAGCGCTTCCTGGACCGGGATCTGTCCGGCTCGGCGAATGTGACCACCGGACAGGTGTATTCGACCGTCATCGCCAAGGAGCGCCGCGGCGAGTACCTCGGTGACACGGTGCAGGTGATCCCGCACATCACCGACGAGATCAAGCGGCGCATCCTGGCGATGTCCGAACCTGACGCCGACGGGCGCCGCCCCGACGTCGTCATCACCGAGATCGGCGGCACGGTCGGCGACATCGAGTCGCAGCCGTTCCTGGAGGCCGCCCGGCAGGTCCGCCACGACGTCGGCCGGGACAACGTGTTCTTCCTGCACGTGTCGCTGGTGCCGTACCTGGCGCCGTCCGGCGAGCTCAAGACCAAACCCACCCAGCACTCGGTGGCGGCGCTGCGCAGCATCGGCATCACGCCCGACGCGCTGATCCTGCGCTGCGACCGCGACGTTCCCGAACCGCTGAAGAACAAGATCGCGCTGATGTGCGACGTCGACATCGACGGGGTGATCTCCACCCCCGACGCGGCGTCGATCTACGACATCCCCAAGGTGCTGCACCGGGAGGAGTTGGACGCCTACGTGGTGCGCCGACTCAACCTGCCGTTCAAGGACGTCGACTGGACCGAGTGGGACGACCTGCTGCGCCGGGTCCACGAACCGCACGAAACCGTCCGAATCGCGTTGGTGGGCAAGTACATCGACCTCTCCGACGCCTACCTGTCGGTGAGTGAGGCGCTGCGCGCCGGCGGTTTCAAGCACTACGCGAAGGTCGAGGTCGTCTGGGTCGCCTCCGACGAGTGCGCGACCCCGGCCGGTGCGCTCGCCGCACTCGGCGACGTGCACGGCGTGCTGATCCCCGGCGGCTTTGGCATCCGCGGGATCGAAGGCAAGATCGGTGCGATCACCTACGCCCGCACCCACGGCATCCCCGTGCTGGGGCTGTGCCTGGGCCTGCAGTGCATCGTGATCGAAGCCGCCCGGTCGGTCGGGCTGACCAAGGCCAGCTCCGCTGAGTACGACCCGGACACACCCGACCCGGTCATCGCCACCATGGCCGACCAGATGGATGCGGTCGCCGGCACCGCCGACCTCGGCGGGACGATGCGGCTCGGCGCGTATCCGGCGACGCTGGAAGCGGATTCGATCGTCGCGGAGGCATACGGGGCGACCGAGGTCTCCGAACGGCACCGGCACCGGTACGAGGTCAACAACGCCTATCGGGACCGGATCGCGGCCAGCGGGCTGCGGTTCTCCGGCACCTCACCGGACGGGCACCTGGTGGAGTTCGTCGAGTACCCGCGGGAGATCCACCCGTTCCTGGTCGGCACGCAGGCGCACCCGGAACTGAAGAGCCGGCCCACCCGTCCGCATCCGCTGTTCGCGGCGTTCATCGGTGCGGCGATCGATTACGAAGCAGCCGAACGGCTTCCGGTCGAAATCCCCGAACACCACCTGGAAGCCGAGGAACTGCAGGAGTCCGCCACTCGTGGCTGAGCACGTCTTCGAGACGACGTCGTCGCGGTTGCTGCACAGCGGCAAGATCTTCGCGCTGCGCGCCGACGAGGTGCTGATGCCAGGTGGCGGGACCGCCACCCGAGAGGTGGTGGAGCACTACGGCGCGGTGGCGATCGTCGCGATGAACGACGACGGCGAGATCCCGCTGATCTACCAGTACCGGCATCCACTGGGCCGGCGGCTGTGGGAGCTGCCCGCCGGGCTGCTCGACGTCGGCGGTGAGGCACCGCAGTTGACCGCGGCCCGCGAACTGCAGGAGGAGGCGGGACTTGCGGCCACCGACTGGCAGGTGCTGGTGGACCTGGACTCCACGCCCGGTTTCAGCGACGAGTCGGTCCGGGTGTTCCTGGCGACCGGGCTGCGCGAGGTCGAACGGCCCGCGGCACACGACGAGGAAGCGGACCTGAAACTGCAGTGGTTCCCGCTCACCGACGCGGCCCGGATGGTGTTCGCCGGGGAGATCGTCAATGCCATTGCGGTGGCGGGGATTCTGGCCGCGAACCAGCTGGCGCAGGGCGCCGGGCAACTGCGCCCGCCGGACGCTGCGTGGGTGGACCGGCCGACGGCCTTCGCCGCCCGGCGGGGCCGTCCATGACCACGGCGGCCCGCCCGACGTGTCCGGTCGAGGAGCAGTTGCAGGGCTACCTCGACCACCTGACGATCGAGCGCGGTGTCGCCGCCAACACGCTGAGTTCCTATCGCCGCGACCTGCGGCGCTACCTCGATCACCTGCTGAGCCGCGGCGTGGACGACCTGGCCGCCGCCGGCGAGACCGACGTCAGCGAATTCCTGGTTGCGCTGCGCAAGGGTGACCCCGACAACGGTGTGTCGGCGCTGTCGGCGGTGTCGGCCGGCCGGGCGCTGATCGCGGTGCGCGGACTGCACCGGTTCGCCGCAGCCGAGGGACTGACCCCGCTGGACGTCGCGCATGCGGTCAAACCACCGACTCCCGGGCGACGACTGCCGAAAAGCCTGACGGTGGACGAGGTTTCGGATCTGCTGGCCGGGGCCGGCGGAGACAGCCCGTCGGATGGGCCGCTGAGCCTGCGCAACCGAGCCCTGCTCGAACTGCTGTACTCCACCGGATCCCGGATCTCCGAGGCCGTCGGGCTCGACGTCGACGACATCGATGTGCAGGATCGGTCGGTGCTGCTGCACGGCAAGGGCGGCAAGCAGCGCCTGGTGCCGGTGGGCCGGCCGGCGATCACGGCGCTGGATGCCTACCTGGTGCGCGGCCGGCCCGGTCTGGCGCAGCGCGGGAAGGGCACACCGGCGGTGTTCCTCAACGCCCGCGGCGGCCGGCTGTCCCGGCAGAGCGCCTGGCAGGTGCTGCAGGACTCCGCCGAGCGGGCGGGCATCACCACCAAGGTTTCGCCGCATACGCTGCGGCACTCGTTCGCCACCCACCTGCTCGACGGCGGCGCCGACGTCCGGGTGGTGCAGGAGCTGCTCGGCCACGCCTCGGTGACGACCACGCAGATCTACACGCTGGTCACCGTGCACGCGCTGCGTGAGGTGTGGGCCGGGGCGCACCCGCGGGCGCGGTAACCCTTCCCCGCGAGCGTGCACAACCCACCGGCATCCGCCCAGGTGGGCCCGGTCATTTCTGCACGGTGGCGCGAGATCAGCCCAGGAACTTCGACTCCAGCACCAGGTCGTGGATCAGGCTCTGATACTCCACGTGGGTCTTGTGCTCGACGGTCTCGAACCGGCGACCCTGCTGGGCCTGCATGTACTCCCGATATCGGGGCGCCCCAGGCACTTTCACGTTGTCGGCGACGACGATCGACCCCGGGTGCAGCCAGCCCCGGTCGAGAATGCTCTGCAGGTCCGGCAGGTAGGCGTCCTTGTCGTGATCGATGAACAGGAAATCCAGGGCTCCCGCGGCGAAACCGTGCCGGACGGTCAGTGCGTCCAGCGTCCGCCCGCCGTCGCCGACGGTGCCGACCACACAGGTGATCCGGTCGGCGACCCCGGCGTGCGCCCAGATCTGCCGGGCGTTGGCGGCGTTGGCCTCGGCCAACTCGACCGAGTACACGCGTGCGGCCGGCGCGGCCCGGGCGATCCGCAGCGCGCTGTAGCCGCAGTAGGTGCCCAACTCCAGCGCCAGTGTCGGGGCGGCGCGGCGCACCGCGGCGTCGAGCAGCAGTCCTTTCTCGTCGCCGACGTTGATCAGCAGGGACTTCTCGTAGGCGAACCGGTCGATGGTGGCCAGCACGTCGTCGATGTCACCGGGCCGGGCGTTGTTCAGCACATAGTCGACGGCCGCGGCCTCGCGGCCGTCGCCGATCTGGCCCGTCGTGGTGATGTTGCGGGTGACGGTCGCCATCCGCAAGACCGACCACCGCAGGAAGGGCATCCGCCGCTTGAGGCTCATGGTTGCGATTTTATGTCCGTCCAGCGCAAACGATCACCGGTTATGTGCCCGACACGGCGGTGGACACCCGTTAGACTTCTGCGGATGTTTGCCACCACAGCGCAGACCCGGTCGACGACACCTGACCGGCGATGACCGACGCCGAGAACGCTGATGTCGGCCTGACCGGCCGACCCACACGGGTGATCCCCGAACCGCAGCCCCGAACCGCGCACGGTCCGGCCAAGGTCATCGCCATGTGCAACCAGAAGGGCGGCGTCGGCAAGACCACGTCGACGATCAACATGGGTGCGGCACTGGCCGAGTACGGCCGGCGGGTGCTGCTGGTCGACCTGGACCCGCAGGGCGCGCTCTCGGCCGGGCTGGGGGTGCCGCATTACGAGCTGGAGCACACCGTCCACAACCTGCTGGTGGAACCGCGGGTCGCGATCGACGACGTGCTGATGGAGACCCGGGTCGAGAACCTCGACCTGGTGCCCTCCAACATCGACCTGTCCGCCGCGGAGATCCAGCTGGTCAACGAGGTGGGTCGGGAGCATTCGCTGGCGCGGGCGCTGCGGCCGGTACTGGACCGCTACGACTACGTGCTGATCGACTGCCAGCCGTCGCTGGGCCTGCTCACCGTCAACGGCCTGGCCTGCGCCGACGGCGTCATCATCCCCACCGAGTGCGAGTACTTCTCGCTGCGCGGGCTGGCGCTGCTGACCGACACCGTGGAGAAGGTCCGTGACCGGCTCAATCCGAAACTGGAGATCAGCGGCATCGTGCTCACCCGCTACGACCCGCGCCCGGTCAACGCCCGCGAGGTGATGGCCCGGGTGGTGGAGCGTTTCGGGGATCTGGTGTTCGACACCGTGATCACCCGCACCGTCCGGTTCCCGGAGACCACGGTGGCCGGCGAGCCGATCACCAGTTGGGCCCCGAAATCCAGCGGTGCGTTGGCCTATCGTGCGCTGGCCCGCGAAGTCATCGACCGATTCGGCGCGTGAACCCCGACAGCGAACCGGCCGGCGATTCGAACACCCCGCCGGAATCGTCGGGCTTCAAGGTTCGGCTGACGAACTTCGAGGGCCCGTTCGACCTGCTGCTGCAGCTGATCTTCGCGCACCGCCTCGACGTCACCGAGGTGGCGCTGCACCAGGTCACCGACGACTTCATCGCCTACACCCGCGACGTGGGCGCACAGCTGGAGCTGGAGGAGACGACGGCGTTCCTGGTGATCGCCGCCACCCTCCTCGATCTGAAGGCGGCGCGGCTGCTGCCGTCCGGGCAGGTCGACGACGAGGAGGACCTGGCGCTGCTGGAGGTGCGCGACCTGCTGTTCGCGCGGTTGCTGCAGTACCGGGCGTTCAAGCACGTCGCGCTGATCTTCGCCGAACTGGAGGCGGCCGCACTGCGCAGCTACCCGCGGGCGGTGGCGCTGGAGGACGGGTTCGCCAATCTGCTGCCCGAGGTGATGCTGGGCGTGGACGCCGGGACGTTCGCCGAGATCGCGGCGGCGGCCTTCACACCCCGGCCGGTGCCCACGGTGGGTGTCGACCACCTGCACCGGGTGATGGTGTCGGTGCCCGAGCAGGCCGGGCTGCTGCTGGCGATGCTGGAATCGCGCGGGACCGGCCAGTGGGCGTCGTTCTCAGACCTGGTCGCCGACTGCGTGCCGATCGAGATCGTCGGCCGGTTCCTGGCGCTGCTCGAACTGTATCGGGCGCGGGCGGTAGCATTTGACCAGTCAGAACCACTTGGTGTGCTCCAGGTGTCGTGGACCGGAGAGCGTCCGACCGCGGGTGAATTAGTAGACCTGGTGAAAGCAGAAGCGGCCGAGTAGTGCAAGACCAAGAGATGATCGACGACGTTTCCGAGGCCGAGGTGTCCGAACCCGAGGCCGCGGAGTCCGAGATGCCGGGGTCCGAGGTGACCGAACCCGAGGTGGCCGGCACCGACCTGGGCATCGACGTCGCCCTGGCGCCGGAACTCGAGGACGGCGAACTGGGCTCGGTGCTGGAGGCACTGCTGCTGGTGGTGGACACCCCGGTGACCGTGGAGGCGTTGGCCAGCGCGACCGAGCAGCCCGTCTACCGGATCGCGGCGAAACTGCGGCTGATGGCCGACGAGTTCACCGCCCGCGACAGTGGGATCGACCTGCGTGAAGCCGGCGGCGGGTGGCGGCTGTACACCCGGGCGCGCTTCGCACCGTACGTGGAACGGCTGCTGCTCGACGGGGCGCGCTCCAAGCTGACCCGCGCCGCTCTGGAGACCCTGGCCGTGGTCGCCTATCGGCAACCGGTGACCCGGGCGCGGGTCAGTGCGGTGCGCGGGGTGAACGTGGACGCGGTGATGCGGACCCTGCTGGCCCGCGGCCTGATCACCGAGGCCGGTGCGGACTCCGACACCGGCGCGGTGACGTTCGCGACCACCGAACTGTTCCTGGAGCGGCTGGGGCTGTCGTCGCTGACCGACCTGCCCGACATTGCGCCGCTGCTGCCCGACGTCGACGTGATCGACGACCTGAGCGAGTCCCTGGACTCCGAACCACGTTTCATGAAACTGGGCGGCGCACCCGCGCCGGACCAGCCGCTCGCGTTCGATGTGGATCACGACTGATGGCCTTCTCCGATTCCGATCTGGAACCCGACGGTGTGCGACTGCAGAAGGTGCTGTCGCAGGCCGGTGTTGCGTCACGACGCGTGGCGGAGAAGATGATTCGCGACGGCCGGGTCGAGGTCGACGGGGTAATCGTCACCGAACTGGGCACCCGCGTCGACCCGAGCGAAGCGGTGATCCGGGTTGACGGCGCGCGGATCACGGTCGACGACACCCGGGTGTACCTGGCACTGAACAAACCGAAGGGCGTGCATTCGACGATGTCGGATGACCGCGGCAGGCCGTGCATCGGCGACTATGTGGAGCACCGGGTTCGCGGTGACGCCAAGCTGTTTCACGTCGGCCGGCTCGACGCCGACACCGAAGGCCTGATGCTGCTGACCAACGACGGCGAACTGGCCCACCGGCTGATGCACCCGTCCTACGCGGTGCCCAAGACCTACGTGGCGACAGTGCTCGGCTCAGTGCCGCGCGGGTTGGGCAAGAAGCTGCGTGCCGGTGTCGAACTCGACGACGGGCCGGCGAAGCTGGACGACTTCGCCGTCGTCGACACCGTGCCCGGCAAGACGCTGGTGCGGGTCACCCTGCACGAGGGCCGCAAGCGCATCGTGCGTCGGCTGCTCGCCTCGGTCGGATTTCCGGTGCAGGCGCTGGTGCGCACCGACATCGGCGCGGTGGCCCTCGGGGAGCAGCGGCCGGGCAGCATCCGGGCGCTCAACCGCAAAGAGGTCGGCGAACTGTACAAGGCGGTCGGGTTGTGAGTAGAACGAGCGGAGGGAGCGCAGCGACCGACGGGAGTGTCACGAACCGGGAAACGCCGAGCGCCGTGACGATCGCCGTGGACGGGCCGGCCGGCACCGGGAAGTCCTCGGTGTCAAAGGGATTGGCGGCCGCGATCGGCGCCCGCTACCTGGACACCGGTGCCATGTACCGGATCGTGACGCTGGCCGTGCTGCGTGCCGGTGTCGCTCTCGATGACGTCGCGGCGATCGGTGCGGTTGCCGACGGCGTGCAGCTGTCGGTGGATCAGGACCGTGCTTACCTTGCCGGCGAAGACGTTTCGACGCTGATCCGCGGCGACGACGTGACCGCGGCGGTGTCGGCGGTGTCGGCGGTGCCCGCGGTGCGCACCCGCCTGGTCGCGGTGCAGCGGCAACTGGCTGCCGGCGGCGGCGTGGTGGTCGAGGGCCGCGACATCGGCACGGTGGTGCTACCGGACGCCGACCTGAAGATCTTCCTGACCGCCTCGGCGGAGACCCGGGCGCAGCGGCGCAACGACCAGAATGTCGCCGCCGGCCTGCCCGACGACCACGACGGCGTGCTGGCCGACGTGCGTCGGCGCGACCACCTGGATTCCACCCGGGCGACGTCACCGCTGCGCGCCGCCGATGACGCGGTGACCGTGGATACCAGTGCGATGACGCAGGAACAGGTGATCGACCGCCTGCGGCAACTGGTCGAAGAACACTGTGGGGCGATCCGATGACTGACGGCACCTGGACCGATGAGAGCGACTGGGAGATCGCCGGAGACTTCGGCGATCTCGACGAACTCGGTGAGGAGTCCGGCCCGCCGCCGGTGGTGGCCGTGGTGGGCCGGCCGAACGTCGGGAAATCGACTCTGGTCAACCGGATCCTGGGCCGTCGCGAAGCGGTGGTGCAGGACCTGCCCGGGGTGACCCGTGACCGGGTGTCCTACGACGCGCTGTGGACCGGACGTCGGTTCATGGTGCAGGACACCGGTGGCTGGGAGCCCGACGCCAAGGGGTTGCAGCAGTTGGTCGCCGAGCAGGCCGCGGTGGCGATGCGTACCGCCGACGCGGTGATCCTGGTGGTCGACTCGGTCGTCGGCGCCACCGCCGGTGACGAAGCCGCCGCCCGTATCCTGCGCCGCTCCGGCAAGCCGGTGTTCTTGGCCGCCAACAAGGTTGACGGTGAGCGCGGCGAGGCCGATGCCGCGGCGCTGTGGTCGCTGGGGCTGGGTCAGCCGCACGCGGTCAGCGCGCTGCACGGCCGCGGCGTCGCCGATCTGCTCGATGACGTGATCGCGGTGCTGCCCACCGTCTCCGAACTGGCGGGCGGTGGCGGTGGTGGGCCGCGCCGGGTGGCGCTGGTCGGCAAGCCGAACGTCGGCAAGAGTTCGCTGCTGAACCGGTTGGCCGGTGACGAGCGCTCGGTGGTGCACGACATGGCCGGCACCACCGTCGACCCGGTGGACTCGCTGATCGAAATGGACGGCAAGATCTGGCGTTTCGTCGACACCGCCGGGCTGCGCCGCAAGGTGGGGCAGGCCAGCGGCCACGAGTTCTACGCATCGGTGCGCACCCACGGCGCGATCGACGCCGCCGAAGTGGTGATCGTGCTGGTCGACTCGTCGCAGCCGCTCACCGAACAGGACCAGCGGGTGATCTCGATGGTGGTCGAGGCCGGCCGTGCGGTGGTGCTGGCCTACAACAAGTGGGACCTGGTCGACGAGGACCGGCGCTACGTGCTGGACAAGGAGATCGACCGGGACATGGCCCGGCTGGCGTGGGCGCCGCGGGTCAACATCTCGGCGAAAACCGGTCGTGCCGTGCAGAAACTGGTGCCCGCACTGGAGACCGCACTGGCATCCTGGGACACCCGGATCTCCACCGGGCAGCTCAACAACTGGCTCAAAGAGGTCATCGCCGCCACCCCGCCGCCGGCGCGAGGCGGCCGGGCACCGCGGGTGCTGTTCGCCACCCAGGCCGCGGCGCGTCCACCGACGTTCGTGCTGTTCACCACCGGATTCCTGGAAGCCGGGTATCGGCGATTCCTGGAACGGCGGCTGCGGGAGACCTTCGGGTTCGAGGGCAGCCCGATCCGGATCAACGTGCGGATGCGAGAGAAGCGCGGCGCAAAGCGCACCCACTGACTCCCGTAGGGTCCTGTAAGTGCCTGTCTCCGAAATCCTGCTGATCATCCTGGCCGGGGTCGGCGCGGGCGCGGTCAACTCACTGGTCGGCTCCGGCACCCTGATCACGTTCCCGACGCTGGTGACCCTCGGCTTCCCGCCGCTGACCGCCACCATCTCCAACTCGATCGGCCTGGTGGCCGGGGGAGTCTCGGGAACCTGGGCGTACCGCCGGGAACTGCGCGGGCAGTGGAATCGGCTGCGCTGGCAGATCCCCGGGTCGCTGATCGGGGCGATGTTCGGGGCGTATCTGCTGCTGCACCTGCCCGAAAGCGTCTTCAACCGGGTGGTGCCGGCGCTGCTGGTCGGCGCACTGGCGCTGGTGGTGGTGGGCCCGCGGGTGCAGGCCGCCGCGCAGCGCCGGGCCGAGGCGGCCGGTCGCTCCGTCGACCATCTCAGTCGCGGCCGACTGCTGGCGCTGACGGCCGGCACGTTCGGGGTCGCGGTCTACGGCGGCTATTTCTCCGCGGCGCAGGGCATTCTGCTGATCGGCGTGATGGGCATCCTGCTGCCGGAGTCGATGCAGCGGATGAACGCCGCCAAGGTGCTGCTCACGCTGATCGTGAATGTGGTTGCCGCACTGGCATACACGCTGACCGCGTTCGACCGGATCAGCTGGCCGGCAGCCGGGCTGATCGCGGTCGGCTCCCTGATCGGCGGCTACCTGGGCGGGCACTACGGGCGACGGCTGTCACCGAATGCGCTGCGGGCGGTGATCCTGGTGGTCGGGTCGATCGGGCTGTACCGCCTGCTGGCAGTGTGATGCGTCAGCGGCCGCGTCGTTCCCGTCGTCGTTCCCGCCAGTTCGCGTAGCGGGTGCGCGGTGCGCGCACCGCGGCCATCACCTTGCTCATCGACGCTGCCCGCGCCGCGCCCTCGCCGGGCGGTTCCGGCGCCGGCGCTGGGGCGGGTTGGTCGGTCCACCAGATCGGTTCCAGCAGTGCGGAGATCACCGGGACGGCGTGCTCGACACTGTCCCGACCCCAACTGCAGGCCCGATCGATGGTGGGTGCCGACGGCGCCAGGTTCACCGGTGACAGCGTCGGGGAGAACCGGACCAGATGATCGGCGTAGGGGGCGTTGCGCACCATCTGCAGCTGAATGGCCTGGGTGATCGGCACCAGCCACAGGTGTTTCGGATCCCACTGCGGGTGAAAGCAATCGAACGCCAGATAGCAAGCGTTGCGGGTGCCCAGCCGCCCGTCGCGGACCCGCTTCCAGGCCAGTTCGACCGGGACGTTGCTGGCGGCGCCGCCGTCGACCAGCGCACCGACGTCGTTGTCGGCGAGGAACGCGTCGAACAGCGGTTCCATCGCCGGGTCCTTGGTCTCGTGGTGCAGCACGCCGGGGATCGCCGAGGAGAACGATGCCGCGTCGACGACGTTGACGTCCAGGTCCGGATCGTCGCCGCCGATGACGAGCGGGGTGGTCACCCGGGGGTCGATGAACGCCGCGGTCTGCCACAGCCGGGTCGCCACCTGCGGGCCCAGACCGATCGGCAGGTAGGGGAGGGATCGCAGCTTCAACGCGGCCAGACGCTGGTTGCGGTAGCGCGACGGCAACGCGGCGAACGGCTGGCGGCGCACCCCGGCGACCACCGCGTCGAACGGGATGGCCAGATCCGACATCCGCATCGGGGCGCCGTCCTCACGCCGGAACATCGCATCGGCGAACGTGTCGAAGTTCAGCGAGAACACCCCGGTCAGCCCATGCCGTCGACGCAGCCGCTCCTGGCCGAGGATCGCGCCGTAGGACACCGTCTTGGCCCATTCGACGTACTCCTCGATGGGCACCGGCAGGGTGCGGGCGACGACGGCGCTGAGAATCGACCCGAACGACGAACCGATCAGGTAGTCCGGGGTCAGACCGGCCTCCAGCAGCCGTTGCGCGCCACCGATGTAGACGAATCCGGCACCCCCGCCGCCGCCCAGCACCGTGACCAGTTTCTTGTGGCCGACCTCGGCATCGAGTTCGGCCAGCGAGAACTCGTTGCCGTGCCGCTGCGCCAACAGGCTGCGCTGCTCATCCTGGCCGGAGATCAGCCCCTCCAGCGCATCGCGTGCCGTGCTCAGCGCGGTGACCGGATCGCGTTCCGCACGCAGCGGGCCGTGCAGCGCCTCGATGACCTGGGTGCGCCATGCGGTCAGCTCCGCCCCGACCGACACGTCCCCGCGGCCCCGTTTGCCGCCCGGTCCGGCCGCGCCGGGCTCGAAGTCGGTGAGCCGGGCGAAGTTCAGCAGATACCGCAGCCGTCGCAGCTGCTCGGCGTTGAGCACATCGGGGTGACGCAGGTGATGGCGGACCAGGCGGTTCTCCATCTTCTGCAGCAGCAGGACCGTGTCACCGGTGTCCGGGACGTCGACGACCTCGGCGTCGTCCCCGCCGAGGTTCCCGGGGTCGGCGTCCGCGTCGGCTGCTGCATCGCGGCGGCCGACGAGGTTCAGCAACGCATCGCCGAAGGGGATATCCATGAAGTCCGTTCGCTGGTGGTGGTCAGACGGCCACGACGTCGATCAACCCGCTGAGCCCAGCGAAGTCGACCGCGTTGCGAGTCTAGAGCCGGGCCGGGGGTGCGTGCGCGGTGGCCGTGGCTTGTGGCGATGGCCTCTCCGGGGTGGTGTTTGACGACGGGCGGTGCGGATTCCAGGTTCCCGGTGGGGTTGCGGTAGGCTTTCGACCTGCTGCCAGGCTTCATCGGCGGCATCGGGCTGTGGCGCAGTTTGGTAGCGCACTTGACTGGGGGTCAAGTGGTCGCAGGTTCAAATCCTGTCAGCCCGACGCAGGTCAGAGGCGGTTTCGGAGAAATTCGAGACCGCCTCTCATCATTTTGACCACCACTGGTGACCACCACTGGTGACCAGTGGTGGTGACCACCACTGGGCGAAGGAAGAGGGCTGTGACTCGGGTTGTCGGCAGGTTTTTCAGAGGGTGTGCGGTCGTCGCAGCAGCGTTGTCATTAGCGTCGTGCTCTCACGGCTCGCAACCAAGTGCGTCGCCATCCACTGGAGCGCTCGTCCCAGAAGATCGCTTCGACTCCCTATTCCTCAGCGTGGGCGAGCTGGGCGCTTTGATCGGATTGCCGATCTCCGATAGCTCGACGACCGAAGGTCGGCCCGATCCGGCCATCAACCACACCCAGGACGACATCAAAGTCCCTTGCGAGATGCTCAAGACCGCGTTGGTAAGCCAAAACGTCTACGGGACTGACTTCACCAGGTACAGGCTCGTTAGCCAATCCGCGTCGCAGGGTCACGGCCAGATTGACTACACGGTTGCCCTCTACCCTGACGCCGCTAAGTCCACCGCTGCGTTCCAGCATCTTGCCGATGGCTTCCATACGTGTCGGCTGAATGGTGGGCGTAACGGAGCGTTCTCCCTCGGTGAGGATTCTTCCACGAAGCTGACATGGACCGTTCCGATGGCTGGCGATGATGCGATCTGCGCTACCAATGCCAGGATCACCAGCAATGTAGTGATCACGACCAGAACCTGTATGCCGAAGAGCAACGCCGGGGACGCGGCGGAGAAGATCGGTGACGCGATTGATGCGAGGGCCGGAGGCTAACCAGGCTTGCGGTGTCCGAGGCGTTCGGCAAGGGCGTCCATCGCAGCCCGGGCAGTGTCATCACTGGTATGCCCGTAGATGTCACCCGTGATGCTGATGGAGGAGTGCCCGAGCAGGTCCGATACCGCCTTGATGTGGACACCGGCTTCGAGCCACGTCTGAGCAGCGGTGTGCCGCAGCGTGTGGTTGGTTACCTTGTCTGCGACACCCGCGCGCTTGGCAGCGGAAGCCATCGCACGGAGTAGGTAGCGGTCATCGACGATGGTGCCGAGTTCAGTGCGGAACACCAGACCTTCGCCCTGCTGGGACCAACGATCCCCGGCCCGTAGCTGCGACTCGACCAGCAGTTTCCGCTGCGCCTTGAGCACCCGGAGAATTTCATCGGTCAGCGGGATGTTGCGCCGTGACCGCACGGACTTCACATCCTCGACGGTGATGTCTGCGCCCTGCCCAGCCGTCGTCTTGGAGATGTGGACCTGCCGGGTCTTCTCGTCAATGTCGCGCCATCGCAGCCCGAGGCTTTCACCGATTCGGGTGCCCAACAGTGAGGTCAGCACGATCGCGTTGTGGTACCTGGACGCCTTGGTCTGCTCGATGACCGCCGCGATCGTCTCAGCGTCGATCTTCACCACGGTGTCGGTCGCCTTGACCTTCGGGCGTTTGATGGCAGCCACGGGGTTACGCGCCAGCATCCCATCGCGCACGGCGGTGTCCATCTGCGCCCGCAGCACGGTGTAGCAGGTTCGGATAGTGGAATCGGACAATCGACGGCTCTTGTCACGGGCGTTGGTGGGGGACTTCTTGCGCAGCTCCACCAACCAGCCCTCGACATGGGAAGCCTTGAGGTTCTTCAACTTCAGGTCAGCCAGTAGGGGAGAGCGCTCGATGTGCACCACGGCGAGCTGTGCGTACTGGCTCTTCGTCTGCTTCTTGTAACTCGACGCCTCCAGCGTGGTTTCCCGCCAATACCGGGACCAGTTGGCAATGGTGTCCTTGGCGTCGGTGGCGGGCAGGTCGTTGGCAAGCCGTGCCCTTACCTCGTCGGCGTTGGCGCGACACTCATCGAAAGTCTTGCCGTAGACACTCTTACGGTCTGGTTTTCCGAAGCGGTCGGTGAACCTGATCTTGACTTCCCAGCGTCCATCTTTGCGTTGCTTCGGGACGGTGCCTTCACCGTCCATGCGCTTGCTAGCCATCGGTTGACGCCTTTCGTGCCCACGGCGGGATCACGCTGCGCCGCCACGTTTCCACGTCGTGCGGGTCGGTGGCGGGACCTTCCCATAGCGGGTGCTCGGATCGCAGCCACTGCCACCAATCGATGGCCCGGGGAGGGGAGTGGTCAGGTGCGCCGGGTGTATCACCGATGTCGTCGTCCAGGCTCTCGGTGGCAGGCATGAGCAGGGCAATGGGGGACACGTCGAGCGCGAGTGCCAGGTGCACCAGGTCGTCCACGTCGATCCTCCGTTTTCCGTTCTCCACTGCGGAGAGCGTCGGGACGGACATCGGGCGACCGAGCGCGGTGAGTCTCTCGGACAGATCACCCATCGTCATCCGACGCAGACCCCGGAATCGCGGCAGGTTGTGCATCACCGTCACTCCTGCCCAGCCGATCTCGATGCGCCGTGTCGCCATAGGCGTCCATGTTGCTTGATTTCACGTAATCATACAACAAGTTGCGATCATATCGTGATATAGTTCAGATGATGTGAAGTTGAATTCAACGGAGACACTGATGACTGATCCTGTAGCAACTGCCCCCAGCTCGGTACCGCATCTGAACACCCTGGGTGAGGCGGCAGCGAAGTTCCGCCGGTCGAAGGCGTGGCTGTACGCCCGGATCAAATCCGGGGACATCGAGGCGGTTCGGCTATCAGAGCGGTCGGTGTTCGTCACCGACGACGAGATCATCCGGTATCTGGCTCTGCACGGTTTCACGCCCAACGGCGCGGCGGCGTCAGCATGACCCCGGCATACGACCCCTTCGACATCGACCCCGATGGCACGTACACCGCCGGATATCACGCCGGATGCCACCTCGAAGCACTCACCCCTGCGTTCGCCGACCCGACCGTGATCGCGTCACCGGACCCCCTCCCCTGCCATGCCGACGAGCACCCCGCGGAGTTCGCCGCCCTACTCCAGGAGTGGGGTCAGTGCCTGAACGCGGCGTCGGTCATCGCGTCCCGGTACCGCGCCGACAGCACCCCCAGCAGCCCGATGGCGGTCATCGCGGAGGCGGTTCGAGATGCAGGGGTGCGGGCGCTGGAACGGGCATGGAAAGCGGTGTGCGACAGGTACGTTGCGCAGACGTTGGACCGGGAGAGGCAGCCGTGGGACTGCTTGTTTTGTGGTGTCCCGGTGGACCCTGCCGGGTGGCGTGCCAGTGAGCACAGGTGCGGGGAATGCATGTGCATCTTGTCGATGAATCCAGCGGAGACGGACTGGTCGAGTGGCTTGGAAGACCTGCTGACTTTTGACCTCGAATAACCGAGGCGAAAGCCCCCGGCGGTGTCCCAAAACGGTGCCGAGGGCTTTCTCACTCCCCGCGTAAAGGAGCAGCACCAATGGTAAACGAACAAGACCAGAGTTGGCGGGAACAGGCGTTGTGTGCGCAGACCGACCCCGAGGCGTTCTTCCCGAATCAAGGCGGCTCTCCCCGCCTAGCCAAACAGATTTGTATGCAGTGCCCAGTACGCCGCGAATGCCTGAAATTCGCACTGGACAACAACGAACGGTTCGGGGTGTGGGGCGGGTATTCGGAACGGGAACGCCGCGCTCTACGACCGTCCGCTCGACCGATGGAAGGAGTGGCATGACTATCCTTATCGACCGCCGCATCACCGCACTCGTCATCGACCCGATCGATGACGAACGGCACGGGTTGGAGCGAATGTGGCCTCGCGGCAGCGCCATTGGTGACGCCGCCAACGCGGTTGGTGGTTGGACCACCGGGGGTGCGGTGGTGGTGTTCCACTACACAGAGGGTCCGGTGAACCGGGCGGCGACACGCCTGTGGCACCAGCTGAACCCGATGGCTGGTGGCGACCTGCACGGCACGGTCGTCATCACCGGGCTCGCCGGTGCAGACGTACCAGCTGAGGTCGTTGAGATGTGGCAGGTAGCAGCATGACCAAACCACAACCCCCGCACCTCACCGGCCCCCACAAAAACACCACCCACGGCATCCCGCTGATCGCCCTCGCCGCCGGTGATTGGCACACCCCGGACGGTGTGTACCGCGTGCATCGATACACGGCACCAGAGGCGTGTATGGCGAGGCACCCCGGGTGTCCAGGCGGTGTGGCACATGAGAAGTCGGCAT
This sequence comes from Mycolicibacter acidiphilus, assembly GCF_018455725.1. GTDB lineage: Bacteria > Actinomycetota > Actinomycetes > Mycobacteriales > Mycobacteriaceae > Mycobacterium > Mycobacterium acidiphilum. Next base: position 25,028 of record NZ_JAHCLR010000004.1, read on the forward strand.
GGATGGTGTCGGGTCCGGCGGGGGTGATGGCGGTCGGGTTCGGGACGTTCAAGGCAGCCGCCCGGTGGCTGGCACGGCGGGTGCGGGGATGACGCCCCGGGTGGTCGTGACCACCGACGACCACGGCGACCGGGTGATCCTGGTGATCGGAAGCGGGTGTGACCGGTTGACGGCGGCGGAAGCGCGGGCGTTGGCCGAGGAGTTGCTGGAGGCGGCGGCGGGTTGACCATTTTGGTGGAGCCCGGACACCCCGGGTGCCTGCGCCGGTAGGTCATCAAGCCATTGTCCCTCAGCCCCCCAGGTTGTCGCCGCCGCCCACCTGGTTGACCAGCACAAACGCCCCCGATGTGAGATACTCGGGGCATCACATCTCTAGTCGATATCCCGGACACGGCGGTGGGTGCCGCTGTGGAGATTTACCTGTCCGCACTCACTGCCAGGGTGCATGAACTGGCGGCGGCGCTCGCTCGCGAGGTCGGCGGGCCGGAGCGCGATGACCACGGCTGTCGGCTCGCGGGGATGACCAATCATGTGACGGCGGTGATGTGGTGGAAGGCGAGCCATCTTGCCGAAGCAGCGGCACCCCCGGCGGGGCGGGTGGCGATGACCTTGGCGATTGAGCGGCTGTCCAGAGCGGCGGTGTACGACACCCTCTGTATGGCGGCAGCGGGGACGTGTGGGCGCGAGCGGGTCATCCAGGGCGCGTGGGGGGCAATGTTTCTGCCATGGCTGCGTGGGGAGTTGACCCGTGCGTGCGGATAGCCCCAGCCCGGTCGTCAGCGTGCTTGTAGAGGACCTACTCGATCACGTGACCCACGTGGTCGCCAGGGTGGCAGACATGTACACGGCTGATCAGGCCGCTCGGGCGGACAGCTGGGAGAGCGACGGCGGGCTTCGGCGCATGGGCGCGGCTATGGGGGTGATGGCAGAGGTGTGGCCCAGTTTGGGGCGCTTGGTGGAGCTGGGGGTCGAGGACGTGACGGCTCGGCGGGCAGCTGCGGGGGCGGTCGAAGGGGCTGTGAGGGACGGCTTGGAGGCGGCTTTTGGGTGTCCGGGTGGCTTGGTGGACGGGTGGCGGGGTGTGGTGACGGGCGTCCGGGGGCGGGTTTTGGGGGCTGTTGGGGGCGGGGTGGCGAGTTAGCTGGCAGGGTCTGGCTGCTTCCGCCAGACCCCAGCCAGACCCCGCCAGAGGGTCTGACCTGGGGAAATAGAAAAATCAGAGGGTCTGGCTGGGTCTGGCTGCGTTCGACCCCGCGTGCGACTGCGATCTCACTGCCTCGCATGACGTAGTAATAGTTAGATTAGTTAATTACTATAGTTGACCTGCGGTGTAAGGCTGTGTGCATCTTCCCTCGGCTCCCTCACGGGGGGGGGTGAGTGTCACTCACGTGCGGGGGGTCCGGCGCAGCCAGACCCAGCCAGACCCCTTCGGGACCTTCGGCGAAAGTTAGCTGGGCGGGGAAGTGCGGCTCGCTGGAGGCTCGATGACCCAGCGGTGGGGGACCCAGCGGTGGGGCACCACTATTGCCGACACGCCTCACTGAAATGTGACGAACGCCACATTGCCCTAGATTCCGTCCGAACCGCGCGAGTCCGGCAAATTCGTACACCAGGGTATGTGATATCAACTCGAATATCACGTACTCACGTCGCCATTGTGTAACTGTTCGTTAATTCATGATGCAGCGCAACAAGATATGTCGTGAATCGTCTGTATTGTGCGTCTGCATGGTCTCGATTCTGCGGAAACGGCAGGTCGCATCAGCAAACTCCACTTGATTCACTCGTTGATATCACGTGTAAGTGAGATAGTTACGTTGACCTGGCATTATCCATGCAGTATCCATGCTTTCCGCTTGCCGTAGGCGTACGTTAATCGACATGAAGCAAATTGCACCACCACTTAGGGGGCTCCTAAATCGCAAGGAAGCCGCTGTCTATCTCGGGTGCTCTACCCGGCGGGTAGATGACCTTCGCCGCGCAGGGTTCTTGCCTGCTCGGCTTGATGGGCGCGAATGGAAATACACCTGCGAGGACCTAAACATGTACATCGACGCCTTGCCCCGCAATAAGGCACTCGCCTAGCCCATAAAAGCCGAAAGCCGGTCCCACATACGCCCTGGAAAGCGAAGGACCGGCTCGACCTCACGAAAGGACCTCGTGAACGACATGTCCAGACTACAGCGCTCTCGAAGCGCTGCGCCAGCTACCGCACCCGACCGGCGTGTCATCTCCCCCCCGGTGGTGTCCCGATGATCGGCGGAACGAACGCCTGGGACATCCTCGGCGCGCGCCCCGCAGGGGACCTGTCCGACCTGAAACCCTACGTCCGGGAAGTCACACGCAGGGGTATCCCACTGCTGATCCTGGAACCAGGAGGCACCGAACCGATCGATCTTCGCACCCCCGCGATGATCAAAGAAGACGGCGGAGCGGAGTACACCGCAAGCTCCGACACCTCCCGGCTGGAGCGGCTCGTCACTCAGGCTGGGAAGAGGTTCCCTGACGACGCACCCAACCTGGGAACCATCACCGGCGACGGGCTTCTGGTCATCAGCACAGATCACACCGCTGGGGCAGACGCCTTCCAAGCGGTGCACCACCGGGTCACCGGACAGCGCGTGTCGCCCACCGTGATCACCCCTGGAAACGACGGTGGTGCCTACTTCTACTTCGCCCTGCCGGATGGCGTGGCACTTTCCGATGGGGCGCAGCGCTTTTCCGCTGGAGGCGGTGACGCCACTTGGCGGGTAGTCCCCGCCGGGGAGGCCCTGCCCATCCCGCCGAGCGTGACCGCTGATGGTCCGCTCCGCTGGGTGAGCGGTGTGTTCGACGTGCACCCGTCGTTCCTGGAGGTGCTGGAAGGGCGGGCGGGTATCCCGAGCGCCACCCCCACCACCGACTGGAACGTGATCGGGGAAACCGCCACGGAAGGACTTAGCGACCTCAAGAGCCTGGCGGTGCGCCTAGGGACCGCCGGTGTACCCCTGATTTTCCTGTCCCCGCTGTCCAAAGAGCCGGTCGATCTGCGTACCGCGTTGATGAAAGAATTGGACGATCGGGCCGCTCAAGAGGCCGCAAAGGCAGCGGGTAACCCCCGCTGGGCAGCCGCTCGGGTACGCGCTGGACTCCAGACTGCCACCACCGATACAGAGCGGTTGGCCGCGTATGCGGACACCGCCGCAGTGAGGTACACGCACGGGCAGGTACCCAACCTCGCCACTGTCCCAGGCAACGGGTTGCTCATCATCGACACCGACCATGCCGAAGGCGTTGCGGCGTTTTGCGCGCAGTACCGGGAGTGGACCGGCCAAGACATCGGACCAACGGTTGCTACTCCCGGGGTTCAAAACCCGGACGGTAGTTGGCATCACCGCGATGGAGGTCATTTCTATTTCACGCTGCCTGCTGGCTACACACTGCCTGACTCAGTCAGATCATTCGCAGTTGGCTCCGACAAACTCCAGTGGTCGATATTTCCCCTGGACCACTATGTCCTTATCCCCCCATCAGTGCGCAAAGAGGGTCCCTACCGCTGGGTTGGGCAGGTCATCGAGGCACCGCCACAGCTGTTGGCGATGATCGAAGGTGATGCCAACAAACGTACTGAGGAGATGGCGCGGCAGGCTGAGCGCGCGGCCACCCGCTCCGGACCTTCTGGCATCGACTCCTGGGCAGCGCGTACGTCATGGGCGGAGCTACTGGAACCCGATGGCTGGTTCATGACCGGGTGCCGCACTTCATGTGGCTGCCCTGAAACCACCGCACCAGGACCACACGGCAGCCCGAAGTCGGCTACCGCGCACGAGGTCGGGTGTCTGGAAACAGACACCAGCAGCGGTCATGGGCCACTTCATGTTTGGACGGATAACCCGCCGGACGGTGTGGCTGCGTACACACGTGCTACCGGCTCCCGCACGCTGACCAAACTCCAGTATGCCGCTTGGGTTCGCCACGGCGGTGACGAAGCGGTGGCGATCAAAGCGCTCGGGATCACGAACGGGATGACGCTGATGACTTCCAGTGCGGAACTGCGCGCAGCGGCAGGGCTACCCCCCACCGGTGGCATCGCTGCACCTTCCAGTGGAATCGCCGCACCTTTGGGCACCGGGGCAGTACCTGATGATGACCGGTTCAGTGCGTTCACTGCCGCAGCATCGGCAGCTGCTGCTACTTCATCTTCCGCATTCGGGCTAGATGACGACTGCGATGAATTCTCCAGCGACGACGGCGCTTCCAGCGCACCACTACCGCCGGAAGGCGTCGATGTCGACACCCTCGCCGTACAAGCGTTGATGCCCGCTAACCGGAAGTTCGAACCATACGACAAAGAGGTGTACCCAGCGGGGTACCACAGCACACCAGAGCTTCTGGAGCAGATTTTCAACTTCTCCGATGAGACCAGAGAAATTTTCCATACCGCGCGGTCTCGCAAGCCGAAGGCTGTGCATCCTGTTCCGCTCTTGCTTCGCGAGATGACCCGTCGCGGCGCGAGATGCCCTGTCGGCGTTCGTTTGTGGGAGGGAACACCGCTGAGCACCTATGTGGTGATCGCCGGGCGGTCCGGGTTGGGTAAATCGGAATCTGCGAAGCCCGATGCGAGCCCCTGGCGGACCTTGAAAGCTCCGACCTACCTGGAGAACTTGGCAACGCGGAAGGTCACTTTGTCAGCAGAGGATGCTGCGGCGTACATCGCGCGACAGGTTGCTCTCGGGCAGCCAGTCCCCACCGTAGGTCCGGTCAAGACCCCCACGGGGGCGAGCGCCGCCCCCGGCGCAAGCAGCGCCAAGGGCACCAATGGAAAGGCGGCGGGTAACAGCAAGCCCTCCGGCGGCATCACAGGTCCGAGTGCGCCCGTGCTGATCCCGTACAACTTCGACCGCACAAAAAGTCTCGGCAGTGGACAGGTGTTGTCCGACAACCTCATCGATTTGATCGGGAAGGGGGAGGACACCGTGGTGACGATGAAACCACACCCCTGCGTCTTCCTGGAAGAGGACGAGATGATCACGATGCTACGTGCTGCGAAAAACGAGGCGAGCACCCTGATCGGCACCTTGAACTCGGCGTGGGCAGGGGCACCTATCGGAAACGAAACACGTCTTCACGGCGATCGGCGTACCAACGGTCCTTACTCGATATTTCTCATAGCGGGGTTGCAGCCCAAGCTAGCCGATCAGCTGCTGTGCCACGACGACTCGGGATTTCTCCAGCGGTGTGTGTTGGTACCGACCGCGGACCCGTACAGGCATGTCAACGCACCAGATATCCCGCGTCCTGCGGTCAAGCCCAGTGGCGCGATGCCTTTGATCTCCGGCACGAGCACGTTCACCGCAGACCCGCGCGTCATCGCCGAGATCGAGGGCACAGACCTCGATTACGACCTCGATCATCTAGGCGACGCTTATGCGGAGGCGATGTCACACGCGAAGCAGGTACAGGTGCGGTTGGCGCACCTGGGAGCACTTCTGCATGGGAGCCTGCACATTTCATGGGAGCTGTGGGTGTGGGCCGGATGGCTTATGGAAGTTAGCCGCCGGGTCTTCGCCTGGATGGAGGCACAGTCCCGCGCACAGGATCGTGTGGTCGCCGAAACACGCGGTGTAAGCCGCTCCGTTGAAAAAGCCGCGCAGGACACCTACACCTCGGAGGCCATCGAAGAAACTTGCGCCCGGATTCTGGAAGTTCTCGGCACCGCAGGGGCTGCGGGCATGTCCGCAGGCAACATCAGCGGGAAGTTGTCCGGCAAGCAACGTCCTTATCGCAACGACGCGATAAAGCTCCTGCTGGACAGAAATCTGATCTTCGCGAAGGGCATGAGATACGTGCTCATCGACTTCAAGGCGGCGTGACCCATGTCCTCGAAATCAAAACGCCGCCGCCCGACACCACCGCCCGGGATGTTCAACACCCCTGAACTGAAGCGCATCAAACTCGCCGCCGAAGCACGCGGACTCGATCCGTTCGCTGTGCTCATGGCGACCCTGGACGCCCTGGGCGATGCGGTCGGCCTGCCGATCGACACCAAACCCCTCCGCGATCCGACCCAGCGCGCCCGGGTCACGCACTTAGCGGATCAACTGGCTGCTGAGGCACTTGGTCGGCTCGCATGACCACCCCACCACCCGCGCCCGGGGGCGGCGCGCCCTCCCCACGGACTTCCAAAAACGTGACGGATAGAGACGAGAGGATTGACGGATGAACCCCACGGAACTAGCCGAGGCCGAGCGCGACCGTCGCCGTGCGCGGTGGCTTTTCATCGGGTGGCTGGCGCTGTCCACCATGCTCACCATCGGCGGCAACCTGGTGGACGCATACCTGGGTGCGATCGACCCGGGTGTCATCAGGTCAGGCGTGCGTGTCATCCCGCCTATCCAACTCGCGATCGGTATCGCTGGGCTGATGGCGCTGTCGTCGGCAGGCATGGTTCACCGCGCCAAGCGCGGTGGGTGGGCTGCGGTGAAGAACGCGGGGAAGTTCTACCAGTTCTCCGTGGTGTCCATCTTCCTGCTCGTCGCGGTAACGCTGGTTCTGTCTTGGGCGGGTTTGCTCGACGTGGCAATCGCGGGCGGCACGAAACCCAGCCTGGCACCGCTGTGGCCTATCTCCATCGACGCCGGGGTGGTCGTCAGCACGGTGGCGCTGGCTGCTCTGCGACCGGCGTCTGCCGCCGACCTTCGTGCTGCACGGGAGGTCGCTCGGGAAGCGGAAGCCGCCAGGAAGACGACGGTCAACAGGGAAGTCGTCGAGCAGCTGGTTCAGCGAGTTACGCCACCGCGGACAAGTCCACCACCGGCTCCACCACCGCCCCCGGTCACCCCGGCACCGGTTACACCGGCACCGGTTACACCGGCACCTTCTCCACCGCCGCCGCCGCCACCGCCCGCTCCGGTCACCCCGGCACCGATGATCTCGACACCACCCGCCGTTTCTCCGTCATCGACCTCGACGACCAGCCGTGCCCGCGCCGAGGCCATCGCCGCCCGCGCCGACATGGCGACACCGATCGAGACGATCGAGCAGGTACTCGACCGGCTGGACGCTGGGGTAAGTCAAGCTGCCATCGCCAGGGAGCTGGGAGTACACGCCAAGACCGTCAGCAAGATCAGCAAACACGATGCGCCGACCGCTCCCCGGCTGCTGGCGAGCGTGCGATGAGAGGTGATTAGCCGTGACCACCCCTGAAGCCCGTGCATGCCTCTGGCGGCTGATCACCGGAGACAAGCTCACGATCCGTGCGGATGCCAACGCCGCCACCCGTGCCGCTGTGGACGTACTCGTCGCCGCCAAGCGGATCAGAGTGACCGGGAACAAGGTCACCCTGCTCCCGCATCCGGAAGCGGGAGCGCCAGAGGGCGAGGACACGGTGTGCCTGGCGAGCAGGCTCATCCTCGTGGACCTGGAGTCTCGGACTCCGCGTGACGATGCTTGGTGGGTGCCACGTGCCCGCGCTTACGGCATATCGAGGGCCGCACTGCGGAGGGCATATATCCGACTCATCGCGGACGGGCTGATCCGCCGCGATGATGCGGGGCTGACGCACGCCGACTGCCCTCTGCCCCCGCGCAAAACACCCCTGACCCCTGAAGCCGTGGGGTTGAAGCGCGGCACTGCCACGGCATCGCAGCGTGGCACCGTGGCACCGGACGTGACATCGCAGCGTGGCACCGTGACCCCGGGTCGCGGCAGTGCCATGGCATCCGACCGTGGCATCGTGGCACCGACCGTGGCACTCGATCGTGGCACTGCCATGGCATCGCAGCGTGGCACCGTGGCATCCGGCCATGGCACCGGTCGTGACCCTGCCGTGGCACCGGATGCCACGTCCGGTCATGCCGCCGGTCGTGGCAGCGTGGCATCGCAGCGTGGCAGTGCCATGGACAAAACGAACGTGACCAGCGCGGATGCCATGGCATCGCATCGTGACCCTGCTCAACGTGGCACCGTGGCATCGGTCGTGGCATCGCAGCCCCGTGGCACCGTGACACCGCCCCGTGGCACTGCTCCCCGTGACCCCGTGGCATCGCATCGTGACCCCGTGGCACCCACCGCCGATGCCACGCTCATCGGGTTGCTCCAGCACATGTCGAGTGCCATGGACACGCTGACCATGGCACTGGTCGCACCCCACGTGCGGCATCGCACCCCGGCGGGGGCGAGCACGCTGACCGACACGATGCGCCGTATCGCGGTGGCACTGGTGGTCGAAGGAAAGCCCACCAACGCGACACGGCTGGCGAAGGGCTACCTGACCAAGAGGCAGCGCGACTTCCAGGAACCGGCGTTGGCGGAGGCCACTGCACGCGGCGCTTTCCGGAGCGTCGGGGGTCAAGCGTTGGGTCACGGGACGCGCTATGCGCTTGCTGACCCCACACCGCTCGGCCTTACGTGGGATGAGGTCAATCGCGACGCCGCGAGGGTTATCGCCCGCCGCGAGCTGGCGAGCGCACCCGCCCGCTGAGCAGGGGTCAGAAAAACATACGTCGCAACTGCGACCTGCGCCTTTGTGTCTGTTTTCCGCTGGAGGGGCTCCAAAAACGGATAGGTGGATATCCCCGTGTCCACCTATCCACCCCGATGCCAGGTCTGCACCAGCTTGGGCTCCAGAAATCACGCCGATCACGTCACCGCCCCGACCACCCCCCTGAACCCCGCACCCGCCGACCACCGCCCCGGTCACCCGGGTAGCGCGGCAGTGCCGACACCCGCCACCCGAGTACCACCGCCCCGGTCACCCGGGTACGGCGGCAGTGGGGAGATGGCGAAACCCCGCCACCCCGTCACCCCACCGCCCCGGTCACCCGGGTAGTGCGGGGTGCGGGGGCGTGATTTGAATTCCTGGCGTTGTATTCACGATCCTGAGAAGCAACGTACGAACACGCTAATTGCAGAGCATGTAACCGTATTGCTTACACATCATTCATCACCCTGTGATGGTCACTCAAGACGTTGGATTCACGCCTTCAACACCCCCGAATAGAGGTATGTAACGCAGATCACAGTGACTAATTTTCGGGCGTATAACCGCAGGTCAACGTATGCGTAACACTCCCATTTGAAACGTAAGTTTATATTGTTTGGCAAACATCGTGATGGACAAAGGGGCAGGTCATTTGATTAAAATTAGATCAGCATAGCCACCGTTGCACCTCGCTAGCGCTCGGCACAACGTCGGATCAGCTGCTAGAGGGGCATAGCAACCCCGAGCGCGCGAGGAACGCGAGGAAGGAGCACCGAGATGGGATTCCTGGACCGGATGCTGGACGCCATCGAGGACCCAGCCGTGCTCACGATGCGCACCCACCTGGACCAGTTGCTCGCGGACATCAACGAGGGCACTGAGCAGTACGACTCGATCTACGAAATGCCCGCGGATGTCTTGCACAAATACCTCTGGCATGGACAGCAGATCGTCCAGGTACGCGCTGCCCTCGCGCACCGCCTGACCAAGCTTGGTCAGCACCGCGCCGCTCGGGAGATGAGGGATGAAATGCCCGTCATCGAGGCGGAGATGGACGCGGGCAACCAGCTGATGGAGTCGTACTCCGCAGGTGCCCCGCAGCCATACCCCAAGCCGCCGGTCGGCTGGACGCCGCCACCCCCACCGATGCAGGTGCCCGTGCCGATGCCGATGGCACCGCCCATGCCCACCGCCCCGATGCAGGCACCACAGCAGCCGGAGCCCTCTCCGGCTGCGCGCGCGATGCCCAGCGCCTCGGACGACGACCTTGCCGACCTGATGGGCGGCGGCACTGGCGGCGATGACGAAGGAGATTGGTGATGGAAGCCTTGGGAGTCCTTGCACTGGTCGGCATCGTGCTCGTGTGGGTGCTCGTGATCAAGGGCGACGCGGACAGATACAGGGTGCGTCGGGAGGGTAAGCGCCAAGCGGCGGACTACCTCGACAGCATCCCGCAGTACCCGTACCCGCAGCCGGGTCAGCAGGCCCAGCAGCAGCAGTACCTGGGATACCAGCCACCGCAGCAGTACCCGGGATACCAGCCGCCGCAGGCATATCCGCAGTACCCCGGATACCCAGGGCAGCAGGGGTGACCAGCCGTGGGAGTCGTAGACCACATTCTCGCTAGGCAAGCAGCTAAGGACGACGCTGAGCGCAAGATCGCCACGGCGCGACGGATCAACGAAGAGAAGATCGCAGCGGCTCAACAGGTAGCTGATCACCGTGCCGCGATTGCCGCCGCACAGCAGGCACAGCGCGATCAGCAGCGCCGCGCTGAACAAGTTCAGCGTGACCGGATCGCCGCAGAACGGGCGCGGCTATCCGCGCCCGTCACTCAGCGGGTAATCCTCGGAGACCCTCCAAAAGTCATGCCGGTCACGCACTGGAAAGCCCCGGCGGCACCCGTCAAGGGGGCATCGACACCACCACCAATCTTCTTTCTCATGCACGGCGGGGGCTCGGTGCTGGCTCCCCGGCTGATGGTGGAGATGCGCCCGAGCCTGGCTGATGACAAGCCTTTCCAAGGCTGGGTGCGGCAGATCAAACCGCTGATCGACGAATCGCTGGAGCGGTATCCGGTACTCACCAAGCTGCGCGACCGGCAGTGGTGGGCGAGCATCTGCGAGTCCAGCGGACTGGGCATCACCCACACTGCTGATAAGCCGTGGCGGGCTGGGGAACTCACCGGAACCAGGAAAGTCACCACTGTCGTTCTGCCGACGATCATCGGTGTTCGGATCGCTCCGGACGGACTGCGGATCAAGGTGAAGCACCGTATGGGCGATGCCATCGACAGTTGGGTGAAGGCGCTGCCGAGACTGCGTGCCGCCCTCAGTGCGGCTGGGGTGAAAGCCGACCGGCTGCGTGTCTACGAGTCCTCGGGATCGTTTGTCCTTGCTTTCAACGATGCACCAGAAAATTTCCCGACAGCCGTCGCACCGCCGCCCGTGGCCCCCGTTGAAACCGTCGATGAGGCTATTGCTGCATACCCGCAGCTGAATTGGACGTTCGGCGTTGACGCCCGTGGCAACGTGCTGTCAGCCAAGCTCGCAACCAACCCGCACATCGCACTCATCGCTGAGACCGGCGGCGGAAAAAGCGTTCTCGCAGCCACGATCCTGGAGTCGCTGAGACCCTTTGCGAGCTGCTGGATTTTCGATGGCAAGGGGTCGGACCACCCCGCGTCGTTGGGCTCGCTGTCCAACGTGTCGTGGATTTCAAAGACAGCCGCCGAACACATCGTCGGCGCGCGGTGGCTGTGGGACGAGATGAACGAACGTTATATGGAAGCCGACCGCCGGAAGGCAGCCGGGAAGCCGGACACGGCTTTCAGCTTTCCGCCCACGTTTGTGCTCATCGACGAACTCCCTTCTCTGCGTGGACAGGTGGCGAAAGCCGACACCAAGGACAAAGGCGAACTCTTCGATTTCTATGTCAACGACCTCTTGCAGAAGGGACGGCAGGCTCGCATCCACCTCTGCCTGATCAGTCAGTCACTGCGGGTGGATGCGCTGCCCGGATGGTGGCAGGAGAACTTGTCTCGGATCATTTTCCTGGGCAGTGTATCGAGCCGTTCGTTGATGTCGGACGCGATCCCGGACTCTGCGAAAGAGGATGTCGTGTCGCTGTCCGCACAAATTCCTGACACCGCCAAGGGGCGCGGGATTTACCTAGAGCGGGGTCAGGGCGGCGCGAAAGCTCGCATGTTCCAGTCGTTCTGGGGCTATGCACCAGGGACTACATCGCTTGCCCATGCCCCCAACGCTGAAGTAAAGGCGGCATGGGAGATCGCCGCTGCACAAGCCGATGAGATTCCGCGGCTCTACGACAGGATCGGCATCAAGGTCGAGGACGCCGAGTGGCGGAAGTTGCCGATGGCGGAACTCGCGGAGACGCCCACGGTGATCGTGTCCGACGAGGGCGGCGTGATCCCGGAGATGTCTGAGTACGACCCACTCAGCCCCGATTTCCTGGGTCGGGTTTCTGTCGCGGCTGCCGCTGGTCGCGCCCGGGGGCGTGGGTCTGTGGCTCCCACAGCTGTGCCGAAACAGAAAGCGGCAGAGCCAGTTCCAGTGCCGACTCCAGAGCCCGTTTCGGAAGACGCAGTGCGCCGCAAAGCGATTGAGATGGGATTGATCGACCCAGACGAACCTGCGGACATACCAGCAGCGCCCGAGCCCGAACCCGACAAGCCCGAAACAAAAACCACATCGACAGGAGATGAATGGTGACGATCGACAAAGCGGTAATCGCGATTGATCCGACAACTTCCGGCGTGAGCCTCGCGCGCATCGTGACCGGCGAGAGGACTCCGCGGCTGCGGTATGTGGAAGCCCCCGAGGCGACCACGAAATATCGCGAGCGGGGTCTGGTCGGAGCAATGCAGCGAGCAGAAGACACCGCCACGGGCGTGCTCGAACGGGTGCTTCGCGGCGGTGCGCCGGACCTCGTGGTCATGTCCAAACTGGTCACCGGTGAGCTGACCAGAGACCCGTCCGGTCCCCGCCGCAGCGGGCTGTGGTGGGAGATCATCCGGCAGTGCGAAGCCGCCGGAATCCCGGTCGCGGACTACCCCAGCCTCGCCGCGCAGAGATATTTCGGGACGCACGCACAGCCCGGTCTGGAGGGCGCGAATCGACTGGTCAGGGCAGTCAAGAAGCGGTGGCCGGGAGTTTCTCTCGATATGCCGGAGGCGTTTCGGTACACGTCGGTGGCGTTGGCGGCGATCGGGTGTGCGGTAGTTGGCATCCCCACAGCCATCCCGGTTACGCAAGAAAGGCTCAAGCTCCTGAAGACCGGGACGTGGGCTCCGGGAACCGTCATCCCTCGGGGTGTCGAAGGGTGGAAAGAACAGCACGGCTGTGACACCAGGATCGCCGGGATCGATGACGACGAGGACGCGGACGACACCGAGGAGAAGTCAGCATGACCGAACAAGAAGAGCGCGAACACCTGGATGCCGTGCTACAGGTGCTGACCAGTCGCCCGGTCAACGACAGCGAAGACGAGGAAGGAGACGAGAAATGAGAAATCACCGCCCACGCCACCACCCTCACCACGGGCTCCTCTACGGCATCGAGCGCGACATCGCCCACGCCCGGGAGGCGCTCGCCGCCACCAAGTGGGGCTATGACCATCTGCCCCCCGACGCCGCGTGCCAGATGCATCCCCACCTCACTGATCTGAGCACGGCGATCCTCTCGATCACCGAGGACATGTGTGTAGTCCACGCGGAAATCAGCACCACCAAGCGCCCTCGCCCCGCAGCCCTCACCCAAGCGCAGGAACTCCGCAGTGAACTGGCCGACCGGCTGTTCGACCTGGAGACCACCATCAGCACCGCAGGGAAGGTATCGAGATGAACGACATAGAAATCATCGAAGCCGACCTCGACGCTGGTCTGATCACCCCCGCCGAAGCCGCCGCCCGGGTGCGCGCAGTAGCCGCTGGGATCAAGGTGGGCGGGCTGGACACCGCCCGCATGTACCCGCCCGTCCGGCGGGCAGTGCTCGCGATGGATCAGCGGTGGGCGGACATGAAAGAGCAGCTGATGGCGGTCGCCGCCGACCTGGAGGCTGCGCGATGAGGCACGATCGGATCATGGACGTACACCACACGTATGCGGATTGGGAGGCGGCGGGGATCAGCCCGCCGCCGTTGGACTGGCCATCCCCAGCTGCGCCCCCGCCGGTGGCGCGTCGGGGTGCTGGGCGGCGGTTCGGCACGGCGGTGGCTGCCATGCTGCTCACGGCTGGGGTTGTCGTTGGGTGTGCCCACGGCGGGACGAAGACGGTCGAGGGGAAGGCTACTGCTGCTTCGGAATCGGCGTCGGCGTCGAGCACCGTGCCGCCGGACCAGGTAGTGCACCAATGGGATACACGGACCTTGCCCTGCGCCAACCCGGACTACACAGAGGGTCCACCGGTCAACCGATTCGGGATCGTCCCGGACGGTACATACCCATACGCCGATGACATCCGCGCCCAACTCCAGGACCTCACAGCGGTGGGTAGCCCGGAGTTTGTCGCTGGACGCATCCAGCACCTCAACGTCATCTTGGTGCTGACGGAGAGCGACATGACCATCGAGGATCGCGATGGGAGCAGGAACGTGGACCGTGCGAATAAGGACAAGACGCTGGAGGCACAAGCCGTTCGGCAAGCGCAGCAGATGCTGTCCGTGCAGAAGTCGCAGTACGACAATGCCGTGAAGAACACTCTCGACCAGCTGCGGAACGGTCCCGATTTCCAAGTGCCCGCTGACAGCTTTACCGATTCGAAGATGTGCCACTGATGACTGACGTACTAAAGCCCGAAGACCCGTACAGCCTCATCCAGGGCAACTGGCCAGCGGAGAGCGAGACCGACTACGCCGAGGATGCGAAGACCTGGACTGCATTCGCGAAGACGTACGAAGACAGCGCAGGCACCGCGCAGTCCGCGGCGACCCACGCCGCTAAAGAGTGGCTGGGACAGTCAGGTTCAACGTATCTGGAGGGGATGCAGGGCTTCATGTCCAACCTCAACGCCGCCAGCAGCAAGGCAGCGTACCTCTCGGGGCAACTGACCGAAGCCGAGGGAGAGATCAGCCACGCGAAGTCCAACATCGCATCGGTCGTTACCGTGTACACCCCGCAGATCGACGCGGCGAAGAAGGCTGAAGAAGCCGGGAAGAAGATGCCCGCCGGAGAAGGGTCAGCGGACCTGATCAGCACTGCCCGCGAAGCGATCTCGACTTCCAAGGGCAACTACCAGACGCAGATGGACATGGTTGGGCAGAACCTCACCCGTGGTGGACCTCCCGAGGAGAAGCCGGGTGCTCCAGCAGCAGCACCGGAGCCCAGCTTTGCATCCCACACGGCTGGGGAAGCACGACAGGCGTCGAACACCAAGATGGCGCAGCCCGATCCGGGTACCACCCTGCCCAGCGGTGCGCCGCTGCCGGATAACAAGCCGCTGACACCGCCAGGGAAAGCAGCAACTCCATCAACGCCGGGTTCGGCTACACCATCAACCCCCAGCACTCCCTCGATGCCGAGTGCCCCCAGCAGCAGCGGTGGATCACCATCATCAGGATCACCGTCCACCAGCGGCGGCGGCTCCCCGGCGGGCTCGCCTTCCGGGGCACCTGCATCAGGGTCACCCGGCGGTGGATCGCCGTCCAACAGCGGTGGTTCCGGTCAGAACAGCAACCAGAACAATCAGAATCAGAGTGGCAACACCGGCACCACCAGCGGTGGTGACCCACTGCTCGCCGCTATAGACCAGCAGTTCGGACCTGCCCCCATGACCCAACTATCCGGCGTCACATCCGGTCTATCGCAAGCCATCCCACCGACCATCAGCCAAGCCGTGCCGCCCCCGATAGCACAGCCGGGGCCGGAAGCCGTGGGTATGCCTTCCGCAGCTCCCATGGGCACCGGAGTGACACCCGGTATACCCGGTGGTCCAGCTGTGCAACCCACGACAATGCCCCCGCCGTCGAGCACCCCCGCCCCGGCGGTGACCGGCGAAGCACAGGGCAGCACGGTCAACAACGCCACCATGTCCAAGAACGCTCGGATGATTCCCCTCGAATCGCCGCCCGTCTCCGGCGGCACCCAGCTGTCAGGTGCATCCGGTGCCGCAGACCGCCGCCCCGCCGGGTTCGGGATGGCCGGTCCCGGCGGCGGCATCAATGGGGGCTGGGTTTCAGCGGCTGCGGGGGCTGCTGCCGGTGCCGGGGGTCTGAGCGATACGGCGGATATGCCGACCGGTGGGTTCAAGACCTTCTTGGCTGACTTGGGTGCCGCAGAGCGGATCGCTCACCGGGCGCTTGCTTCTATACGGCAACAATTCGAGCGCGCCGGGTGGATCGGGGATCAGCTGGCACAGCCACTGGCGGTCGGGGTCTATAGGCGAGAAGGCGTGCGTGGCACCAGTTTCCACGCCGTGTGGGCGACTGCTGATGGCATCAGCCTGTGGCCATACGGGGTCAAGCTGCCCGCCGGGGTACACCCGGTGGGGATGGTTGACGGGATCGACGCGGTGCAGGCGACGAAGATGATTGGTTATGCCGACCCCAGGCAGAAGATCGGGGCGATCATGCCGGAGACGTACGGAGAACTGGTCTGTGTGTTGGACACGGTGGATCAGGACACTGCTCGGTATGGGCAGATCGTCTCTGCCGGAGAGGCGTTTTCGGCTACACAAAGCCGTGGGGATTACGCGAAGGTGCCCGCCGAGGCTGCTGAAGCAGCGGTGACAAACACCATCATGAAGTACGAGATGCGGGAATGTGCGGCACATCTCGACCGGCTACAAGAAGAAATGATCCGCCACCGCTGGGACAGAGAAATTCCTGCGCACGGTGTCGAAGCGGCGACGGGCATGTGGCAGGTAGCCGAAGCGAAAAGGTGTCTTGACCTGGGGATGCTCAGCGATGCGGGCTACGCAATCGGGCAGATCGCCCGTTAGGTCGCTTGGATTTTCTCGCCGCCCTTGGCATCGGTGGCACCCAGGTCGCGCGCAGCTTTAGCCCCCGACTTCGCCAACTTCGCGGCGTCACCGAGCACTGAGCGCCCCTGGGTGGCATGGGTTTTCAGGGCGGTCAGGTGGTCAGCGCGGATACCCGTCGCGGACGGCATCGTGATCGAGTTGCGGGCGGTGGTGAAGGTTTGCGACCAGCTCGTCTGTCTGGACTGCTCTGCGGCAGGCTTGACACTTGTTGTTCCGGACATGATCACCGACCCCCCGTCACCGGCGGGCACCCCGGCTGCGCGACGATGCCGACCGTGTGGGGGCTGGGCTTCCCGCCGTGACTGATTTCAGCCAGCGCGTCAGTCAGGGTGCGGTTCATGGACTCTCGTTGCGCGGCGAGGTCGGTACGGGCAGCGGCGATAGCCTGATCGGCGGTCTGACCCTGTGGTGGGTGCGCGATGCGGTCGGCATACAGCGTGATCAGTCTGCTCACGTTTGTACCCCACGCCGTGACCTCAGCGGCGTAGTCCGACGCCGGGATCACGACTTCTTCGCAGCGGTCGGGGAGTCGAGACATCGGCGTATCGGCGGTGACCTCGGGAGCAGCTTCCACAGCCGCCCCATGACTCCGGTGGTGGTCGATCACGGTGGTGGTCGCTACGGCAGAACCGGCGAGAATCAGGCCAGCACCTACGGCCCCGGCGGCGATCTTCGTACGTGTACGCATGGTCACATTTTACCGGCTGAAACCCCCACCCTTGTGGAAGCCGACCCCCAAATCCATTGCAGCTCAAATGATGTCACCAACCACCTCACCTACATCCCGGCTGGCTGTAAGCAGCACGCGGTTACCGTCTGGATCAACCACAGCCGCGCACCCGCGCGGGGTGACCGGTTCGGCGTCCGGGAACCGGTCGAGAATCTCGGGCACGACGGTCAACGTGATGCCTATGCGCGTGGCCGGGTGCAAGGCGGAGGCTTGCCACAGCTGCACGAGGACCGGCCCGAGGTGGAGGTGGTAGGCGGGGTCCCCGGCGGTGGGCTCGATGACGTTGACGCCGAGTTGGCGGTAGAAGGAGGCGGTGCGGGCGGGGGATGTACAGATCAGGGTGAGGGCGGTGAGGGTGGGCATGGGCGCACGATAACGCTGGTCGGTGACACCCCCTAGAAGGTCGGTAGCTGGTAGTAGCGTCATGAACCGATGGCCACATTCACCGACTTCTACGGCACGCTCGACCCTGACCCGCAGGTCAGGGGCCGCGAGTTCGAGCATGTGTGCCGCTGGTTCCTGTCCAACGATCCGACCTACAAGTCCGCTCTTCGCAAGGTGTGGCTGTGGGACGAATGGCCTGGTCGCTGGGGCATCGACGCCGGGATTGATCTGGTGGCCGAAGATCATGCAGGGAAGCTGTGGGCTATCCAGTCGAAGGCGTACGCGGCGGGGAACGCGGTCACCAAAGAGGACGTGAACACCTTCCTGTCGGAGTCTGCGCGGGCGCAAATCTCGTACCGGCTGCTGATCGCGACCACCGACCGGATCGGCAGCACGGCGCAGCGGACCATCGACGACCAGGAGAAGCCGGTCGGCTTCGTCGGCCTGGCGGACCTGCTCACTGCCGAACTGGATTGGCCGGAGTCACTGGCCGATCTGCGCCCCGCCCAGCCGCTCGAACCGGCCAAGCCGCGTGACTATCAGCGGGAGGCGATCGACGCGGTGATCGCCGGATTCGGCACTGCCGATCGCGGCCAGTTGATCATGGCGTGCGGCACCGGGAAAACCTTGACGGCGCAGTTCATCGCCGGAGAGTTGAACGCAGCCCGGACGCTGGTCTTGGTGCCGTCGCTGTCGCTGCTCAAACAGACCATGAGGGTCTGGCAGGCCAACTCTGCTAGCGGATTCGAGGTGTTGCCGGTCTGCTCGGATGCCACTGTTGGTCGTGACGAGGACGCGCCGATCACCAGGGCCAGTGAGCTGGGTGTGCCGGTCACCACCGACCCCACCGACATCGCAGCGTTCCTGCGTGAACCCGGCCCCCGGGTGGTGTTCTCCAGCTACCAGTCGTCCCCGAGGATCGCGGCTGCGCAGGCGCTAGCGGATGTCCCCGGCTTTGACCTGGTGATCGCTGATGAAGCCCACCGCTGTGCAGGCCCGGTCTCGTCGGAGTTCGCGACGGTGCTCGATGGGGCTGCGATCAGGGCTGAGCGACGGCTGTTCATGACAGCCACCCCGCGCTACTACACAGGGCGGATCGTCAAGGCTGCCCGGGAATCCGATTTCGAAGTGGCCTCGATGGATGATGGGTCCAAGTTTGGCACCGTGTTTCACCGGCTTGGCTTCAGCGAGGCGATCCGTCGTGACCTGCTGACCGACTATCAGGTGGCCGTGGTGGGTGTGGACGACGCCACCTACCGGCAGTGGGCCGAGACCGGCAGGTTCGTCCGCCGCGATGATGGCGCGGAGACCGACGCCCGCAGCCTGGCCGGTCAGATCGGGCTGGCGAAGGCCATCAAGAAATACAACCTGCGGCGGACGATCAGCTTCCACTCGCGGGTGAAGTCGGCCCGAGAGTTCGCTGCCGAACTGCCCGACGTGATCGCGTGGATGCCTGCCGACCAGCGCCCAGCCGGTGAGCTGTGGGCGAAGTACGCATCCGGTGAGATGAGTGCCGGGGAACGGCACGTGCTGCTCCAACACCTGAGCCGTCTGGACGACGGCGAGCGCGGCCTGCTCGCCAACGCACGGTGTCTGGCCGAGGGTGTCGATGTGCCCGCACTCGACGGGGTTGCCTTCATCGATCCCCGCCGCTCAGAGGTGGACATCGTGCAGGCTGTTGGTCGGGCTATCCGCAAGTCCGACGACAAATCCATCGGCACCATCGTCATACCAGTCTTCATCGACACTGATGCAGACCCTGAAGTGGCGCTGGATGATTCGGTGTTCAAGCCGGTGTGGGACATCATCAAGGCGCTGCGGGCGCACGATGACGAGCTGGCCGAGCAGATCGACAGCTTGCGACGGGAGATGGGCCGTCACCGTGCCGCGCCGAAGCTGCCGTCCAAGATCAAGCTCGATATCCCCATCACCGTCGAGGCTCGGTTCGCCGAAGCGTTCGAGGCACGGCTGGTCGAGCAGACATCGGCAGTATGGGAAGAGTGGTACGGGCTTCTCCTCGACTACGTAGAGGAGAACCGGACTGCCCTGCTCAAACAGTCATATGCAGTAGGGGCGTACCGACTCGGTCAGTGGATCACGATCCAGCGTGGCCACTACTCGAAGGGTCGCCTCAGCGCGGATCGGCAACGACTTCTGGAGGTGCTACCTGGATGGAGTTGGGACCCGAAAGCCGATCTATGGGAGGACGGCTTCGACCACTTCCAGGCGTACGTCGAAGAGAACGGGACTGCCGGGATTCGCGATGACTACGTCTGTGGGGACGGCTACCGGCTCGGGAAGTGGGTGGGCAAGCAACGGACCAAGTGGGAGTCGCTGCCCCAGGATCGAAAGCACCGACTGCAAGAACTACCCGGCTGGACACTCGATGCCCGGGTCACGCTCTGGGAAGCGTCCCTGGCGGCGCTCATCCACTACGCCGAAGAGAGCGGGCATACGAGCCCACCACGAGGGCTGAAGGTCGAAGGCATCGAACTCGACTCATGGATTCGACGCCAGCGCAAGACCTGGGATCAACTGACAGAGGAGCGGAAGGAACGCCTGAAAGCCCTTCCCGGCTGGACACTGAACGTCCTTGATGCGCAGTGGGACATCGCCTATCAACATCTTCTCGGCTATGTCGAAGAGAACGGCACCGCCCAGGTCAAGCAGTCCTACGTAGCCCCTGACGGCTACCGGCTTGGCAAGTGGGTCAGCGTGCAGCGTCGTATCTGGTCCAAGCTGAGCAACGACCGGAAGCAGCGACTGGAACAACTTCCTGGCTGGACTCTCAATGCTCGCGGCGACTGGTGGGAGAACTGGTTTCGGATGCTCCAGGAGTACGTCGCGGAGTACGGGACCGCCCGGGTGCCGCAGACCTTCGTCACGGCGGACGGCGACAAGCTCGGCGCGTGGGTGGCCAACCAGAAATCGACCCGCAAGACCCTCAGCGATGAACGCCGGGAGCGGCTGGAAGCACTTCCGGGATGGACGTACGACACCCACACGGCGTACTGGGAGGACGGCTTCCGGTATCTCGCGGAGTACGTCGAAGAGCACGGCGTGGCCCAGCCGTCGAGTAAGTGCGTGGTCAACGGGTTCAAGCTCGGAATTTGGGTCAACACCCAGCGGCAGACCTGGGACACCCTCAGCGATGAACGCCGGGAGCGGCTGGAATCGCTACCCGGCTGGGTGCTGAACACGAAGTCCGCGCAGTGGGAGGAAGGCTACGAGTGCCTTCGGCGGTACGTCGCTGAGTTCGGGACCTCGCTGGTTCCCACCTACTGCGTCTACGAGGACTTCAAGCTCGGCCAGTGGGTCGGGGTTCAGCGGGCCAGTTGGAAGATGCTGAAGCCGGACCGCAAGGGACTGCTCGCGGCCCTACCGGGATGGGCGGTGTCCGCTCGGGACGCCTGGTGGGAGGAAGGGTTTCGTCAACTCCAGGTGTACGCCGCGCAGACCGGCAACGCCTCCCCAGCGCAGTCCCACTCCACCGACGACGGCTTCAACCTTGGGCCGTGGGTCGCCACGCAGCGGGCGACACGGGTGCAGGGGAAGATGCCCGCGGAACGGCAGGCACGCCTGGAAGCCCTTCCCGGCTGGGAGTGGACAGCTAGACCCGGTCCGCGGCGGTAGCAGTACCAAGCGAGTTATCCACAAGGTCACCTGGTGTTGTCGTACCTGCGAAGTACCATCATGAGCGGCAGCATCAGACGATCTGCCCAGAGACGCCGAGGCCCTGCCGAAGCGGACTCCGACAGGGCTCGGTGCGTATTTTGGCGAATACCGCTCCAGCCTAGAGTGCGTTCGGCCCCAAGCAGCAGGGGGTCGGTCACATCCGGGGTCAGACAGGTCTTGGTCGCGGCGATGACGCACCAGGAGACGCCTCTGTGTCCGGAGAACCGTTGTCGAGACGATCTGTCCAAGCCTTCTGCAATTACTACGGGCTCACCCGAAACCAGTATCTCAACGCCAGGGCGAAGGCGAAGATCGCGCCGAAGGCACACGACGCAATGCTCTCGGTGAAGAGCCAAGAAGCACTGTTACGTCACATCGGTGCGAAGAAGCGGGAGGATCAGGTCGTTCGGAAGATTCGTCAACGCCCCACCGTGACCAAGCGATTCGTCCCACCACCACCGCCTGAGCCGGAGTCGGAGTCCAGCATCGATTACGAGGCGAAGATTCATCAGGTAGCTGAGTCGCTGGACAAGTGGCGAACCGTCTTGGTCGAACTAGCCAGAGGCCACAACGCCGCCGATGACCCTGGACCGTGCAAACGTTGCCGTAAGGAAGTTCCCTGCCCTACCAGGCAGACTCTGTCGGGTCTTGAAAACGAGCTGGTGGAGCGGATCGCTGCGGCTGACTACGAGGTACCCCTCGACCGGCAGCTGAGCCAGATGTACGTAGCCCGGAACCGCTGGATGTCCGGGCTGACGAAGCTGACAATCGACCACATGCTCGCAGACGAGGGCGGCAGATGCCTAGAGTGCGATGTACCCGGGCCGTGCGACATCAAGAATACGGTGATGCGGATCAACAAGGGCATCGCCCACCGGATCGAGAAGTTCGCGACGATGGATGACGGCGAGCTTGAAGTCGCCCTCGGAAATCGCCGGAGGTTCGACGACTACGCCGACGCTGCCTGGGATGCGATGTAGCCCGTTTCGGGGGAGTGGTGGTCAGAATCTTTGACCACCACAGTTGACCACCACTGGCCCGAATCCGTGACCAGTTCAGATGATCTGAAAACGTTGATTTACGTGCTGTAATGCGCCCAATCGGAGTTTGCTAGAGGTGCTGGAAAGAACTGGGGGTCAAGTGGTCGCAGGTTCAAATCCTGTCAGCCCGACGCAGGTCAGAGGGTGTTTTCGAGCAATCGGAGACACCCTTTCGACATTTTGACCCCCACTGGTGGTCGCCACGGGCAGGATTGAACGACTAGAGCACTGCTATATGCACGCTAGACGCGTGTAGTCGAAGCGACTACACTTTCACATGTGGGCGAGTTGCTGGACCCCGAACAGCTAGACGACTACGACCCTTTTGAGATTGATGCCCAGGCCGCGCATCTGTTCAAGCACCCGCGTCTCGGTGTTGACGACGTGTTCGATGTGTGGATATCCGACCCGCTGTTCTACCCAGCCAACCCGCCAGCTCATTGGCTGATGTGCGCGGAGGTGTCTGGAGTGGTTCTCGTGGTTCCGATAGCACCGTCACGGACAGGCAACCCAACCAAGTGTCGACCTATCGGGTGCTACATAGCTTCCAAAAATCTAGCCGACGAATACAGGAGAGACCGATGACCCCAGACCAGGAATATGAGTTCTACGCACGACCCGAGAACCAAGAGCCGAAGGGTGCACCGATTCGCCGACGCGGGCGGATGGCAGACCCCGTTCCCGTTCGTCTTCCTCCCGAGCTGCTGGAGCGGGTACGAAAGGCAGCCGAGAGCGACGACCGCTCAATCTCGGCGTGGATTCGGCGGGCGGTGGAGCATGAGTTGTCTGGTACCAGCTAGCTCGACGCCGCGCTTGCGGTGTCCCGAGCGTCCTTGGCCACAGACAGGTTCGGCTTGCGGTGTCCGAGTCGTTTGGCGAGAGCGTCCATCGCAGCGCGGGCGCTGTCATCGGACGTGTGCCCGTAGATATCACCCGTGATTGCTGTGAACCGCTGGACTCAACTCACCCTGGGGCTACCCGCAACTGCGTTCGATCGCGTGGCAGTTGCGCCCCGAGACCGAACTCACCGGCGTCGAGGCACTACAGCGGTATGAACGCAACTGGCGTCACGAGGATCAGGCGGCCATGGGCGACGACGAACGGATCCTCATCAGGCAACTGGCGGACACGCACAGCGCCGGAGTCCTTCTCGTCTAGCCGGGCGCGCCGTGTCGGCCAAGCTCATTCGCCGACGGTGAGATCGAATATTTTGTAGCTGACCTGCTGGTCGCCGATCGTGCGACTGCCGTGGTAGACGTCGTCGTCGAGTTCCAGCTCGAATGAGTCGGGGGACAGGTCGCCGATTCCGAGTTCAACGAGGGTCTCCCGAAGTCGCTCCGCGGCGGTGGCAAGGCTGGAATGAATGAAATACCCTGTCAGCGAAGGGCTTTCGTGGGTGGGTTCAATCGGTTCCGTTGTTACGGTCACGAGCCAAACCTGTTCGCCGATTGCGCTCATACCTGATTCGCTTCCTTCCGCGGGCTGGCGCTACGCGCGTTCCAGATGTGGTCCAGTATCCGGCCGCGGCGGCTGCCACACCGCGCCGACCCGGTGTGCCGTTGCATCGCAGCACCCATCGACTGGCCTCACCGCGCTGCTACGCTCCGGCAAACCCGTACCCGAGGCAAGAACATACCGATGAAGCCCGCAGCCGCCCTAGCCACCGCGATCGTCGCTGTGGCGCTGCCACTGCTCACCAGCCCAACCGCCGGCGCCGACGCGGATCAGTTCCTGCGTGACGTCGCCGCCGAGGGCTGGTCGCACGAGCGGGGCCCGAACGCGATGCTCGCCGACGGCTACCAGGTCTGCGCGGCGATGGATCAGGGCGCGACCATCGAGCAGGTGACGCTGAAGTACCTGATGCCGATGAAGCGGATGACCTCCTATGAGAAGGCCCGGGTGCTCGACCTCATGCTCACCGACCTGTGCCCGAACCACGCCGAGGCCTACCACAACTGGCTCAAGGGCGGCTGATCGGCACTGACGGGTTCGGCTCACCATGATCGAATGAATTTGCGCTGAATTCCTTGGTCAACGCCCAGTGGCGTCACGTTGTGTTCACCGCCTGGTTGTACTCTCGCGACTGCTGAGTCGAGCGCATCCGGCAGTGCCGGCGCCCATCAACTCAGACCACGGCGACGGCCCACGTCACGCGGTTGACAGACCTGTCGAGATACGAGGAAGACATGCTGACCGGGCCGTCTGCTGGGCCGACCTATGCGCTGATGTCCGCCGCCAGTTTCGGCGTCAGTGACTTCGTCGGCGGTATCGCGTCGCGTCGCATCGCCGCCCTGCGGGTGGTGCTGGTGTCCACCCCGGTGGCGATGGTGCTGCTGGGGGCGTTGGCGGTGGCCGCCGGCGGGCCGATCACCGCCGATGCCGTGATCTGGGGGTCCCTCGGCGGGATCAGCCAGGCGCTGGGGATCTGGTGGTTCTACGCCGCCCTCGGCTCCGGGCCGATCTCGGTGGTCTCCCCGCTGTCGGCGCTGGTGGACGCCTCCGTCCCGATCGCGGTCGGGATGACGCTGGGGGAGCGACCGGGTCCCGTAGCGCTGGGCGGCATCGCGCTGGCGCTGGTCGCGGTGGTGCTGATCAGCCGGCAAGCCACCGACGAGGACGTCAAGCCGCACCCGTTCACCGGTAAGGTCGCCTGGCTGACGATCGGTTCCGGGTTGGCGCTCGGGCTGAACTTCGTGCTGATCGATCAGACACCGGTCGAATCGCGGCTGTGGCCACTGCTGTTCGCACGGGCCGCGGCGACCGTCCTGGTTGTCATCATGGCCGCCGGCACCCGCAACCTGAAGCTGCCGACCGGCATCCCGATGCGGCTGGCCCTGCTGGCCGCGGTGCTCGACACCGCCGCCAACGTCACCATGCTGCTGGCACTGCATTCGTCGATGCTGTCGCTGGGCAGTGTGCTGATCGCGCTGTACCCGGCGGCGACGGTGATCCTGGCGATCGTGGTGCTGCGCGAACGGGTGCACCGCATGCAGGTGGCCGGGATGGGCCTGGCGCTGATCGCGGTCGCGATGATCACCGGCGGCTGAGTCGGCGCAGGCTCAGTCGGGCGCGGTCGGGTTCATCGAGCCGACGTAGTACGTCTCGTTCCCGGTGGGGTAGCCGCCGCCGTCGGTCGCGATGTGCACGTGATCGTAGTGGTTGGCGGTCTCATTGCCGAGATCCGCGGTCCAACTGCCCGCCCCGACACCCGGATAGATCTTCTGCCGCCAGATCACATGCGAGACACCCCAGCGCTGCGCGTTCGCCAGCGCGTAGCCGGCGATCTGATTGCCCAGCTCAATACCCTCGTCGGTGTGCGGGTTGGGGATCATCACGTCGATCGCCAGCCCGTTGGGGTGCCACTTCAGCGGATCCTGGCGATAGCCGTAGATGGTGGTGATCTCCGGGAACAGCACCCCGATGGTGCGCGCCGCCCAGATCGTCTTGACCTGCAGCCCGCCCTCCTGCGCGACACCGGTCGGCAGCGCCAGCGAGAACGTCTGCGGATTGCCGACGTTCGGCACGTTCGCCGTCAGTGCGGCGGCCTCCTCCGGGGCGGCCATCCGCGGCCCCTCCGGCGTCGCGGGGTGCGCCGTCGGCTGGGGCGGTTGCGCGACGGGCGTCTGGGTGCAGCACGCGGTGGCGGGTGTCGCGGGACTGGCGTCCTGGGCGTGAATCAGCGCCGCGGAGACCCCGACCGAAGCGGCGATCGCCAGCCCCCGGCCGCAGTTCCGGACAAACCTGCGCCTTCCCACCGGCAGTACTTTAGTGCCGCCGGCGCGCACCTGCGACACAGATGGCTAACCCGGATAATCCGGTGTCCAGCGGGTCCGCTCAACCAGTGCGGCCAGGTCGGCGCCGGCCGGTTCCGGGGCGACCCCGTCCCGGACGGCCTGCAGCGCCACCGCGGTCGCGATCCGCGTGGTGATCTCGGGCAGATCCTCATAATCCGGGAGCAGGGGCAGGCCACGGTCGACCAGCGCCGGTGACGCCTCCCCGAGCGTCATCGCCGCCGCCCGCATCATGTTGTCGGTGACCCGGGTGGCCCGCACCGCCGTTACCGCCAGCCCGATGGCCGGGAAGATGTAGACGTTGTTGCACTGCGCAACCTTGCGGGTGTGCCCGCCGACCTGCACCGGCGGGAACGGTGACCCGGTCGCGACCAGGGCGCGTCCGTCACTCCAATCCGCGATCTGCTGCGGGTGCGCCTCAGCGCGGCTGGTCGGGTTCGACAGCGGAAAGATGATGGGGGAGTCGGTCTTCGCCGCCAGCGCGCGGACGATCTCCTCGGTGAACGCCCCGGCGGCCGTCGACAGCCCCAGCAGGATCCCGACGTCGACGTGCTGGATGACGTCGGCCAACTGCCGCCCGCCCCACCCCGTGACGCGCTCCGCCGGCTGGGCGAAGCGGCGCTGCGCTGCCGAGAGATCGGTGCGGTCATCGGTCAGCAGCCCGTTGATGTCGATCGCCCAGATCCGCAGTGCCGCTTCGGCATCGGATAGTCCCTGCGCCACCATCTCCTGGCGGATCATCTGTAGCACCCCGATACCGGCCGAACCGGCGCCGAACATCACCACCTGTTGCTGGGCCAGCGGACGCCCCGCGACTTGAGCCGCCCCGTGCAGTGCGCCGACGGCGACGGCCGCGGTGCCCTGGATGTCGTCGTTGAACGTGAGCATCTCATCGCGATACCGGGTCAGCAGCGGCAGTGCGTGCGCGGTCGCGAAGTCCTCCCACTGCAGCAGCACATCGGGCAGTTCCTCGCGCACCACCGTGACGAACTCGTCGACGAACGCGTAGTACTCGTCGTCGCTGATCCGCTCATGGCGCCAACCGAGGTAGTACGGGTCGTTGAGCAGGTCGGCGTTGTCGGTGCCGACGTCCAAGACGATGGGAAGCGTTCGCGCCGGGGCGATCCCGCCGATCAGGGTGTACAGCGAGAGCTTCCCGATCGGGATGCCCATGCCGCCGATGCCCTGATCACCCAGGCCGAGGATGCGCTGCCCGTCGGTGACGACGATGACGTCGACCTCTTCCGCCCGCCGGTTGCGCAGCACCTCCCGCAGGTGCTCCCGATCCGGGTACGACACGAACAGTCCGCGGGGCCGCCGGTAGATCTCCCCGAATCGCTGGCACGCCTCACCGACGGTGGGGGTGTACACGATCGGGAGCATCTCGGCGATGTTGTCGAGCAGCAGCCGGTAGAACAGGGTTTCGTTGCGGTCCTGCAGCGCACGCAGGTAGATGTGCCGGTCCAAATCGTTGTGCCGCGTGGAGAATTCGTGATACGTGTGCTCGCACTGATCAGCGATCGTCTTCACCGCCGCCGGCAGCAGTCCCAGCATGCCGTGTTCGCGCCGCTCGTCCTGGCTGAATGCGGTGCCTTTGGTCCGCAGTGGATCCAGCAGCAGTTCCTGACCTCGACGCGGCCGCTGCTCGCTCATCGCAGCCGCCGCCCCTCGACGTAGACGTGCTCGACGTTGCGGTCGTCGCCGCAGTAGATGAGTTTCTCGATGCGCTGCGCCAGTGACATCTGCTTGTAGCGCGTCCACATCGAGTCGTCGACGATCAACGCATCGAAGGCATAGCCGGGTTCGAAACTTCCGGTCCGGCCGAAGAATGATCCACCGCCCTTGGTGGCGCAGTAGAACGCTTCAGCCGCCAGCACCGGCCGGGAGGTGCGCTCGGTGAGGACGTTCATCGCACCGGACTGGATCGCCGCGACGATGTTGCTGAACATGTTGAGCTGATGCCCCGCCGAGATGTCGCTGCCGAGGCCGACCCGGATGCCCAGGTCGTGGTATTCGGCGAGTTTCATCACCCCGCTGAGCAGGTTGAGGTTCGAGTGCGGGCAGTGCGCGATGAGGATGCCGGTGTCGCGGATCACCTGCTTCTCCCGGTCGGTCAGGTGAATCGCGTGGGCTACAACGGTGTTCGCGTTCTTCATCAGTCCTGCGCGCTCATAGGTCTCGACGAAGTCGGCGCAGTCCGGGTACATCTTCAGCGTCAGCTCGACTTCGGTGCGGTTCTCCGCCAGGTGCATGTGGCAGGGGATGTCGAATTCGGCTGCCTGCTCGGCCAATCCGGCCATCAACTCGCGCGAACAGACCATGCTGACGCTGGGTGCGATCGCCGGTATCACCAGCGGCGACTTGCCCAGGTTGTCCTCGATGAACCGTCGGGAGTCCGCGATCTCCTGCACGGTGTCGGCCCGGCAGTCCTCCGGTGTGTTCTGATCCCGGGACACCTTCGCCACGCAGCCTCGCAGGCCGGCGGCGGCGAGCTTGTCGACGAGGATCCCGGTGGTGTCGTGAATCGTGCCCATCACCACCGAACCGGTGATCCCGTTGCGCAGCAACGCGTCGACGAACTGGGTGTAGACGGCGTCGGCGTAGTCCGGATCGTGCAGGCCGGACTCCTGCGGGAACGTCAGGGTGTGCAACCAGTCGATCAACTCGGTGCTGCACTGCAAGCCGGTGATCGGCAACTGTGAGGCGTGCACGTGCGCATCAGTGAACCCCGGGATGATCAGCCGGTCGCCGTGGTCGGTCACCGGCACACCGGCGTGCGCGTCCGACAACTCCTCGACGCACTCGACGATGGTCCCGCCGTCGACCACCAGGTAGCCGCCTTCGACGGTGACGAAGTCCTGTGGTGTCGGGGTGAACACGATGTTGCCGCGGTGGATGTGCACCTGATCTCCTGGTCTGCCGCGCCGTGCCTTCGAACTACACCCTAGGGAACCCACGCCGGCCGGTCAGGTCGGCGTACCCCGTTCGACCACCCGCAGCACCTGTTCGGGGCCGTCGCCGGGCCAGAATT
Organism: Mycolicibacter acidiphilus; assembly: GCF_018455725.1. Taxonomy (GTDB): domain Bacteria; phylum Actinomycetota; class Actinomycetes; order Mycobacteriales; family Mycobacteriaceae; genus Mycobacterium; species Mycobacterium acidiphilum. The sequence continues at coordinate 54,137 of NZ_JAHCLR010000004.1, forward strand.
CGTGCATCGCCCAGGTGGCGCCCGCCGCCACCAGATCCTGTTCGGGGGCCTGCCCGGGCCGGGTCCCCACCGCGATGTCGAACCCGTCCCGGCTGCCGCGGATCGCGGTGATGCCCGCCGCGATCCGGGCCACCCCGTCGGCGTCCAGACTGCTCGGCCAACCGAGTGGGAAGACGCCGTCGTAGCGGGCGGCCCGTTCGATGGGTGCTCCGGCGGTGCGGTTGGTCCCGAACCAGACCGGAATCCGCGGCTGCTGCACCGGGCCGGGGACGATCCGGACACCGTCGACGACGACCGCACCGCGGTGGGTGACGGTCTCCCCGGACCACAGCGCCGTCAGCGCTGCGGCGCCCTCATCGAGCACCCGGCCCAGGTGCCGCGGATCGCCGTCGTCGCCGAATGCCGAGTACTCCCGCCAGTTGTCGCGGCCGGTGCCCAGCCCCAGGGTCAGCCGGCCCCGGCTGAGCCGGTCCAGCGTGACGGTCTCCCGCGCCAGTTTGATCAGCCGCCGCCGCGGTAGCGGGGTCACCATCGGGCCCAGCCGGATCCGGTCGGTCACCGTCGCCGCGGCGGCCATGACGATCCACGGGTCGGAGATCTCCCATTCCCCGTCGACCGGGCTCAGCACGTGATCCCAGACGAAAAGCCCGTCCCAGCCCGTTCGTTCGGCCACCCCGGCGATCTCGGCGATCGTCTGCGGGTCGGAGAGCGCACCGAACAGGGGCAGATGAATCGCATGGCGCATCAGCCGATCCTACGGCGACGACTCGGTCACCCCGCCGGTGTCACGGTCACGAGAAGGAACTGCCGGAACCGCTCAAGTCACTGAACCAGGTACCCATCCAGGACGTCAGGAACTGCCAGTCCGTGGGCGGGTGCGCGGCGTCGATGAAGCCGGCGCCGTACGCCCCGTCGACGATGGGCTGCAATATCGGTTGGTCCACCAGCGGGATCGACTTATAGGTCTCGGGGTCCTGCAGGTCGGCGATCGCCGCATTCACCCCTTGCGTCCAGCCGTTGCCCAGAGCGGTGAATACGTCCGACCAATTCGTGTCCGGCGCGAATGGGGACAGGCTTATCGGGGTGTCCACGTTGGCCGGTCCTTGATTCCAGCCGTCGGTGATGCTGCCGTATCCCAGGTTGACCATGATGCGCATGTCCGGTTCCAGCAGGTCGTAGAGCGGTTTCCCGATAACCGGCATCAACGCCACCGGCATCAACAGCGGCAGGTATTCCGACGGAATCATGTAGTAGTCGACGAGCCCGCCCGGGGTCGTGTCCAACTGAATGGCGTTTGCGATCTGATCGGGGCTCAGTCCGAGATACATCAGGTGCGAATAGAACATGCCCATCACGGCGTTGAGGTCGGAAAATGTGTTCAGTGCATAGCGCGGGAAATCCGCATAGCCGTCGTATTCCATCGTGTAGACGTCGGCGTGATACAGGTCGTCCGGCGTCGACGCGCCCAGGGTGAAGTTCAGGCTCGGGAACGTGAGCTGGCTGCCCGGGAACGGATTGAGGGAGGACAGCAGGCCGCCGTTGGGGTTCGCGCCGTTGCCGACCAGCACGAAGTGCACGTCATCAGGGGAAACGCCCAGTGCGTGCAGCCCCTGCATGGTCTGGGTGATCAGCGCTGAGCTCTGCGAATACCCGAAGACCGCCACCGGGTCGTCGGCATCGACGTGCCCCAGGAGAATCTTCGACATGATCGCGGTCGTGAGGAACGTGGCCCCGATACCCAGACTGAAATCCGGGAAGGTGGTCCACTCGGGTGTGTAGAGGGCTTCGGCCGTGCCGGTGAATCCGAATGGCTTGAGGTACAGGTCGGTGGCGGTCTCGACCCACTGTGAAGACGGCAACGGAACGCCGGAGGCGCCCATGACGAGAGCGGGCCCGTCGCCGAGTGGTGTGTGCACGGATTCGGCACTTGTCAACTGGATTGGTGTAGCGGATTGCACCGATGCGGACGCTACCGTTTGTGCCGGGCCGGCGAATATGGTACCGGCAATCAGCGCCGCGCACCCGAACTTCATCAACGTGTTCCCCGACCGCGTTGAAATTGTCATTAGGCGAGCCTACTACCTCAGCGGAGCCCGCTGGGACACAATTCGCGTTGTGCGGCGTCGGCGATCAGCGGAAACTGCGGCCACGCCGGGTAATTGGGTTGCTGCAGCTCGACCGTCACGCCGACGTGCAGGTTCTCGCAGACCATGTGGCCCAGCGCGAGCACGCTGGACTGCGGGATCGGCTCACCGCCCGCGTACAGCCCGGTGTAACCGTGCTCGGCCAGGAAGCGCAGGAAACCGGCGTCATCCGCCTGCGCTGGGCCGGCCCCGGCAACGGCCGCGGCAGTGATGGCGGCGGTGACCAGCGCCGGCGCAGCGCAGCGAAGGACTCGGCTCATAACGGCGATGCTACGGCGACGAGTCGTAATCCGCTGAGTTCACCCCCGGCGACAACGGCCCGGCCGTGCGTCGGCAACTGCTAGCGTCAGCACCGAGGACAGAAAGGCCTGGGGACGTGAAACCAACTGCACTGGCGCTGATGGTTGCCGGAGTCGCGTCGAGCGGATTGCTCGCCGTCGCACCGGCGCACGCCGACCCGCTCAACCCGCGCGACCCCGACTACTGCGGCAACAGCGCGGACATCCTCTTCTGTACCGAGCGCCGGTCCACTTACCCCAATGCCGGGGAGTCCGCGTTCCTCACCGACATCCGCGGGTTCTTCCCGCCCAGCAGCGAAGCGCCGCGGCTGGCCGCCGGCCGGGCGATCTGTCTGGAGTTGCCGTCACACCCGACCAGCCTGATCGTCCAGCAGACCGCCGTCTATCTGCAGATCCCGAATCCGACGGCGGACCGGGTGGTGGATGCCGCACGATCCAACATCTGCCCGCGGGTCCAGCCGCAGAGCTGAACGAAGAAGCCAGCGGCGGCCGATGACGACGCGCGAATTGGTGTACGAGGCTTGGCGATCCGGCCCGGCCGCGGAGGTGCCGAGGGGGCAACCGCTGCGATACCCGACGGGCGACGGCGTCGCGCATGCGGTGGCCGGAGGCTGCTGGCTGCGGCTGAGTCTGGTCCAGACCGACGGGTCGGCCGGCGGGGTCACCGAACTCGGGGTGGCGACCCCGATCGAACGGCACCCCGACGCCGCCGATGACGCCGTCGACGCTGTCCGGGTCTGGCCGCGCGGAACCACGCCCGACGATGACGCCCGGACCGTGCTGGCCTGGCTGCGCGGCAACACGCTCGCGGAGCGACTGGGTGTTGACACCGACCTGTTGATGCACCTCTTCATCGAGGCCGCAGTGAACTGTGGCGCGGATGAGTGCAGTTGCCACGGCGAGTATCTGGCGACGCTGGCCCCGACGGCCCAGGGAGCCGGCACCGCGGCGACGTCCCGCTGGAGTCTGTCGATGCGACTGCCCGCGGCATCGGTGGCGGCCGTGCTGGACGGGATCGCCGACGGCGGCCCGCGGTGGCGCTATGCGATCGTTGCCGCCAGCGACCCGGAGTCACCGGCCGGGCGGGTGCGCCGCAGACTGCTCGACGACCTCTATTCCTAGTGCTGGTGCCGGTGCGGTGCGAGCAGCACCGCTTGGCCGGTGGCCGGCGGCTGGGTCAGCCATCGCTGCGTCTCCGCCTGCGCCTGCTCGATGAGTTCGGCGCCGTGCGAGAAGTCGATCGGCGAGATGTGCACGGGGCACAGCGGCGGGACGACGCGCAGATCGACCGTTCCCTCGAACCGGACGATGTCGGCCGCGATCCGCTGATTGATCGCAAGTGTCAACGCGTGCAACGCCATTGCCATGGCCCCCTTGGGGCTGGTCGACAGGTCACAGGCATACCCGGTCGGCAGCACGTAGATGGTGTCGGCGCCGAGACGGACCGCGTGTGACAACGGGGTGTTGTTGACGACGCCGCCGTCCATCAGGTCGCGGCCGTTGATCCGGACCGGTGGCAGCACCGCGGGAATGGCGGCGCTGGCGGCGATCGCATCCACCGCAACGCCGGAGGACAGCAGCACGTCGTGCCCGGACAGCACGTCGGTCGCGACCACGTGCAGGGGGATCGGGGCGTCCTCGAGGCGGGTGAACTCCAGGTGCTTTGCGAGCAGGTGCCGCAGGTTGGTGTTGGGGACCAGGCTCGGCAGTTGCCCCAGAAATCCGAGCAGACCCGCGATCGGCCGGGTGGGGAACACGTCGTGGCGGGACAGCGAACGCCACACGTCGGCTAGCCCGGCGACCCCGGCCGGGTCCGGCCGGGAGGCGAGCCACCCGCCGTTGACCGCACCCACCGACGTGCCGACGATGAGATCGGGTGCGATGCCGGCGTCGGCCAGCGCCAGCAGCATCCCGGTCTGGATGGATCCGAGGCTGGCGCCGCCGGAGAGTACGAATGCGGTCGTCATGGCAACCCCCAAAACGTCACTGCCACCCTACGCGAATCACCCTGGTGTTCCGGGCGGATCCGCCGTAGCGTCGGTCGGGTGAGTGTGACCAGAGCCCGCATGGAGATCGACCGCGCGGCACAGGCCGCCTACATCGACTTCGGGGTGGACGCCAGGGGAGTCGGTGCAGCGGTGGAGGTTTCGCCGACGGTCACTGTGGACCTCGATCCGGCCGGGGTAGCGGTGGGTGTCGAGCTGCTGTCGCTGGCGCCGGATGCCGCAGCGTTGTCGGGGCTGCTGGCCACCGGACGGTTCCGCGACGAGGACGCGCGGCTCATCGAGGCCAACCTGCCGGCGATCCTGGCGTTCCTGTCGGACGGCGCCGCCCACCCGGCCGCCGCCGGCGTGGACTGCTTCTATTTGGCCGCCTGACCCGGACGCCGCGGGTGACCGACGACGACCGCGCTCACTGGGACGAGAGATACGTCGGCCGCGGCGCACCCGAACCGGACGCGGTGGCCCCGGCCACGGTGTTCTTGCCGCACGTGCGGGCGTTCCCGACTGCCGGGTCGGCGGTCGACATCGCCTGCGGGCCCGGGACCGCCGCCGTGTGGCTCGCCCGCCGCGGTATGCAGGTCACCGGTTTCGACGTCTCCCCGGTCGCCGTCGCCCAGGCGCGGGAACTCGCCGAACGCAGCGGGGTGGGCGACCGCTGCCGGTTCACGGTCGTCGACCTCGACGACGGCCTGCCCGACGGCCCGCCCGTCGACGTCGTCTACTGCGCCCGGTTCCGGGACACCCGGCTCTACCGGCCCATGGCCGATCGGCTGGCGGCGGGCGGCCTGTTGGCGGTCACCGTGCTCAGCCGGGTCGGCGGGCCGAACGGCTCGTTTCGTGCGGCGCCCGGCGAACTGCGTAGCGCGTTCGCCGACCTGGAGCTGATCGCCGAGGGGGAAGGTGAGGGTGAGGCGTGGCTACTGGGAGTTCGAAAACCAGGCTGAACGCCACCGTGAGCGACGAACGGGTCGAAGTCGACCATTCGATGTGGAAACCAACCTGAGTCGACTCAGGACGGTTCGGGTGGCGATCGGTTGGTTCAGTCCCGCGGTTCGCAAGGCTGCGGACCGGGCTCGGCCGGCGGCTCGTCCGGCAGCGGACCGTCCAGCGGCGGGGCTTCGAACGGCGGCTCGAACGGGGCCTCGAACGGTGCAGGGGCCTCGAACGGCGCCGGCGCTTCGAACGGCGGCTCGAACGGCGCGGCCATCGGCTCGGGCGCGGGCGGCGGGAAGGCGTCGAACGGCGCCTCCTCGGCGGGCGGCCCGGCCTCCATCGGCAGGTACATGTGGTGGGTGAACTGCGGCTGGTAGGCGCCGCCGCCGCCGATCCGCACCCCGCCGGGTTCGCCGCTGGACACCGGAGTGCCGTCGGGCAGCGTGACCGCGGTGTGGCGGCTGTTCCAGCCGACGACGAGCGCACCCGGGGCGGTGCCGTACTGGAAGCCGCGAGCCAGCAGCGCCGACTCCTCGTTGGCGGTGTGGAACCGGTTGCCGAAGGCCGGTCGGCCGGTGGCCACGTTCGACACCCACGAGGCCAGACCCGAGCAATCCGTGCCGGCCGGGGAGTCCCCGCCGGTGATGTACGGCGTGCCCGAAACCTGGTGGATGAGGGCCATCAGAGCTTCAAGACCAAACATGACCCGGCACAGTAACAATGGCGATCTGAGGTCGCCAAAATCTGTGGCGGGCGTCACGCGGCGATATTTTTCCGGCCTATGTTACGAATTGGGGAGAAATCGCAGGTAGGGCTGCTGATTTTCATTCCGATAAACGCGCTCAGCCCCTGATGTGGCCTTGAAGTGCACGTATCGTCCGCCGGCTGCCATTTCTGTCGATTCGGCCATGACGAATTCAGGTGAAATTCACGCCCGCATCGACGGTGTCGAAGGCAGTTCACCGGACCGCTACCGGTGCGGTGAATCCCGGAATGTCACCGGGTGCGGGCCGGTGCTGACCGTCGGCGCTACGCCGATGTGGCCGGGTCGCCACCGCCGCCGTCGACGTCGAACACCCGACCCGATGACGGGGGTATCCGGTGCGGGAAGATTGCGACGCGCAGGTGGAACAACGCCTGTCGCCGACCGGGACGTGAGACGGTAGGAGCCGATGCAGAACCACAGCTACCTGACCTACGAGGAGTTCGGCCGTAGGTTCTTCGAGATCGCGGTCACCGAGGAGCGGGTCGCGGGCGCCCTCGCCGCGATCGCCGGTGACGAGTTCACGATGCCGCCCATGCGACAGGGGCCCGCGAAGATCGCGCTGGTCACTGCGAAGGTCAAGGTGCTCCAGCCGGTCGTCACGCGGCACGCCGGAGACATGCTGACGTTCGCGATCCACATTCCGCTCACCATCGACCTGCTCATCGATCTGCGGCTGGACAAGCAGCGGTTCACGGTGAACGGCGACATCGCCCTGCGCGCCACTGCCCGCGCCGCCGAGCCGCTGCTGCTGGTCATCGACGTGCCGAAGCCACGGCCGTCGGACATCACCGTCGAGGTGTCCTCGAGTTCGCTCCGCGGTGAGCTGCTGCGGATCTTCGCCGGGGTGGACGGCGAGATCCGGCGCTTCATCGCCGCCTATGTCGCCGACGAGATCGACAATCCGCAGTCGCAGCAGGCCCAGGTCATCGACGTCGCGGAACGCCTCGACGCCGCCTGGCAGGGCGTCTAGGCGACGCGGCGGCCGGTCCGGTCGCCGGCTACCAGCCGGGAATCCCCGGAATGGCGGGGATCGCCGGGATCGCCGGGATCGCGGGAACGCCAGGCGGCACCGAAACCCGGGGCACCGCCGGGTGTGCGGGGGCCTGCGACCACTGACTCTGCGGCGGGCTCTCCGGCTGGCCTGTCGCCGGCGCCGGTGTCTCGGGCACCGGGGGAGTCTCAACCGACGTGGGGGCCGGCTCGATGGGTGGGACCGTGAGGGCGGGCGGCGGGACGACCGGCACCATGGTCTGGGTGACCTGGTCTGCGGGCTCCTCGTAAGGCTCTTCGCACTCGTTGCATGCGGTCGCCGTCGCCGCGACGACGACGCCGATCGCCGCCACCGCTCGCACGGACCTTCGGATGCCGCGGTCCCCCATGGGTTTTCTCCCGTCGCTTGAGTCTGCTCGTCACAGGGTACGCGGCCCGTGGACGCCAACGGCGGCTCGCACTACAGGGTCTGGCGGTAACCGAAGTACTCGTGGTCCTCGTTGTACCCGCCGTATCCGCTGCCGACTTCGCTGAAGTGCCGCACGAACTCGATGCCGCCGAGCCACTTCACCATCTTGAAGCCGTGCTGCAGTTCGTTGCGCAGCCGCAGCGGTGCCCCGTGGCCGTAACTCAGCGGTTCGTCGTTCATCTTGTAGGCCAGCATCGTCAGGTGGTGGTCCATCTGCTGCATGTCATGGCAGTCGTAGTACAGCCCGCCGTCCGAGCCGGGGGCCATCGAGTAGAACACCGCCCATTTCGCCTCGGGCAGTGGTTTGACGATGTCGAGGATCGTCTTCATCGAGACCCCGCCCCACTTGGCCACCCCGGACCAGCCCTGGATGCAGAAGTGCTGGGTGATCTGCTCGTGGTACGGCAGTGCCTTCAGCTCATCGAGGGAGAAGTCCACCGGATTCTCGACCAGCCCGTAGACGTGCAGCCGCCAGTCGACGAAGTCGCCGGAGAACAGCTCCTTGTACTCGACGGTCTCCGGGTAGGTGCCGTTGTGCCAGAAGTACGGGGAGATGTGCTTCTCGGTGAAGGCACCCGGCTCGGGGTTGACGAACTCGAACGCGTGCTGCAGCGGCCCGATCAGCGCGTACCCCACCTTCTGGACGACACGCGGATGACGGTAGGTGAACGGCGTGGCCCACACCCACGCCACGGTGGTCACCACCAGCGCCACGCTGAACACCCCGAAGCCGATCAGGCTGCTGTCGTCGCGGGCGGCGAACATGTGGTTGAGGTTGCGCACCGCGTCGGTGGCGAACACCAGCGTGACGTGCACCAGGATGAAGAACAGGAAGTAGACCATCACCAGGAAGTGCAGGGAGCGGGCCAGCTGGATGTTCAGCCGCTTGCTGATGTGGGTGAGTCGCATCGACACCGCCGGGCCCATGCCGAGTCCGGTCAGCAGGGCGGCCGGCGCGGCGATGAACACCGTGAAGAAGTACGCGAGCAGCTGCAGGCTGTTGTAGGCGACCCAGCCGTTGTCGACGGGCCAGTTCAGCGAGAGATACTGCAGCCCCACCGAAACCGCGTTGGGGAAGACGTCCCAACTGGTCGGCACCAGATGGCGCCAGTGCCCGGTGGCGAACAGCAACACGTAGAACACCGCGCCGTTGACCAGCCACAGCACGTCGGTGCCCAGGTGCCACCAGCGGGCCAGCCCGATCGCGTGCCGGACCCCGGGCAGGCCCAGCTGGTCGGGCAGCCCCACCGAATCGGCCTTGGCGGTGTACAACTCGTCATCGGGGGCCGGCGTGGTGATCCGCAGCCAGTCGTGCTCGTTCGGGGTGGCGTTGCGGGTGAAGTACAGCCGCGGATGGTCGGCGAGGATCTGGATGCCGGACCGGATCATGAACGTCATCAGGAACAGGTTGAAGAAGTGCTGCCAGCCGGCCCAGGCCGGAATCCCCGGCCGGCGCTGCGGGTCGGGAACGACGCCGGGGTTGCGGTGGATGAACTCCTGCACCTCGGGGAAGCCCACCAGATATTTGGCGACCGCCACCGCGGCGACGAGACCGACGAACCCGATCGGGATCAGCCACAGCAGGTTGAACCACTTGTCCCGGCCCACCCGGACACGGGGGGCGATGGCCATCTTGGCACGGTCCAGGCCGCCCGCCCAGGTCTCGAAATTGACGACGTCCCCGGCGGTTTTGAGCTCGTCACGGTGGTTCAGCACCGCGACCCGTCCCGACTCGGGGACCGTCGTGTCGAGCTGCTCGCGCTCGTGATCTGCTCTGGCCTCTGCCATGACCCGGTTGCCTCCTGTGGCTGGTGAACGTGCGACCGCCGGGCAACCTTACAACAATAATCGTGTCACGATACGAATTATGAGCATGTGAATCCGTTTATTGTTTCCCGGGTGAATGCTGGGAACACCGCCGTGCTGCCGGCGGGGTTCAGCGCGTAGGGCAGATCAGTTGCGGCGCATCAGGATTCGAGGATGCGCAGGGTGAAGTCGTGGGCGCCGCTCTCCGGGGTGAACGCCGGTGCGTGCAGATCATCGACCACATCCGCCGCCGAGTAGTGCCGCATGTTTGCCAGCGCCGACTCGATCTGGTCTGCGGGCACGCCCTGGCGGCGCAGTTCTTCGCGGGCGATCTCCTCGGCGCCGGCCCGGTCGTCGGCGATCCGGGAAAGGACATACCCGTTGCCGGCGTGTGCCGCATCGGAACAGTTGGCTTGAAGTTCGACCGTGAACATGAAAAACCCTCCGGTACGCAGCCTTGATGGTGTCGAGCGTAACGCCAATCAGGCTGTGCCGGAGGGTTCTTCGTGAGATTGTCAGATGGTCTGGTGGCGCCCGAAGAACTTGTGGTCCTCGCTGTAACCGCCGCGACCGCTGCCGATCTCCTTGTAGGTGGCGATGAACTCGATGCCCTTGATCCACTTCACCAGCTTGTAGCCGTGCTGCAGTTCGTTGCGCAGCCGCAGCGGGCGACCGTGCATGTAGGGGAGCGGCTCATCGTTCATGTTGTAAGCCAGCATCGACATGTGGTGCCACATCTGGTCGACCGGGTGGCAGTTGTAGTAGATGCCGCCGGTGGCGCCCAGACCCATCGAGTAGAACGCGGCCCACTTCGCCTCGGGCAGCGGCTTGACGATCTCCATGATCGTCGACATCGACACCCCGCCCCACTTGGCGACACCCGACCAGGCCTGCACGCAGAAGTGCTGGGTGATCTGGTCGTGGTAGGGCAGCGCCTTGAGGTCTTCCAGCGAGAACTCCATCGGGTTCTCGACCAGGCCGTACACCTTCAGACGCCAGTCCTTGAAGTCGTTGGCCTCGAACTCCTTGTACTCCACGGTCTCCGGCAGCCGGCCGTTGCGCCAGTGGAACGGCGAGATGTCGGCCTCGGTGAACGTGCCCGGCTCCGGGTTGAGCTTCTCCAGCGAACGCTGGAACGGGCCGATCAGGAAGTAGCCGATCTTGGCCACGACTTCCGGGTACTTGATCGTCAGCGGCGTGGCTGCGATCCAGGCGGCGATGCAGACCACGGCCGCCGCGGAGAACACCCAGAACCCGGTGGCGCTGTGGCAGCTCGCCGGTGCGCCGACATCACAGCCGCGAGCGGCGAACATGTGGTTGAGGTTGTCGAACGCGTCCGTGGCGAACACCATCGTGACGTGGACGAGGATGAACACCAGGAAGTAGCAGAGCACCAGGAAGTGCAGTGAACGCGCGATCTGGATGTTCAGCCGCATGTGCTTGCTGATCATGCCGAGTCGCTGCGACAGCGCCGGGGACATGCCCATCGCGGTGATCAGCGCGGCCGGTGCGGCGATGAAGACGGTGACGAAGTAGGAGATCAACTGCAGTGCGTTGTAGTTCGTCCAGGTGTGGTCGTCCGGCCAGTTCAGCGATGCGTACTGGATGGCGACCGACGCGGCCTGCGGGAGGATGTCCCAGCTGGTCGGCACGATCCGGCGCCACTGCCCGGTGGTGAACAGCAGCACGTAGAACACTGCGCCGTTGAGCAGCCACAGCACACCCAGGCCCATGTGCCACCAGCGGGCGAGACCGATCGAGTGGCGGAAGCCGGGCAGACCGAACTGCGGGGGCAACGCCACGGTGTCGGCGTTCGCGGTCCAGTACGGGTCGTCGGGAACCGGCGGCCCGACCCGCAGCCACTCGTCCTTGCCGGGGGTGGAGTTGCGGCTGAAGTACAACCGCGGGTGGTCGCAGAGGATCTGGATGCCCGCTCGGATGATGAAGATCATCATGAACAGGTTGAAGAAGTGGGTCCAGCCGGCCCAGGCGGGCATACCGCCCTCGACCTCGGACGACGGGCTGCTGCCCGGGTACTGCGTGATGAAGTCCTCGACACCCGGCATGTTCCGGATGCCCTTGCCGGCCGCGACCATTGCCAGCAGGCCGACGAAGCCGATCGGGATCAGCCACAGCAGGTTGAACCACTTGTCCTTGCCGACCCGCAGGTGCGGTGCGACCGCCCGCCGGGTCAGATCGAAACCGCCGCCGTAGGTCTCGACGTCGATGGAGTCGTCGTGGTTCTTGTGAATCTCGGTGCGGTACCCCTGCTCCAACGCCATCTCGACGTCTACGAGATTCGCGGAGTAATTGACCCGATGGGTAGTCTCGTCTGCTGCCGGCGAGGTGCTGGGTCCCTTCGGGTCGAGGTGTCCGTCCGCGCCGTGTCCGTCGATCGTCGTCACTCCGTGACCCTACATGAGAAAAGGGGAAGACCAGCGGGTTGTCGCGCGATGCACAGCGTTCTGACAGGAAGCTCGGTGGTTGCCGGTGAGGCTCCTGAGGTGGGCCGCCGGAGGCCCGCCCCGGTGGCGTTCAAACGCCGGAGAGCGACTTCCAGGGCCTCCCGGCGTGGGCTTTCGATCGGCCGGATTTTTTCGCCGGCCGGGGGAGGTTTTCCGGCTCCCGCCACGCCCGGACGCTCATGGGAATCTTCAAATTCACCGACCGTTCACCTAAACGAACATAATCCATGGTTGAAACGGTGCGACGGAATTCGCGACCGCCACCGGATTGCAATCTCCAGGACAAGCGTACGTAGCTGGACACGGCTAGCATGCGCAGTGACGAACACGCGATCAGACGGGGATAGATGACGACGAAAAGCGCACCGGAGCTGCGCGGCAGCCGGATTGTGCGAGCGGTAGGGGCGGAGGGCGGCCGTGGCTGACGAACACCGCGGGCCCGGTTACGGCCTGGGACTGTCGACGCGCACCCAGATGACCGGCTACCAGTTCCTGGCACGGCGCACCGCAATGGCGTTGACGCGCTGGCAGGTTCGGATGGAGGTCGAACCCGGCCGGCGCCAGGCGCTGGCGCTGGTCGCATCCGTGTCGGCGGCGCTGGTGGTCTGTCTCGGCGCGCTGCTGTGGTCGTTTCTGAGCCCGTCCGGGCAGCTGAATGAATCGCCGATTATCGCCGATCGCGACTCCGGCTCGCTCTACGTGCGGGTGGGCGACACCATATATCCGGCGCTGAATTTGGCGTCCGCCAGGCTGATCGCCGGGCGGCCCGATAATCCGCACAAAGTCCGGGCCAGCCAGATCGCCGAGCAACCGCACGGCCCGCTGGTCGGCATCCCCGGAGCGCCGTCGGAGATTCTGCCCTCCACCCCGGGCACGTCGTCGTGGTTGATCTGCGACACCGTCGCCAACGTCCAGGGGGTGGGGGCGCCGTCGCCGGTGACGGTGACCGTGATCGACGGAACCCCGGACCTGAACTCCCGCCGCCGCGTGCTCGACGGCGCGGACGCCGTGGTGCTGCGCTACGACGACTCGTCCTGGGTGGTCCGCCAGGGTCGGCGGTCGCGGATCGATGCGACCGACCGCGCGGTGCTGCTGCCGCTCGGGCTCAGCCCGGAGCAGGTCGACCACGCCCGGCCGATGAGCCGCGCGCTGTTCGACGCCCTGCCGGTCGGCCCGGAACTGGCGGTGCCGTTCGTGCCGGACGCCGGTGCCCCGCCCGCCTTCCCGAACGCCCCCGGGCCGGTCGGGACCGTGTTCACCACCCCGCAGCTGGCCGGACCGCAGCAGTACTCGGTGGTGCTGATGAACGGCGTGCAGACCGTGTCGCCGGTGGTGGCCCGGATCCTGCAGAACGCCGGTGCCACCGCGGGCGGTTCCCCGGCGGTGGTCGCGCCGGCGGACCTGGCGAAGATGCCGGTGGTGACCGGGCTCGACCTGTCGGCGTACCCGGACGGTCCGCTGAAAGTCGTTGACATCAAGGAGAACCCGTCGACGTGCTGGTGGTGGGAGCGCTCCGCGGGCGACAGCCGGGCGCGGGTCCAGGTGGTGTCCGGTCCCACCATCCCGGTCTCCCAGAAGCAGATGAGCCGGGTGGTGACGCTGGTCAAGGCCGACAAGACCAGCCTGCAGGCCGATCGCGTGTACTTCGGCGCCAACGCCGGCAACTTCGTCGCGATGACCGGCAACGACCCGGACGCCACGACGCGGGAATCGCTGTGGTGGCTGTCCGCGTCCGGTGTGCGCTTCGGCGTGCCCGGCGATGACGAGCGAAAGGCGCTGGGCCTCACCGTCGAACCGGCACTCGCACCGGCAGTGGCGTTGCAGCTGCTGGCGCCGGGTCCGACCCTGTCGCGACAGGACGCGCTGGTCCGTCACGACACCCTGCCTACCGATATGAACCCTGCGGAACTGGTGGTGCCGAAGTGAAGCGTGGATTTGCCCGGCCGACGCCGGAACGTCCGCCGGTGGTCAAGCCGGAGAACATCGTGTTGCCGACGCCGCTGAGCGTCCCGCCCCCGGAGGGCAAGCCCTGGTGGCTGGTGGTGGTCGGCGTCCTGGTGGTCGGCCTGCTGGTCGGCATGGTCGCGATGACGGTCGCCAACGGCTCCCGGATGTTCCTGGGCGCCGGCTCGATCTTCCCGATCTTCATGATCGGCGGCGTCGCGATGATGATGTTCGGCGGCCGGTTCGGCGGTGGCGCCCAACAACTCAGCCGGCCGAAGCTGGACGCGATGCGCGCGCAGTTCATGCTGATGCTGGACCGGCTGCGCGAGTCCGCGGCCGAGTCGGCCGACAGCATGGACGCGAACTACCGGTGGTTCCACCCGGCGCCGATGACGCTGAGCGCGGCGATCGGCTCGCCGCGGATGTGGGAGCGCCAGCCCAACGGCAAGGACCTCAACTTCGGTCTGGCCCGGATCGGCGTCGGCATGACCCGGCCCGAGGTGACCTGGGGCGAACCGCAGAACATGCCCACCGACATCGAACTGGAACCGGTGACCGGCAAGGCACTGCAGGAGTTCGGCCGCTACCAGAGCGTGGTCTACAACCTGCCGAAGATGATCTCGCTGCTGGTCGAGCCGTGGTACTCGCTGGTCGGCGACCGCGAGCGGGTGCTCGGCCTGATGCGCGCGATCATCTGTCAGTTGGCGTTCTCGCACGGACCCGACCACCTGCGGATGATCGTCGTCACCTCCGACGTGGACAAGTGGGACTGGGTGAAGTGGTTGCCGCACGTCGGCGACCCGCGCCGCCAGGACGCGGCCGGCAACGCCCGCATGGTGTACGGCTCGGTCCGTGACTTCGCCACCGAGCACGCTGAATTGTTCTCCGGGCGTGGATCTTTCATGCCGCGGCACGCCAGTTCGTCGGCGGAGACGCCGACGCCGCACCACCTCATCGTCGTCGACGCCATCGACCCGCAGTGGGAGTACGTCAACACCACCGAGGGCGTCGACGGGGTGACCTTCTTCGACCTGACCGGTGCCACCGAGTGGACGAGCGTCGCGCAGCGGGTGCTGCGCTTCGACGACAAGGGCATCATCAACGCGCTGCCGCGTGACCGCGACACCTGGATGGTGATCGACGACAACGAGTGGTTCTTCGCGCTGGCCGATCAGGTGAGCGCCGACGACGCCGAACGGTTCGCGCAGCGGATGGCGCACTGGCGGCTGGCCGAGGCCTACGAGGAGATCGGTCAGCGGGTCACCCACCAGATCGGTGCGCGAGACATCCTGTCCTACTACGGGATCGACGACGCCGGGCGGATCGACTTCAACCAGCTGTGGGCGGGCCGGCGGGCCGAGGGCAGCCGAGCCCGGCTGCGGATCCCGTTCGGGAACCGCTCTGACAACGGCGAGTTGCTGTTCCTGGACATGAAGTCCCTCGACGAGGGCGGTGACGGTCCGCACGGCGTCATGTCCGGAACCACCGGTTCGGGCAAGTCGACGCTGGTGCGCACCGTGATCGAGTCACTGCTGCTGGGGCATGCGCCCGAAGACCTGCAGTTCGTGCTCGCAGACCTCAAGGGTGGCTCGGCCGTCAAGCCGTTCGTCGGCGTGCCGCACGTCTCCCGTATCATCACCGACCTGGAAGACGACCAGGCTCTGATGGAGCGCTTCCTCGAGGCGATGTGGGGCGAGATCGCCCGGCGCAAGACCATGTGCGACAGCGCCGGCGTCGACGGCGCCAAGGAGTACAACGAGATCCGGTCGCGCATGATGGCGCGCGGCGACGACAGCCTGCCGCCGCTGCCGATGCTCGTCGTGGTGATCGACGAGTTCTACGAGTGGTTCCGGATCATGCCGACCGCCGTGGAGGTGCTCGACTCGATCGGCCGGCAGGGCCGCGCCTACTGGGTGCACCTGATGATGGCGTCGCAGACCATCGAGAGCCGGGCCGAGAAGCTCATGGAGAACATGGGTTACCGGCTGGTGCTGAAGGCGCAGACCGCCGGCGCCGCGCAGGCCGCCGGTGTGCCGAACGCGGTGAACCTGCCCGCCAAGGCCGGGTTGGGCTACTTCCGCAAGAGCGGCGAGGACGTCATCCGGTTCCAGGCCGAGTTCCTGTGGCGCGACTACCACCGCGGCGGATCGTTCGACGACGACCACCTGCCGCTGGCGCACTCCATCGACTACATCCGGCCGCAGCTGTTCACCACCGCGTTCACGCCGCTGGAGGTGACCGTCGCCGGCACCGAGATCGAGGCGGCCGAGGAGACCCCGGCGATCAGCGTCAAGCCCGCCGAACCGGTCGAGGAGGTCGAGGAGGACGTGATCCGGGTGCCGAAGGTCGGCACCGTGATCATCGATCAGCTGCGGCAGATCGACTTCGAGCCGTACCGGCTGTGGCAGCCGCCGCTGGACGTCCCGACGCCCATCGACGCGCTCGTGGACCGTTTCCTGGGCCATCCGTGGCAGCAGGACTACGGCACCCGGCGCGACCTGGTGTTCCCGATCGGCGTCATCGACCGGCCGTTCAAGCACGACCAGCCGCCGTGGACGGTGGACACCTCCGGCCCCGGCGCCAACGTGCTGATCCTGGGCGCCGGCGGTTCCGGGAAGACGACGGCGCTGCAGACGCTGATCTGCTCCGCGGCACTGACCCACACCCCGGAGCAGGTGCAGTTCTACTGCCTGGCCTACAGCGGCACCGCGCTGACCACGGTGGCCGGGCTGCCGCATGTCGGCAGCGTCTGCGGGCCGACCGACCCCGACGGGGTGCGCCGGACGGTGGCCGAGCTGCTGGCGCTGGTGCGAACCCGCAAGCGCAGCTTCCTCGAACACGATGTGGCGTCGATGGACGTGTTCCGCCGGCGCAAGTTCGAGGGTGCGCCCGGGCAGGTGCCCAACGACGGCTTCGGCGACGTCTACCTGGTGATCGACAACTACCGGGCGCTGTCGGAGGACAACGAGGTGCTGGTTGAGCAGGTCAACCAGATCATCAACCAGGGCCCCTCGTTCGGCGTGCACGTCGTCGTCACCGCTGACCGGGAGTCCGAGCTGCGGCCGCCGGTGCGCAGCGGTTTCGGCTCCCGGGTCGAACTGCGGCTGGCCGCGGTGGAGGACGCCAAGCTGGTGCGGTCCCGGTTCGCCAAGGACGTCCCGGTCAAGCCGGGCCGCGGCATGGTCGCGGTCAACTACGTCCGATTGGACAGCGACCCGCAGTCCGGTCTGCACACGCTGATCGCGCGTCCTGCGCTGGCCGACACCGCGGTTCGGGTGTTCGAGTCCGACAGTGTGGCCGCCGCGGTCAGTCAGATCGCGGTGGGCCGGGTGCGGCCGGTGCGCCGGCTGCCCGCCCGGTTCGGCCTCGACGAGGTCCGGGCCGTCGCGGCGCAGGACCACCGCGAGGGGGTGGGCGCGGGCGGTATCGCCTGGGCCATCTCGGAGCTGGATCTGCAGCCGGTCTACCTCAACTTCGCCGAGAACGGGCACCTGATGGTGACCGGGCGGCGCGAGTGCGGGCGGACCACGACCCTGGCCACCATCATGAGCGAGATCGAGCGGCTCTACGCACCCGGCGTCGGCAGTTCGGAGGCCGTCGGTCCGGACGGCCGCCGCACCGCCCAGGTCTGGCTGATCGACCCGCGTCGGCAGTTGCTGACCACCCTGGGGTCGGATTACGTGGAGAAGTTCGCCTACAACTTGGACGGCGCCGTTGCGCTGGTCAACGAGTTGGCGACCACGCTGACCAACCGGGAACCACCGCCGGGCCTGTCGGCGGAGGAGTTGCTGTCGCGGACGTGGTGGACCGGGCCGGAGATCTTCTTGATCATCGACGACATCCAGCAGTTCCCGCCCGGCTTCGACTCGCCGTTCCAGCGGGCCGCGCCCTGGGTGACCCGCTCGGCGGACGTCGGGCTGCACGTCATCGCCACCCGCACCTTCGGTGGCTGGTCGTCGGCCGGCAGCGATCCGCTGCTGCGGGCGCTGCACCAGGCCAACGCCCCGCTGCTGGTGATGGACGCCGACCCGGACGAGGGCTTCATCCGCGGCAAGATGAAGGGCGGCCCGCTGCCGCGTGGCCGCGGTCTGCTGATGGCCGAGGACACCGGGGTGTTCGTGCAGGTCGCCGCGACCGAACTGCGCCGGGCGAACACGCACGAGCGCGCGGCCACCCCCGCAGGCTGATCCGACGGGCCGGCAACCGCTGTGGCGCTGACGACAGTGCCGCAGCGGTTGCCGGCCCGCTCACGTCCGCGGCGCCGACGGCGTTCGCCGCGACCGGATTATTAGTCGGAAGCGGGGCTGTGGCCGCCGCGCGCGGACCGTTTCCACGCCGTTCGCGCCGAGAACGACAGCGCTGTGTTTCACCAGTTCGGCCCGGGTTTTGTGGCCTGCGCCACGCTCTCGGGGTTACTCGACCGTTACCCCAGATGAACACTTGCTGACCCAAGGTGAACAGTAGGCATCGAAGGCCGATTCGGCCGGTTTCAGCCTCTACGCTCGGTCACGAAGCGATTGCTGACTGCGATCCGAGGAGGAAACCCAGATGTCGTTCGTCAACGCGCAGCCGGAGGCACTGTCCGCCGCTGCCGGCAACCTGGCCGGTATCGGCTCGGCGCTGAACGCGCAGAACGCATCCGCGGCCGCCCCCACGACGGGTGTGGTCCCGGCTGCAGCCGACGAGGTCTCGGCGCTGACCGCCGCCCAGTTCGCGGCCCACGCCGCGATGTACCAGCAGGTCAGCGCGCAGGCCGCGGCGATCCACGAGATGTTCGTGGCGACGCTGAACAGCAGCGCCACCTCCTACGCCGCCACCGAGGCCGCCAACGCGGCCTCGGCCGGCTGAGCGGGTCGAGCAGGCGGCGATGACGGCAATGGCGGCCATGGGGTTCGGGGCGCTGCCCCCGGAGATCAACTCCACGCTGATGTACACCGGCGCGGGCTCGGGCCCGCTGCTGGCCGCGGCATCGGCCTGGGACGGGCTGGGCTCCGAGCTGCACGCGGTCGCGTCCGGCTACCACTCGGTGATCGCCGGCCTGACCAGCGAGGGCTGGCTGGGCCCGGCGTCGGCGGCGATGGCCGCGGCCGCCACCCCCTACGCCGCCTGGATGAACAGCACCGCCCTGCAGGTCGAGCAGACCGCCAATCAGATGCGCGCCGCGGTCGCCGCCTACGAGGCGGCTCACGCCGCCACCGTGCCGCCGCCGGTGGTGGCCGCCAACCGCGCTGAGCTGGTCACCCTGGTCGCCACCAACGTGCTCGGCCAGAACACACCGAAGATCGCCGCGAACTGGGCCGAGTACTACGAGATGTGGGCGCAGGACGCCACCGCGATGCACGGCTACGCCGGGTCGGCCTCCGCCGCTACCCCGCTGAGCCCGTTCAGCCGGCCGCCGCAGACCACCAACCCGGCCGGTGCGTTCGGCCAGGCCGCGGCGACCGGCGAGTCGGGTCTCGGCTCGGCCGCCACCCACGCACAGTCGCTCGCAGCCTCCGCGCAGTCGCTCGCCGCGCCGGCGTCCAACAGCTCGAACGTGCTGACCGACCTGGGTTCGCTGGCCGGTGTCGCCAGCCCCAAGGACGCGCTGAGCTACGCCACGATGCTGCCGCAGAACGGCAGCTACATCTTCTCGCTGGTGAACGCCTTCGCCGGCCTGGCGCGGGCGTTCAGCGGCGGTGCCAGCGCGGCCGCCGGCTCGGCCGGTGCGCTGGGCAGCGCGGCCAGTGCGGGCGCCGCCGGCCTGGGCGGCTTCGGCAGCCTGGCCTCCTCGGTCACCGCCGGGCTGGGCCAGTCCGGCCTGGTCGGTGCGCTGTCGGTGCCGCAGGCCTGGGCGGCCGCCAGCCCCGCCACCGCCACCCTGGCCTCCTCGTTCAGCAGCGGCCTGAGCTCCGCGCTGGGCACCTCCGGGGTCGGCGCCAACGCCGGCGGCCTGCTGAACGGCATGCCGATGCTGGCCAACGCCGCCGCTCGCAGCGCCGCCGACAACAGCCCGATGGTGCTGCCCCGCTTCGACGTGCGGCCCAGCGTCATCCCGATCTCACCGGCCGCAGGCTGACCCACCACGACGACAACACCGACTTCGAACCGAGGAGAGTTTCATGGCACGTTTTATGACTGATCCGGACGCGATGCGTTCGATGGCGGGGCGTTTCGACGTGCACGCGCAGACCGTTGAGGACGAGGCGCGTCGGATGTGGGCGTCGTCGACGAACATCTCCGGTTCGGGCTGGGGTGGTCTGGCGGAGAAGACGTCCTACGACACGATGGGTCAGATGCAGACGGCGTTTCGCAACATCGTCAACATGCTGCACGGCGTGCGGGACGGCCTGATCCGCGACGCGAACCACTACGAGCAGCAGGAAGCTGCCTCGCAGCAGATCCTGTCGAGCTAAGGGAGAACACTCGAATGAGCATCAATTACCAGTTCGGTGATGTTGACGCCCACGGTGCGCTGATTCGTGCCCAGGCCGCTTCGCTGGAGGCGGAGCACCAGGCGATCGTGCATGACGTGCTCGCCGCCGGGGATTTCTGGGGCGGCGCCGGTTCGGTGGCGTGCCAGGAGTGCGTGACCCAGTTGGGTCGCAACTTCGCGGTGATCTACGAGCAGGCGAACTCGCACGGTCAGAAGGTGCAGTCGGCCGGCAACAACATGGCCAACACCGACTCGGCCGTCGGCTCCAGCTGGGCCTGACCGACAAAATTGCAGCGCGGCAGCACACCGTTTCGTCGGTGTGCTGCCGCGTGTTGCACTTCGGAGGGTATTGACGAGCGTTCCGGCGTCGGTGCGTGTTCCAATAGCGGGGTACATCGACAGACCGGTAGAGGCAGAGGAGGGGAGTGATGGACCCGAGCACCCGCACCGACATCACCGTCAACGTCGAGGGTTTCTGGATGTTGCAGGCACTACTGGACATTCGCCACGTCGCACCCGAGTTGCGTTGCAGGCCTTACGTTTCCACTGATTCCAACGACTGGTTGTCCGAACATCCCGGCATGGCCGTGATGCGCGAGCAGGGCATCGTCGTCGAGGACGAGGTCAACGAGGTCGTGGCGGCCCGGATGCGGGTGCTGGCCGCACCCGACCTCGAGGTGGTCGCACTGCTGTCGCTGGGCAAACTGCGGTACGGCGTCGTCGACGACGAGAACCAGGAACCCGGCACCCGCGACATCCCGGACAACGAGTTCCGGGTGCTGCTGGCCCGCCGCGGCGAGCACTGGGTGTCGGCCGTCCGGGTCGGCACCGACATCACCGTCGACGACGTCTCGGTGACCGACGCCGCCTCGATCGCCGCGCTGGTGATCGACGGACTGGAGTCCATCCACCACGCGGACCCCGCGCAGATCACCGCGGTCAACGTGCCGATGGAGGAGATGCTCGAGGCGACCCAGAGCTGGCAGGACTCCGGCTTCAACATCTTCACCGGGGGAGACCTGCGGCGGATGGGCATCAGCGCCGCCACCGTGGCGGCACTGGGGCAGGCGCTGTCCGAACCGGCCGCCGAGGCCGCGGTGTATGCGCGTCAGTACCGCGACGACGCCAAGGGGCCGAGCGCATCGGTGCTGTCGATCAAAGACGGCTCCGGCGGCCGGATCGCGCTGTATCAGCAGGCGCGCACCGCCGGCTCCGGTGAAGCGTGGCTTGCGATCTGCCCGGCGACGCCGCAACTGGTTCAGGTGGGTGTGAAGACCGTTCTGGACACCCTGCCCTACGGTGCCTGGAAAACGCATCGTCGTGTTTGACCGGCGGTGAAAGCCGTGCGGCACACCGAAATATATGCGCAGAAAGCGCAGGTCGTGCGCGTGGTCGCCAATGCCTTTAGAATCGGAAAGACGTTGAAATGACAAATTGCAAGGCGGCACATATGGGTTCGGTATTCATCGACCGGTTGGGGCGACGGTGACCGCGGCGATCGAGTCGGCGCAGGCGGGCGGTGAGGTCGCACTGTCGGCGCCGCGCGCGGTGGTGGTCGGGATCATGGCCGGTGACGGCGTGCAGATCGGCACCCTGCTGGACGCCGACGCCCCGGTGTCGGTGATGCTCGACCCGCTGCTGAAGGTGATCAACGGACGGCTGGCCGAACTGGACGAGCCGACCCTGCAGGCCGAGGGTCGCGGGCGCTGGGTGCTCTGCCTGGTGGACGGCACCGCACTGCGGGCGGGCCAGTCGCTGACCGAGCAGGACGTCTTCGACGGCGACCGGTTGTGGCTGCGTTTCATCGAGGACCGGGAGCGCCGGTCGCCGGTCATCGAACACATCTCGACCGCCGTCTCGGTGAACCTGGCCAAGCGGTTCGCCCCGGTCGATGCGCAGACCGCGGTGCGGGTCGGCGTGACCACCCTGTCCACCGGCGTGGTGCTCTCGGCCGGCCTGCTGGCGGCCTGGCGCTACCGCAACGACACCTGGCTGGCCGCCGGGGCCGCTGCGCTGCTGGCCGTGCTGGTGCTGATCGCGGCGGCGCTGATCCTGCTGCAGGCGCGCGGGGCGGCGGACCGTCGGGTCGGCGACATCCTGCTGTCCAGCGGGCTGGTGCCGCTGGTGGTGGCGGCCGCGGCCGCGGTGCCGGGCCCGGTGGGGGCGGCGCACGCCGCCCTGGGCTTCGGCGTGGCCGGCATCGCCGCGCTGGCGATCATCCGGCTGACCGGACGGCAACTGGCCGCCTACACCGCGCTGGCCACGGTGAGCCTGGCCGTCACGTTCGCCGGGGTGCTGCGGATGCTGTTCATGACCGGCGCGGTGACGCTGATGACGTGCGTCTATCTGGCCTGCGTGCTCGCCTACCAGGGCGCCCCGTCGCTGTCCCGGTGGCTGGCAGGTCTGCGCCTGCCGGTGTTCCCGTCGGCGACGAGTCGCTGGGTGTTCGAGGCGCGCCCGGACCTGCCGACGACGGTGGTCAGTGCCCCGGGTGCGGCACCGGTGCTCGAAGGTCCCGAATCGGTGCGCGAGGTGGTGCTGCGCGCCGAGCGGGCCCGGTCGTTCCTGACCGGGTTGCTGGCCGGCCTGGGTGTGCTGGTGGTGGTCTGCATGACCGGCTTGTGCGACCCGCACTCGGATCGCTGGTGGCTGCCGGTGCTGCTGGCCGGGCTGACCGCGGGCTTCCTGGTGCTGCGTGGCCGTTCGTTCCGGGACCGCTGGCAGGCGATCACCGTCACCCTGAGCGGCCTGGTGATCGTCGCGACGGTATCGGTGCGCTACGTCGTGCAACTGTGGACCCCGGGCGTGCTGATGACGAGCGTCGCCGTCCTGGTGCTGGTCCCGATGTTCGGCCTGCTGTCCGCAGTGATCGTGCCGAACACCATTTACAGCCCGCTGTTCCGAAAGTTCATCGAGTGGATCGAGTACCTCTGCCTGATGCCGTTGTTCCCGCTGGCACTGTGGCTGATGAACACCTATGAAGCGATTCGGTATCGCTAGCGGGTCGCGCGGGCTGCAGCGCACCGCCGCGGTCGGCGCCGTGGCGGTGATGGTGGCCTGCGGTTCGCTGGCCGGCATGCCGGCGGCGGGCGCCGTCGAACGTCCGACGATCGATCCCGCCGCGGTTCCGCCGGACGGCACCCCGGGGCCCCCGCAGACGATGCGGCAGACGTCGTACTGCACCGAGGTGGGGGTGTTCCCGGGCACCGACTGGCGGGTGCAGCCCAAGTACATGGACATGCTGAACCTGCCGGAGGCCTGGAAGTTCGGCCGCGGCGGCGGGGTGACCGTCGCGGTCATCGACACCGGCGTGACACCGCACCCGCGGCTGCTGAACCTGGTCGGCGGCGGTGACTACGTGATGGCCGGCGGCGACGGCCTGTCGGACTGCGACGCGCACGGAACGCTCGTCGCCTCGATGATCGCGGCCGCGCCCGACAACGGCGTGCCGCTGCCGCCGCCGCGCCAGACCCGCCGGCCGCCGTCGGTTCCGACCAACGAGCCGCCGCCGCCGATGCCGACGCCGCAGACCACGATCATCGTGCAACCGCCGACGATCGTCATGCCGCCGCCGGGCGCGGAGAACGAACCTGCGCCCGGGGGTGCTCCGCCGCAGGGGCCGGCCCCGGGACCGGCGCCTGGGCCTGCACCCGGCCCTGCGCCCGGCCCCGCCGGCCCGGCGTCCAACCACGACCGCGGTGCGGTGCGGACGCCGAACCACCGCGGTGGCGCCCGGGTGCTGCCGGTCGACCACCGCCCGCCCACCACGCCGCCGCGGCAGGAGGGCGGACCGGACGCGTTCAGCGGGATCGCCCCCGACGTCCAGCTGATCTCGATCCGGGCGAGCAGCCAGGCGTTCGGCCCCAAGGAGCCGTTCAACCAGGGCGACGACCCGCAGCTGCGGGAGAAGGTCGACGCCGTGCACACGCTGGCGCGGGCGATCGTGCACGCCGCGGACATGGGCGCACAGGTCATCAACATCTCCCAGGCCGTGTGCATCAACGCGCGGACCCCGATCGACCAGGCCGACCTCGGCGCGGCCGTCCGCTACGCCGCCGTCGACAAGAACGTGATCATCGTCACCGCCGCCGGTGACACCATGGCCCGCGACTGCAAGCAGAACCCGGTGTACAACGCGATGCGCCCGGACGACCCGCGCGACTGGAACGGCGTCAACACGATCGTGACACCGGGCTGGTACGACGACTACGTGCTGACGGTCGGAGCGGTCGACTCGGCGGGCGCCCCGCTGTCCAAGCTCAGCGTGACCGGCCCCTGGGTGTCGATCGCCGCGCCCGGCACGGACATCGAGGGACTGTCGCCGCGCGACGACGGGTTGATGAACGCCGTTGACGGGCCGGAGAACTCGCTGCTGCCCCCGCTGGGCACCAGCTTCTCCACGGCGATCGTCTCCGGGGTGGCGGCCCTGGTCCGGGCCAAGTACCCCGAGCTGACGTCGCATCAGATCATCAACCGGCTGATCCGGACGGCCCGCGCCCCGGCCCGGGGGGTGGACAACGCGGTCGGGTACGGGATCGTCGACCCGGTCGCCGCGCTGACCTGGGACGTCCCCGATGTGGCGCCGGAACCGCCGGAACGGCTGTCGGCGCCGCTGCAGGTGCCGCCGATACCGCCGGACCGTGACATGACACCGGCCTGGGTGGCCGGTGCCGGACTGCTCGCCGCGCTCGCCGCGGCCGGAGTGGCACTGGGAGTGGCCGCATTGCGACGATCGTTGAGGAACCGATGAAAGCGCAGCATGCCCTGGGGCTCAGCCTGTCCTGGACCCGGATCACCGTGGTCTTCCTGATCGACATCGCGATCCTGGTGCTGGCCGGACGCTGGCCGGGCGATGCCCCCGCCGCGCAGTACGCCTGGTGGTCCGGTGTCGGGGTGGCGGCGCTGATCACGATCATCGCGCTGGTCACCTACCGGCGGGTGCCGCTGAGCACGATGTGCGCCGCCTGGGTGGCCGATCAGTTCGCCGATCCGGAGACCGCGCTGGACCAGGGCCGGACACTGGCACTCGACCATCACCGGCGCTATGGGCATGAGCCGGTCGGCATCCGGGAGTACCGGGGCCGACTGGTGACGATGATCGCCGTCGGCGGGCGACAGCTGGCCGGGGGCGGCCGGCATTCCCGCGGATCCGTCGAGCCGGTGACCTTCCCGGTCGAACTGGTCGCCGCCGGGCTGCGGCAGTTCGACGTGCGGCTGGAAAGCATCGACATCGTCACGGTCGGCACCCGCGAGAACCCAGTCGAGGACGAGGTGGTCCCGGACTCCGACGACGAGATGTCGTTCCCGGACCATCGCACGACCTGGCTGATACTGCGGATGAATCCGCTGGACAACGTCAACGCGGTGGCGACCCGCGACTCACTGGCCGCCACCCTGGTGGCCGCCACCGAGCGACTGGCCGAGGAACTGGACGGCCGCACCGTCAGCGCGCGGGTCGTCGGCGCCGACCACTTCGCCGACGTCGATGAGGCCGTGCTCGCCGGCCTGGAGCCGGGGCAGTTGCGGCACCGGCTGTTCCAGCGGCGGCTGCGCTACGTCAGCAGCTTCTGGGTGACCCCGCGTGACATCAACGAGGAGAACCTGGAACACCTGTGGTACCCGCAGACCGATGCGACCGTGGTGACGGTACGGCTGACCCCCAAGGGCGGCCGGACCACCGAGGTCGCGGTGGTGGTGCGCTATCACAGTGCCGCCCGGCTCAGCAAGAACGTGCGGTCCGCGCTGAACAGGTTCGTCGGCCGACGGCAGCTTGACGCGGTCTGCGCGAGCCTCCCCGCGCCCAGCGTGCGACCGGGGCTGACGACGCTGCCGGGGCGGGAACTGCGCGGTGACGAACACCTGCCGGTCTCGCTCGATCCGGTCGACGAGTACGCCGCCGCTCGCACGGGGACGCGGAGTTGACCGGCGCCGCCACCGACGCACGCAATGCGATGGTCGCCGGCATGCTGGCGTCGGGAATCTCGGTCAACGGGCTGCAGCCCAGCCACAACCCGCAGGTCGCACTGCAGATGTTCACCACCGCGACCACCATCGATCCGGGAATGTGCGACGCCTGGCTGGCCCGGATCCTGGCGGGGGACCAGGGGATCGAGGTGCTGGCGAACGCCTGGGCCACGGTTCGGACGTTCGGCTGGGAGACCCGGCGGATGGGGCTCACCGACGCCGAATTCCACCCGGAGGTCTCCGACGGGCTGTTCCTACGGCTGCTGGTGACCAGCGTCGAATCGCTGGCCGCGGCCTACGCCGCCGTGCTCGCCGAGGCCAAGCGCTACGAGGAGGCCGCGAAACTGCTCGACGGCGTCGACCCGCGCAACCCGTTCGAGGTGGAGCTGATCAACTACGTCCGGGGTCTGCTGTACTTCCGGACCGGGCGCTGGCCGGACGTGCTGAAGCAGTTCCCGGCGGCCGCCCCGTGGCGCCAGCCGGAACTGAAGGCGGCCGCGTCGGCGATGGCCACCACCGCACTGGCCTCGCTCGGGGTGTTCGAGGAAGCGGTGCGGCGCGCCCAGGAGGCCATCGAAGGCGACCGGGTGCCGGGTGCGACGAACGTTGCGCTCTACACGCAGGGCATGTGCCTGCGCCACCTCGGCCGCGAAGACGAGGCCACCGAGTTGCTCCGCCGGGTGTATTCGCGGGACGCGAAGTTCGCGCCCGCCCGGCAGGCGCTGGACAACCCCGACTACCGGCTGATCCTCACCGATCCCGAGACGATCGAGGCGCGCACCGACCCCTGGGACCCTGACAGCGCACCCACCCGTGAACAGGCCGAGGCCGACCGGCACGCCGAGGAGGCGGCGCGGTATCTGGCCGAAGGCGATGCCGAGTTGGCCGCGATGCTCGGCATGGAGCAGGCTAAACGCGAGATCAAGCTGATCAAGGCCACCACCAAGGTGAACCTGGCCCGGGCCAAGATGGGGCTGCCGGTGCCGGTGACATCGCGGCACACGCTGCTGCTCGGCCCGCCCGGCACCGGCAAGACCTCGGTGGCGCGGGCGTTCACCAAGCAGCTCTGCGGGCTGACCGTGCTGCGCAAGCCGCTGGTGGTGGAGACCAACCGGTCCAAGCTGCTCGGCCGGTTCATGGCCGACGCCGAGAAGAACACCGAGGAGCTGCTGGAGGGGGCACTCGGCGGTGCGGTCTTCTTCGACGAGATGCACACCCTGCATGAGCGCGGTTACAGCCAGGGCGACGCCTACGGCAACGCGATCATCAACACGCTGCTGCTGTACATGGAGAACCACCGCGACGAGCTGGTGGTGTTCGGCGCCGGCTACGCCAACGCGATGGACAAGATGCTGGAGGTCAACCAGGGTCTGCGGCGGCGGTTCTCGACCGTGATCGAGTTCTACAGTTACACCCCGCCGGAGTTGGTGGAGCTGACCAAGATGATGGGCGCCGAGAACGAGGATGTGGTCTCCGACGAGGCCGCCTCGGCGTTGCTGCCGTCGTATCAGAAGTTCTACGCCGACGAGTCCTACTCCGAGGACGGCGATCTGATCCGCGGCATCGACACGCTGGGTAACGCCGGGTTCGTGCGCAACGTGGTGGAGAAGGCGCGGGATCACCGCAGTTTCCGGCTCGACGACTCCGACCTCGACGCGGTTCTGTCCGGGGACGTCACCGACTTCAGCGACGAATGGCTGCGCAAATTCAAGGAATTGACCCGCGAAGACCTGGCCGAAGGGCTCAGTGCGGCGGTGGCGGAGAAGAAGCCCGGCTGATCGGCCGCTGATATGAATCCGCTGTGTCTACCCCGTCAGGTGGGCCTGTCGGGTTGACGCTCACCGGAGCCGGTGCCACCATGGCGCAGGTAAGGAAGTCAAGGATGGTGCCCCTGTGGCACCTTGGCTTCTGCATCGGGCCGCGGTTCGCCGCGATCACGGCGAGGAGGTGACGACGAGATTTGAATCCCAGCGATAGTCCGTATCCGACGTACGCACGACCGGTGACGAATCCGTTCCGATCCGATCACCTCGACGTCGGTCACTGAATCCCTTTGCGTCTAATCCGCCGCGGCGCAGGCTTTGTCTTGTTACCGTTGGCCTTCCGGACGTACACGGTTTCCGTCGACTGATCAGTGGCCGACTCAGTTCAGATGATGGAGGGTCCATGACTTTTGTAACGACACAACCGGAGGCGTTGACCGCCGCCGCCGGCAATCTGTCCGCGATCGGCACCGCACTGAGTGCCCAGAACGCGGCTGCGGCCGCGCCGACGACCGGGGTGGTTCCCGCTGCCGCGGACGAGGTTTCGGCGCTGACCGCCGCGCAGTTCTCGGCGCACGCCCAGATGTATCAGTCGATCAGCGCGCAGGCCGAAGCGATTCACCAGATGTTCGTCGCCACGCTGAACGGGAGCGCCAATTCATATGCGGCGACCGAAGCGGCCAACGCCGCGTCGGCCGGATAGCCGAATCAGCCCGCACCGCAATAGATTTTCGAACCGAGGAGAGTTTCATGGCACGTTTTATGACTGATCCGGACGCGATGCGTTCGATGGCGGGGCGTTTCGATGTGCACGCGCAGACCGTTGAGGATGAGGCGCGTCGGATGTGGGCGTCGTCGACGAACATCTCCGGTTCGGGCTGGGGTGGTCTGGCGGAGAAGACGTCCTACGACACGATGGGTCAGATGCAGACGGCGTTTCGCAACATCGTGAACATGCTGCACGGGGTGCGGGACGGCCTGATCCGCGACGCGAACCACTACGAGCAGCAGGAAGCTGCCTCGCAGCAGATCCTGTCGAGCTAAGGGAGGACACTCGAATGAGCATCAATTACCAGTTCGGTGATGTTGACGCGCACGGTGCGCTGATTCGTGCCCAGGCGGCCTCCCTGGAGGCGGAGCACCAGGCGATCGTGCACGGCGTGCTCGCCGCCGGGGATTTCTGGGGCGGCGCCGGTTCGGTGGCGTGCCAGGAGTTCGTGACCCAGTTGGGTCGCAACTTCGCGCTGATCTACGAGCAGGCGAACTCGCACGGTCAGAAGGTGCAGTCGGCCGGCAACAACATGGCCAACACCGACTCGGCCGTCGGCTCCAGCTGGGCCTGACCCAACCGACAGGATGACTGTGCCGGGTCGTCTGACCGGGACGGTCGGGCATCTTCGCGCGATCCCCCGGAGGTGATGGGCATCGACTTCGGCGCGCTGTCTCCGGAGATCAACTCCGGGAGAATGTATTCCGGCCCCGGTTCGGGGCCGCTGCTGGCGGCGGCAGCAGCCTGGGATGGCCTGGCCGCCGAGTTGAGCTCCACCGTCGCGGTGTACGACTCCGAAGTCGGCGGGCTGGCCGGTGATGCCTGGTCGGGCCTGGCCGCAGCCGCGATGACGGCGGCGGTCGAACCGTACGTGAGCTGGATGAGTCGGACCGCGGCCCAGGCGGCGCAGACCGCGGTCCAGGCGCGGGCCGCCGCGGCGGCGCACGACGCGGCGTTCAGCGCGATGGTGCCTCCCGGTGTGATCGCCGCCAACCGCAGTCTGCTGATGTCGCTGATCGCGACGAACATCCTGGGACAGAACGCGGCGGCGATCGCGGCGACCGAGGTGCACTACGCGGAGATGTGGGCGCAGGACGCCGGAGCCATGTACGGTTACGCGGGAGCCTCGGCGGGGGCCACCGCGCTGGCCCCGTTCGCCGCAGCGCCGACCACCACCAACCCGGCTGCCAGCACCGCCCAGGCTGCGGCGGCGGGCGGGGCGCAGGCGCAGGCCGGGCTGACCCAGGCGGTCACCATGGTGCCGCACCTGCTGCAGAGCCTGGCGGTCTCGGGATCGGCGCAGGCGAATCTTCCGGTGCTGGACTTCCTGGCCGGCCCGCTGTCACCGGTCTCACTGTTCGGCATCGGCGGCATCCCCTACCTGCTGGCGATCCAGTGCGTGCTGCTGCCGATGAACGGGTCGAATGTGGTGGCCTCGGTGGTCCGGGCGCAGGGACCGAAACCCTGGCTGCACGAGCCGGCGCCGAGCACGGCGGACCTGCGGGCCGGCCTGCAGCTGACCAGGGCGTCGGGCCCGGTGACACCGGCCGTGTCGGGTGGGCTGGGCAACGCCGGTTCGATCGGACGGCTGTCCGTGCCGCCGGGCTGGCTCGCTCAGACCACGACCGCCAAGACGGTGGCCGCGGTGTTCCCGGAGGCGGGTCCCGGCGCCGTCGCGGCGATCGCGGGGGAGACCGAGAGCGGGATGCTCGGTGACCTGGCGATGGGCAGCATGGCCGGCCGGGCGCTCGGTGCGACGGGGGGCGCCGCGTCACAGTTCGCCGCCGGGCCGACGGGCTCGCTGGCGGGCAGCAGGCCGGACGGTTCCGGCAAGCCCGCCAAGCCGTCCAAGGCCACGATCATCGTGATCCCGCCGTCGGCGCAGGGTTGAGGGCTCCAGTCATGGATTTCGGGGCGCAGTCACCGGAGGTGAACTCCGGACGGATCTATGCCGGGCCCGGATCGGCGTCACTGCGGACCGCGGCGGCGGGCTGGACCCGGCTCGCCACCGAACTGGGTTCGGCGGCCGCCGGCTACCAGGCGGTGATCGCCGAACTGGGCCAGACGTGGCTCGGGCCGGCAGCCGAGGCGATGACGGCAGCGGCGGCGCCCTACGCGGCCTGGCTCCGCACGACCGCGGTGCAGGTCGAGCAGACCGCGACCCAGGCGGAGACCGCCGCCGACGTCTTCGAGCAGGCCTTCGCGGCGATGGTGCCGCCGACGGTGATCGCCGCCAACCGCAGTGAACTCGCGGCGCTGATCGCGGCCGATGCGTTCGGCCAGAACGCGGCGGCGATCGCCGCGCTCGAAGCGGAATACGGCCAGATGTGGGTGCAGGACGCCACGGTGATGTACGGGTACGCGGGTCAGTCGGCGGCCGCCGCGGCGGTGCCGCCGTTCACCGCGCCGCCGACGGTCGCCGATCCGTCAGGCCAAGCCGGCCAGGCCGCTGCAACGGCCCAATCCGCCACCGGCACAGCGCATTCGCAGCTGTCGCAGCTGATGGGATCGGTGCCGCAGACCCTGCACGGACTCTCCTCGAACAGCGGGTCCGCGGCCGCGCCCCCCGACGTGTCCGCCCCGGTGCAGAGCACCGAACCGCCGTCGGC
Organism: Mycolicibacter acidiphilus; assembly: GCF_018455725.1. Taxonomy (GTDB): domain Bacteria; phylum Actinomycetota; class Actinomycetes; order Mycobacteriales; family Mycobacteriaceae; genus Mycobacterium; species Mycobacterium acidiphilum. The sequence continues at coordinate 85,476 of NZ_JAHCLR010000004.1, forward strand.
CTCGCAGGCCGCCTCCTATATCGAGATGATCTCCCGGTCCATCCTGCCGGCCAACGACACCAACATCAGCACCCTCTACGGGATGGGGCAGTACTCGCGGAACCTCAACACCGACCTGGACATCGCGGCGGCCACCGACGGCAAGTTCGGGTTCGGGTCCGGGAACCCGGCTCCGCCGCCGGCGCCGCTGCCGAGCGTTCGGCCGGCGGTGGCGGCGAGTGTCGGGGACACCGCGACCGTCGGGAAACTCAGCGTTCCGTCGGCGTGGACGGCCGCTGCGCCCGAGGTCGCCATGACCGCCGCGGCACTGCCCGCCACCGCACCCGGCGCGGCGCCGATAGCGGGTCCGGCCGGACTCGGCGCGGATGCGGCGGCGGCCGGGATCGCCGGCCGCGCACTGGCGGCCGGGGCGGCCGGCGCGGCGCGACACCGGCCGGGTGCGGATGCCCGCCGCCTGGAACGGATCGCCGGTGAGCTCACCGGCACCCGGGCGGTGCAGCGCTGGCACACCGACTCCGGTGGGCGTCGAGGTCTGCTCGGGGAACTGTCCCGACGGCCGGGCGTGCACGAGGTGCATTTCGACTCCGAGGACCCCGACCCTCAGCCGCAGCAGGGTTAGGCGGCGCCGCGATGGATTTCTCAGCGCTGTCACCGGAGGTGAACTCGGGCCGCATGTACGCCGGTCCCGGGTCGGGTCCGATGCTGGCCGCTGCGACGGCGTGGGGGCGGTTGGCGACCGAATTGACCACGGCCGCGGGGGCTTACGGGTCGGTGCTGTCCGGGCTCACCGACGAGGGCTGGCTCGGTCCGGCCGCTGACGCGATGGCTGCGGCAGCGGCCCCGTTCACGACGTGGCTGCATGCCACCGCGGAATCCGCGGCGCACGCCGCGAGCGGAGCCACCGCCGCGGCCGCCGCCTTCGAAGCAGCGCACGCCGCGGTGGTGCCACCGGCGGTGGTGGCGGCGAACCGGGCCGAACTGGCCGCGCTGATCGCCGGAAACGTCCTGGGACAGAACACCGCGGCGATCGCGGCCGTCGAGACGCAGTACGCGCTGATGTGGGTGCAGGACGCCGCGGCGATGTACGGCTACGCGCTGCATTCGGCGGTGGCTTCCCGGGTTTCGCCGTTCACCCAGCCGCCGGCCACCACCAGCCCGTCCGCGTCGGCGGCCCAGGCGAGCGCCGTCGGCGCGGCGACCGCGAGCAGCGGCCACGCCGAACTGACGCAGTTGATGAGCGCGCTGCCGCACGCGCTGCAGGGGCTTGCCGGTTCGGCGGCGGCCGCGGCGCCGGTGCAGGCCGCCGATCCGATCTCGCTGTCGCAGGCCGTCTCCTATGTGGGCCTGGTGGCACGGAGCATCGTTCCGTTCAACGACGCGATCAAGAGCATCCTCTACGGGTTCGTGCAGTACGCCCGAAATCTCAACACCGACCTGGATGTGGCCGCGGCCACCGGCGGACGGTACGGATTCGGCTCCGGCACCCTCGCACCGCCGCCGCTGGAACCGGTCGTGGCGCCCGCCACCCCGGTGGTGACGGCCGGCGCCGGCGGGGCGGGCTCGGTCGGCCGGGTCAGCGTGCCGCCGGGCTGGGCGGGCGCCGCCCCGGAGGTGGCGATGACGGCGACCTCGATTCCGATCACCGGGCTGACGGCCGCGCCGGCGGCAGCCGCGGCGCAGATCCCCGCCGGGATCTACAGCGACCTGGCGGCGGCCGGCCTTGCGGGACGGGCGATTACCGGGGCCGCTCCGCGCGGCCGGCCGGCGGCGGCGATGAACGGCCACGCGCAGACCCGGCTGGAACGACTGGTCACCGAGCTTGCGGGCACCCACGAGGTGCAGCACTGGCACGTCGACTCGAGCCGCCTCGACAGCCTGCTCGAAGAACTCGCCGAACAACCGGGAGTCCATGCCGTGCACGTGAATCCGGACGGTCAGGACCACAGCGGCATCGATGTCGAGAACACCGATGCACCGGATCCTCAGCGAGGCTGACTGAGGCATCGGATGGCGACCCGCCGCACCGGATTGACCCCGGCAACCGCCTGATGCACTATTGTGGGGCAAGCACCTCGTTAGGTGAGGCTTCCATGCGGATATAGGCCACTGACCCCGAACGTCGAAAGACGCCCCGGGTCAGGACAGCTCTTCCCGGCTTAAGGGTTGAGCCCAAGTGGCTTCCGGGGTAACCGGATACGCCGTGTGGTGCCGAAGCTCTGACGAGAGGGGTGCTCCGTCCGACAGTCGTCGGGCGACCTCACCTCGCTGTGCAACCGTGACGGCACCCCCGCGTGCCCAGGCCGAGAGGAGGTGAGAGCGACATTGAGTCCGAGTGATAGTTCCCATCCGAGATCGATGGTCGTTTCCCTCCATTGTGATCTCGGCACCGCTTTCACCATCTGATATTCGCCCCGGCGCTGAACGTGCCGACAGGCGTGCGCTCGTTTCGGCGGCCACGTCTGGCTTCGGCATGCTTTGAAAACGTCTGACCCTCAGGCGTTTTCAGATGCGTTGACCGGCAGTCGATCGCTGAAGCGCGCCCCGATGCCGGGGGCGCCGCCGATCGGTCGGCGAGTCGTGGTGACCCCATCGTTTCTCCGGTGTGGACGTCGTGCGTCCAAATCCGGGTTCCGCCTGTCCGCACCGTCCGCACAAAGCAAGCTTTGTCACCACCAATCAAGGAGTAGCGCAATGGATTTCGGAGCATTCCCCCCCGAGGTCAACTCGGCTCGCATCTACGCCGGGCCGGGCTCGGCTCCGATGCTGGCCGCCGCGGCGGCCTGGGACAAGATGGCCGCCGAACTCGGTGCCGCCGAAGCCGGCTACCAGTCGGTGATCGACGGCCTGGTCGGTGAGGGCTGGATGGGTCCGGCGTCGACCGCCATGGCGGCCGCCGCGGCGCCCTACGTGACATGGATGGGCACCACCGCCGCACGTGCCGAACAGACTGCGGCGCAGGCAAAGGCGGCGGCCGCGGCGTACGAGGCCGCCCGGGCGATGTCGGTGACGCCGCCGGTGATCACCGCCAACCGGTCCCAGCTGGCGCTGCTGGTCGCCACCAACATCCTGGGGCAGAACGGCGCGGCGATCGCCGCCAACGAAGCCCACTACGGGCAGATGTGGGCGCAGGACGCGGCGGCCATGTACGGCTACGCGGCGGCCTCGGCCGCGGCGTCGAAGGTCACGCCGTTCAGTGCGCCGCGGGAGATCGCCAACCCGAATGCCCAGGCCAACCAGGACGCCGCCGTCAACCAGGCGGCCGGGTCGGCGGCCACCTCGAACGCCCAATCGACGCTGTCGCAGGCCATTACGACGACTCCGCAGACGTTGCAGAATCTTGCTCAGCCGCTGCAGAGCTCGTCGGCGGGGACGCCCACTCTGCCGAATTTCCTGAACCCGGACGACATCATGCCCGGCGATTTCATGAACACCTTCTCCAACCTCATGAGCAGCTCGTTCAGCCCGATGGGTATGGCCGGTATCACCCAGGCCGGCGCGGACATCGCCGTCATCCGCGGTGCCGCCCTGGCCGCCGCCGACCCGCTCGGCCTGGGCGCGATCGACCCGCTGACCATGCTGATGCCGGGCCTGGGCTCCGGGCTGGGCGGCGGGATGGGCGCCATGCACGGGCTGGGCGCTGGGCTCGGCGGGATGAGTGCGGCCTCGGCCGCCGTCGGCCAGGCCAGCTCGGTCGGCGCGCTGTCGGTGCCGACGAGCTGGGCGGCCGCCGTACCGGCCACCGCAGCCCCGGGCACCTCGATCGCGGCCACCGGCTGGACGGTCGCCGCACACGCCCCGGAGGCGGGCGCCGCGGGCATGCCGGGGGTGCCGATGGCCGGTGCGGGCAACGGGCGCAACTACGGATTCGCCGCCCCGCGCTACGGTTTCAAGCCCACCGTGATGGCGCGGCCGGTGGCCGCCGGGTAGGTGTGAAAGGGTTGGCCCATGCAGACGCTGAGCGTCGCGGAGTTCACGCTCCGGCTGGCCGTCGGGCTGGGGTGCGGTGCACTGATCGGGCTGGAGCGCCAGTGGCGGGCGCGGATGGCCGGACTGCGCACCAACGCGCTGGTCGCCGCCGGTGCGACCCTGTTCGTGCTGTACTCGGTCGCCGCTGAGGACACCAGCGCGACCCGGGTGGCGTCGTACGTGGTGTCCGGGGTGGGGTTCCTCGGCGGCGGGGTGATCCTGCGGGAGGGCTTCAACGTCCGCGGCCTGAACACCGCCGCCACCCTGTGGTGTTCGGCGGCGGTCGGCGTGCTGGCCGCCGCCGGGCATCTGCTGTTCGCGCTGATCGCGACCGGGACGATCGTCGGCACCCACCTGCTCGGCCGGCCGCTGGGCCGGCTCATCGACCGGGACCACCACGCCGAGGAGGACGAGGGGCAGTCGCCCTATCGGGTGCAGGTGCTCTGCCGGCCCAAAGCCGAGACCTATGCGCGGGCGCACATCGTGCAGCACACCGCCAGCCACGACCTGGTGCTGCGCGGCATCCACACCGACCGGACCGCCGACGAGAACGTCATGCTGACCGCATTCCTGCTGGTGGACCGGCACGCGCCGGACCGACTGGAGCGGTTGGTCGCCGAGCTGTCCCTGCAGCCCGGTGTGTACGCGGTGCACTGGCATTCCGACGACCAGCTCAGCCCGCCGCTGCCGGCGGTGGACGAGGATCAGTAGCCCAGGTCCGGCTGATCCTGCAGCAGCGGGGCGGCCGCCGCCAGCAGCGCGGCCCGGTCGCCGTCGCGCGGCGGATAGATCCGGTGGGTGTTGATCTCCCGCTTGACGGCCTTGGCCGCCGCCCCCTGCGCGGCCACCGCGCGGTCCCAACCCTGCGTGTACACCGCACCCGCCGGACCGAGGTCGAGAACCGTGACGTACCAGGGGATCCGCAGCGGCAGCATCGGCTCGCCCAGCAGGTCCGAGATCACGTTGTAGCCGGCGAAGCGGCCCATCGGCCGACTGTGCTGACACGACATCACCGACAGGTGCTCGTCATCCATCGTCGCCGCCGCGACGTCGCCGGCGGCGAACACCCCGGTCACCCCGACGACCCGCAGGTAGTCGTCGACGGCGACCCGGCCGAATCGGTCACGGGCGACCGGCAGGTCATCGGTCAGGGTGCTGGCCCGCATCCCCGTGCACCAGACGACGGTCGCGGCGGCCAGCGTCTCGCCGGAGGACAGGGTCACCCGGTCCGCGTCGACCCCGGTCACCCGCACCCCGGTTCGGGTCTCGACGCCGTTGTCCGACAACGCCTCTTCGATCACCGGCCGCGCTGAGTCACCCATGTCGGAGCCGATCCTGGTGTGATCGACCAGCACCACCCGGGGTGCGGCGCCGGAGCCGAACAGCGCGGTGAGCCGCCCGGGAAGTTCGCAGGCGGTCTCGATCCCGGTCAAGCCGGCCCCGACTACCACCACTGTGGCCGCGCCCGGCGATGGGTGGCGGGCCAGGTCGCGCAGGTGGGCGTCGAGTGCGACCGCGCCGTCGAAGGTGTCGACGTCGAACCCGGGCGCATCCGGCCGGGCCGCCCGGCTGCCGGCGGCCAGCACCAACCGGTCGTAGCGGTGCACGGTGCCGTCCGCGGTGGTGACGGTGCGCGCCCCGGCGTCGATCCCGGTGACCGTCGCGGTGACGTGCGCGACGCCCGCCGGTGTGAGCAGATCATCCAGCGGTATCCGGCAGTCCCGCAGATCCGGTTCGTAGTTGCGCACCCGGATGTCGTGAAACGGCTTGTCGCTGAGCACGGTCACGTTGACCTCGCCGGGCGTGACGCACAGTTCGTCGAGCCGGCGCGCAGCCCCCAGGGCGGCCCACAGCCCGGCGAACCCGGACCCGATCACGATGACGTTCGGCATGGGCCCAGTCAACACCGTCGACCCGGTGCGTCCGTCGGGCCCGGACCCTAAGCTGATGCGGTGGACGGGGTCGCTGGGTTCTGGTCGGTGCTGCCACCGCCGATGCGCGACCCGGTGCTGTTCGCGATCCCGTTCTTTCTGCTGCTGCTGACGTTGGAGTGGACGGCGGCCCGCAAACTCGACCAACTCGAACCGGGCTCCTACCGGGCGGCCGATGCGTGGGCGAGCATCTCGATGGGCTTGGTGTCGGTGGCCACCACCGCCGGCTGGAAGTTCCTCGCCCTGCTCGGCTACGCGGCCTGCTATGCCTACCTGGCGCCGTGGCACCTGCCGGCCTCGCGCTGGTACACCTGGGTGATCGCGATCCTCGGGGTGGACCTGCTCTATTACTGCTACCACCGCATCGCCCACCGGGTCCGGCTGATCTGGGCGACGCATCAGGCGCACCACTCCAGCCGGTACTTCAACTTCGCCACCGCCCTGCGGCAGAAGTGGAACAACAGCGGCGAGATCCTGATGTGGACTCCGCTGCCGCTGTTGGGGATTCCGCCGTGGATGGTGTTCGCTGCGTTCTCGGTGAACCTGATCTACCAGTTCTGGGTGCACACCGAGCGGGTCGACCGACTGCCGCGGGTGTTCGAGTTCATCCTCAACACGCCGTCGCATCACCGGGTGCACCACGGCATGGACGCCGAGTACCTGGACCGCAACTACGGCGGGATCCTGATCATCTGGGACCGGCTGTTCGGCACGTACGCCCCGGAGTTGTTCCGGCCGCACTACGGGCTGACCAAGCAGGTGGACACCTTCAACATCTGGACGCTGCAGATCCACGAATACCGGTCGATGATCGCCGACGTGCGGGCCGCGACCCGCTGGCGGGACCGGCTCGGTTTCGTGTTCGGCCCGCCCGGCTGGCAGCCCCGCGCGACGGGATCGGCCGACATTTTTTAAGCCGTGAGCCAAAGGGGAGCGTTCGCGGGGACGGTCGCCTAGGCTGACGGGCGTCGCGTGCGAGCGACAGCGTCGCGCCGTGTCCGGCGGGCGTTCCGATGAGAAGGGAACAACGTGGCACAGAGCCTGGGAGACACCCTCACCGCTGGCAAGAAGCTCGTCAAGGGTGAGTCGCTGACCTCGAACAACGGGGCCTACACCCTGACCCTGCAGGACGACGGCAACCTCGTCCTGGCGTCGCAGGGCAAGGCCGTCTGGGCGTCGGGCACCAACGGCAACGACGTGGTGCGCGCCGAAGTTCAGGCCGACGGGAACTTCGTCATCTACACCGCAGACAAGCCGATCTGGCACACCGACACCAAGGGCAAGAAGGACGCCAAGCTGGTGCTGCAGGACGACCGCAACCTGGTCCTGTACGCCGCGGACGGCGCCGCCTGGTCCACCAAGACCGAGACCGACGCGCCGCCGCCGGAGGCCCCCAAGGCCGAGGAGGCCCCGGTCGCTGAGGAGGCTCCGGCCGCCCCGGCAGCGCAGAAGTACACCGTGGTCGCCGGCGACACCCTGTTCGCGATCGCCGAGCGGTTCTACGGCGACGGCAACAAGTACCCGCAGATCGCCGAGGCCAGCGGTATCGCCAACCCCGACCTGATCCACCCCGGTCAGGAGCTGACGATCCCCTGATCGTCGTCGCCCGTCCACGCAGCGGCCCGGACCCACAGGTCCGGGCCGCTGTGCTACGCCGGTAACGTGTCTCACAGTCACGGACGGCCGGCGCTCGACCGGCCCCGACGATCGGAGTCGACAGTGCGGGGGCTCGCTGTGCAGGCGTTGACGACGACGGTCGCCGCGGCCGTGCTGACCGTGGGTGCGCCCGCGGTCCCGGCTCTCGCGGATCCGGTCCTGGTGTACCCGGGTATGGAGATCCATCAGGACGTGCACGTGTGCACGCTCGGCTACGTCGACCCGGTGCTGCGGGTGGCGTTCACCGCGGGCCACTGCCGGGGGAGCGGCCCGGTCACCAACGCAGTCGGCGACGTCATCGGCGCGATGGCGACGTTCCGCGACAACACGCCCAACGGCACCACCGTCAACACCGACCAGGTGATCGCCGACTACGAGGCGATCGCGCTCAGCGCCGACGTCGTGACCAACGACGTGCTGCCGGGCGGGTTGCGCCTGCAGGCCACCCCGAATGTGACCGTCGAACCGGGCGAGCCGGTCTGCCATTTCGGCATCGTCACCGGGGAGACCTGCGGCACCGTCGACCGGGTCAACAACGGCTGGTTCACCATGTCCAACGGCGTGCGCAGTCAGCAGGGTGATTCCGGCGGCCCGGTGTATGTGGTCCGCGGTCCCGGCTCGGCTCAGGTCGTCGGACTGTTCAACAGCGTCTGGGGCGATTACCCGGCCGCCGTGTCCTGGTCGGCGCTGTCGGCGCAGGTCCGGGAAGACGTCGGGGTGCCCGCGCCGCGACCATGACCCCGCCGACCCGAACGCCGGTCCAGATCGCCTGGGTCACCGATGATCTGGCTGCCACCGAAACCGTCCTCAGCGCGCTGCTCGGCGCCCGGAAATGGGTTCGCCTGCCCGGTGTGCACTTCGGCCCGGACACCTGCGAGTACCGCGGCGAACCGGCGGATTTCACCGCCGACATCTCACTGAGCTACGCCGGCGACACCCAGTTGGAGCTGATCGCCCCGGTCGAAGGCGAGAGCATCTACACCGAATTCCTGGCCGCCGGCGGGCCGGGCCTGCACCACGTCTGCGTGGAGACCGACGACCTCGACGCCACGCTGGCCGACGCGGTCGCCGGCGGCGCTGAGGTGGTGCAGTGCGGTGTGCTGTCCGGCATGCGGTTCGGCTACGTGTCGGCCGTGCAGGCCGGCGTGCCGTTCATCGAATTCGCCTGTGTCGGTTCGCAGATCCGGGATTTCTTCGACTACGTCAAACGGGAGCAGCAGTGAGCATCGAAACACCGGCAGTGGTCAGCGCCGAGCAGGTGACGGACTGGTCGGACGACGTCGACGTGCTGGTGGTCGGCTTCGGGATCGGCGGCGGGTGCGCCGCGGTCAGCGCGGCGGCCGCCGGGGCGAAAGTGCTGGTGCTCGAGCGGGCGGCCGAGGCGGGCGGCACCACCGCGATGGCCGGTGGACACTTCTACCTCGGCGGGGGCACCGCCGTGCAGCAGGCGACCGGGCACCCGGACTCGGCCGACGAGATGTACAAGTACCTGGTCGCGGTCTCCCGGGAGCCCGAGCACGACAAGATCCGCGCGTACTGCGACGGCAGTGTCGAGCACTTCAACTGGTTGGAGGACTTGGGTTTTCAGTTCGAGCGCAGCTACTACCCGGAGAAAGCGGTGATCCAGCCCAACACCGAGGGTCTGATGTACACCGGCAACGAGAAGGTGTGGCCGTTCAAGGAGCAGGCCGTCCCGGCGCCGCGCGGCCACAAGGTGCCGGTGCCCGGGGACACCCAGGGCGCCAAGATGGTGATCGACCTGCTGCTCAAGCGGGCCGTGAGTCTCGGCGTCGAGGTCCGCTACGAAACCGGGGCGAGCGAACTGATCGCCGACGCGTCGGGCCGGATCACCGGTGTCACCTGGAAGCGGTTCACCGAATCCGGTGCGATCAAAGCGAAGTCGGTGGTGATCGCCGCCGGCGGATTCGTGATGAACCCCGACATGGTGTCGCAGTACACGCCGAAACTCGCCGAGAAGCCGTTCGTGCTGGGCAACACCTACGACGACGGGCTGGGTATCCGGCTGGGGATGTCGGCCGGCGGCGCCACCAAGCACATGGATCAGGTGTTCATCACCGCGCCGGTGTACCCGCCGTCGATCCTGCTCACCGGGATCATCGTCAACAAGCACGGTGACCGGTTCGTCGCCGAGGACTCCTATCATTCGCGCACATCGGGATTCGTGATGGATCAGCCGGACAGCGCGGCGTACCTGATCGTCGACGAGGAGCATCTGCGCAAACCCCGGGTGCCGCTGGTGCCGTTGATCGACGGCTGGGAGTCGGTGCCGGAGATGGAAGCGGCGCTGGGCATTCCGGCGGGCAGGCTGGTGGCGACCCTGGAACGCTACAACGCGAACGCCGCCCGCGGCGAGGACCCGGACTTCCACAAGCAGCCGGAATTCCTTGCGCCGCAGGACAAGGGTCCGTGGGGGGCGTTCGACCTGACGCTGGGCAAGGCGATGTACGCCGGGTTCACCCTCGGCGGGCTGGCCACCTCGGTGGACGGCGAGGTGCTGCGGGCCGACGGCAGCGTGGTCGAAGGGCTGTACGCGGCGGGGGCCTGCGCGGCCAACATCGCCCAGGACGGCAAGGGTTACGCCAGCGGGACGCAGCTGGGCGAGGGGTCGTTCTTCGGCCGCCGCGCCGGGGCCCACGCCGCCCGCCGGTAGGCCTTCATCCCGCGCGGGCGTGCACACTTCACCGGCGAAACCCCAGGTGGGGGTGGAGAACTCTGCACGGTGGTGGGGAAAGTGGGTAGCGGTCAGACCGAAGCGGGTTCCGGCTCCACCGAACTGAGCTCCCAACGGCCCTGGCCGAGCAGGTCGAGCACCTGGTTGTGGTGCTGCTTGACGGTGTGCCGGTGGCTGACGCTGACCACGATGGTCCCCGGCAACTCGGCGCGCAGCAGCTGATACAGCGTCAGCTCCAGTCCTTCGTCGAGAGCGGAGGTGGATTCGTCGAGGAAGACCGCCTTGGGCTGGGTCAGCAGGATGCGAGCGAACGCCACCCGCTGCTGTTCGCCGGGGGAGAGCACCCGAGCCCAGTCGTCGACGACGTCGAGCTGATCGATCAGGTGCGGCAGCGCCACCTTGACCAGCACGTCGAGGAACGCGGCATCCGAGATCTCCTCGGCGGCAAGGGGGTAGGCGATCACCGTGCGCAGATCACCGAGTGGGAGATAGGGCAGCTGCGAGATGAACATCGTCGCGTTGTCGGCGTCGGGCCGGCGTAAGGTCCCGGATGCGAAGGGCCACAGCTGGGCGAGGCTGCGCAGCAGCGTCGTCTTGCCGCAGCCCGACGGCCCGGCGATCATCACCGCGTCGCCGATCGCCAGCTGCATGTCCAAGGCGTCGATCAACACATCGCCCGCGGGGGTGCGCACCTCGACGCCCTCGATCCCGACAGTGCCGTCCGGGCTCGGCTTGACCAGCAGTTCGGGGAGGTCGCGAGCCTCCTTGTTGGCCTCGACCAGTCCGTGCAGACGGATGATCGCGGCGCGGTAGCCGGCGAAGTCGTCGTACACGTTGCGGAAGAACGACAACCCGCCCTGGATCTGGCCGAATGCCGTGGCGGTCTGGGTGACGTCGCCGAGTTCGATCTGCCCGTCGAACAGTCGCGGAGCCTGCACCACCCACGGCAGCGGGACGATGATCTGGCTCACCGACAGGTTCCAGCCGGCGATTCCGATGGTCCGGTTCACGAACTTCAGATAGTTCTCGACGATCGCGTCAAACCGCCGCCGGAGTTGCAAGCGCTCGGCGACTTCGCCGCGGTAGAACGCGACCGACTCGGCGGCATCTCGTATCCGAACCAGTGCGTAACGGAATGCGGCGTTGGTCTGTTCATTGCGGAAACTCAGCTGGATCAGCGGACGGCCGATCCAGAACGCGACGACGGTGGCCACCAGCACGTAGCCGATGACGATCCAGAACATCGCGCGCGGGATCGAGAGGCCCAGCACGGTCAGGGTGCCGGACAGGTTCCACAGGATCGCGGCGAACGACACCACCGACACCACCGACTCGACGGCCGCGAAGATCAGGATGCTGCCGGTGCCGTTGGCCGGGGCGTTCGGGGCGGCGCCGTTGCCGGCGGTGAAGATGTCGATGTCCTGCTGGATGCGCTGATCGGGGTTGTCGATCGCGCCCTCGACCGCATCCCCGTCGGCGCCGGTGGGTGACACGTCGAGTTTCGCGTGCACGAAGTGCGCCCGGTAGTAGGCCCGATCACCCAGCCAGTCGCCGGTGAGGCGATCGGTGAGCCAGATTCGCCAGTCCACCATGAAGTGCTGGGCCAGGTAGATGTCGCCCATCACCCGGGCCACATGTAGCGCTGCCATCAGGCTGAAGATCCCGATCGCCATCCAGAATCCGTGCACGCCGGACTGCTTCACCGCTTCGTTGCCGGACGCTGCCCCCTTGGCGGCGATCTGCACCGCGGTGAACATGTCGTTGCTCTGGTAACTGAACAGCACGTTGAGCCGCACCGCGGTGATCACCGACAGCAGCAGCACCCCGAGCATCGCCCAGGCTTTGATGCTGGACCGGCCGGTGAAGTAGGCACCGGAGATCTCCCAGAACTGGCGCGCCCACGGCGTCGTCACCCGCAGCACCGCCAGCACTGCGATGACGCAGACGGCGCTGATCGCCCAGGCCATCGCGATCCACACCAGCGATTCGCTCAGTGCATGACCCCAGTCGATGGACGGCTTGAACAGCTTCGGGTCCACGGCGACGTCTCCTCACAACCCCGGACAGCCCGGTCGGCGTCCGATCGAAATCCCGTGCGCAACCTACCCCAGCGGCCCTGGACGGTGCCTGATGAGGACCGGCACGGCGGGGGCGGTGCCGACAGCCGGCGGGCGTCGATCACCGCGTACCGTTGTTGCGTGGCTAACACCTCGAAAACCGCCTCGAAAAGCGCCTCGAAAGCCGCCGACGCCAAGTCGGGCCGGCTGAGCGGCCGGTTCTGGAAACTGCTGGGCGCCAGCACCGAGAAGAACCAGAGCCGCTCGATGGCGGAGGTGACCGCCGCCGAGAAATACACCGCCAAAGCCGCCGGCCTCGACGCCGAGCAGCTGACCAAGGCCGCCAAACTGCTCGACCTCAAGGCGCTGGCCGACGCCGGCGACATCCCGCAGTTCCTGGCGATCGCCCGCGAAGCCGCCGACCGCAGCATCGAGATGCGGCCGTTCGACGTGCAGTTGCAGGGCGCGCTGCGGATGCTCGCCGGTGACGTCGTGGAGATGGCCACCGGTGAGGGCAAGACGCTGTCCGGTGCGATCGCCGCGGCCGGCTACGCCCTCGGTGGCCGGCACGTGCACGTCGTCACGATCAACGACTACCTGGCCCGCCGCGACGCCGAGTGGATGGGCCCGCTGCTCAAGGCGCTGGGCCTGACCGTCGGCTGGATCACCGAGGACTCCACCGCCGCCGACCGGCGCGCCGCCTACCAGTGCGACGTCACCTACGCCTCGGTCAACGAGATCGGGTTCGACGTGCTGCGCGACCAGCTGGTCACCGACGTCGCCGACCTGGTGTCGCCGAACCCGGACGTCGCGCTGATCGACGAGGCCGACTCGGTGCTGGTCGACGAGGCGCTGGTGCCGCTGGTGCTGGCCGGCACCACCCACCGGGAGACGCCGCGACTGGAGATCGTCGACCTGATCGGACGGCTGGAACCGGGGGAGGACTACGACTCCGACGAGGACCGGCGCAACATCCACCTCACCGAGGCCGGCGCCCGCAAGGTCGAGAAAGCGCTCGGCGGCATCGACCTGTACTCCGAGGAGAACGTCACCACCACGCTGACCGAGGTCAACGTCGCCCTGCACGCGCACGTGCTGCTGCAGCGCGACGTGCACTACATCGTCCGCGACGGCAAGGTGCAGCTGATCAACGCCTCCCGCGGCCGGATCGCCACCCTGCAGCGCTGGCCGGACGGCCTGCAGGCCGCCGTCGAGGCCAAGGAGGGCATCGAGACCACCGAGACCGGCGAGGTGCTCGACACCATCACCGTGCAGGCTCTGGTCAACCGGTACCCGACCGTCTGCGGCATGACCGGCACGGCGCTGGCCGCCGGTGAGCAGCTGCGCCAGTTCTACAAACTGGGCGTCTCCCCGATCCCGTCGAACATGCCGAACATCCGCGAGGACGAGGCCGACCGGGTCTACATCACCGCCGCGGCCAAGAGCGACGCGATCGTCGAGCACATCGTCGAGGTGCACGCCACCGGGCAGCCGGTGCTGGTCGGCACCCACGACGTCGCCGAATCCGAGGAACTGGCCGAGCGGCTGCTCAAGCGCAAGGTGCCGGCCGCGGTGCTCAACGCCAAGAACGACGCCGACGAGGCGAAGGTGATCGCCGAGGCCGGCAAGCTCGGCGCGGTCACCGTCTCCACCCAGATGGCCGGCCGCGGCACCGACATCCGGCTCGGCGGTTCGTCGGAGAACCAAGCGGCCGACCATGACAAGGTGGTCGAACTGGGCGGGCTGCACGTGATCGGCACCGGGCGCCAGCACACCGAGCGGCTGGACAACCAGTTGCGCGGCCGGGCCGGCCGGCAGGGCGACCCCGGGTCGACGGTGTTCTTCTCCAGCTGGGAGGACGAGGTCGCGCTGACCAACCTCGAACCGGGCAAGCTGCCGATGGAGACCGACGGAGACGGCCGGATCGTCAGCTCGAAGGCGTCGTCGCTGCTCGACCACGCCCAGCGGATCGCCGAGGGCAAGCTGCTCGACATCCACGCCAACACCTGGCGGTACAACCAGCTGATCGCCCAGCAGCGGGCCATCATCGTCGAACGCCGCAACACCCTGCTGTCGACGCCGGCCGCGGCTGAGGAAATCGCCGAACTGGCGCCGGAGCGCTACAAGGAGCTGCGGGCGAAATTCGGTGACGACGCCGACGCGAAGCTGGAGAAGATCTGCCGGCAGATCATGCTCTACCACCTGGACCGTGGCTGGGCCGACCACCTGGCGTTCCTGGCCGACATCCGGGAGAGCATCCACCTGCGGGCGCTGGGCCGGCAGAACCCGCTCGACGAGTTCCACCGGATGGCGCTGGACGCGTTCGCCTCACTGGCCGCCGACGCCATCGAGGCGTCGCAGCAGACGTTCGAGACCTCCGAGGAGATCGAGGCCGAACCCGGGGTCGACCTGTCGAAACTGGCCCGGCCGACCTCGACGTGGACCTACATGGTCCGGGACAACCCGCTCAACGACGACACCCTGGATGCGCTGAGCCTGCCCGGCATTTTCCGCTAGGGTTCCCGGCATGGCTGCCGGTTCCGGATCCGACGCGATCCCCGACCGGGTTCTGACGGTGCCGAACGCGATCAGCGCGGCCCGGCTCGTGCTGATCGCGATCTTCCTGTTCCAGCTGCTGGTGCTGCGCGCCGACGGCTGGGCGGTGGCGACCCTGATGCTCAGCGGCGCCTCGGATTGGGCCGACGGCAAACTCGCCCGGGTGCTGGGTCAGTCGTCACGGCTGGGTGCGCTGCTCGACCCGGCGATCGACCGGATCTACATGGCGGCGGTACCGATCGCGTTCGGGCTGCGCGACCTGGTGCCGTGGTGGATCGTCGCCGCGGTGCTGGGCCGCGACGCGCTGCTGGCCGTCACCCTGCCGGTGCTGCGCGGGCGCGGTCTGACCGCACTGCCGGTCACCTACATCGGCAAGGCCGGGACCTTCGCGCTGATGTCGGCGTTCCCGCTGATCCTGCTCGGCGGATTCGATGCGCAGTGGAGTCGCGTGGTGCTGGCGTTCGGGTGGGCGTTCCTGATCTGGGGCCTGGGCATGTACCTGTGGGCGCTCGTCCTGTATCTGGCGCAGGTGACGCTGGTGGTCCGCCGGCTGCCCAAGGTCGCCAGGGACGCAGCCGGAGTGGCGGATGGCTGAACCGTTCTTCGCGCTCAGCGGCTTCGACGCCCAGGCCAGCCGCAACGCCCACGAGGCGGGCCGGCCACAGGTGTTCGCGGTGCCCTCACTACTGCGGTCCCTGCTCACCGACCACCTCGACCCGGGTTACGCCGCCGCGGCGGAGCGCACCCGCAACGGCGCCGGGTCGGGGCGCGCGGCCACCTGGGCGTGGGAGGCGCTGGCGGCGCTGCTGGTGGCCGCGGTGTTCGCCGTCGCGGTCGCCCAGGCGAGGTCGATGGCGCCGGGGGTGCGCACCGCGCAGCAGGTGCTGGCCGGCAACGTGCGGGCGGCCGGGGCCGCGACCGACGCACTGGTCGAGCAGCGCAACACACTGTCGGCACGCGTCGACGAACTGCGGCGGCAGCGCCTCACCGACGACGCCGCAGGACAGCGGCTGCTGGCCGGGCTGGACGCGCTGAGCCTGGCGGCGGCCAGCGGCGCGGTGACCGGGCCGGGGCTGCGGATCACCGTCACCGAGCCCGGCGTCGGCCGGAACCTGTCGGATGCGTCCAAGCAGCGGGTCTCCGGCAGTCAGCAGATCATCCTGGACCGCGACCTGCAGCTCGTCGTCAACTCGCTGTGGGCCGCCGGTGCGGAGGCGATCGCGATCGGCGACGTCCGGATCGGACCGAATGTGACGATCCGGCAGGCCGGCGGTGCGATCCTGGCCGACAACAACCCGCTCAGCAGCCCCTACACGATCCGCGCGATCGGCCCCCCGACCGAACTCCGGGACGGCTTCGGTCGCAGTCTCGGCCTGGAGCGGCTACGGCTGCTGGAGATCTCCTACGGGGTGGTGGTGCACGTCGACACCGACACCGGACCCCACGACCTGACCCTGCCCGCAGGCGCGACGCGTGCCGTCAGGTTCGCAGAACCGATGGAGGAGTAGATGATCGGTATCGCCGCACTGATCGCCGGCATCGCACTGGGGTTGTTCTTCCACCCCAGCGTGCCGGAGGAGGTTCAGCCATACCTGCCGATCGCCGTGGTGGCCGCCCTGGACGCGGTGTTCGGGGGACTGCGGGCCTACCTGGAGCGGATCTTCGACGCGAAGGTGTTCGTCGTGTCGTTCGTGTTCAACGTCCTGGTGGCCGCACTCATCGTCTACGTGGGCGACCAGTTGGGGGTCGGCACCCAGTTGTCCACCGCGATCATCGTCGTGCTGGGCATCCGCATCTTCGGCAATGCCGCCGCACTGCGTCGACGACTGTTCGGGGCCTGATCTCCGATGACCGACGACACCGCATCGCACGGCCGGCACGAGATGCCCGAGCCGCAGCGTCGCCGCCGGTTCGGTGCGCTGCGGTCCGGCCGGCCGGTGTTCGGCGTCCTCGCGATACTGCTGTGTCTGCTGCTGGGCGCGGCGATCGTGACCCAGGTCCGGCAGAACGAGTCCGGCGACGCACTGGACACCGCCCGGCCCGCCGATCTGCTGGTGCTGCTGGACTCACTGCGGCAGCGCGAAGCCGCCCTGCACACCGAGGTCGCCGAACTGCAGCAGACGTTGACCGCACTGCAGCAATCCGGTACCAGCGACGCCGCCGCCATCGAGGACGCGCAGGCGCGCCTGAGTGCGCTGGCGATCATGATCGGCACCGTGGGGGCGGTCGGGCCCGGGGTGACCGTCACCGTCGACGATCCGGGCCGCGGAGTGACGGCGGCGACCATGCTCGACGTCATCAACGAACTGCGGGCGGCCGGGGCCGAGGCGATGGCGGTCCGCGACGCCGGTCAGGCCGTGCGGGTCGGGGTGGACACCTGGGTGGTCGGCGGCCCCGGCGCACTAGACTTCGACGGCACCACGTTGGCCCCGCCGTATTCCGTTCTGGCGATTGGGGATCCGCCTACCCTGGCCGCGGCGATGAACATCCCGGGCGGCGCAGTGGACAGCGTCCGGCGGCTCGGGGGGACGATGACCGTGCAGCAGGCGGAGCACATGGCGGTCACCGTGTTGCGGCAACCGAAACCCCGCCAATACGCTCAGCCCGTCAAATGAACACCACTGAGGAAGAAAGGGCACGGTGAACGCTGTGAGCGACGTCCCGTCCGACCTGCACTACACCAGCGAACACGAATGGGTCCGGCGCACCGGCGAGAACACCGTGCGGGTGGGGATCACCGATTTCGCCCAGGCGGCGCTCGGCGACGTGGTGTTCGTCCAGCTGCCCGGGGTCGACACCGCGGTGACCGCGGGCGAGACCTTCGGCGAGGTGGAGTCGACCAAGTCGGTGTCCGATCTGTACGCGCCGATCTCGGCACGCGTCGTCGCGGTCAACGCCGATCTGGACGCCACGCCGCAACTGGTCAACTCCGACCCGTACGGCGCCGGCTGGCTGCTCGACCTCCAGGTGGAGAACACCGAGGTGGCGGCGTTGGATGAGCGGCTTGCGGCGCTGTTGACCGCCGAGGCATACCGCTCGACCGTGGCCGAATGACGATTGTTAACCTGCCTGCCGGGATCAGCCGGCGGATCGGAGACCGGATCCCGCCGTGCGGGGGACATTTCCGGCCGCTGCGCGGTACGGTCGACACATCGCCGGTGCGGTCGGTGGCAGGAATGCGCGGCGGAATTGACCGGATAATGCGAGAGCGTCCAGTAAGGAGCAATGGGTGACGGAGAAGGATAGCGGCCAGGGCAGTGAAGAGGTCACCGTGGAAACCACCTCGGTGTTCCGGGCTGACTTCTTGAACGAACTCGACGCGCCCGCCCAGACCGGCGGTGAGAGCCTGGCCTCCGGTGTGGAGGGGCTGCCTGCCGGGTCGGCGCTGCTGGTCGTCAAACGGGGTCCGAACGCCGGATCGCGGTTCCTGCTCGACCAGCCGGTCACCGCGGCCGGGCGTCACCCCGACAGTGACATCTTCCTCGACGACGTCACGGTCAGCCGCCGGCACGCCGAGTTCCGGTTGGAGGGCAACGAGTTTCAGGTCGTCGACGTCGGCAGCCTCAACGGCACCTACGTCAACCGCGAGCCGGTCGACTCGGCGGTGCTGGTCAACGGTGATGAGGTCCAGGTCGGGAAGTTCCGGCTGGTCTTCCTGACCGGGCCGAAGGCCGGCGAGAATGAGGCCGGGCCGGGCAGCTAGTGACCGCGCCTGACAGCCCCGAACTCTCCGGGATGTCGATCGGAGCGGTTCTGGACCTGCTCCGACCGGATTTCCCGGACGTCACGATCTCCAAGATCCGTTTCCTGGAGGCAGAGGGGCTGGTGACGCCGCAGCGTGCGTCATCCGGGTATCGGCGATTCAGCGCGTACGACTGCGCCCGGCTGCGATTCATCCTGACCGCGCAGCGGGATCAGTACCTGCCGCTGAAGGTGATCAAGGCGCGACTGGACGCCGAGGAGGGCGGAGCGCTGCCGGCGGCGGAGTCGCCCTACCCGGCGCCTCGGCTGGTCGCGGCGGTCGACGCCCACGATGGGGCCGACGGGTACCGGGACGCCGTGCCGCCGGCGCCCAAGCGGGTCCGGTTGAGCCGGGAGGACCTGCTGGAGCGGTCCGGGGTGAGCGACCAACTGGTGGTGGCGCTGCTCAAGGCCGGGGTGATCGTCAGCGGTGCGGGTGGGTTCTTCGACGAGCAGTCCGTGGTGATCGCGCAGTGCGCGCAGGCGCTGTCCGAATACGGCGTGGAGCCGCGGCATCTGCGCGCCTTCCGGTCCGCCGCGGACCGGCAGTCCGACCTGATCGCGCAGATCGCCGGCCCACTGGTCAAAGGCGGCAAGACCGGTGCCCGCGACCGCGCCGACGATCTGGCGCGCGAGGTCGCGGCGCTGGCGATCACGCTGCACACATCTTTGCTGAAGTCGGCGGTGCACGACGTTCTGCACGGCTGAGGACTAGACTTCGTTCGGCGGCTTGTTGCGGTTATCCGACCGTGGTTCGCAGCGAGTCCGGTTCGGGCACAGGCATATGCGGAGGGCTGGCTGGAGATGGGTGAAGTACGCGTGGTCGGGATTCGCGTCGAGCAGCCGCAGAACCAGCCGGTGCTGTTGCTGCGGGAAGCCGAGGGCGACCGGTACCTGCCGATCTGGATCGGGCAGGCCGAGGCCGCGGCCATCGCACTGGAGCAGCAGGGGGTCGAACCGGCCCGGCCGCTGACCCACGACCTGATCCGCGACCTGATCGCGGCACTGGGCCACTCCCTCAAAGAGGTTCGGATCGTGGACCTGCAGGAGGGCACCTTCTTCGCGGATCTGATCTTCGACCGCGACATCACCGTCTCGGCGCGGCCGTCGGATTCGGTGGCGATCGCCCTGCGGGTGGGTGTGCCGATCTACGTCGAGGAGTCGGTGCTGGCCGAGGCGGGCCTGCTGATCCCCGACGAGGGCGACGACGAGGGCTCGGGGACCGTCCGGGAGGACGAGGTGGAGAAGTTCAAGGAGTTCCTCGATAGCGTGTCGCCGGACGATTTCAAAGCAACCTGACCCGGCGCGGCGGACTCAGCACCGTCACAGTCGCGTTTCATCTGTACGCGCTCTTCACGACACGCCAAACAGAACACGCCGGGCCGAAAACGCGGCCACCATACTTGAGCCACGACTTGACGGGGACAACAGAACGACAGCGCGTTCAGCGGCGTATGCTCACCACAACTCGGGCAAGAGCAAACGCGGTCACCGGCCAGCCAGTGGCATCGAGCGCGATCGGCGAGAGGAAGCAGCGTGGGCGAGCAACCGGGGCAGGAGCAACTGGACTTCACCGGGCAGTCCGAACCGACGGGTGCCGACGGCCCGGCGGAACGGCCGGCGGGTGGCGTGCCGGTGCAGGCGGGGCTGTTCCCCGACGATTCGGTCCCCGACGAACTGGTCGGCTACCGCGGGCCCAGCGCCTGTCAGATCGCCGGCATCACCTACCGCCAACTGGACTACTGGGCCCGCACCTCGCTGGTGGTGCCCTCGATCCGCGGCGCCGCCGGATCCGGCAGCCAGCGGCTGTACTCGTTCAAAGACATCCTGGTGCTCAAGATCGTCAAGCGACTGCTCGACACCGGCATCTCACTGCACAACATCCGGATCGCGGTCGACCACCTGCGTGAGCGCGGGGTCCGCGACCTGGCGAACATCACGCTGTTCTCCGACGGCACCACCGTCTACGAATGCACCTCCGCCGAAGAGGTGGTCGACCTGCTGCAGGGCGGGCAGGGCGTGTTCGGGATCGCCGTCTCCGGTGCGATGCGGGAACTGACCGGGGCGATCGCCGAATTCCCGGGCGAGCGCGCCGACGGCGGCGAGTCGATCAGTGCGCCGGAGGACGAACTGGCCAGCCGGCGCAAGTACCGCGACCGCAAGACGGGCTGACCGTGCACAGTTGTCCGGCCCCACCTGGGGCAACGGCGGTCAACTGTGCACGCTCGCGGTGGGGGTGACCACCCGGTAAGCTGGCGGGGCATCGCATTCGCTGCGGGAGAGTTCCGCGTCAACCAGGCGCGGACGCCGAAGGAGCAAGACCTCTCCGCCAACCTCTCAGGCCCCCGGACCGCGCGAGACAATGGTGCCTCTGGAAAGTGGTGTGTACGAACGCACCCGCCGATGGGGAAAGGCCGGGCCGCCCGGCTGAAACTCTCAGGTGCCCGGCCCGGGTGAGGACAGAGGGGGAGGGCGACCGCATCGACCGTTGCCCGGCCTACCCGCAGGAGTCCCGCCATGACCGAATTCCGCTTTGTCGACCGGCACATCGGCCCGGACGCTGACGCGATCGCCACGATGCTCGCGGTGATCGGGGTGGACTCCCTCGACGACCTGGGGGCCAAGGCGGTGCCCGCCAGCATCCTCGACGCGCTGACCGACACCGGCGTGGCGCCGGGCCTGGACGGCCTGCCGGCCGCCGCCAGCGAAGCCGAGGCGCTGGCCGAACTGCGGGCACTGGCCGACACCAGCACCGTGGCGACCTCGATGATCGGTCAGGGCTACTACGACACGCTGACCCCGCCGGTGCTGCTGCGCAACATCCTGCAGAACCCCGCCTGGTACACCGCCTACACCCCGTACCAGCCGGAGATCAGCCAGGGCCGGCTGGAGGCGCTGCTGAACTTCCAGACCATGATCGCCGACCTGACCGGGCTGGACCTGGCCAACGCGTCGATGCTCGACGAGGGCACCGCCGCCGCCGAGGCGATGACGCTGATGCACCGGGCGGTGCGCGGGAACTCCAACCGGCTGGTGGTGGACGCCGACCTCTTCACCCAGACCGCGGCGGTGCTGGCCACCCGGGCCGAACCGCTGGGCATCGAGATCGTCACCGCCGATCTGCGCGACGGGCTGCCCGACGGTGAGTTCTTCGGCGTGATCGTTCAGCTGCCCGGCGCCAGTGGCCGGGTTACCGACTGGTCGGCGCTGATCGACGCCGCCCACGAGCGCGGCGCGCTGGTCGCGGTCGGAGCGGACCTGCTGGCCTGCACACTGGTCACCCCGCCCGGGGAGATCGGCGCCGACGCGGCGTTCGGCAGCGCCCAGCGGTTCGGCGTTCCGATGGGCTTCGGCGGCCCGCACGCCGGCTACCTGGCGGTGCACACCAAGCATGCCCGTCAGCTGCCGGGCCGGCTGGTCGGGGTCTCGAAGGATGCAGACGACGCCGACGCCTATCGGCTGGCGCTGCAGACCCGCGAACAGCACATCCGCCGGGACAAGGCGACGTCGAACATCTGCACGGCGCAGGTGCTGCTGGCGGTGATGGCGGCGATGTACGCCAGCTACCACGGCGCCGACGGGCTGACCGCGATCGCCCGGCGGGTGCACGGCCACGCCGAGAGCATCGCCGCGGCCCTCGGTGACGCCCTGGTCCACGACACGTACTTCGACACCGTGCTGGCCCGCGTCCCGGGCCGCGCCGATGAGATCGTCGCCGCCGCGAAGGCGTCGGGCATCAACCTGTGGCGGGTGGACGCCGACCACGTCTCGGTCGCCTGCGACGAGGCCACCACCGACGCGCACGTCGACGCCGTGCTGGCCGCGTTCGGGGTGACGCCGGCTGATTCGTCCGGGAGCGACATCGCGACCCGCACTTCGGAATTCCTCACCCACCCGGCGTTCACGGCGTCCCGGACCGAGACGGCGATGATGCGCTACCTGCGCGCGCTGTCCGACAAGGACATCGCGCTGGACCGCAGCATGATCCCGCTGGGCTCCTGCACGATGAAGCTCAACGCCGCCGCCGAGATGGAGCCGATCACCTGGCCGGAGTTCTCCCGCCAGCACCCGTTCGCCCCGGTCGGCGACGCCGCCGGACTGCGGGCGCTGATCGCCCAGCTGGAGGGCTGGCTGGTCGGGATCACCGGCTACGACGCGGTGTCGCTGCAGCCCAACGCCGGCTCACAGGGCGAGTACGCCGGCCTGCTGGCGATCCACGCCTACCACGCCAGCCAGGGACAGTCGCACCGCGACATCTGCCTGATCCCGTCCAGCGCGCACGGCACCAACGCGGCATCGGCCGCGCTGGCCGGCATGCGGGTGGTGGTGATCGGCTGCCGCGACAACGGCGACGTCGACCTCGACGACCTGCGGGCGAAGATCGCCGAGCACGCCGAGGTGCTGTCCACGCTGATGATCACCTACCCGTCCACCCACGGGGTCTACGAGCACGACGTCGCCGAGATCTGCGCCGCCGTCCACGACGCGGGCGGGCAGGTCTACGTCGACGGCGCCAACCTCAACGCGCTGGTCGGGCTGGCCCGCCCGGGACGCTTCGGCGGGGACGTCAGCCACCTGAACCTGCACAAGACGTTCTGCATCCCGCACGGCGGCGGCGGGCCCGGCGTCGGCCCGGTGGCGGCGCGCGCGCACCTGGCGCCGTTCCTGCCCGGCCACCCGCTGGCTCCCGAGCTGCCGGCCGGCCCGCCGGTGTCGGCCGCGCCGTACGGGTCGGCGTCGATCCTGCCGATCACCTGGGCCTACATCCGGATGATGGGGCCGGACGGCCTGCGGGCCGCGTCGCTGACCGCGATCGCCTCGGCGAACTACATCGCCCGGCGCCTCGACCCGTACTTCCCGGTGCTCTACACCGGCGAGAACGGCATGGTCGCCCACGAATGCATCCTGGATCTGCGCGGCATCACCAAGGCGACCGGGGTGACCGTCGACGACGTCGCCAAGCGCCTCACCGACTACGGGTTCCACGCCCCGACGATGAGCTTCCCGGTAGCCGGCACCCTGATGGTGGAACCCACCGAGAGCGAGAGCCTGGCCGAGGTGGATGCGTTCTGCGCGGCGATGATCGCGATCCGCGGTGAGATCGACCGGGTTGCGAGTGGGGAGTGGAGCGTCGAGGACAACCCGCTGCGCGGAGCCCCGCACACCGCCGAGTGCCTGGTGGTCGACAAGTGGGAGCACCCCTACACCCGAGAGCAGGCCGCCTACCCGCTCGGGCGCGACTTCCGGCCGAAGGTGTGGCCGCCGGTGCGCCGGATCGACGGCGCGTACGGGGACCGCAACCTGGTGTGCTCCTGCCCGCCGGTGCAGGCGTTCGCCTAAGCGGTCGACCGCAGACGGCGACGGCCGGTGCCCCGCGGTGGGGCACCGGCCGTCGCCGCGGTGATCACAGCGAGGAGAACAGGCTGTTCATCCCCTCCAGCATCTCCTGATCGAAGGTGGTGAACTGGGCCGCCATGTTCTGGAACAGGTCGGAGGCGCCCAGGCCCATCGCGTTGGCCCACTTGTCCATGTCCATGCCGGCCAGCGTGATCACGTCGCACAGGCTGGTGTTGTCGGGGCCGACGGTGCCGGGCATCTCGGTCTCCAGGCTGACCACGGTCTGGAACCATCCTTCGGCCCAGGTGCCGTAGTCCTGCCCCAAGGTGCCCAGGTTCTGCATGGCGGTACTGAGGTCGCCGCCGTACTGGGCCACCCAGTCGGAGTAGATGCTGTTCAGCGCGTTCATCTCGCTGCCCATCTCCGTGCTCGCGGTGTTGAAGAAGTTCTCGGTGGAGGTGTTGAGGTCGGCGGCGGCCTGCGACAGCCAGGCCAGGTCCGTGGCGTCGCCGGGGGTCGCCGCGACCCCTTCGGCGGCGGTCAGGTTGATCGCCGAGATGCGTAGCGGCGCCGGCGCGTTGTGCGAGGGGTTCGCGATGACCAGGCCCGCTCCCGCGACCACCACGACGGCCAACAGGTGGTGCCCGAGTGCGCGCGATCCGATCATTGTTTCTCCCCCAGAGTCAGTGGTCACTGCCGACAGGGGAAACCTACACCTAAATGAAAGCTTTACGGAAGTGAATATTGAGCCGAATTTAGTCGGGTTATCCGTATGTGCCGCAACGGAAGTGGCGTGTGATTCGGCTGTGATGGGCGATGTGCGAGCGAGGTGGCGTGCGGGTGGCCGTGACGTGATCGACGCCGGTCCCCGGCTGGCACATCACCTGAGGGTTGAAAAATTCGGAAATAAGACCGCACGGCCCGTGTCCGAGGGTTACTCTCAGCTTGCGTGAGATGCACATCACATTCTGACTTCAGGGAGGGATCATGCGGCAAACACTTCAGCCCTACATCACCACCGGCATCGCCGTCACCGGCGCCGTGCTGGTCGCCGTCACCCCGATCAGCCTGCCGCCGACCGCCGCCGGGCAGCTGCCCGCAGCCCAATCGGCAGCGGTGCGGCTGACCGACGCGTGGTCGGACCTGTTCACCCACACCACCGCAAACCTGACCAACATCAGCGACAACGCCGACATGACCGCGATCACGAAGGTGTTCGGCGAGCTCTTCACCAACCCGCTCGGCGTGTTCAAGGCGCTCACCGACATCACCCCGACCGTCAGCACCGACCTCACGCCGCTGCCCGCAACCGTCACGGTGCAACTGCCGCCGGCGCTGGAACTGCTGATCGCCAACCTCGGGTCACAGGTGGTCACCGCGAACGCGCTGCACAGCGTGCTCGGCGACCTCGGCAACCCGGCCACCGCCGGCACCGCGTTGCTGGAGGGGCCGGCGACCGTTATGGACGCCTACCTCAACGGCGCGCAGAACGTCAGCCTGCTCGGCGGCATCATCAACGTCCCGGTGCTCAACGGGATCCTCGCGCCGGAGTCGAACCTCACCGTCGATCTCAACCTGACCAAGCTGCTCGACCTGCTCGGGCTGAACAACCTGACGAACCTGAACCTGAGCGGACTGCTGGATCAACTCAACCTGGGGAACATCACGCTGGGCAGCCTGCTCAGCGACCTGGGGATCAGCGGCGACGGGCTGGGTGACCTGCTGAAGGCTGGCACCGGCATCACCAGCCTCGGTGGGCTGCTGAACCTGCTCGGCCTCGACAATCTCGGGTCCGGAAACGCGATCACCCTGGGTCTGACCAACATCCTGCACGGCTTGGGCCTCGACACGAACGTCGACCTGAACAACCTGCCGCTCAGCAGCGTGCTGAGCGCGTTCGGCATCGATCCGAGCAAGCTGCTGTCCCCGGCCAGCCTGCTGGGACTGGTGGGGCTGGACCCGTCGAATACGGTGTCGCCGACCATGCTCAACAGCCTGCTCGGCTCACTGGGGCTCGACCCAACCGGCGGTGTGTCAGGCGGGGTGGTGAACAGTCTGTTGAGCTCGCTGGGACTGGACCCGACGAGCGCGATCTCGACGAGTACGGTGACCAACCTGCTGACCTCCCTGGGCCTGGATTCCAACAGCACGCTGACGCCGAGCGTGATCAACAGCCTGCTGGGCGCGCTGGGTCTCGACCCCAGTACGGCGCTGTCGACGTCGGTGCTCAACGGGTTGCTCACTTCGCTGGGGCTGGACCCGACGAACACGGTGTCGGCCGACTCGCTGCTCAGCCTGCTCGGACTGGGGACAGGTGACGCGCTACCCGGCGGCGGCAGCGTGGTCAGCTTGTTGACCTCGGCTTTGGAAGGCGTACTCAAGGCCTTCGGTGTACCGCTGAACGCCGTGGTGACGACTGCGCTCAATACCCTTGTCGCCGCCGTCAGCACCCTGCTGCCCAGCACCGCGCCGAGCATCGGCGGCCTACTGGACGGCCTGTTCAACGCACTGGGTATCACCCCGCACAATCTGGGGCTCGGCAACCTGCTCGGTGACCTCGGACTCAACACGAACGGACTGACGATCGGCAGCCTGCTGAATGATCTCGGACTCTCCGGTACCGGCACGACGATCGGTGACCTGCTCGGGCATCTGGGACTGAACGGCAGTGGTTTGACCGTCGGCGATCTACTCAACGACCTGGGCTCGACGCCCGGCGGATTGACCATCGGCGGACTGCTCGGTGACCTCGGTCTGAACGGCAACAGCCTGACGGTCGGCGGTCTGCTGGGTGACCTGGGCTTGTCCGGTAAGGACCTGTCTCTGGGCGGTCTGCTCGGTGATCTGGGCATCGCTCCGGGCCAGAACCTGAGCGTCGGGGGGGTGCTGGAGGCACTGGGCTTCGCGCCGTCGACCGGTGATCTGACGCTGGGTGGCCTGCTCAACGATCTGGGCAACCCGTTCGGCAGCCTGGGCATCACCGGCCTGCTGAACGGGCTGAACCTGGGTGATCTCGTCAACGATCTGGGCCTGTCGAAGCTGCCGCTGGACCTGTCCGGCCTGGTCGGGGATCTCAGCAACCTGAACCTGGGCGACCTGCTCAAGGACCTGCTGCCGAACCTCGACCTGGCGCACGTCAGCGTCGGCTCGTTCGGCGGTGCGCTCACGGAGTTGGTGGACACCGTCCCGCAGCAGATCGTCAACGCGCTGAGTTGATTCCGCTCAGCTCAGCAGCGTGGTCAGCGCCGAAGCCAGGTCGGGGGAGTTGGCACTCGTCAGGTTCTGGTAGGCGCCGCCGGACAACTGCGCCACCGACTGCCAGGTGGCCCGGTCCGGGTCACTGCCGAAGTCGATGACGTTGACGGCGATCGGGCGCTGCGGGTCGAACGCGCCGCGGATGTAATCCTGCAGTCCCGGGCCGTCCAGGGTGCGGTCGGTGTGCGGGCCGGCGGTGATCACCAGGATCGAATTGTTCTGGCCCTCACGGTATTCGGCCAGTGCCTGGGTGTAGAGCATGCGCAGGGTGGTGAACGACACCGCACCGCCGGACACCGAGCTCAGGTCGTCCAACTTGCCGGTCAGCGTCTTGGAGCGGGGCTCGCCGTTGACCTGGTCGTCCAGCGGGCCGGACGACACCACACTGCGGCCCTCGGTGCCGTCGAACGTCCACAGGCCGACCGCGGACGTCGGCGGCAGCGCCGCGATCCGATGGTCCAGAGCGGCGATCACATGCGCCAGCCGGCTCTTGCCGCCCTCGGTGGTGGTCATGGACTGGTCGAGCATGATCGTCACGGCCGAACTGCCGCCCAGCGTGGTCAGCGCATTGGCCAGCGTCGCCCGCACGGCGTCATCACCGACCGCCAGCGTCGACGACACTGGCGGGAAGCCGGTGACGTCACTGTTCGGCGGCTTGACGCCCTCCACCCGGAACCCGGCCTTGGCCAGCTCGGCCAGCTGGTCGGGCTTGCGAGCGAACCGGGCGAATTCGCTGGCGGCGCTGACCTGCTCCTGCGACAGCCAGGAACCGGCGAGCAGCACGGTCGGATAGTCGGCGACCGGAACCGGCCCCGGCGGCAGCCAGGAGCCCAGGGCGCCGGCCGGGTCGGACAGCGACTCGCCCCGGGTGAACAGCTGCTGCTCGGTGGTGACCACCGCGTGCACCGGGTTCTCCGCCGGATTGCCCGTTCGCAGCAGCACGTTCAGTGCCTCGGCCAGCGAACTGTCCACCAGTTTCGGCTGCGCGCCGGCGAGCTTGTGCACGGCGCCGGCGCCGTCGGTGACGGGTGCGCCCTTCGGTGCGGACGCCGCCGCCACCGCCTCACCGGCCAGGAACGCCGCGTCGCCGTTGCCGTCGATCGGCAGCGCCAGGCGCAACGGCCCCCAGCCGGGCAGGCCCAGCGGGCCGAGCGCGTCGGGGTCGGTCTGCAGGTCCGGCAGCGTCCCCCAATTCTGCTTCTGCAGAGCCGTTTTGAGCTCCGGTCGGATCGCCAGCAGGACCGGGGAGGTGACCAGCGACCGGCTGTCGCTGACAGTCTCCTGACCGGCGACGGACTGCAGGCGGGCCACCGAGATCGAACTGCCGGGGATCCACAGCGCCGGCCGCTCACCGAGTTGCGCGGGCCAGTCGCCGATGAAACCGCCGACGACCGCATCGGAGTCGACGGGTTTGACCTGCACCGACACGCAGCGATCGCCCACCGGCTTGGCGGACTTGTTGAACCGCTCGGCCAGTCCCTGCACGTGATCGGAGATCGACGGGTCGGCGACGACGGCGACGGTCAAGCCACCTTCGGCGCAGTTGCCCGCGGCGTCGGCGGACCGGTGCGACAGCGAATGGCCGAAGAAGCGCCACAGGATCACGGTCCCGACCACGGCGATCACCGTGACCAGCGCGGCGATCACCCCGACGCTGACACCGCGCCGGCCGTCGACGCTGCGGTGCCGGCGCCACAGGTTCAGGTCGCGGTGGTCGCCGCGGGGTTCATCCGGCTGCTCCGCATCGGTGTCGAACCCACCGATCGCACCGAACGGGCCGGTGCGATACCGCGATTCGTCGTTGTCGTGCCCACTGCGACGGATGTACTGGGCGGGATCGGCGGCCCAGCGACCGCTGTCGGTGCGGTCACGCGGCCTGCGGTCACCCGGCCCGCGGTCGGCGTACCCGTCGTCGGCCCCCTGGTCGAGGTAGCCGTCGTCGCCGTAGTCATCGTCGGCATACCCGCCGTCGGCGTAGCCGTCCCGGCCGTCGTAGCCATCGCCGTCGAACCGCTCGTCGGCGTAGTCGTCGTGCTCGAAACGGCCGGGGTAGCCGCCATCCCGGTAGCCGTGCTGGTCGGCGTAGCCATCGTCGAAGCGGCCCGAAGTCGGCTCCGGGCCGGCGTCGAACGACTCGTCGTCGTCCGGACCGGGAAAGCTGTGCCTACCCAAGAGTGCGTCCTCTCCGCTTGGTCAGCTGTCCGGCTACGGCGATCTTGAAACGACGATCTTCGAACCAATCGGAGTCTAGAGGCCGGCCCGGGCCTTGAACTCACGACGACGCCGGTGCAGGATCGGCTCGGTGTAACCGTTGGGCTGCGTCGTCCCGGACAGGATCAGCTCCTGCGCCGCGGCGAACGCGATGCTGCCGTCGAAATCCGGTGCCATCGGCAGGTATTCGGCGTCGTCGGCGTTCTGCCGGTCGACCACCGGGGCCATCCGCTCCAGGCTGGACCGCACATCGTCCTCGGTGATCACACCGTGCCGCAACCAGTTTGCCAGCAGCTGGCTCGAGATGCGCAGCGTCGCACGGTCTTCCATCAGCGCGATGTCGTGGATGTCGGGCACCTTCGAGCAGCCGACGCCCTGGTCCACCCAGCGCACCACGTAGCCCAGAATCGACTGGCAGTTGTTGTCGACCTCTTCGCGGATCTCGTCCGATGCCCAGGCCAGGCCCTCCGACAGCGGGATGGTCAGCAGCTGGTCGAGTGACGCGCGCTTCTTACCGGCCAGTTCGGACTGCACCGCGAACACATCGACCAGGTGGTAGTGCATCGCGTGCAGGGTCGCCGCGGTGGGCGAGGGCACCCAGGCGGTGCTCGCGCCGGCGCGCGGCTGGCCGATCTTCTGGGTGACCATGTCGGCCATCAGATCGGTCATCGCCCACATGCCCTTGCCGATCTGCGCGTGCCCGGTCAGCCCGGTCGCCAGTCCGACGTCGACGTTGTTGTCCTCGTAGGCCAGAATCCACGGCTGGCTCTTCATGGTGCCCTTGCGCACCATCGGCCCGGCCTCCATCGAGGTGTGGATCTCGTCGCCGGTGCGGTCCAGGAAGCCGGTGTTGATGAACACCACCCGGTCGGATGCGGCCTTGATGCACGCCTTGAGGTTGACGGTGGTGCGGCGCTCCTCGTCCATGATGCCGACCTTGAGGGTGGCCGCCGGCAGACCCAGCACCTCCTCGACCCGACCGAACAGCTCCGCGGTGAACGCCACCTCGTCGGGGCCGTGCATCTTGGGCTTGACGATGTAGATCGACCCGGTGCGGCTGTTGAGCAGCGGCCCGTTGCCGTCGCCGCCATTGAGGCCGTGCATGCCGATCAGCCCGGTGAACAGCGCGTCCTGAATGCCCTCGGGCACCTCGGTACCGTCGGCGAAGACAATGGCGTCGTTGGTCATCAGGTGACCGACGTTGCGGACGAACATCAGGCTGCGGCCGGGCAGCACGACGGTGCCCGCACCGTCGGGGGAGGTGAACTCGCGGTCCGCGTGCAGCGTCCGGGTGAAGCTCTTGCCGCCCTTGCTGACCTCCTCGGCGAGGTCGCCGCGGTTCAGGCCCAGCCAGTTGCGGTAACCCAGCACCTTGTCGTCGGCGTCGACGGCGGTCACCGAGTCCTCGAAGTCCATGATCGTGGTGACCGCCGACTCCAGCACCACGTCCTTGATCCCGGCGGCGTCGGTCGCGCCGATCGGCGACTCCGGGTCGATCAGGATCTCGGCGTGCAGCCCGTGGTGCACCAGCAGCACCGACGCCGGCGACTCGGCGGCACCGGTGTAGCCGACGAACTCCGCAGGCGACGCGACCGAGGTCTCCAGCCCGTCGGCCAGAGTGATGACCAGTGCACCGTCGCGCACCGCGAAACCGGTGACCTCGGTCCAGGAACCGTTGGCCAGCGGCAGTCCGTCGTCGAGGAACTTGCGGGCGTAAGCGATCACCTTGTCGCCGCGGATCTTGTTGTACCCGGAACCCTTTTCGGCGCCGTCCTCTTCGGAGATGACGTCGGTGCCGTACAGCGCGTCGTACAGCGACCCCCACCGGGCGTTGGCGGCGTTGAGCGCGAACCGGGCGTTGAGCACCGGGACGACCAGCTGCGGACCGGCCTGCCGGGCGATCTCGTCGTCGACGTTGGCGGTGGTGACTGCGAAGTCGGCCGGTTCGGGCTGCAGATAGCCGATCTCGGTGAGGAACTCGCGGTAGGCCTCGGCGTCCAGTGGCGCGATCACCCGCTGGCGGTGCCACCGGTCGATCTGCGCCTGCAGGTCGTCACGGCGGTCGAGCAGGTCCCGGTTCTTCGGCGCCAGGTCGGTGACGACCTTGTCCACGCCCGCCCAGAAGCTGTCCGGGTCGACGCCGGTGCCCGGCAATGCCTCGTCGGTCACGAAGTCGTACAGGACCTGAGCGACCTCAAGATTGCCTATTGACACGCGGTTAGTCATCTGTTCCTCCCTCACTGGCAGTGCACCACCTTACCGGCTGAGCGCGGCGTTCCCCGCACGCAACAGTCCCCAACAGCAGGTCACACCGCTCCAGCAATGCTGCCCGCAGCGGAGCGGCGCGGTCGGCGATGACACTCTGGCACCGCACATATTCTGCGCGCCCGGTGGGCGATTCGATGGCGATCGGCGCATAACCGTACCCGGTCAAGTCGTACGGGCTGGCCCGCATGTCCACCTCACGGGCCGCGGCGGCCAACTCCAGGCAGTCCAGCAGCAGGTCGGAGTCGATCAGCGGGCTCAGCTTCAGGCACCACTTGAACAGATCCATGTTGGCGTGCAGGCAGCCGGGCTGCTCCGACGCGACCTGTGTCTCCCGATGCAGCGCGGTCGCATTGCGGGGCGCCGCTGCCGTGGTGAAGAACCGGAACGCATCGAAATGTGTGCAGCGTAACGGGGTTGCCTCCACCACACCGTCGATCTCGGCGCCGCTCAGCCGCAGCGGAACGTGACTGTGCCGGGCGGTGTCACTGCGGTAGACCATCGCCCACTCGTGCAGTCCGAAACAGTTCAGCTGCGCCGGCCGGCCGGCGGTCGCCCGCAGCAGTCCCGCCACGAACTTCACCGTGCCCAGCCGGGTTTTCAGGAAGGCCTCGTCGACCCCGACCCGCCCGTCGGCGACCGTGTACCCGCGACGGTCGCCGTACTCGCGCACCGCCGCGGCGCCGGCGAGCGCCACGCCGAACCCGGGATGCCAGCAGCGCAACTGTCCCGGGCGCAGGCCGTAGTAGCTGAACAGGAACTCCGGCACCGGGTCCCCGGCGGTGATCCGCGTCAGGTGCGGTTCCAGGAAGGCGTCCAGCCGCTGCCGGTAGGCCGCGGACCGGGCCTGCCAGCCGCTCAGCTCAGACACGCTGGGCACCGTCGCGCACCGTGCCCACCACGTCCTCCACCAGGTCCTCCAGGGCGACCAGCGCCACCACCCGGCCATCGGCGACCGCCAGCGCCAGATGGCTGTCGCTGCGCCGCAGCCGGGGCAGCGCGTCGGCCAGCGCCATCGCCGCCGGGATGCGCGGCAGCGGGCGCACCGCGGCGACGTCGACGACCGCATCCGGCCCGGCGCCGCTCTCGCTGAGCGGCAGGACGTCCTTGATGTGCAGGTAGCCGACGAACTCGGCGCCGTCGACCACCGGGAACCGTGAGTAGCCGGTCGCGTCGAGCGCCGCCTCGACCGCACCGAGGGTGGGGCCGAGCCCGGGGGCGGCGGCCGGAACCGCGCTGATGTCGCCGACGGGCACGGCGACGTCGGCCACCGTGCGGGTGCGGATCTGCAGGGTGCGGGTCAGCCGGGTGTACTCCTCGACGTCCAGCAGCCCCGCCGAGACCGATTCGGCGATCATCTCGCTCAATTCCACCGTCGAGACGGTGACCTCCAGTTCGTCCTTGGGCTGCACCCGCAGGGCGCGCACGATGACGTGCGTGCACCAGTTGTAGAACGCGATGAACGGCCGGGCGGCCGCCATGTAGACCAGGTACGGGGGGATCAGCAGCATCGCCGCGGTCTCCGGGCCGGCCAGCGTGATGTTCTTGGGCACCATCTCGCCGAACAGCACATGCAGGGTGACCACCACGGCCAGGGCGACGACGAACGCCGCCGTGTGCAGCAGCGGGTCGGGGACACCCAGCCAGGAGAACGGGTCCTGCAGCAGGTCGGCCACCGCCGGCTCCCCGATCCGGCCGAGCAGGATCGAGCAGACCGTGACCCCGAGCTGAAAGCCGGCCAGCATCAGCGGCAACTGCTCACCGGCCCGGATCACGGTCACCGCGCTGCGCCGGCCCTCCTCGGCCAGCGCCTCCAGCCGGTCGCGACGGGCGGAGATCAGCGAGAACTCCGCGCCGACGAAGAACCCGTTCCCGGCGATCAGCAGCACCGTCAGCACCACGTCGAGCAGATCAGTCATCGCCGGCCTCGACCCGGGTCAGGGACAGCTGATCGATACGACGGCCGTCCATCCGGACCACCCGGGCGCGCCAGCGCGGCGGCTGCGCGGACAGCTCATCGGGCTCGAACGCGGTGAGGTCGACGGTCTCACCGGCCACCGGGATGTGCCCTAGGTGCTGCAGCACCAGCCCGCCGATCGTCTCGTAACCGCCTGCCGGCGCCCGGTAGCCGGTGGCGGCGGCCACCTCGTCGATCCGCAGCAGGCCGGAGACCTGCCAGCCGACGCCGTCGGCCACCACGTCGGGGGTCGCGTCGTCGTGTTCGTCGCGGACATCACCGACGATCTCCTCGATCAGATCCTCCATTGTGAGCATCCCGGCGGTGCCGCCGTACTCGTCGACGACCAGCGCGGCCTGCAGCGGGCCGGAGCGCAGCTGCGCCATCACCGCGTCACCGTCCAGGGTGGACGGCACCAGGGCGGCCGGCCGGGCGATGGCGGTGACCGGGGTGTCGGCCCGGACTGCGGCCGGCACCCCGAAAACCTGCTTGACGTGCACGATCCCGACGGTCGCGTCGAGGTCGCCGTCGATCACCGGGAAGCGGGAGAAACCGGTGTCGATCGCGGTGGCGGCCAGGTCGGCGACGGTGGCGCCGGCCTGCAGGGTGACGATCTTCGACCGCGGGGTCATCAGCTCCGCGGCGGTCAGCGCGCCGAACCGCAGCGAGCCGCCGACCAGCGCCGCGGTGGTCGGGTCCAGGGCGCCGCTGCGCGCCGAGTTGCGCACCAGGGAGGCCAGTTCCCGCGGTGACCGCGCCGAGGCCAGCCGGTCGGTGGGCTCGATGCCCAGCCGGATCAGAATGCGGTTCGCGGCGCCGTTGGTCAGCCGGATCGCGTAGGCGAACATCCGGGAGAACAGCAGCTGCGG
This sequence comes from Mycolicibacter acidiphilus, assembly GCF_018455725.1. Lineage (GTDB taxonomy): Bacteria > Actinomycetota > Actinomycetes > Mycobacteriales > Mycobacteriaceae > Mycobacterium > Mycobacterium acidiphilum. The sequence goes on from NZ_JAHCLR010000004.1 coordinate 119,969, forward strand.
CCCGGCGACGGCGCGGGCGATCGGCAGCGGGCGGGCCACGGCCAGGTTCTTCGGCACCAGTTCGCCGAAGACCATTGACAGGGAGGTCGCCATCGCCAGCGCCAGGAACAGGGCGACGCCGTTCGCGGTGCCCTCGGTCAGGCCCAGGGCGCTCAGCGCCGGACGCAGCCACCGGGCCAGCACCGGTTCGGCCAGGTAGCCGGTCGCCAGGGTGGTGATGGAAATGCCCAGCTGCGCGCCGGACAGCTGAAACGACAGGGTGTTGTGGGCGCGCTGGATGTAGACGTCCCGGCGGGCGCCGCGGCGCGCGTTGGCCTCCACGACGCTGCGCTCCAGGGTGGTCAGGGAGAACTCGGCCGCGACGAAGACCGCGGTGCCCAGGGTGAGCACCGCGAACGCCAGCAGGCTGAGGACGGTGACGGCCATGTTCATTGCGGTCTCGCCGGTCTCGTCGATCTCACCAGCCGAACGGCAGCGGGTGGCCCTCGGCGAAACCAGCCGCCGACTGCACCCCGATCACCGCCCGCTCATGCAGTTCGGTCAGGGTGGCCGCGCCGACGTAGGTGCAGGTGCTGCGGACCCCGGAGGTGATGTGGTCCAGCAGGTCCTCGACCCCGCCGCGATCCGGGTGCAACTCCATCCGGGACGTCGAGATGCCCTCCTCGAACAGTGACTTGCGCAGCCGGTCGAACGCGCCGTCGCCCGCGGTGCGTGCGGCCACCGCCCGCTTGGAGGCCATTCCGTAGCTCTCCTTGTACGGCTTGTCGTCGCGGTCGTGCATCAGGTCGCCGGGGGATTCGTAGGTGCCGGCGAACCAGGAGCCGATCATCACGTTCGACGCCCCGGCCACCAGTGCCAGCGCCACGTCGCGGGGGTGGCGCACCCCGCCGTCGGCCCACACCTGGGCGCCGAGTTCACGGGCTGTCGCCGCACACTCCAGTACCGCGGAGAACTGCGGGCGGCCCACGCCGGTCATCATCCGGGTGGTGCACATCGCGCCGGGGCCCACACCGACCTTGACGATGTTCGCCCCGGCCCCGATCAGGTCCCGGGTGCCGTCCGCGGAGACCACGTTGCCGGCGACCAGTGGCACCCCGTGACCGTCGGACGCCACCGCCCGGATCGCCTCCAGCGCCTTGACCTGGTGGCCGTGCGCGGTGTCGATGACCAGCACGTCGACGCCGGCCGCCACCAGCGCCGCCGCCCGGGCCGTCACCTCACCGGTGATCCCGACCGCGGCGCCGATCCGCAACCGGCCGGCGCCGTCGACGGCGGGGCGGTAGATGCCGGCCCGGATCGTCCCGGTGCGGGTCAGCACGCCGGCCAGGGTGCCGTCGGCGGCGGTCAGCACCGCGATGTCGATCGGGGCGTGCTCCAGCAGGTCGAACACCCGGCGCGGGTCGGTGCCGACCGGGGCGGTCACCAGATCCGGCAGCATGACGTTGCGGACCCGGGTGAACCGGTCCACCCCGTCGCAGCACGCCTTCGTCACCAGGCCCACCGGGCGGCCGTCCGCGGTCACCACCGCAGCCCCGTGCGCCCGCTTGGGGATCAGGGCCAGCGCATCGGAGACCGAATCCTCCGGCGACAGCAGCACCGGGGTGTCGGCGATCAGGTCACGGCTTTTGACGAACTCCACCGTCCGGCGCACCGCCTCGATCGGCAGGTCCTGGGGCAGCACCACCAGGCCGCCGCGCCGGGCCACCGTCTCGGCCATCCGCCGGCCCGCCACCGCGGTCATGTTCGCCACCACCACCGGGATGGTGGTGCCGGAGCCGTCGCGGGTGGACAGGTCGACGTCCAGGCGGGAGTCGACGTCGGACCGGTTCGGGACGATGAAGACATCGTCATAGGTCAGGTCGTACGCGGGGCGCTGCCCATCGAGGAATCTCATCGTCTAGGGCATTATCGCCTACGTGGCGATTTCGGTGCGGTTCCCGCTCCACAGCGTGTGGAATTTGCCCGGCGCGTCGACCCGGCCGTAGGTGTGCGCGCCGAAGTAGTCCCGCTGCCCCTGGATCAGCGCCGCCGGCAGCCGCTCGGCGCGCAGCCCGTCGTAGTAGGCCAGCGCCGAGGAGAAGCCGGGGGTGGCGATCCCCAGGGCGACCGCGGTGGTCACCACCCGGCGCCAGCTGTCGATCGCCGACTCCACCGCCGTGCGGAAGTAGGGGGCGGCCAGCAGCGTCGGCAGTTGCGGCTCGGCGTCGAACGCCTCCTTGATCCGGTTGAGGAATTTGGCCCGGATGATGCAGCCGCCGCGCCAGATCGTCGCCAGGTCGCCGGGGCTGACGTCCCAGCCGTATTCGGCGCTGCCGGCCTGGATCTGGTTGAAGCCCTGGGCGTAGGCGACGATCTTCGAGGCGTACAGCGCCTGGCGGACGTCCTCGGTGAACGTGGCGACGTCGGTGGGCCGCGCGCCGAGGGTGCCCGACGCCAGCCCGGCGCCGGCGCGCCGCTGCGGCACCGAGCCCGACAGCGCCCGGGCGAACACCGCCTCGGCGATGCCGGTCACCGGCACCCCCAGGTCCAGGGCGGACTTCACCGTCCAGCGGCCGGTGCCCTTCTGCCCGGCCTCGTCGACGATGACGTCCACCAGCGGCTTGCCGGTCTTGGCGTCCACCTGACGCAGCACCTCGGCGGTGATCTCCACCAGGTAGCTGTCCAGATCCCCGGCGTTCCAGTCGGTGAACACGTCGGCGATGTCGGCCGCCGACAGCCCCAGCGCGTCGCGCAGCAGCTGGTAGGCCTCGCCGATCAGCTGCATGTCGGAGTACTCGATGCCGTTGTGCACCATCTTGACGAAGTGCCCGGAGCCGTCCGGGCCGATGTGCGTGCAGCACGGCACCCCGTCGACGTGCGCGGAGATCTCCTCCAGCAGCGGCCCCAGCGCCACATAGGACGCGGCCGGTCCGCCGGGCATGATCGCCGGCCCGTTCAGCGCGCCCTCCTCACCACCGGAGATGCCGGCGCCGACGAAGTGCAGGCCCCGGTCGGCCATCTCCTTCTCCCGCCGGATGGTGTCGGTGTACAGCGCATTGCCGCCGTCGATGATGATGTCGCCGGGCTCCATCGCATCGGCCAGGTCGTTGATGACTGCGTCGGTGGCGGCGCCGGCCTGCACCATGATCAGCACCCGCCGCGGCTTCTCCAGCGCGGCAAGGAATTCCGGGATCGATTCGGTGCGCACGAAGTTCCCGTCGGAACCGTGCTCGGCGAGCAGGGCGTCGGTCTTGGCGATCGACCGGTTGTGCAGCGCGACGGTGTAGCCGTGCCGGGCGAAGTTACGCGCGATGTTGGATCCCATGACGGCCAGACCGGTCACCCCGATCTGGGCGGTGCCGACAAGTTCCGACGCACTCATACATTCGCCTTTCGGTGGGTGATCGGGGAACCCCGGCTACCGGGCGATCAGTCTGTGCAGTTCGGTCAGCCACGGTACCGCCAGCGCGATCGTCGGAACGGCCAGCACCCCGGCGGCGGTCGTGTACGCCAGTGCGGCCAGCGTCCGGCTGTTCCCCGGGCCGGACAGCCGGCGCACCCGCAGCACCGTGGTGGGACCACCGGCGGCCAAGGCGCCCGCCGGCGCGGCGGTCGACGCACACGTCACCAGGGCGCGGGCCAGGGGAGGGGCGCCGGCCACCCGCACGGCGGCGTCGTCGGCCAGCAGTTCGACCAGCAGGCGGACCGCGTCCAGCGCGCTGGCGCTGCGCACGAACCGGGGGAATGCGGTGTGCACCGCGGTGAACGCCTCCAGCACCAGGTCGTGGCGGGCGCGCAGGTGGGCGCGCTCATGGCTGAGCACCGCGGTCAATTCGGCGTCGCTCAGCGCGGTCAGTGTCCCGGCGCTGAGCACCACCCGACTGCGCACCCCGGGCAGGCAGTAGGCCAGCGGCTGCAGCACCTCCAGGATGCGCAGCCCGGCGGTGCGGCCGACGGCGGTGTCGCGCTCGATGCTGAGCAGGTCGACCAGCATGCGGTGCCGGGCCCGGCGGGCCCGGGTGCTGATCGCCCCGCGCACCGTCGTCACCGCCAGCCGGACACCGACCAGCACGGTCAGCATGAACACGGTGACGTAGAGCAGCCACAGTGGTAGGCCGAGGCGGTTGATGTCGCCGAGCAGCGTCGCCGTCGGCCGACCGTCCGGGCCGGGCATCAGCAGACGGCTGGCGATCGCGATACCGGCGCTGAACGCCGACAGCACTGCGGCGATCGCGACGGCCTGCCACAGCACCAGTGCGGCGCGGGGTGCGTGCAGCGGCCAGTGCGCGCGCGCCAGCAACCCGGGGACCGGGCCGACCAGCAGCAGCGCGACGACGGTGAAGGCCAGCGCGGACACGCTGTCAGTCTCCCTTAGCGAGCGGTCCGACCGCCAGCGGGGACCTCGATCCGATGTTTGGACTCCAGTTCGTCGAGGGCCCGGCGCAGGGCGTCGGCTTCGTCGATCCCGACGCGCTCGACGAAGTGCACCAGTGCGGCCTGCCGGTCACCGGAGTCCGCGGCCTGATCCAGTGCCTCCACCATCAGCCCGGCGACCAGTTCGTCGCGGCCCCGCATCGGGGCGTAGCGGTGCGCCCGGTCGTCGCGGATCTGCGCGACCAGGTTCTTCTTCGCCAGCCGCTGCAGCACGGTCATCACCGTCGTGTACGCCAGATCGCGGTGCATCGCCAGTGCCTCGTGGACCTGGCGCACGGTCTGCGACTCGGGCACGGACCACAGGTGGTCCATCACCGCCCGCTCCAGATCCCCCAAACGCGTCAGCTTCGCCATGTCCTATTCATTCCTCTGGGCAACGTCAGCCAGCCTACCCGTGGTTACTACCGGCCGTCGTACCAGATGCTGTGCGTCTGCTGCCGCGGGCCCGCTCGACAGCCACCGAAACCGTCAGTACCTGCGCGAATACCCGCTGCCCGGCGGTGGTGACGTCGACGGCCCGGCTGCCGGGGCGCCGCCGCACCCAGCCCGCGGTCTCGGCGCGAGCCAGCACCGCGGCACCGAGCGCCCCCGCCAGGTGCGGGCGGTGTTCGGTCCAGTCGACACAGCAGCGCAGCAGCGGCCGGGCCGACGCCGGCCGGTCGGCCAGCGCGCCCAGATCCACCCCGAGTTCGGCGAACACCGGGTCGGCCTGCGGCCCCAGCCGGCAGGTGCCGTCGACGACGAGGGCACCGCGGCGGAGCAGACCGTCGAAGACCGCGACGCCGAGCGCGCCGGCCAGGTGGTCGTAGCAGGTGCGGGCGGCGCACAGTTCCGGGCTGGGCATGACTCCAGTGTGCGTCGGCGGTCGCCGGCGGTGTAAACACAAGGCATGGCCCCCACCGACGGCATCATGCCGGGCTACCGCTCACCCTTCGACGACGAGATCGGCCTGACCTTCACCGAACTGAGCCCCGACGGCGGCCGCGCGCGGCTGGAACTGCAGCCCAAACTGTGGCAGCCGACCGGGATCGTGCACGGTGGGGTGTACTGCTCGATCGTCGAAAGCGTCGCGAGTGTCTCCGCCTACACCTGGCTGAGCGCCAACGGCGGCGGAAACGTGGTGGGCGTCAACAACAACACCGACTTCCTGCGCGCCGTGTCCGCCGGCACCGTGTCCGCGACGTCCACGCCGATCCACCGCGGTCGCCGCCAGCAACTGTGGCTGGTGACGATCACCGACGACGACGAGCGGCTGATCGCCCGCGGTCAGGTGCGGTTGCAGAACCTCGAACCGGTGGATGGGGCTTAGGCTCGCCACCCCCCCGGGCGCGTCGGCCTAGCTGACCGCGCGTTCGGCGGCGCCGCGCTGCGCCTCGGCCGCCAGCACCTCGAGCTGCTCCAGCCGGGTTCGGGCGAACGCCTGCTGCTCGGTGATCGTGAGCTGGCCGCGACGGTTGCTCAGGAACGTCACGTTCCAGGACAGCAGTGTGCTCAGCTTGCTCCGGAAGCCGACCAGGTAGATCAGGTGCAGCAGCAGCCAGGCCAGCCAGGCGAAGAAACCGCTGAACTCGATCGGGCCGATCTTGGTGACCGCGGAGAGCCGCGACACGGTGGCCATCGAACCCTTGTCCAGGTACTGGAACGGCTCCCGGTCCACCGGGTCGGCGCCGCCGAGTTCGGCCTTGATCGCGTTGGCGACGTGCTTGGCGCCCTGAATGGCACCCTGCGCCATGCCGGGCACGCCGTCGACCGCGGCCATGTCGCCGATGACGAAGACGTTCGGGTGGCCCGGCACCGACAGGTCCGGCTGCACCTTGACCCGGCCGGCGCGGTCGAGCTCCACCTCGGACTGCTCCGCGAGGTCCCGGCCCAGTGGGCTGGCCGCGACACCGGCGGACCACACCTTGCACTGCGATTCGATCCGCCGCGTGGTGCCGTCGTGATCCTTGACGGTCAGCCCGTTGCGGTCGACGTCGGTGACCATCGCCCCGAGCTGGATCTCCACGCCCATCTTCTGCAGCCGTTCGGCGGCTTTGCGGCCGAGCTTCTCGCCCATCGGCGGCAGCACCGCCGGGGCGGCGTCGAGCAGGATGACCCGCGCCTTGGTGGTGTCGATGTTCCGGAATGCGCCGTTGAGCGTGTAATTGGCCAATTCGGCGATCTGCCCGGCCATTTCGACGCCGGTCGGACCCGCGCCGACGACGGTGAAGGTCAGTAGTTTCTCGCGGCGCTCGGCGTCGCGGGAGCGCTCCGCCTGCTCGAACGCGCTCAGGATGCGGCCGCGCAGTTCCAGGGCGTCGTCGATGGTCTTCATGCCCGGCGCGAACTCGGCGAACTGGTCGTTGCCGAAGTAGGACTGGCCGGCGCCGGCCGCGACGATCAGCGTGTCGTACGGGGTGTCGTAGGTGTGGCCGAGCACCTCCGAGGTGACGAACTTGCCGGCCAGATCGATCCGGGTCACGTCGCCGAGCAGCACCTGAGCGTTCTTCTGCTTGCGCAGCACCACCCGGGTGGAGGGCGCGATCTCACCCTCGGAGAGGATCCCGGTCGCCACTTGGTACAGCAGCGGCTGGAACAGGTGGTGGGTGGTGCGGGCGATCATCTTGACGTCGACGTCGGCCCGCTTGAGCTTCTTCGCCGCGGTCAGTCCACCGAACCCGGATCCGATGATGACGACCTGGTGACGACGGCTGGTCGGCGCGGTGGAATCAGGCTGAGCATTCATGGAATTCGTATCGCTCCTCGACGGCGGCTGCGTTCACCAATACGCTAGTCGACCCGGTTAGGCGCCGCCGAATTCGGCGCTTGTGGGATTAACCACTTGTGATGACCGCAGTCCTCGAATTAGCCGAACTGAGCCAGTGCGCCGTGACTGACGTGCAGGGTCTGACCGGTGATGTGCCGAGCGGCCGGCGTGGTGAGGAACAGGGCCAGCCGGGCGAACTCCGCGGCCACCGTCGGCGGGGTACTGGTCAGCCCGTCGTAACCCGGCGTCGAGCCGGCGCCCGAGGCGACCGCGTTGACGGTGATCCCGCGGGTGCCGAACAGGCCGGCCTGGCCGGCGGTCCAATTCGACAGGGCCGCCTTGACGGCCGCGTCGGCGCTGCCGTCGCGCGGGTTCTCCGGCACCACCGACACGATCGACCCACCCGAGCGCAGGTGGTCGCCGATGGTCTGCACGGTCAGCACCGCCGACAGCACGGTCGCGTCCAGGGCGCTGCGCCACGCCGTGGCGTGGTCGGCCAGCGTGTAGGTGCGCGGGTCGCCGCCCTGCCAGCGGGGTGCCGGGACGTTGACGATGGTGTCGAGATGGTGGGGGAACAACCCGCGGGCGGCGAGCAGGCTCTCCGGGTCGGTGTTGTCGCAGACGACGGCGTTCGCGTCGAGTTCCTTGGCGACGACCTCCAGGTCGGGGCCCCGCATGCCCGCGAGTGTGACCTTGTGGCCGGCGTTGCTGAAACCTTCGGCAACCACGCGACCCAGCTCGGTGTCACCACCGGTGACCAGCACGTCCATCGGTTAGACCTCCTCGTATCGGCAGATATGTTACTGGACAGTAGGCCCGGATGGTCAATCGGCGGAGCGCGACACCGACACGATCCGGCCACGGTTGCCGCCACCGCGCAGCGTGGACTCCGTTTCGCTAGGGTGCGAGCCATGTGGCGAGCCCGGATTCTGACCGTCGTGCTGTCCGGACTGCTGGCGGCGAGTCTGCCCGGGTGCGCCGGACCGCACCGGCAGCCGGCGTCGATCACGGTGTTCGCCGCCGCCTCGCTGCGGTCGACGTTCACCGAGATCGCCGAGCGGTTCCAGGCCGCACACCCGGGCGCGACGGTCGAGTTCAACTTCGGCGGCTCCTCCGACCTGGCCACCCAGCTCATCGAGGGCGCCGACGCCGACGTCTTCGCCTCGGCCAACACCGCGCAGATGGACAAAGTCGTCCAGGCTCGCGGGCTGATCAGCCGGGAGGTGCCGTTCGCGACCAACACGCTGGTGATCGTCACCGCGCCAGGCAACCCGCACCGGGTGGCGTCGTTCGCCGACCTGGCCCGGCCCGGGCTGGCGGTCGTGGTCTGCCAGCGGCCGGTGCCGTGCGGCGCGGCGACCGGCAAGGTCGAGGCCGCCACCGGAGTCGACGTCCACGCGGTCAGCGAGGAACCGGACGTCACCGACGTGCTCAACAAGGTCACCACCGGGCAGGCCGACGCCGGCGTCGTCTACCGCACCGACGCGATCGGCGCCGGCGGCAAGGTGGAGACCGTGGAATTCCCGGAGGCCGCGCAGGCCGTCAACACCTATCCGATCGGCCGGCCCAAAGACAGCGCGCACGCCGACCTGGCCGGTGAGTTCGTCGACCTGGTGACCGGCGAACAGGGGCGGCAGATCCTCACCGCCGCCGGCTTCGGTAAGCCCTGAGCGGTGGCGTTCCACCGGCCCACCGAACTGCCGCGCTGGGTGTACGTGCCGGCGGCGGTCGGTGCTGCGTTCGTCATCCTGCCGCTGGTGGGGATCGCCGTCCGTGTCGACTGGCCGCATTTCTGGGCGCTGATCAGCAGCCCGTCGGCGACGACAGCGCTGACGCTGAGCCTGAAGACCGCCGCGGCGAGCACGCTGCTCTGCCTGCTGCTGGGGGTGCCGATGGCGCTGGTGCTGGCCCGCAGCCGGGCCCGGGCGGTGCGCCTGCTGCGGCCGCTGGTGCTGTTGCCGCTGGTGCTGCCGCCGGTGGTGGGCGGCATCGCCCTGCTGTACGCGTTCGGCCGGCTGGGCCTGCTGGGCCGCTACCTGGACGCCGCCGGCATCCACATCGCGTTCACCACCACCGCCGTGGTGCTGGCCCAGACCTTCGTCTCGCTGCCGTTCCTGGTGATCGCGCTGGAGGGCGCGGCCCGCACCGCCGGCGCGGACTACGAGGTGGTGGCGGCGACGCTCGGCGCCGGCCGTAACACGGTGTGGTGGCGGGTGACGCTGCCGCTGCTGACACCGGGCCTGATCTCCGGGGCGGTGCTGGCGTTCGCCCGGTCGCTGGGGGAGTTCGGGGCGACCCTGACCTTCGCCGGCTCCCGCGAAGGCGTCACCCGCACGTTGCCGCTGGCCATCTACCTGGAGCGGGTCACCGACGCCGACGCCGCGGCCGCGATGTCGCTGCTGCTGGTGGCGGTGGCCGCGGTGGTGGTCCTCGGGCTGGGCAGCCGCCGGCTGGCGGGAATCGGGTGAACCCGGTGACGGCCGGGCTGCAGGTGCGGGCGGTGGTGGCCGGCCGCGGCCTGGACGTGCGGTTCGACGTCGCACCCGGTGAGGTGCTGGCGATCCTGGGGCCCAACGGCGCCGGGAAGTCGACGCTGCTGCACGTGCTGGCCGGTCTGCTCGCGCCGGACGAGGGCCGGGTAGCGGTCGGCGCACGGGTGCTGACCGACACCGCGACCGGGGTGCACGTCGGCACCGAGGACCGGCGGATCGGGCTGCTGCTGCAGGATCCGCTGCTGTTCCCGCACCTGAGCGTGGCCGGCAACGTCGCATTCGGGCCGCACAGCCGGCACCGCGGTGCGTCGCGGTCCGCCGCCCGGGCGGCCGCCCGGCGCTGGCTGCGGGCGGTCGACGCCGAGGATCTGGCCGAGCGGCGACCGCGCCGGCTCTCCGGCGGGCAGGCGCAGCGCGTCGCGATCGCCCGCGCGCTGGCCGCCGAACCCGAGGTGCTGCTGCTCGACGAGCCGCTGTCCGGGCTCGACGTGGGGGCGGCGGCCGCGGTGCGCGCCGTGCTGCGCAGTGTGGTCGCCGGGACCGATCGGATGACGGTGCTGGTCACCCACGATCTGCTCGACGTGTTCGCGCTCGCCGACCGGGTGCTGGTGCTCGACGGGGGCCGGGTCGCCGAGATCGGTGCCACCGCCGAGGTGCTGGCGGCGCCGCGCAGCCGATTCGGTGCCCGGATCGCCGGGCTGAACCTGGTCAGCGGCGTGCTGGATGCCGACGGCACGCTGCACACCTGGTGGGGGCAGTGCTGGCACGGGGTCGCCGACGACGAACTCGCCGCGGGCCGGCCGGCCGTCGCGGTCTGCACTCCGCACGCGGTGGCGGTGTACCGGCAGCCGCCGGAACACGGCAGCCCGCGGAACCTGTTCGAGGTGACGGTGGCCGAACTCGATGCGCGCGGCGCCGCGATCCAGGTGCGGGCCGTCGAGCAGCCGGACGGGACGCCCGGCCTGGCCGCCGACATCACCGCCGACGCCGCCGCCGAGCTGAAACTGGCGCCCGGGGACAGCGTCTGGTTCGGGGTGAAGGCGCAGGAGGTGACGCTGCGGGCGTCGGCCGCGCCGCGTGCCGCGGACGACGGCTGAGCCCGACACGCCCTGCGGCGGTTGGCGAGTCCTGCTTGCGTAGCGGTGTCAACCCGGTAGGTTTTCCTGCCATGAGGCAGGTGGACTCGACTTTGACCGCACATCGGGGGATGCGGACGCTGGCGGCGGCGGTCGCCGGTGTTCTGGCACTCGGCGTGGCAGCACCGGCGGACGCGGATCCGGTGCCGCCCCCGCCGCCGGCGCCGCCCGTCACCGCGGACGCGCCGCCCGCGGACCCGAACGCGCCGGCGCCGCCGCCGGCGGACCCGAATGCGCCGCAGCAGCCGGCGGCCGAGCCGGCCGGACCCGAGCTGGGGCGGGTCGACGACCCGGCGGGTGGATTCAGCTACGTGCTGCCCGGCGGCTGGGTGCAGTCCGACACCAGTCACCTCGAGTACGGCTCGTCGCTGCTGAGCAAGAAGACCGGCGAACCGATGCTGCCCGGCCAACCGGCCCCGGTCGCCAACGACACCCGGATCATCCTCGGCAAGCTCGACCAGCGGCTGTACGCCAACAGTGAGACCGACGACGCCAAGGCCGCCGCCCGCCTCGGGTCGGACATGGGCGAGTTCTTCATGCCCTACCCCGGTACGCGCGCCGGGCAGGAGACGACCCCGCTGGCCGGTGGCGGTCTGACCGGCAGCGCCTCGTACTACGAGGTGAAGTTCACCGACCCGAACAAGCCGGTCGGCCAGATCTGGAGCGGTGTGATCGGCGTGCCGCCGGCCACCGGTACCGGGCCGCAGACCGATCGGTGGTTCGTGGTGTGGCTGGGCACCGCCAACAACCCGGTGGACCGGGGTGCGGCCAAGGTGCTGGCCGAGTCGATCCGGCCGCTGGCCCCGGCCGCGCCGGCCCCGGTGGCCCCGCTCGCGCCGGGGATCGTGTTCCCGGGGCTGCCGGCGCCGCCCGCCCCGCCGCCACCGCCCGCCCCGCCGGCACCGCCGGCACCGCCCGTCCCGCCCGCATAGTCCCCGGACGGTGACGGTGACGTTCGCGGCCACCGAGCCGCTGGCCGTCGCGCTCGCCACCCCGACCGCGGTGAGCTGGCTGGCGTACCTGGTGATCGGCGGTGTCGCCGGCTGGCTGGCGAACCGGATCATGGGCGGCGACTCCGGCATCCTGCTCAACGTCGGCATCGGCGTGATCGGCGGCTTCGTCGGCGGCATGCTGCTCGGCTGGCTCGGCGTCGACGTCGAGCACGGCCGCAAATGGTTCACGTTCTTCGTCTCGCTGGGCGGCGCGATCCTGCTGCTGGGGATCGTCGGCCTCGTTCGCCGCAGATAGTGCCGCCGAGCGGGTGCGCACCCCGGGGTCAGCGCGCACCATGGATGGCATGGCCGTGCCGTACTGGGTGCCGGACGCCACGATGAGCGCCTGGCGGGTGCATCGCCCCGGACCGATGCGTGACGGGCCGCTGCGCCGGGTCAGCACCGCGGTGCCGCAGCCGCAACCGTCCGAACTGCTGGTCGCCGTGCACGCCTGCGGGGTGTGCCGCACCGACCTGCACGTCACCGAAGGCGACCTGCCGGTGCACCGCAGCGAGGTCACCCCCGGCCACGAGGTGGTCGGTGAGGTGGTCGAAGTCGGCGCAGACGCCGGCACCGAGTTCGCGGTGGGCGACCGGGTCGGGATCGCCTGGTTGCGGCAGACCTGCGGATCCTGCCGGTACTGCCGCCGCGGCGACGAGAACCTCTGCCCGAATTCCCGGTACACCGGCTGGGACGACGACGGCGGTTACGCCGAGTTCGCCACCGTGCCGGCCGCGTTCGCCCATCATCTGCCGGTCGGCTACAGCGACAGCGAACTGGCGCCGCTGCTGTGCGCCGGCATCATCGGATACCGGTCGCTGCGCTGCGCCGACCTGCCGGCGGGTGGCCGGCTCGGGCTGTATGGATTCGGCGGCAGCGCGCACATCACCGCGCAGGTCGCGATCGCGCAGGGCGCGGAGGTGCACGTGATGACCCGTGACCCGCGGGCCCGGGAACTGGCACTGGATCTGGGCGCGGCGTCGGTGCAGGGCGCAGCCGATCCGCCGCCGGTGCCGCTGGACTCGGCGATCCTGTTCGCCCCGGTCGGTGAACTGGTGCCACCGGCGTGCGAGGCGCTGGATCGGGGCGGCACGCTGGCGATCGCCGGCATCCACCTCACCGACATCCCGGTCCTGAACTACCAGCGGCACCTGTTCCAGGAGCGCCGGATCCGGTCGGTCACGTCGAACACCCGCGCCGATGCCCGGGCGTTTCTGGACTTCGCCGGCCGGCACCACATCAACGTCACCACACCGGAGTACTCGCTGGGCGAAGCCGACCGCGCCCTGGCCGATCTGGCGGCCGGCCGGATCGCCGGCGCGGCGGTGCTGCTGGTGTGAGCCCGGATCTATGCGGCGGTCCCAGTTTCGGCTCTCCTCCGTCGAGCCTCGCTGAACCGCGGGGTCTATTCGGCGGTCCCAGCTTCGGCTCTCCTCCGTCGAGCCTCGCTGAACCGCCGGGTCTATGCGGCGGTCCCAGCTTCGGCTCTCCTGCGTCGAGCCTCGCTGAACCGCCTGATCAGGCCCCCAGGTGCCAGACCAGGGCCGCGGCCAGCGCGCCCACCCCGTTCAGTGACCAATGCAGTGCGATCGGGGCGATCAGGCTGCCGCTGCGCCGACGCAGCCAGCTGAACACGAAACCGGCCGCCCCGGTGGCGAGCACGGCCAGCAGCACACCGATGAGCATGCCGGGCACACCGCCGCCGAACAGCCGGGTGAAACCGACGTTGCTGCCGGTCAACCCCAGCGATGTCGCGACATGCCACAGGCCGAACAGCAGGGACCCGGCCGCGGCGACGCCCCGGAACCCCCAGGCGCGGTGCAGCGCGCCGTGCAGGGCGCCCCGAAACGCCAGTTCCTCGGGGATCACCGTCTGCAGCGGGATGATCAGCATCGACGCGACCAGGGCGCCGGAGACGGTTGCGTAGTGGTTGTTGAGGAACATCGGCCGGGTCCAGGGCAGCGCCGCGCCGATCGCGATCACCGCCACCACGGCCAGCACCGCCGCCGCCGCGTAACCCACCCCCGCCTTCCAGTGCGCCCGGCCCAGACCGAGTTCGGCCCAGGTCAAACCGTTGCAGCGGACCAGCGCCACCAGGCCGACGGCCGCGAGCGGGACCGTGATGATGCTCGCCCGGGGCGTGGTGAAGTGCGCGATCAGGTTGGCCAGCGCCAGCACCACCACGACGACGGCGACGTCGGTGTAGACACGGAAATGGTTCAGCGCGGACAGCTGCGGCACGAGGGAGTCGGGCAGCCCGGCCGCCGCGCACTCGGAAGCAGGCATCGACCGCGCAGTCTACCCGCGCGGGCTACGGCGTGCTCGGTGTCGAGGTGCGGGGCGCGCTGACCGGGGAGCACAGCACCCGCGCCGGGGTGCCGGCCGCAGTGCTCTCGCTGATCACCTTGCCGTCCACCGAGATCCGGCAGGTCAGCGAACCGGGCCCCTGCGCGCTCAGCGAATAGGGGATGGCGTGCTCCTGGCTGGCGCCGTAGCCGCTGATCTGCACCGACCAGGGCAGTGTGACGTTGGTGGCGTGCTGCTGCCCGTAGTTGGTCTGGTAGGTGACGTAGGTCGCGACCCCGGCGCCGGACAGGTCGTACCGGATGGCGATCCGGTGCGGCGGGTAGGGTTCGGCGCCGGCGACCGGGACGACCGTGACGGCTGCCGCCGCGACCACGGTGCCCAGCAGCAGCGCCCTGCGGGATGACGGTTGACCGGTCATGGGCGTCACTGTATCCCGGCACCGTCACCGGCCGTGCTGGTTCGGCCCGCTGCCGTCGCGGGTCCAGCCGGCGATCGCCGGATCGTCCTCGCCGTGCTCCCGGGTGTAGCGCCGGGCGGCCAGCCGGGCGTCGACCATCCGCTGACGCAGTCCAGCGCAGCGCTCACCCAGGCTCGGCACCCGGTCGACGACGTCGATCACCAGGTGGAACCGGTCGAGGTCGTTGAGCATCACCATGTCGAACGGTGTCGTGGTGGTGCCCCGCTCGCGATAGCCGCGCACATGTATCTGGGCGTGATTGGTCCGGCGGTAGGTCAACCGGTGGATCAGCCACGGGTAGCCGTGGTAGGCGAACAGCACCGGCCGGTCCCGGGTGAACAGCGAGTCGAACTCCCGGTCGGACAGACCGTGCGGATGTTCGGTGTCCGGTTGCAGTCGCATGATGTCGACGACGTTGACCACCCGCACCGCCAGGTCGGGCAGCTCCCGGCGCAGGATGTCGGCGGCGGCCAGCGTCTCGCTGGTGGGGATGTCCCCGGCGCAGGCCAGCACCACGTCCGGTTCGCCGGTGGCGGTGCCCGCCCAGTCCCAGACGCCCAGGCCGCGGGTGCAGTGCGCGACGGCCTCGGCCATCGTCAGATATGCCAGCGCGGGCTGCTTGCCGGCGACGATCACGTTGACGTAGTCGCGGCTGCGCAGGCAGTGGTCGGCCACCGACAGCAGCGTGTTGCCGTCCGGCGGGAAATACACCCGCACCACCTCGGGCCGCTTGTTGGCCACCAGATCCACGAACCCGGGATCCTGGTGCGACGCCCCGTTGTGGTCCTGCCGCCAGACGTGGGAGGTGAGCAGGTAGTTCAGCGAGGCGATCGGTCGCCGCCACGGCAGTTCCCGGCTCACCGCAAGCCATTTCGCGTGCTGGTTGAACATCGAGTCGACGATGTGCACGAACGCCTCGTAGCAGTTGAACAGCCCGTGCCGGCCGGTCAGCAGATAACCCTCCAGCCAGCCCTGGCAGAGATGCTCGGAGAGCACCTCGAGCACCCGCCCGTCGGCGGCCAGGTGGTCGTCGGCGGGTTCGACGTCGGACAGCCACACCCGGTCGGTCGACTCGAACACCGCGCCCAGCCGGTTGGACGCGGTCTCATCGGGACCCATCAGCCGGAACCGGTCGCCGTTGCGGGTGATCACATCCCGCAGGAACTCGCCGAGCACCCGCGTCGCCTGGTGGAACTCGGTGGCGGGCCGCGTCACCGGCACCGCGTAGTCGCGGAAGTCCGGCAGGTCCAGCTCACGCAGCAGCAGGCCGCCGTTGGCGTGCGGGTTGGCGCTCATCCGGCGTTCGCCGCGTGGCGCCAGGGCGGCCAGTTCCGGTCGCAGCCGCCCGGCCGCGTCGAACAACTCGTCCGGGCGGTAGCTGCGCAGCCAGTCGGCCAGTTGCGCCCGATGCGCGGGGTTGTCGCGGGTCGCGGCCAGCGGCACCTGGTGCGCCCGCCAGGTGCCTTCCACCTGCACACCGTCGACCACCCGCGGCCCCGTCCACCCCTTGGGGGTGCGCAGCAGGATCATCGGCCACACCGGCCGTTCCGGTGTCGCGGTCTTCGCACCGTCGCGCGCGGACCGCTGGATGGCGGCGATGTCGTCGAACGCGTCGTCGAGCGCGGCCGCCAGCTGCCGGTGCACATCGGCGGGGTCGTCGCCGGCGACGGTGATCGGCCGGTACCCGTAGCCGCGCATCAGCGATTCCAGTTCCGAGTGCGGGATCCGCGCCAGCACAGTCGGATTGGCGATCTTGTAACCGTTGAGGTGCAGGACCGGAAGTACTGCGCCGTCCACGGCCGGGTTCAGGAACTTGTTCGAGTGCCAGCTGGCGGCCAGCGGCCCGGTTTCGGCCTCGCCGTCGCCGACGACGCAGGCCACCACCAGATCCGGGTTGTCGAACGCCGCACCATAGGCGTGCACCAGTGCGTAGCCGAGCTCGCCGCCCTCGTGGATCGACCCGGGCGTCTCGGCGGCGACGTGACTGGGAATCCCGCCGGGAAACGAGAACTGCCGGAACAGCTTCCGCAGGCCCTCGGTGTTCTGCCCGATGCCGGTGTACACCTCGCTGTAGGTGCCCTCCAGGTAGGCGTTGGCCACCAGCGCGGGGCCGCCGTGCCCGGGGCCGGTGACGTAGATGATGTCGGCGTCTCGATCCCGGATGATCCGATTCAGGTGCGCGTAGAGCAGGTTCAGTCCGGGCGTGGTGCCCCAGTGCCCGAGCAGCCGCGGCTTGACGTGCTCCGGGGCCAGCGGCTCGGCGAGCAGCGGGTTGTCCAGCAGATAGATCTGACCGACCGACAGGTAGTTGGCGGCACGCCAGTACGCGTCGATCAGGGCGAGTTCGTCGTCCTGCGGTTCCCGTCGCGCCACCGGTGCGCTCATCCTGACGATTCTCCGTGTCGAACCCGCGCCCGGACAAGGGTTAATTACCCTGGCGGTGTGCTGCTGGAATCGGTGCGCGTCCTGGATCTCGCCGGTGCGGAAGCCGACGCCGTCACCCGGCTGCTCGCCGACCTGGGCGCCGACGTGCTCAAGGTGGAGCCGCCCGGCGGCAGCCCGGCCCGCCGCCAACGGCCCGCCCTGGCCGGCGCGAGCATCGGGTTCGCCCTGCACAACGCGAACAAGCGCAGCATCGTGCTGGACCCCGCGGACGACGCCGACCGGAGCCGGCTGGTCGACCTGGCCGGTGCCGCCGACATCGTGGTGGACAGCGGCCGGCCGGGCCGCGCCGCCGACTACGGGACGTCCTGCGCGGCGCTGGCCGACCGGTTCGGTCAGCTGGTGACGATGTCGGTCACCGATTTCGGCATGACCGGCCCGCGGGCGGCGTGGCGGGCCACCGACGCGGTGCTCTACGGACTGTCGGGTGCGCTGTCGCGGTCCGGGCCGGCCACCGGGGTTCCGGTGCTGCCGCCGGACGGGATCGCGTCGGCGACCGCCGCGGTGCAGGCCGTCTGGGCGGTGCTGGTCGCCTACCACCACCGACTGCGCTGCGGCTCCGGCGATTACATCGACTTCGCCCGGTTCGACGCCGTGGCGATGGTGCTCGACCCGGTGTTCGGCGCGCAGGGCCAGGTCGCGGCGGCCCGTCGCGGACCGACCCGGTGGCGGGGACGGCCGCGGAACCAGGACGCCTACCCGATCTACCCGTGCCGGGACGGCTACGTCCGGCTCTGCGTGATGGCGCCGCGGCAGTGGCGCGGCCTGCGCCGCTGGCTGGGTGAGCCGCCGGCGTTCCAGGACGACAAATACGACGTGATCGGGGAGCGGTTCGCGGTCTGGCCGCAGCTCAGCGTGCTGATCGGGGAGTTGTTCGCCCGGCACACCAGGGCCGAACTGGTGACGGCCGGGCAGGCCCACGGGGTGCCGATCGCCGAGGTGCTCGCGCCGGCGCAGGCGCTGCGCGGTGAGCACTTCGCGGCGGCCGGCGCGGTCGCCGAGGTCGACCTGACGCCGCAGGTGCGGGCGACGGCGCCGCTGGGCTACTACGTGGTCGACGGTGTTCGGGCGGGGTTTCGCACGCCCGCACCGGCCGCTGGTGACGCCGGGTCGTGGCGCTCGGATCCTGCTGCGGCGCCGGCCGTTTCGGCGGCGGTCGACGCCCGCCCGTTCGAGGGCCTGCGGATCGTCGACCTGGGTGTGATCGTGGCCGGCGGCGAGGCCACCCGGCTCTTCGCCGACCTCGGCGCCGAGGTCATCAAGGTGGAGAGCGCGGACTACCCGGACGGGCTGCGGCAAGCGCGGCCCGGTGCGGCGATGAGCGAATCGTTCGCCTGGACGCACCGCAACAGTCTGGGGTTCGGGCTGGATCTGCGCAGCGCGGCCGGTAGGGCGGTGTTCGAACGGCTGGTCGGTGCGGCCGACGCGGTCTTCGCCAACTTCAAACCGGGAGTGCTTGCCGCTCTTGGCTTTCCCTACGAGGCGCTGCACGACGTCAACCCGCGGCTGGTGCTGGCCGAGAGCAGTGCGTTCGGCGCGGTCGGGCCGTGGAGTCACCGGATGGGCTACGGACCGCTGGTCCGGGCGAGCACCGGGGTCACCGCGCTGTGGACTGCGCCGGAGACCGACCGGGCCGGCGGCCGGCACCCGTTCTACGACGCGACGACCGTCTTCCCCGACCACGTGGTCGCCCGGGTGACGGCGATCGGCGCGCTGGCCGCACTGATCCACAGTCGGCGGACCGGCGCCGGATCGCATGTGCAGGTGTCGCAGGCCGAGGCCGCCGTCAACCAGCTCGACACCCGATACGTGGCGGCGGCCGCCGGTGCGGCCGTCGAGGACGACACCGCCCTGCACCTGCTCTGCCCGTGCGCCGGGGATGACGAATGGTGCGTCGTCTCCGTCCGCGACGACGACGACTGGCGTTGCGTCGCAGCGTTGTTCGGCCGCCCGGAGCTCGTCGACGATGCGCGGTTCGCCACCGGTGCGGCCCGCTGCGCCCACCGGGCTGCGGTGGGGGCGGTGCTCGCGGAGTTCACCGGCACCCGCCCGCCCGGCCGGGTCGCCGAACTGCTGCAGGTCGCCGGGGTGCCGGCCGCGCCGATGAACCGGCCACCGGACATCGCCGAGGACCCGCAACTGGTGCACCGCAAGGTGTTCGCCGCGATGACCCACCCGCTGATCGAGCACCCGCTGCCCGCCGAGACGGGGCCGGCTCCGTTCCGTACGATCGCGCCCGCAGCGTGTCGGCCGGCGCCGCTGCCCGGCCAGGACACCCGGGCGATCTGCCGCGGTGTGCTCGCGATGGATGCGGACGAGACCGAGCGGTTGATCGCCGACGGCGTGCTGTTTGCGCATGAGTCCGGTGGTTAATGTTGCGCGCATGCCCGTAGATCCCAGAACGCCGGTGCTAATCGGCTACGGCCAGCTCAACCACCACGGCACCGGTGACGACCACCTCGAGCCGGTGGACCTGATGGCCGCCGCGGCCCGACGCGCCGCCGACGAGCGGGTGCTCGCCGCCGTCGATGTCATCCGGGTCGTCAACCTGTTCTCGGTGTTCTACCGGAATCCGGGGTTGCTGGTGGCGGACCGGATCGGTGCCCGCGAACCGGCCAGCGGCTACAGCAGCGTCGGCGGGAACGTGCCGCAGACCCTGGTCAACCAGGCCTGCCTGGACATCGCGGCGGGGCGGGCCGACGTCGTTCTGCTGACCGGTGCGGAGATGTGGCGGACCCGAACCCGGCTGCGGGCGGCGGGGGAGCGGCTGGCGTTCACCGCCCAGGACGAGTCGGTGCCGCCGGCCGAGCCGATCGGCGCGGACGTGCCGATGGTGGGCCCGGCCGAGGCGCGCGTCGGCCTGGACCGGCCGTCCTATGTCTATCCGCTGTTCGAGCAGGCGCTGCGGATCAGTGCCGGTGACGGGGTCGACGAGCATCGCCGCCGGATCGGCGCGCTGTGGGAGCGGTTCAGCGCGGTCGCGGTCGACAACCCGCACGCCTGGATCCGGGAGCCGGTCGACGCGACGCAGATCTGGCAGGAGAGCCCGTCGAACCGGATGATCAGCTGGCCCTACACCAAGCTGCTGAACTCCAACAACATGGTTGACCAGGCGGCGGCGCTGGTGCTGACGTCGACCGGCCGGGCGACCGAACTGGGTGTGCCGGCGGAGCGTTGGATCTACCCGCAGGCCGGCACCGACGCCCACGACAGCTACGCGGTCGCCGAGCGCGCCGAACTGGACCGCTCACCGGCCATCCGGATCGCCGGGGCGCGTGCCCTGGAACTGGCCGGTGTCGGCGTCGACGACCTGGACTACGTCGACCTGTACTCGTGCTTCCCGTCGGCGGTGCAGGTGGCCGCGGCCGAACTCGGCCTGCGCGTTGACGATCCGGGCCGGCCGCTGACGATCACCGGTGGGCTGACGTTCGCCGGCGGGCCGTGGAACAACTACGTCATGCACTCCATCGCCACCCTGGCCGAGTTGCTGACCGCCAACCCGGGGCGGCGCGGGCTGATTACCGCCAACGGCGGCTTCCTGACCAAGCACAGCTTCGGGGTGTACGGCACCGAGCCGCCGCCGAACGGATTCCGATGGGAAGACGTTCAATCCGAGGTGGACCGGCAGCCGACCCGGCCGGCGCTTGAGCAGTGGGCCGGGCGCGGGACCGTGGAGTCCTGGACCACCGCGTTCGACCGGTCCGGGCAGCCGGAGAAGGCGTTCCTGGCGGTGCGCACCCCGGACGGGGCCCGCACCTGGGCGCAGATCACCGACGGGGAGCAGGTGCGGCGAACCGTGCACGAGGACGTCGCCGATGGTGCCGTCGACGTGCGCGAGGACGGCACCGCAGCGCTGGTCTAGCGTCGGGCCCGCGGGAAATCTCGCACTGCGGCAACCGATAACGCAATCGGCGGTATGGTGGGCGAATCGACTGTGAAAGAGAGTGCCGCCCATGCCGATCGACGCCGCAGCCCGCAAACTGACCGACACGGTGGAGGGGGCGAGCGTCCTCGACAAACCCGCGAAATTCGTGGTCGGCAAGCTCGGCCGACTGACCAAGGCGGGCAAGTTCAAGGATCTGATCAGCGGCAGTCCGATGGGGCATCCGGTGCACCCACCGCTGACCGAACTGGTCATCGGGTCGTTCATGTCCACCACCGCGTTGGACGTGCTGGCACCCAACGTCGGTGCCAAGGCGGCCAACCGGCTGACCGCGGTCGGTATGGCGGCGTTCCTGCCGGCTGCGCTCAGCGGCGCCAGCGACTGGGTCGACACCGAATACGGCGACGAGAAGTCCCGCCGGATCGGTCTGGTGCATGCCACGGTGAATGTGGTCGCGCTGGCACTGTACGGCGCGGCGCTGCGCGCCCGGCGGCGCGGTAACCGCGCGCAGGCGACGCTGCTCTCGCTGAGCGGCGCCGGGGTGCTCAGTTCGGCCGGTTACCTCGGTGGGCACATGACGTTCGTGCGTGGGGTCGGAGTCAACCAGACCGCCTTCGAGTCCGGTGGGCCGACGGACTGGACGCCGGTGCTGCCCGCGGCCGACCTGGCGGAGGGCAAGGTGCACGGTGGCGACGCGGGCGGCACGCCGGTGCTGCTGGGCCGGGTGGGCGGTCAGGTCTACGCGATCCACGACACCTGCACCCACCGCGGTTGTCCGATCAGCGCCGGCAGTGACCCCCTCGACGGCCACACCGTGACCTGCTTCTGCCACGGCTCGAAGTTCGACATCCGCGACGGCGGCCTGCTGCAGGGTCCGGCGATCATCGGCCAGCCGACCTTCCAGTGCCGGGAGGCGGACGGGCAGATCGAGGTGCGCAAGCCCGGCTAGCGGCAACTGCACGGCAATCCACCTGAAAACACCTAAGTTCCGATTTATTCAAGTTTCGTCTGGAATCGCGGTCGGCGTTCGGTTATCTTGATCCGAAGTTGACGACGACGCCGTCGCAGTGCTGCCCTTCGGTGGCGGCTGGCCACGGCGCCCGGCACCGGACGAAGGGACAGCTGGTGGGCCATTCGCACCCGCACCGATCGAGCAGTCGGCTGTCGGCCGCCGACGACAGGTGGCTGTCGAAGCTGACCGATCCGCGCTGGTACTGGGTGCTGGCACCGGCGGCGCTGGTGACGTTCGTGATCGGCTGCTGGGGGTATCTGTCCTACGAGGAGGGCGGGCACTCGCTGACCGACGCGGTCTACGGCAGCGTCAAACTGTTCTTCCTGCACGCGGCGCCGCAACCGGAGAGTCACGTCGGCATCGCGCTGAACATCGCCCGTTTCGTCGGTCCGGTGATCGCCGGCTGGGCGGCGCTGATCGCACTGGTGTCGCTGTTCTGGGACCGGGTGCAGCAGCTACTGATTCCCCTCAAACGCGGCCACGTCGTGGTCTGCGGGCTCGGCTACGTCGGCCTGGAATTCGTCCGCCAGTTGCATGACGCGGGCTACCGCGCGGTCGTGGTCGAGGCCGACGAGAACAATCCGCACATCGCAATGTGCCGGGGCTGGGGGTACCCGGTCATCGTCGGTGACGCCCAGCTCGCGTCGACGCTCGACGCCGCGGGGGTCCGCAAGGCGGCCCGGTTGCTGGCGGTCACCCCGGACAGCGTGGTCAACACCGAGATCGTCGCCCGGGGGCGGGCGCAGGCCGGCCGCGGGTCCGAGCGGCCGGTGCTGCGCTGCCTGGCCCGCGTCGACGATCCGGGGCTGTGCCTGCTGCTGCGGATCGCCGAGGCCAACCACGGCGACGACGACTCGTCGCTGGACTTCTTCAGCACCGATGAGATCGGGGCGCGGCTGCTGTTCGAACACCACCCGGCCGACTTCAGCGGCGCGCCGCACATCGTGGTGGCGCATCCGGATTCACTGGGCGCCGGACTGATCTTCCACGCCGCGCGCAAGTGGCACGACGAACGCACCGACGACTCGATCCGGTTGCTGGTCACCGTGATCGACGACCGGCCCGACGAGCGGGTGGCTGCACTGCTGGACCGGTATCCGACCGTCCAGCAGGTGTGCGATTTCCGCTGCTACCGGGCGACCGTGCGTGACCTGGACCGGCTGGCAGCCGAGCGGGCCGACCTGCCGGCGATCTCGCAGATCTATGTGACCGCCGACCGCGACGAGCGCACCGTAGCGACCGCGCTGGCCGTACGCCAGGTGCTCAGCGCCCACACCCCGCTGGTCGCCGCGGTGTCGCGCGCGTACGCGGTCGGTGATCTGCTGGCGGACAAGCGGACCCCCGGTTCGATGACCGTGGACGTGTTCCGGACGCTGCAGGAGACCTGCACCGTCGAACTCATCGAAGGCGGCTCATTCGAAGCGGTGGCCCAGGAGATCTACCGCCGGTACCGGTTGATGCAGTCCGCTGCGGATCTGTCCGCTCCGCCCTGGTCGGGGCTGGACGAGGCCGGCCGGGTGGCCAGCCGCGCGCAGGCGCGTCATGTCGGCGTCAAACTGCGCAGTGTCGGCTGCGAGATCGCACCGTTACGCGACTGGTGCGCAAAGGAATTCACCTTCGATCCGGATGAGCTGCACAGTCTGACGGTGATGGAGCACGACCGGTGGTGGCGGGAGAAGGAAGCCGCCGGGTGGACACTCGGACCCAAGGACGACAAGCGCAAGACGCACCCGGACCTGGTGCCGTGGGAGCAACTGCCCGACGACGTCGCCGACTGGGATCGCCAGTTCGTGGTGGCCATCCCCGAGATGCTCGCCGCGGTCGGTTTGCAGATCGTCGACGTGCGGGGGACGTCGCGGCGCACCACGGCCGTCGGCAGCTGAATTCCCCGACCCCGCAAGCCTGGAGACCCCGATGCTGTTCGTCAGTTACGCCAGCCACGACCGGCCACGGCTCGACAACCTGCTGCACGCCCTGCGAGACGCCGGCCACCGGGTGTGGCTGGACGAGGAACTCGGCGGCGGTGACGCCTGGTGGCACGCGATCCTGGCGAACATCCGCGCGTGCGAGGTCTTCGTCGTCGCGCTGTCCAACAACTCGCTGATGTCCAAGCCCTGCCAGGCCGAGTTGCGTTATGCGCGTGCGCTGCGCCGCCCGATCCTGCCAGTGCAGATCGGTCCGGTCGACAGTGTCCGGGTGACACCGCTGGCCGCCACCCAGATCCTCGACTACCGCAATCCGTCACCGGCGGCCGACAGCCGACTCGCCGCGGCGCTGCGCCATCAGCAGGTCCGGGCGGATCCGTTGCCCGCACCGCTGCCCGCCGAGCCGGAGGTGCCGTTCGCGTATCTGATGCGGTTAGCCGACACCCTGGCCGGTGCCGAACTCAGCCACGGCGATCAGGCGGCACTGGTGTCCGAACTGCGGGCCCGGCTCGACGAGGACCGCAGTGACCCGTCCGCCCGCAGCGACATCATCCGGCTGATGTATCTGCTGCGTGACCGTTCCGACGTCACCTGGCGCACCCGCACCGATGTCGACACACTGCTCGCCGCCAA
Organism: Mycolicibacter acidiphilus; assembly: GCF_018455725.1. Classification (GTDB taxonomy): domain Bacteria; phylum Actinomycetota; class Actinomycetes; order Mycobacteriales; family Mycobacteriaceae; genus Mycobacterium; species Mycobacterium acidiphilum. The sequence goes on from NZ_JAHCLR010000004.1 coordinate 144,407, forward strand.
CGAACCGGGCCTCGACCCACCGCCGGACGGGCCGCTCACCGTACCGTTCACCGGCCCGCAACCGGTCGTCGTGGCGTCGCCCCGGCCACCCGAGCAGGCTCCGGCGACAGACGGCCCCGCCGTCCGGCGGACGCGTCGGCTGCCGGTCAAGTGGCTGGTCGGCGCGACCGCTGTCGTCACGGTGGCCGGCACGGTCGTCGGCGCCGGTGTGCTGCACCACCCGGATCCGGGTCGGTCCCGGGTGGCACTGGTCAGCGACGCCGAGATCAACGCGACGATGGGCACCACCGGCATGCAGACCGTGCAGGGCGGGGTCGACGACGTGAAGCAGAACCGGCTGGTGGACGTCTCGCCACCGGACTGCGCGGCCTCGCTGTATCCGGGTCTGGACCGCACCTACGCCGACAGCGGGGCCGGCGGGGTCACCTGGGGGGTGCTGGAGAGGCCGGGCGGCCTGCAGCGCGCCGGCGTCGACGGCAACCCGTTCGTCGACCAGGACACCGCGGCGTTCAGCCCGGGCACCGATCAGGCCGGCGCGTTCGTCCGGAAGTCAGCGGAGACGTGGACGCGCTGCGCCGGGAAGACGGTGGCGGTGGCCTACCCGGACCACAACGTGTACCGGTGGACGGTCGGTGACGTCACCGGCGCCGCACCGGAGATCACCCAGACCTACGCGCTGGCGGACGATCCCGGCTACACGTGTCAGCGGGTGCTGAGCGCGGTGGCGGAATTCGTCGTCGACGTCAAGGCCTGCTCGACTCATGCCACCGGTGAGGCGGTCCGTATCGCGGACAAGATCGCGGCCGATCTGACCGGCACCAGTACGTTCTGAGGCCCGGCCCGTCAAGCCCGCGGGGTCAGTCGCTGCAACTGGGTGACGTGCTGCGGCGTCAGTTCCGCCAGGTCGCGGACCCCGAGCAGCCGCATCGTCCGCTCGATCTGACCGGTGAGGATCTCGATCACCCGCCGCACGCCCGCCTCGCCGCCGGCCATCAGCCCGTACAGGTAGGCCCGCCCGATCAGCGTGCACCGGGCGCCCAGGGCGATCGCTGCGACGATGTCCGCGCCCGACATGATGCCGGTGTCCAGCAGGATCTCGGTGTCGCCGCCGAGTTCGCGGGCGACCGTCGGCAGCAGGTGGAACGGCACCGGGGCGCGGTCAAGTTGCCGCCCGCCGTGATTGCTCAGCACGATTCCGTCGGCGCCGAGGTCGACCACCGCGCGGGCGTCGTCGAGGGTCTGGATGCCCTTGACGACGAACTTGCCCGGCCAGTGCTCCTTGACCCAGGCCAGGTCGTCGAAGGTGAGGCTGGGGTCGAACATGGTGTCCATGTACTGCGCCACGGTGCCGGGCAGTCGGTCCAGCGAGGCGAATGCCAGCGGTTCGGTGGTGAACAGGTTGAACCACCACGCCGGCCGCGGGATGGTGTCGAGCACGGTGCGCAGCGTCAGCGCCGGCGGGATCGCCATCCCGTTACGGGCGTCGCGCAGCCTGGCCCCGCCGACCGGGCAGTCCACCGTGGCCAGCACGGTGTCGAAACCGGCGGCCGCGGCGCGCTCCAGCAGCGCCATCGACTTCTCCCGATCCCGCCACATGTACAGCTGAAACCACTTGCGGCCGTTCGGCGCCGCCGCGGCGACGTCCTCGATGGCGGCGGTGCCCAGGGTGGACAGCGAGAACGGGATCCCGGCGGCTGCGGCGGCGCGCACCCCGGCGAGCTCACCCTCGGTCTGCATCAACCGGGTGAAGCCGGTCGGCGCGATCGCGAACGGCCACGCGACACGGCCGCCGAGCACCTCGCGGCCGGTGTCGACGGTGCTCACGTCGCGCAGGATCGCCGGGTGGAATTCGATGTCTTGGAAGGCCTGTCGCGCCCGGGCGATCGAGATCTCGTCCTCGGCCGCCCCGTCGGTGTAGTCGAACGCCGCCCTCGGGGTGCGCCGCCGGGCGATCCGGCGCAGATCCTCGACGGTCAGCGCCGTCTCCAGTCGGCGCGCGGTGGCATTCAACCGCGGTGCGCGGAAGCGGATCAGTGGGGTGATCTCGCTGATGCGGGGAATCCGTCGTCTCATCGTGATTCCTTCCGGTCTGCTCAGCCAACTGTGCCACGGTGGCGTCATGCCCGGCAGTGCGGACCCCTTCGACCTGCAGCGCTTCGTCGACGCCCAGGATCGCGTCTATGGCAGCGTCACCGCTGAACTGCGCGCCGGATGCAAACGCACGCACTGGATCTGGTTCATCTTCCCGCAGTTGACCGGGCTGGGCAGCAGCGTGATGGCCGTGGCGTACGGCATCTCGTCGCTGGGGGAGGCCCGGGCGTACCTGGCCCACGATCTGCTCGGGCCGCGCCTGCGCGAGTGCACGGGTCTGGTCAACGGGATCACCGGCCGGTCGATCGCGGAGATCTTCGGTCCGCCCGACGACCTCAAGGTGCGCTCGTCGATGACGCTGTTCGCGCACTCCACCGCCGACAACGGTGACTTCCGGGCGCTGCTGGACCGTTACTGCGCCGGCGAGGAGGATCAGGCGACGTTGGACCTGCTGGCCCGCCGCGGCTGACCTCAACTGCGATAGCGGGCCTGGTACAGGGCCTTCAACTCGTCGGCGAATTCCGGGATCGGGCCGTCGGCCACGGCCTTCGGTGCGACGACGGTGATCGGCAGCGGTGCCACCGGCGGTGCCGGTGCTCCCACCTCGGCCAGCCATCCGTGCAGTTGCGCGGCCGAGGTGGCGTAGACGATCCGGCCGAGGCCGACCCAGGCGTGGGCGGCCGCGCACATCGCGCAGTGCTCGCACGAGGTGTACACGGTCGCCCGGATCCGCCGTACCGGAGCCAGATTCGTTGCGGCCCACCGGGCGATGGCGAACTCCGGATGCCGGGTGGCGTCGCCGCCGCCGGTGCGATTGCGGTCCTCGTAGAGCACCCGGCCGTCGCCGTCGACCAGCACCGAGCCGAACGGCGCGTCCCCGGCCTCGAGTGCCTCCCCGGCGAGTTGGACGCAGCGGCTCAGATGGGTGAGGTCGGCAGCGCTGAGTGCCACAGCCCCGGAGTCTACGGCGTTGGCACCAGCGCCGCGGTGGTGATCGCCTGCGCCACCCCCGCGACGATCGCGGCGACCTTCAGCGCCTCCAGGATCGCCTCCCGGCCGACGCCGGCCTCCCGGACCACGGCCTCATGCGAGGCGACGCAGTCCGAGCAGCCGTTGATCGCCGAGACCGCGAAGCTCCACAGCTCGAAGTCGGCCTTGTCCACCCCGGGGTTGCCGATGATGTTCATCCGCAGCCCCGGGCGCAGGTCGTCGTAGGCGCCGCCGAGGAAGTGCCGACCCCGGTAGAACACGTTGTTCATGCCCATGATCGCCGCCGCCCCCAGCGCGGCCTGATAGGCCTCCGCGGACAGGGTGTCCGCGGCCTCGGCGGCGATCTCGGTCAGCACCGTGGTGTTGCGGGTTGCCGCCGCCGACGCCAGCAGGGTGCCCCACAGTTGCTGCTCGCCCAGCGCGGTGGTCCGGGCGATCGAGCCGAGGTTGAGTTTGAGGTCCTTGGCGTACTCCGGGATCGCGGCCTTGAGGTTCTCGATGGTCATCGGGCCTAGACCGCTTCCTTGAGCAGCTCGCCGGCGTTCAGCGTCGGGTCGCCCTTGCGCCAGTTGCAGGCGCACAGTTCGTCGGACTGCAGTGCGTCGAGCACCCGCAGCACCTCGTCGACGTTGCGGCCCACCGAGCCCGCGGTCACCGAGACGAACTGGATCTCGTTGTTCGGGTCGACGATGAACGTGGCCCGGTCGGCGACGCCGTCGGCGTTGAGCACCCCGGTCGCCTCGGCCAGTTCGCGCTTGATGTCGGAGAGCATCGGGAACGGCAGGGTCTTGAGATCCTCGTGCTGAGCCCGCCAGTTGAAGTGCACGAACTCGCTGTCGATGGACGCACCGAGCACCTGGGTGTCGCGGTCGGCGAACTCCTCGTTGAGCTTGCCGAACGCCGCGATCTCGGTGGGGCAGACGAACGTGAAGTCCTTCGGCCAGAAGAACACCACCCGCCACTTGCCCGGGTGGTCGTCGCTGCTGACCGTGGTGAAGTAGTCGTCGGGCTGCTGCGCGTCGACCTTCGACAGGTCGCCGGCGACGAGCGCGGTGAGTCGGTATGCCGGGAACTGGTCGCCGATGGTCAGCAGTGCCATGTCACTCCTTGAGAGATTTCGGTGTCGGTGTCCTCCATGGTGCCCGATCAAGATCGTTAGGTAAAGGTGATACTTCCCACTATATTAATAAGCATGGGCGATAGAAGTTATCAACCGACGCTGGCCGGTCTGCGGGCGTTCGTGGCGATCGGCGAGAAACACCACTTCAGCCTGGCCGCAACGGGTCTCGGCGTCAGCCAGTCGACGCTGTCACAGGCCCTGTCGGCGCTGGAGGCCGGTCTGGGTGTGCAGTTGATCGAACGGTCCACCCGGCGGGTGTTCCTGACGGCCGAAGGGCAGCAGTTGCTCGGGCACGCCCAGGCCGTGCTCGACGCGGCGGCCCGGTTCTCCGCTGCGGCCGCCGGCGTCTCCGACCCGCTGCAGGGCACGATGCGGCTCGGTCTGATCCCGACGGTCGCGCCGTACGTGCTGCCCGCCGTGCTGGCCGGGCTCGCCGACCGACTGCCGGAGTTGACGCTGCGGGTCATCGAGGATCAGACCGAGCGGCTGCTGGCCGGCCTGCGCGAGGGCGCCGTGGACGCGGCACTGCTGGCGCTGCCCACCGACGCCGGCGGCGTGACCGAGATCGGGATCTACGACGAGGATTTCGTGCTCGCGCTGCCGCCCGGCCACCCGCTGACCGGAGCTCGCCGGGTGCCGCCGACCGCCCTGGCGGATCTGCCGCTGCTGCTGCTCGACGAAGGACACTGCCTGCGCGACCAGGCCCTGGACATCTGCCGCAACGCGGGGGTGCGCGCCGAGTTGGCCACCACCCGGGCGGCGTCGCTGGCGACCGCCGTGCAGTGCGTGACCGGTGGCCTGGGGGTGACGCTGATCCCGGAGACCGCGGTCGAGGTGGAGAGCGAACGGAGCCGACTCGGCCTGGCGCACTTCGCCGCACCCTGCCCGAGCCGCCGGATCGGACTGGTGTTCCGCACCAGCAGCGGCCGCGACGAACCCTATCGGCGACTTGCCGGGATCATCGGAGAGTTGGTCCGCGCCGACCGGGAGGTCCGGCTGGTCACCGGTTGAGCCGACGTCAGATCAGCCCGGCGATCAGCCCGCCCAGGTGGTAGGTGACGGCGACCGCGACGGCCCCCAGCGCCAATTGCCGCCCCGCCGCCCGCCACGCCGACTTCCCGGTGAACCGGGCGGCCAGCGCCCCGGCGATCCCCAATCCGACTGCGGCACAGGCAAGCCCGGCCCACAGGCAGTCGCGGCCCAGCAGGTAGGGGAGCAGCGGCAGGACCGCGCCGATCGCGAACATCACGAACGAGGAGAGCGCGGCCACCCGCGGCGACGGCTTCTCCCGGGGGTCGATACCGGTCTCCAGCATCATGTGCAGATTGACCGCGCTGTCCTCGTCCCGGTGTACCTCCTCGGAGGCGCGCTGCGCGGTCGGCTCCGACACGCCGATCTGCATCAGCATCGCCACCAACTGGGTCCGCTCGACGTCCGGACGGTCCCGCAGCGACCGGCGCTCGACCTCCACCTCGGCGTCGATCTGCTCATTGGCCGTCGTCACCGAGGTGTACTCACCCAGCGCCATCGAGCACGCGCCGGCCAGCAGGCCCGCGATGCCGCTGACGGCGACGGTGTCCGCGCTGGCGCTGGCGGCCACCCCGGCGATCAGCGCGGTGTTGCTGACCATGCCGTCCATCGCACCGAACGTCGCCGCCCGCAGCCAGCCGCCGCTGATGTCGGTGTGGATGCGCTCCGGTTCCGTCATGCCGATATCTAAGCAAGCGGTGTCGGGGTGTCGGCGGCGCGCACGGTCACCGACTCCACGGCGATGATCGCCTGCACGGTCCGCCGGCAGCGCGCGCAATCGCGGCCCGCTCCGCAGGCGGCGGCGACCTGATTGGAGGTGCGGGCGCCTTCGGCCACGACGGCCTGCACGGTCTGACTGGTGATTCCGTTGCACAGGCAGACGTACACGGTGTCGCCCTACTGCGCCTCGTCGAACGCCGCGATGTGCGCCAGCTTTCCGATGAACGGGCTGGGATACACCCCGACGCCAGCCGTCGGCATCCATTCGGCGGCGGCGTCGGGCCGGTCGATCCAGTGCTGCGCGTCGGCCAGGCTGTCGAGTTCGAGCAGCGTCATGACTTCGCGTTCGTCGTCGAATGCGTTGTAGACCCAGAGCTTTCGCACCCCGGCGGTGCGGAACCGGTCGAGTCTGCTGTGCACGTTGTCCATCAGATCGGAGACGTCGTCGACCGAGGACACCACGCCGACGATGACCCCGGTCGGGGATCGGTCCGCGCCGCGCGGCACCATGTCGATCTTCTCCAGCACCTCGCCGGCGAAGATCGCCGGGACGTCGTTGACGCCGGCCAGGTCGAACCATTCGAACAGTGCGGGGGAGCGCAGCAACTCCTTGACCGAAACGGAATTGCGGATGCCCAGTGTCACCAGCACCCGCCCCGGCTCGTGGATCGACTCGTAGAACACCGCGTGGTGGGCCCCGATGGCGGTGAGCGGGGAACGCCCGCCGACGATCAACGACCACATCCGCTCGGCGTCGGCGACGCGGTAGTCGGTGGCCAGGACCAGCGAATGAAGGATGCGCTGCCGTGGCACCCCCGGGTTGTCCGGCGTGCCGGACTTCTCGAATCCTGCCGGTCTCATGGCAGCGGAGTTTAGTCCGGGCGCGCTCGTTCCGATGCCTTTTGTGCCCTGTTTACCTGGTCTTATGGCGAGCGGATCGGGCCGGCCCGGAGGTGTCGGACGCGGTGGTCCGGCACCGGCCGGGGTGCGCCGGAACGTTGGCATACGCTGGCGTCGTGCTGCTGCAGATCGACGACGACAGCCGGGTGCGGACGCTGACCCTGAACCGGCCGGAGGCGCTCAACGCCTTCAACGAGGCGCTCTACGACGCGACCGCCGAGGCGCTGCTGGCCGCCGCCGAAGACCCGCAGGTGACCGTGGTGCTGCTCACCGGCGCCGGGCGTGCCTTCAGCGCCGGAACCGATCTCACCGAGATGCAGGCCCGGATCACCGACCCGGCGTTCGCTCCGGGAAAGCACGGCTTCACCGGTTTGATCGACGCACTGGCCCGGTTCCCCAAACCGCTGATCTGCGCTGTCAACGGGGTGGGCCTCGGCATCGGGACGACCATCCTCGGCTACGCCGACCTGGCTTTCATGTCATCCACCGCCCGGCTGAAGTGCCCGTTCACCAGCCTCGGGGTCGCACCGGAGGCCGCGTCGTCGTACCTGCTGCCGCAACTGATCGGGCGGCAGAACGCCGCCTGGTTGCTGCTGTCCTCGGAATGGGTGGACGCCGACGAGGCGCTGCGGATGGGGTTGGTCTTCAAAGTCTGCGAACCGGACGCGCTGCTGGGTGAGGCCCGGCGACACGCCGAAGTGCTTGCCGCACGCCCTGTTTCAAGTCTGATGGCGGTCAAGCAGGCCATGATCGAACCGATCCGGGGTGAGATCGCCGCGGCCGGGGCGCGGGAGAACGCCCTGTTCGCCGAGTTGCTGGGTGCTCAGGCCAACGCCGATGCGCTGGCCGAGTTCACCGAGCGCCGGGGTCGCTGATCAACTCGCCTTGACCGCGGTGACCTGCAGCACCAGATGCTGCAGGGATTGGTCGAGCGGACCCGACGGTGCCGAGGCGAGCGCGTCGGCGATGATGCCCCGCACCGTGCAGCGGCAGCGGCCGCAGTCGCCGCCGGCACCGCACATCGCGGCGACCTCCTTCGAGGTCGACGCCCCAGCGGCAACCGCGTCGGACACCATCTGATTGGTGGCCCCGACACACAAACACACGTACACGGCCTACTCCTACCGAATCACTTCAGTACTGCGGTTCCACGACACTCGGCCGAACAACTTTCGTATTAGTGGAGTCTAACCTAAGTTAGGATGTACTGACAGAGGCTCCGGGTGTGACGAACACCGCTGACGGTCGAGGCGACGCGACGTGCGCCGTCGTCAAATGCTGTGCGCGCATCGCGTCGTGGACTAGATTGAAATATGTGTGGTGGGACACACCGCCACCCAGTTCCTGTATCGCAGTCCGCCGTGTACGACCTTGACCAACCGAGGAGCGATCATGCAGGGTGATCCCGATGTTCTGCGCCTGCTCAACGAGCAGCTGACCAGCGAACTCACCGCCATCAACCAGTACTTCCTGCACTCGAAGATGCAGGCGAACTGGGGTTTCACCGAACTGGCGTCGCACACCCGCGAGGAATCCTTCGAGGAGATGCGGCACGCCGAAGTGATCACCGACCGGATCCTGCTGCTCAACGGACTCCCGAACTATCAGCGGATCGGGTCGCTGCGGATCGGTCAGACGCTGCGCGAGCAGTTCGAAAGCGACCTCGCCATCGAGGTCGACGTGCTCAACCGGCTCAAGCCCGGCATCGTCATGTGCCGGGAGAAGCAGGACAGCACCACCGCGAAACTGCTGGAGACCATCCTGGTCGACGAGGAATCGCACATCGACTACCTGCAGACCCAGCTGGAGTTGATGGACAAGCTCGGCGAGGCCCTCTACCTGGCGCAGTGCGTCGCCCGCCCGCCGGCGTGACCGGCGTCGGCGCCGGCGGCCGGCGCTGATGCGCACAGCGCGATGGGCGCTGGCGGCCACCGGCGCGGCGGTTGCGGCGGCCGCGGCGGGACGCATCGCCACCGTGCGGCGATCCCGGCGCGGCAGCCCGTCGCCGTTCACCCCGGATTGGACCCCGGGGCCGGCGAGCTACGGGGTCGGCGTCCGGCGCAACGTCGCGGTGCCGATGCCCGACGGCGTCACACTGCGCGCCGACATCCATTACCCGACCGTGCCGTCGACCGGGCTGCCCGCCGACGGGCCGTTCCCGGTGCTGCTGTCGATGACGCCGTACGGCAAGCTGGCCCCGCCGCCGGCCGCCCAGATCGGCGGCGGTCCCACCCCGTACCTGATCAAACGCGGCTACATCGAGGTGATGGTCGACGTCCGCGGCACCGGGGCGTCCGGCGGCTCATTCGAGATGTTCGGGCCCGACCAGGCCTCCGACGGGGTGGAACTGGTCCGGTGGGCGTCGACGCTGCCGAACGCCAGCGGCCGAGTCGGCATGTTCGGCATCTCCTACCTGGCGATCAACCAGCTGTTCACCGCCGCCGCGGTCGGTGCGGACTCGCCGCTGAAGGCGATCTTCCCGGTGATGGCCGCCAACGACTTCTACCGGGACGCCGCCGCGATGGGCGGCGCACCGCATCTGCCGACCGTGCAGGGCTACGGCGCGCTGTACACGATGCTCAACGTGATCAATCCGACGCTGGAATTCCTCACGCCGGGCGATCATCCGCGGCCCCGCGCCGGCGGGATCGCCGCGGTCCGACAGCGCGGCCGGGACCAGCGCGACTACTTCGGTCCGCTGGTCTCCGACGCGCGCAGCGGCGGCGACACCGCCTACGACGGCCCGTTCTGGGATGCTCTGCGGCCGGAGTTGGTGCTGGGCGACATCGCCGCCAACGGGGTCGCGGTGTTCCTGGTGGGCGGCTGGCACGACGCCTTCCAGCGCGGCGCTCCGCTGAACTACGTGGCGCTGCAGAACGCCTGCGCCGGACTGCCTCTCGACGCCCCGATGCCGGCGGGAGAACCGCTGTCGGACCGGATCCGGCTGCTGATGGGGCCGTGGTATCACGTCTCCGACTTCGGCGGCCTGAACATGCAGCAGGTGCAGCTGCGCTGGTTCGACCGCTGGCTCAAGGACGCGTCGACCGCGGCGATGTCGGGTCCGCCGTTCACCTTCCAGGCCATCGGCAGTGACCGCTGGTTCCACACCGGCAGGTACCCGCTGGCCGCGGCGGCACCCACCCGGCTCTACCTCGGTGAGTCGGGGCGGCTGACGTCCGAACCCGCCGCACGGCAGAGTCTGGCGACGCTGCCCTACCGGGCCCGCGGGCCGGTGTCGGGCCGCAGCATGGAGCAGTGGACGCTGGGCATGAACAGCTTCATCGCCGGACAGGTCGGCCGTCCGACCCGCTACGACCAGGACAACACCCGGCTGCAGCGCGGATCTGCGCTGTCCTACAGCACCGAGCGGTTCACGTCACCCACGCTGGTGGCCGGGCCAATCACGCTGAGCCTGCAGGCGATCGCGAACACCACCGAGACGCTCTGGGTGGCACACCTCGACGACGTCAGCCCGGAGGGCGTCAGCCGTCCGTTGACGCAGGGAGCGCTGCTCGGCTCGCATCGGGCACTGGACCCGGACCGCACCTGGTACCTGCCGGACGGGACGGTGCTGCGGCCCCACCACATCAGCACCCGGGCCGCGGCGCAGCCCGTCGTACCGGGGGAGTTGACCCGCTACGACATCGAGGTCTTCCCGACGGCCGCGGTGATCGGTCCCGGCCACCGGCTGCGGCTGACGGTGACCACCTACGACTTCCCGCACCTGGTGCCGCCCGCGCCGGCCCGGCAGGCGCTGGCCGGGGGCAGCTATCACGTGCAGCAGGGGGGAGCGGAACCGTCGTTCCTGGTCATCCCGCTGGCCGACCCGGACGCCTTGGACTAGTCGGGGCCTAACCGGATTCGGCCACCGCCCGGATGCGCTCCAGGGTGCGCCGCATGTCGCGGATGTTGCTGCGCTGCCGCAGGAAACCGCCGAACAGCCAGTAGTAGACGGTGGTGAGCACCGAGTCGGCCAGCCGGAACGACTCGGTCACGTCGGTGCCTCCCGCTCCGTCAGCGGCCGGCTGCAGCCGGTAGTGCCAATGGTTCGCCGCCCGGTCGCCGATCAGCACCACGAAGCCGAACTCCCGGCCCGGGTCGCACTCGGTGACCCGGCACGTCGTCCAATACACCGGGCCGATCCCGTTGCGGCGCACATGCCCGCGGAACAGCGCCCCCACCGCCGGTCCGTCGGCGCCGTCGAGCCATTCGGCTTCGAAGGTCTCCGGTGAGTACCGCCCGATGTTGCGGACGTCCGCGATCAGCTCCCAGATCCGCTGTGCCGGAGCCGCCATGTGGACCGTCGCCGAACCCTGCATGGATTCGATCCAAGCACGCGCCGCCGGTGCGCGCCGAAAAAAACTGCGCCCCACCCGAGATCGGGTGGGGCGCAGTGCTGCCGTCGCAGGAGAGGATCAGCCCTCGCCGCCGCCGCCGGCGCTGGCACCCAGGTGGCTCTGCAGGTCAGGCTTCATCGCCTGCAGCTGCTGACCCCAGTACTCCCAGGAGTGCGTGCCGTAGTCCGGGAAGTTGAACACCGCGTTGTGGCCACCGGCCGCGATGTAGAGCTCCTGGAACTTCTTGTTCTGGCCGATCATGAAGTTGCCCTCGAGGAACGTGGCGGGGATGTTGTCGCCGCCCAGCTCGTTCGGGTGGCCGTTGCCGCAGTACACCCAGAGCCGGGTGTTGTTGGCGACCAGCTTGTCGACGTTGACGGTCGGGTCGTTGCGCTGCCATGCCGGGTCACTGTCCGGACCCCACATGTCTTCCTTCTTGTAGCCGCCGGCGTCACCCATCGCCAGGCCGATCCAGCTCTGCCCGGCGGAGGGGTTGATGTAGCCCGACAGCGAACCCGCGTAGGTGAACATGTTCGGGTGGTAGATCGCCAGGGTCAGCGCCGACGAACCGGCCATCGACAGGCCGACCGCCGCGTTGCTGCTGCGGCTCACGCCGTACTCCGAGGCGAGGAACGCCGGCAGCTCGCTGGTGATGAAGGTTTCCCACTTGTAGGTCGAGCAGCCCGCCTTGCCGCAGGCCGGCTTGTACCAGTCGCTGTAGAAGCTGGACTGGCCGCCGACGGGCATGACGACCGAGATGCCGGACTGGTAGTACCACTCGAACGCCGGCGTGTTGATGTCCCAGCCGTTGTAGTCGTCCTGGGCGCGCATGCCGTCGAGCAGGTACAGGCCGGGGGAGCCGGAGCCGCCGCTCTGGAACTGGACCTTGATGTCGCGGCCCATACCGGCCGACGGCACCTCGAGGTACTCGACCGGCAGGCCGGGACGCGAGAATGCCGATGCGGTAGCCTCACTGCCGGTCATGCCGATCAGGCCCGGGAGTGCTGCAGCCGCGACTGCGCCGACCGCCAGCCGGCGTGCCCAACCACGCATCCTCTTGGTCACGTCTGTCATACTTGCCCCTTGTCGTGTCATGCGGAACGCTCCGGAAATGTTCCAAAGGTAGTCAATGCATCGGTCATGACGCAAAAACGTCGTCCATATGTGTGGCGGCTATCACATGCCGTCTCGTGCCGTAGTGGCCGTTCCTGGTGAGTCTGTGGCCGTCTCGGGTATCGGACTCCCGCAAGAGCATACCCGAAGTTTTGTCGGCACCGGGCTAGGCGGCGCCGCGGAACCCGCGTAGGCTCGCCTCCGGTAAGTCGACACGACCATACTCTCCCGAACTGCCCCGGTCCGCTCCGGTTCCCGCTACCGCCCCGATGATGTGGTGGCGACGACGGCGTGAAGCGGAAGAATCGCAGGTCAGGATGATTGGGGAACGCGATCTTGGATACGGTGCTGGGGCTGTCGTTGACATCGACGACGATCGGCTGGGCCCTGGTCGACGGGCGGGCCGATGCCGCGGTGTCCGGCGACGAGTTCGCCGTATCGGGTAGCGGTGGCGCGTCGGATGCGCTCAGTGTCTCCGCGGTGACGACCGCGGCGATCGGCGTGGTCGCACGGGTGCAGATGATGCTCGCGGCGCGCGGGGAGCGGTTGCACGGAATCGGCGTCACCTGGAGCAGTGGCGCGGCGGCCGCGGCGGCACTGCTGCTGGAGTCGCTGGCCGACGGCGCTGTCGAGAATGTGGCGCCGGTGCGGTTCAGCCAGGCGGTCGAATCGCTGGCGGAGACCGTCGACCCGGTCGCCGGGGCGACGGGCGCCGCGGTCTGCGTCCTCGAATCGGCGTCGGCGACGCTGGTGGTGTTCGGCTCGGACAATGAGGTGACGATCGCCGAGGCGGCGATCGGCGGGCTCGGCGACGTGTCGAGCTGGCTGGCCGGCCTGCTGGGGCGGGGCGGCCCGCGCCCGGAGGTGCTGGTGCTGGCCGGTTCGGATCGGCGCGGCCTGGACAAGCTCGGCCGGCGACTGGAGAGCCAGTTCTCGATACCGGTTTTCGTGCAGGCCGGGGCGCAGTCGGCGCTGGCCCGGGGCGCGGCGCTGGCGCTGGCCCCGCACGCGGCGTCGTTCGGTGTGCCGTGGGGTGCGCCGCCGCCGCTCGACGCTTCCCCGGCGTCGTCGATGTCGCTGTCCTATGCGGGTGCGCTGATGATGCTGACCGGTGGCGCAGCGACGTTCGTGGTGTCGCTGTCGGCGGCCCTGAGCATGCAGCTCGGACCCACGAAGGTCGAACCGCAACCCGCGCATGTGTCGGTGGTGCGGATGGCTTCGCCCGCCGCGCCGGCGCCGGTGAAGGCCCCGCCGCCGGCCGACGCGCCGCCGCCGCCGGCCGACGCGCCACCGCCAGCGGAGGCGCCGCCGCCGGTTGAGGCAGCGCCCGCCGCCGACCTGCCCGACTCGCCGACGGAGGCCGGGACGCTGTGGGAGCCCCCCGTCCAGAACCCGCAGCCGGTCATCGGGCCGCCACCGGGCGGCAAGCCCTCGTTGCTGGATCGGGTCAAGCAGCACGTTCCGCGGCTGCCCGGGCACTGAGCGGGCAGCCGCGCGGTTACCGCGGGGCAGGTTCCTTCGGGCGGTCGACGCACAGCGACACCGTCACCTCGTCGGCGACCCACATCGACCCCATCAGCATCGAGTAGGGCTTGACGGCGTGATCGGAGTGCCGCACCACGGCGTCGCAGCGCACCCGCCAGGCGTCGCCGAGATCCTGCACCCGCACGTCGACCGTCTGCGGGTGGGTGCGGCCGTGCAGATCCAGGATGCCGCTCAATCGGTGATGGTCCCCGGCTTCGTCGACGGATTCGACTGTGTCGCACGTGAACTCGATCCGCGGATGACGGGATCCGGCCAGGCAGTTCAGCGCGTTCACCCGGATCAACGCCTTCTCCGGCCCGGACAGCGGCGTCAATCCGCCCTCACCGCGCAGCACCGTGAACGAGTCCACGTCGGCGCTGAGCCGCACCGCGGCCGGCCGGCCGTCCGCCCAGGACACCGTCGCCTGCCAGGAGGTCAGGGCGATCGTCAGCCGGTGGCCCATCCGGGCGGCCCGGCCGGCGACGCCGGTGCCGAGCAGCAGGTCGCCGTCGGAGGTATCGAAGTTCCAGTTGGGCTCTGCCACCAGCGCGACTCTAGCGGCCCGGACCGCACGGCTTTCGCCGGATTCAAGCCGACCGCGCGAGCGCACCGGTTAGGCTTCGACCCGGGGCCGGTCTCGCGGTCCGGACCGAGAGGACCCGAGGGCGAAGAATGATTCGTGAACTAGTGGCCACCGCGTTCGCTGCCGGCGCCATGGGTGCCGCCGTCGTCGTGGCACCGGCGGCCGGGGCGTATCCGGGCGACGTGCCGGGGATGGCGGAAGGTCAGCGGCAGGGCGACGCCTGCTACAGCTGGGAGCGCTTCATCTACGGCCACGGCCCGAACGGTCAGGCGCTGGCCTGCCACTTCATCGCCAACCAGTGGCCGCCGAAGGACACCGGGTTCTGGCAGATCTCCTACCCGCTGTACGGGGTGCAGGATATCGGTTCGCCGTGCCCGGGACCGCAGTCGTCGGCGCAGTCGAACGACGGCCTGCCGCTGCTGTGCCTGGGGGCGCGGGGCTGGCAGCCCGGCATCTACACCGGCGGCATCGGATCGTACTTCCCGCCGGGGATCGCCCAGGTCGGCTGAGCGCCGACCGGAACGGTCAGATCGGCATCCGGTAGCCGAAGAACTCGTAGTCCTCGTGGGCTCCGCCGTACCCGAGTCCGAGGTGCTCGAAGCTCTCCACGAACTCGATCCCCTCGATCCACTTGACCTGTTTGAAGCCGATCTCGCGTTCGTTGCGCAACCGCAGCGGCGCACCGTGGGTCACGTTCAGCGGTTCGTCGTTCATCTCGTAGGCCAGCAGACACGTCGGCGCGTTCATGTGCGCGATCGGATGGCAGTCGTAGTACCGGCCCTCCTCGGGGTCGGCCCCGGCGTCGGCCATCGAGTAGAACACCACCCAGCGCGCCGACGGCAGCGGTCGGACCAGATCGAGGATGTCCGACATTCGAACGCCACCCCACTTGGCCACCCCCGACCAACCTTGGATGCAGTAGTGCTGGGTGATCTGATCGTGTTTCGGCATTGCCAGGATGTCCTTGTAGGACAAGGTGATCGGATTCTCCACCAGACCTTGGATGCGCAGCGACCAGTCCGCCCAGCCGCCGGCCCGCAACTGTTCGTAGCGCTCCGACGTCGGAACCCGCCCGTTCGGCCAGAAGTACGGTGAGATGTCGTCCTCGGAGTAGGTGGCCTTGGGCTGCGCCCATTCCATGAACCACTTGATCCAGCCGACCGTCCACCGGCCGACGATCTGCACCACCCGCGGGTAGCGGATCGTCAGCGGCGACGCGATCAGCCACAGCACGCCGATGACCGCCATCACCGCGGCGTACACCGCCAGCGCCCAGTAGGAGTGGGTGTTGGTCCCGAGCACGATGTGGTTCAGGTTCCCGACGAAGCCGGTGATGAACACCATCGTGGTGTGCACGGCGATGAAGAACACCATCCACAGCAGCACGGTGAAGTGGACGGTGCGGGCGACCTGCCGGTTGAAGACCCCGGCGCCGAAGCCGAACCGGGCCGCGATCGCCGGCGCCTGCAGCAGTCCGGTGATGAACGCCAGCGGTGCGAACACGAACACCGTGGCGAAGTAGCAGATGATCTGCATGCCGTTGTAGTTGGTGAAACCCTCGTTGGCCCCGAAGTCCAGTGACGCGTACTGGACGGCGGTGGACAGCGCGTTCGGGAACACGTCCCAGGACTGCGGCACCAGGCGGCGCCACTGCCCGGACGCGAACAGCAGCACATAGAAGACCAGTCCGTTGACCAGCCACAGCAGGTCGAAACTGAAATGCCACCACCGGGCCAGCCCGATCGAATGCCGAAAGCCGGGAATCCCGAACCACTTCGGCAGGGCCACCGAGTCGTCCTTGGCCGTCCACACCCGCGCGGCATCGGACTGGTCGAGTCGGTCGGCCGGGATCGGGTCGCGCATCCGCAACCACGCGGTTCCGGGCTGGCAGCCGGAATTCAGGTACAGCCGCGGATGATCGGACAGGATCTGAATCCCGGCCCGCATCAAGAACATCATGAACACGATGTTGAACAGGTGCTGCCAGCGCAGCCAGGCCGGAAATCCCGAGGTGACGGCCGGTGCGTAGCTTGCCGAGGTGCCCGGATAGGTGTCGATGAACGTCTTCATCCAGTCGTACTGCCGCAACTGCTGGGCCAGCGCTACCGCGAACACCACCGTGACCAGGCCGATCGGGATCAGCCACAGCGTGCTGTACCAGCGTCGGCCGATCCGCACGTCCGGCACGCGCGCCCTGGTCTGCGGTATGCCGCCCGCCCAGGTGTCGACGTCGATGTGGTGATCGAGCACCCGCAGCCGTTCGCCGTGTCCGAGCAGCGATGCCAGTGGCGAACCCGCACCCGTGTCGTCGTCACGTGATTGATCGTCAGTCGCCATCCGCGCCCCCTGAGGTTTGGCCCTGAACTTTCGCGCCGACGCTACGACCCGTCACTGGCATACCGCTGTGTATCCGCACGGCCCGTCCGGCGGCCCGAATCCGCTGCGCGCACCGGCGACGGACACCGGCGCGGCACAGCGTGCGCAGGTCGCGGTCGACGGTCGTGTGTCGCAACGTGGTTGACACCGTTCCGGTTAGCCCCGGGTGGTTGCGCCGGTGGAATCCCGCTCCGGCGAATCGACCGCACCGCATCGTGGCGGCACCGTAGGATTTGCTGTGAAGTCGGGCCTTGCCGCGATCTGGCCGGTTGAGTGGTCAGGGCCGGTGGCGCCGGTGTTTGTCGACTCCGAGCGCCAGTTTCAGGGTGTAGCGTGACCGCCCCAAGGGGCGAGCCGGCCCTGAATGTATCTGGGGAGGTGCGCATTTGACCGACGGCGATGGCCGTACCGCGGATCAATTGGTGATCTTCGGCATCACCGGGGATCTGGCCCGCAAGATGACGTTCCGGGCGCTGTACCGCCTGGAACGCCGCGCTCTGCTGAACTGCCCGATCCTGGGGGTGGCCAGCGACGACATCACCGTCGAGGCGCTGATCGAGCGGGCCCGCGACGCGATCGGCGAACACGAGCAGATCGACGCGGCGGTGTTCGACCGCCTCGCCGGCCGGCTGTCCTACCTGCACGGCGACGTCACCGACGCGGCGCTGTACCGGGCACTCGCCGAGCAGATCGGCACCGACCGTTCCACCCTGTTCTACCTGGAGATGCCCCCGTCGCTGTTCGCGCCCATCGTGGAGAACCTGGGTCAGGCGGGTCTGCTGACCCGGTCCCGGGTGGCCATCGAGAAGCCGTTCGGCTACGACCTCGCCTCGGCCCGCGAACTCAACGGCCGACTGCGGGCGGTACTCGACGAGGACCAGATCCTGCGGGTCGATCACTTCCTGGGCAAGCAGCCCGTGCTGGAACTGGAGTATCTGCGGTTCGCGAACACGACGCTGGCCGAACTGTGGGATCGGCGCAGCATCGCCGAAATCCACATCACGATGGCCGAGAACTTCGGGGTCGAGGACCGCGGGAAGTTCTACGACGCGGTGGGAGCCCTGCGCGACGTGGTGCAGAACCACCTGCTGCAGGTGCTGGCGCTGGTCGCGATGGAACCGCCGGTCGGCCCCGGCGCCGACGACCTCAACGACAAGAAGGCCGAGGTGTTCCGGGCGATGTCCGCCCTGGATCCGAAGCACTACGTGCGCGGCCAGTACCGGGGATACGCCGACGTCGCCGGGGTCGCCGCCGGTTCGCAGACCGAGACGTTCGTCGCGATGCGGATGGAGATCGAGAACTGGCGCTGGGCCGGGGTGCCGATCTTCCTGCGCGCCGGCAAGGCGCTGCCCGAGCGGGTGACCGAGGTCCGACTGTTCACCCACCGCGTTCCGGCGCTGGGGTTCATGCCGCAGCGGGAACACGCCGACCGCAACCAGATCGTGCTGCGCATCGACCCCGATCCGGGGATGCGGCTGCAACTGGTGGCGCAGGGCGGCGACTCCTGGCAGAACGTCCATCTGGACTCCTCGTTCGCGCAGGATCTGGGGGAGCCGGTGCTGCCCTACGAGAACCTGCTGCACGCCGGGCTGATCGGTGACCGCCAGTTGTTCGCCCGGGAGGACGCCATCGAGGAGACGTGGCGGATCGTCCAACCGCTGCTGGACACCCCGGGCGAGGTGCACCCGTACGAACCCGGATCGTGGGGACCGGCGGCCGTGGAAGAGTTGGTGCGCGGCCGGCGGAGTTGGCAGCAGCCGTGGCTGCCGGACCGGGCATGAGTAATCGACGATGAAGGAGTGGATATGCAACTGGGGATGATCGGCCTGGGCCGGATGGGCGCCAACCTCGTTCGGCGGCTGACCAACGACGGGCACGAATGCGTGGTGTACGACCACAGCCCCGACGCCGTCACGGCGATGGCCGGTGAGGCGAACACCACCGGGGTGTCCTCGCTGGCGGAGATGGCCGAGAAGCTGGCCGGGCCGCGAGTGGTGTGGGTGATGGTGCCGGCCGGCAAGATCACCACCGGTGTCATCGAGGAACTGGCCGCGACGCTGTCCAAAGGGGACATCGTGATCGACGGCGGCAACTCCTACTACCGCGACGACATCGCACACGCGAAGCTGCTGGCCGAGAAGGGAATCCACCTGCTGGACTGCGGCACCAGCGGCGGGGTGTGGGGCAGGGAGCGCGGCTACTGCCTGATGATCGGCGGCGACGACGCTGCCTTCGCGCACGCCGAGCCGATCTTCGCCACCATCGCGCCGGGGGTGGACAGCGCGCCGCGGACCGAGGGGCGCGACGGCGCCGTCGCGCAGCCCGAGCAGGGCTATCTGCACTGCGGGCCGTCCGGGGCCGGGCACTTCGTCAAGATGGTGCACAACGGGATCGAGTACGGGATGATGGCCTCGCTCGCCGAGGGCCTGAACATCCTGCGGCACGCCAACATCGGCAAGCAGGACCAGACCGGTGACGCCGAGACCGCACCACTGACCTACCCGGAGTTCTACCAGTACGACCTCGACATCGCCGACGTCGCCGAGGTGTGGCGACGCGGCAGTGTGATCGGCTCCTGGTTGCTGGACCTGACCGCACTCGCCCTGCACAAGTCGCCGGATCTCGCCGAGTTCGCCGGCCGGGTCTCCGATTCCGGCGAGGGGCGGTGGACGTCGATCGCCGCGATCGACGAGGGAGTGCCGGCGCCGGTGCTGACAACCGCCCTGCAATCGCGGTTCGCCTCACGCGATCTCGACGACTTCGCCAACAAGGCGCTGTCGGCGATGCGCAAGCAGTTCGGCGGGCACGACGAGAAAAAGGGCTGACCGACCCTGAGCCGCCCCGGGCGGCCGGACCGGCGCTCGCCGGATTCCGGCCGCCCGCGGTCGTGACGTGCCACTATGGGGAGTGCCGCAACGGCGGCAGCAACCCAGTCGAGCGGTGTGCCGATGACCGGTGTAGACCAAGCGACAGACGACACGACGGACAATCCGACCCGGCGGGCGATCGCGCTGATCGCACTGCTGCTGCTGGCCGGTGTGGCGCTCCGCGGCTATCTGCCCGCCGCGCATCCGCGCCCGCCGCGGTCGGAACCGCAGGGCCCGATGACGGTGTTCCTCCCCGCCGCACTGCTGGCGATCTGCCTGGTGATCCTCACCGTCGCGATCATCAACCGGGCACGCGATCCCCGCACAACTGCCGGGAGTTTCAGTGCTCTCGCCGCGGGCGGCGGCGCCCGCACCGGCCGGCCGAGATGGCGGGTGCTGCTGATCGGAGCGGTGGTCGTGACGGGGTGGCTGGCACTGACGCTCTGGGTGTCGATGCACGTTGCGGCGCAGCATCGGGTGCCACTGCCGGCGCCGGGACCCACCGGCGGCCCGCAAGTGGTCCCGCCGGGTGCGAACGCGCCGCCCACTACCGGCGACCACCGCCAATCGGGGCCGCAGCACGACGACGCCGTGCTCGGTTACCTGGTGACCGGTGGTCTCGCCCTGCTCGCGCTGATCATCGCGGGGGTGGCCACCGCCCGCACCGGACGCCCGCAACCGCCGGGTGTCGTCGCCGCCGATGACCCGGTCGCCGGCGTGCGGCCCGGCGAAAGCCTGGCCCGCGCAGCCGAACTCGGACTGGCGGAGATCATCGACCCGAATCGTGAACCGCGCGAAGCGATCATCGCCTGCTACGCGGTGATGGAACGCCAACTCGGCCACGACCCCGACGTGGCGCCCCGGGAATTCGACACGCCCACCGAAGTGCTGACCCGGGCCGTCGACCACCATGCGCTCCCGGCGGAGAACGCCGCCCGGCTGGTGCGACTGTTCACCGAGGCCCGGTTCAGCCCGCACCTGATGACCGAGGCGCAGCGCGCGGAGGCGGTCCGCATCCTGCGCCTGGTGCTCGACGAACTCACGGCTACAGCATGAGAACGCTGACGGTCGAGGGCATCCTGCTGCTGCTGGGGATGGAGGCGCTGGTGCTGACGCTGTACCCGCACCGGTTCGTTCCGTGGGTCGCCGGTGGCGTGACCGCACTGCTGCTGCTCGGCCTGCTGCGGATGCTGGCGGCCCGCGACCCGACACCGCCGGCCGACGAGCTTCCCGACGACGCCGGGGATCTGTTGCGGCGCTGGATATCCAGCACCGAAGCCAAGGTCCGTCGTGCCGAGTCGACGCGAACCGACTGGGACCGACACTGGCGGCCGGTGCTGGCCGGTCGGTTCGAGGCGGCCACCGGTCAGCGCCGGGTGAAGAATCCGGCAGCGTACGAGGCCACCGGGCGGATGCTGATGGGCGACACGCTGTGGCCGTGGGTCGATGCCGGCAATGTCGCGGACTCCGGCGGTGATGAGCCCGGGCCCGGCCGGGGTGTGCTGACGGAGATCCTGCACCGGATGGAGCAGCAGTGAGCACCGGGACGGCCGATTCGGCGGCCGCCACCGGCGTGCACTGCACGGCGATCCTCGACGAGATCGAACGCGTGGTGGTGGGCAAACGGGATGTGCTGACGCTGATCCTGACCACCATCCTGGCCGGCGGCCATGTGCTGATCGAAGACCTGCCGGGCCTGGGTAAGACCCTGATCGCCCGATCCTTCGCCGCCGCACTGGGATTGGACTTCACCCGGGTGCAGTTCACCCCGGACCTGCTCCCCGCCGACCTGCTCGGCGCGACCATCTACGACATGCAGTCCGGGCGGTTCGAGTTCCGCCGCGGCCCGATCTTCACCAATCTGCTGCTGGCCGACGAGATCAACCGGACACCGCCGAAAACGCAGGCGGCCCTGCTGGAGGCGATGGCCGAAGGGCAGGTGAGCATCGACGGGCAGACGCACCTGCTGCCGTCGCCGTTCATCGTGCTGGCCACCGACAATCCGATCGAGTACGAGGGCACCTACCCGTTGCCGGAGGCGCAGCTGGACCGGTTCGCGGTGCGGCTTCAGGTGGGCTACCTGTCGGAGCGCGGTGAGGCCGCGATGCTGCGCCGCAGGCTCGACCGCGGCTCAGCGCAACCGGTCGTGCACCGGGTGGTGAGCGTCGATGAACTGGTGGCGATGCGGGAGTCGGTGGAGCAGGTCAGTGTGCACGACGACGTGCTGCGCTACGTGGTGTCGCTGGCCGCGGCGACCCGGCATCACCCGCAGGTCGCGGTCGGTGCCAGCCCGCGCTCCGAACTGGATCTGATCCAACTGGGCCGGGCGCGGGCGCTGCTGCTCGGGCGGGACTACGTGATACCCGAGGACGTCAAAGCGCTGGCCACATCGGCTATCGCACATCGGATCACGCTGCGACCGGAGATGTGGGTGCGGCGCATCCAGGGCTCCGACGTGGTCGACGAACTGCTGCGGCGGTTACCGGTGCCCAGAACCGGACCGGGGACGCCGGCGCCGGCATGACCGCCGATGCGGACGGCTCCGACACCGTCGTCGAAATACGTTGGCGCACTTCGGCGCTGACCCGGGCCGCCGCCGCCGGGGCGGCCGCGGCCCTGGCGGTGGCGGTGATCGGGTCGCGCTGGCAGTTGATCGTGTTCGCGGCGCCGCTGCTCGGTGTGCTCTGCTCGATCGGGTGGCAGTCACCGGCGCCGACGCTGCGGCTGCGCGGATGGCCGGCCTCGCAGCGCTGTTTCGAATCGGAGTCGGTGCGACTGACCTGCAGCGCGGCCATCTCCGACGCCGATTCGCCGGTGGCCCTGCACCTGTCGGCGGACCCGCCGATGCAACTGGCGGTCAGCGGGGAACCCGGTGAGCGCACGGTCACCGCCACTTCAGAACGCTGGGGCCGGTATCCGGTCCGGGCCACCGTCGGCCTCGCCGCACGCGGCGGGCTGCTGTCCGGCACCGCCACCGCCGACGTCGCGGAGATCGTCGTATTCCCGCTGGCGCCAACGCAATCCACCCCGGTACCGCGCAGCGAGCTGCTGGACCGGGTCGGCACCCACCTGACCCGGCACACCGGCAGGGGAGTGGAGTACGCCGACATCCGCGCCTACGTGCCCGGTGATCCGCTGCGCGCGGTGAACTGGCCGGTCAGTGCGCGTCGCGGCGTCCTGCACGTCACCCAGCGGCTGACCGACCGGGCCGCCGACGTGGTGGTGCTGATCGATGCCTACCCGCAGGCCCGCGGGCCGGCCACGGTGGCAGCCGACCGCGCCGTGTACGGCGCGGCGCAGGTGGTGCAGACGGCGTTGCGCAACGGCGATCGCGCCGGCATCGTCACGCTCGGTGGCACCCGGCCCCGCTGGCTCGGCGCCGACATCGGGCAGCGGCAGTTCTACCGGATCCTGGACACCGTGCTGGCGGCCGGGGACCGCTTCGAGGCCACGGCGGGCACGCTCGCGCCGCGCCCGGCGGTGCCGGCGGGCGCGCTGGTCATCGCGTTCTCCACGCTGATCGACACCGAGTTCGGCCTGGCCCTGACCGACCTGCGTAACCGCGGGCACGTGGTGCTGGTAGTCGACGTGCTGCCGGACTCGCCGTTCGAAGGCGACCTCGACCCGCTGGTGGCGCGGATGTGGGCGTTGCAGCGCAGCGCCCTGTACCGGGACATGGCGACGCTCGGCGTCGACGTCGCGGCGTGGCCCGTCGAACACCCGCTGGAGCAGTCGATGCGCCTGGTCACCGACCGGCGCCGGCCGCGATCGGCCATCCGGTGAAACCGCAGGTGCTCTCCGCCGGCTGCGGGCTGGCGATGGTCGCCGCGGCGTCCGGCGGGGCGTCGGGGCCGGCGGCGCTCAGCGCGCTGCTGGCCGCCGGTGCGGTGCTGGCCGGCTGGCGGCTGCGGTCGCTGGCGACGCTCGCCGTGCTGCTGACGGCGATAACCCTCGCCCTGGCCGACCCGCCGGCGGTGTCGGCGGCGGTGGCGGGACTGGCGGCGGTGGCGTACCTGCTGCTGCGCCACGGCGCCGTCGTGACCGCCCCGACCGTCATCGCCGCACTGGGTTTCGGTGTCGTCGGTCTGGTGGCGACCGGCGTGCCGCTACGGGTGCCGTGGCTGCCGCTGGCCGCGGCACCCGCAGTGTTCGGCTGCTACCTGCTGGCGGTGCGCCCGTTCCTGTCGGTTCCGGACGGGCGACACTGACGGATCAGACCGATGCGGCGGCGTTGGCCTCTTCGAGGCGGCCGGTCGCGGCCAGGTACTCCTGCACCCAGCGCTCGATCACCGCCGCGGTCTTCTCCACCTTGGTGAACTGTCCGACGACCTGCCCGACCGGGTTGAACGCCACGTCGACGGTCTCGTTGGGGTAGCGGTGGGTGGCCTTCACCGCCATCCCCGACACCATGTACTGCAGCGGCATCCCCAGCGGCTCCGGGTTGCCCTCGGCGGCCCAGGCGTCGGTCCAGTCGTTGCGCAGCATCCGGCACGGCTTGCCGGTGAACGACCGGCTGCGCACGGTGTCGCGGCTGGATGCCTTGATGTAGGCCTCCTGCTGCTTGGGGGTGTTGTTGGCCTCCTCGACCATCAGCCACTGCGAGCCGGTCCAAGCACCCTGGCAGCCCAGCGCCAGCGCCGCAGCGATCTGCTCGCCGCTGCCGATCCCGCCGGCGGCCAGCACCGGGCGCGGCGCGACGGCCTTGACCGCCTGCGGCCACAGCACGATCGAGGCGATCTCGCCGCAGTGGCCGCCGCCCTCACCGCCCTGGGCGATGATGATGTCGACGTCGGCCTCGGCGTGCTTGATCGCCTGCGACGGCGAACCGCACAGCGCGGCGACCTTCACCCCCTTGGAGTGGATGTGTTTGATCATGTCGGCCGGCGGGGTGCCCAGCGCGTTGGCGATCAGCTTCATCTTCGGGTGCCGCAGCGCCACCTCCACCTGCGGCGTGGCGGTCGCCTCGGTCCAGCCGATCAGCTGCAGGCTGTCCTTGGCGCTGTCCTCGACCGGTACCCCGTGGTCGGCGAGGATCTTGCGGGCGAAGTCCAGGTGCTGCTGCGGGACCAGTTTCTTGAGGCTCTCGGCCAGCTCTTCGGCGGACTGGCCGGAGTTCTGGCCCTCGTATTTGTTCGGGATCACGATGTCGACGCCGTACGGGTGGTCGCCGATGTTCTCGTCGATCCAGTTCAGTTCGATCTCCAGCTGCTCGGGGGTGAAGCCCACCGCGCCGAGCACCCCGAAACCGCCGGCCTTGCTGACTGCGACGACCACGTCACGGCAGTGGGTGAATGCGAAGATCGGAAACTCGATACCGAGCTCGTCGCAGATTGCGGTGTGCATGACCTGCTCCTTTTAGGGTTGAAGACGAATTGAAACCTGTTCTAGGTTAGTACCAGATGCTGTGACGCGCGTCATCAGTGGGTGCTGATGGCCCGCAGCAGTGCGACCCCGAAGCCGGCGGTCTGACGCAGCGACCGGCGGGTTCCGCGGGCCGGATCGCTCACCTGCAGCACCGGCCAGCCGTGCCGGGCGGCCAGTGCCGCCAGCCGGGGGCGGGGATTGACCGGGCGCGGCCGGCCGACCAGCGACATCAGCGCCGCGTCCTCGTCCCCGTCGGCGTAGAAGAAGCTGCGCTCCAGGTCGATCCCGCGGGTGGCGCAGAGATCCTGCACGGCGGCCGCCTTCTGTGCGCCCCACACCACCGGTTTGACGATGTCGCCGGTGAGCACGCCCGCCTCGTCGAGTTCGAAGCGGTTGCACACCACCTGCGGGATGCCCAGGTGCCGGGCGACCGGCTCGGCGTGGATGGTCAGCGCCGACGAGCTGAGCACCACGGTGTGGCCGCGCTCTTGGTGGGCCCGGACGATCTCGCGCATGTGCGGGTACACCCGCTCGGTGATGTGCTGGTCGAACAGTCGCTCGCCCACGTCGTTGAGTTCGTCGATCGACTCGCCGCGCAGGTAGCCCGCCGCCCGCACCAGCAGCCGCTCGAACTGCATCCGGCCGAGTCGGTAGCGCACGGCCGCCTCGGCGACGCCGAGCACCTCGCCGCGCCGGGCCTGCCGGCGGCGGATCCGGTCACCGGCGTGGGCGGTCGCGGTGAACCCGGCGACCAGCGTGCCGTCGAGGTCGAAGAACGCCCCGATGCGGCTGTCGCGGCCGGTGCTGGCCACCTCGGCGAGCCGATCGCACGGCGATGCTGTCGCGATCATCGCCGTCGATGCTACGTGCGCGACGCGGGAGGGGCCGCTGCGCTCGGGAAATGCCGGTGACGTCGCAGCTGATAGCGTGTCGGGACGACGCGACCGGATGACCGCAGTGCAGGTACCGGTGGATAGGAGACCGGCCCGATGAGCACCGACACCGCCGTGAAACGGCAAGCGCTGGCCGAGCAGGCGGCGCAGTTCGGCTGGCAGCGCACGCAGCGCGAGCGGGTCGACGTCTACAACCGGGGCGTCTATCAGGTTCAGGCGATCTGGCGCGACGACGACACCGTCAACGGCGGGTCGCACTACGAGGACACCATCCTGCTCACCTTCACCAGGGAGTACGACAAGATCCGGGGCTGGCTGGCCAAGTAGGCCCGGCCGCGGCGGTAACCGTGGCGACTCTGGTTCGCAACGGTTCCGCATACCGCCCCACGTGTCACACGCGCAACATCTGTCACATCGTTAGCTTCATTCCCGACCTTCTAGTCATAGGAATTGGGGAGAAGCAATGTCACGCATCAAGAGTTTTCTGACCGCCACCGCCGGTGTCGCCGCGGGCCTGTTCCTGGGCGCGCTCGGCGCGTCCGCGGCCGCGCACGCCGACACGGCGCCGATCGCGCCGGGGCTGCCCGGGGTGTTCGAGCAGGTGGTCGCTTCCTCGGCCACGATCCCGCAGCAGCTGCTGCAGTCCACCAGCTCGGCCCTGACCGGTTCCGCGCTGAACCCGGCCGCGCCGGCCACCCAGGGACCGCTGGCCACCGTCACCCTGAACACGCCCCAGACGACGAGCGCGCTCGGCTCCGGCACCCCGGCCAGCGGCCTGTCCGGCTTGCCCGGCAGCCTGGGCTCGATGCTGCCGTTCCCGCTGCCGAACTTCGGTGGCGCGGCCCCGGCGGCGGCGCCGACGATGGTGTCGCCGGTCGCGGCCCTGCCCGGCTCGCTGCTGGCACCGGTTGCGATGTCGCCCGTCGCGATGGACCCGGTGTCCATGGTGGCGATTCCCGGTCTGCCGTGACGCTGAGTGCGTAATCTCGGACCGGTGAGCACACGCGCAGGAATCGTGGTCACCGGTACCGAGGTACTCACCGGGCGCGTCGCCGACCGCAACGGCCCCTGGCTCGCCGATCGGCTCCTCGAACTCGGGATCGAGTTGGCGCACATCAGTATCTGCGGCGACCGCCCCGACGACATCGAGGCGGCGCTGCGGTTCCTGGCCGGTGAGGGCGTCGATCTGATCATCACCAGCGGCGGCCTGGGGCCGACGGCCGACGACCTGACCGTGGCGACCGTCGCGCACTTCTGCGAACGGGAGCTGGTGCTGGACACCGCGCTGGAGGCCCGGATCGCGGAGATCCTCAACCGGCTGATGGCGCGGTTGCGGTCCGGCGAGGCACCCGTCGGGGCGGTCGACTTCGACACGGTGCTCGCGGCCAACCGCAAGCAGGCGCTGATACCCGCCGGTGCGACGGTGCTCGACCCGGTGGGCACCGCACCCGGGGTGGTGGTCGCCGGCACGCCGACGGTCGTGGTGCTGCCGGGTCCGCCGCGCGAGCTGCAACCCATGTGGCACAAGGCCGTCGAGACCGACGCGGTCCGGGCGGCGATCGCCGGGCGCACCAGCTACCGGCAGCGGTACGTCCGGATGTTCGGGCTGCCGGAGTCGGCGCTGGCCGACACGCTGCGCCGGGCCGAGCCGCAGGTGGACGGTTTCGAGCGGCTCGAGATCACCACCTGCCTGCGCCGCGGCGAGGTGGAGATCGTCACCCGCTACGAACCCGACGCCGAACCGGCGTACACCCGCCTGCTCGCACTGCTGCACGAACAGCATGCCCGGGAGATCTTCTCCGACGACGGCTCGACCATCGACGAGCTGATCGCCCGGGCGCTGGCGGGCCGACGGATCGCCACCGCGGAATCGTGCACCGCGGGGCTGCTGGCGGCGCGCCTGGCCGATGTCGCAGGGGCATCGGAATACCTTGTCGGCGGCGTGGTTTCGTACGCCAACGAGGCGAAGACGGAGTTGCTCGGCGTCGACGCCGGGCTGATCGCCGAGCACGGTGCGGTCTCGGAGCCGGTCGCAGAGGCGATGGCAGCCGGTGCGCTGCAACGGTTCTCGGCCGACACCGCGGTGGCGATCACCGGAATCGCCGGCCCGGGCGGTGGCAGCCCGGAGAAGCCGGTCGGCACCGTCTGCTTCTGCGTACGACTGAGCAGTGGCGAGAAACTCACCCGGACAACCCGATTGCCGGGCGATCGGACCGACGTCCGGGAGCGGTCGACGACGGTGGCCATGCACCTGCTGCGCCGGGCGCTGTCGACCGACTGAGGCGGACAGCGGACATGGGGTGGTTCACCGGATCCGAGTACTGGATGGGCCGCCTGGTGCTGGAGCACGGCATCGCGGCGATCTACCTGATCGCGTTCGTCGCCGCCGCCCGGCAGTTCCGTCCCCTGCTCGGGGCGCACGGGATGCTGCCGATCCCGCGGTTCCTGGCCCGGCGGCCGTTCAAGGCTTCCCCCAGCATCTTTCACCTGCACTACTCCGACCGGTTCTTCGCCGGGGTCTGCTGGCTGGGTGCGGCGGTGGCCGGTGCGATCACCGCCGGCGCCGGTGAACTGGTACCGCTGTGGGCGGTCATGGCGGCCTGGCTGCTGCTGTGGGTGCTGTATCTGTCGATCGTCAACGTCGGACAGGTCTGGTACGGATTCGGCTGGGAGTCGATCCTGCTGGAGAGCGGCTTCCTCGCGGTGTTCCTCGGCAACGACACGGTCGCGCCACCGGTGCTGGTGCTGTGGCTGGCCCGGTGGCTGGTGTTCCGGATCGAATTCGGGGCCGGGCTCATCAAACTGCGCGGCGACTCCTGCTGGCGCGACCTGACCTGCCTGTACTACCACCACGAGACCCAGCCGATGCCGGGACCGCTGAGCTGGTTCTTCCACCACCTGCCCAAACCGCTGCACCGGGTCGAGGCGGCCGGCAACCACGTTGCGCAACTGGTGGTGCCGTTCGGGCTGTTCGCCCCGCAGCCGGTCGCCGGGGTGGCCGCCGCGATCATCGTCGTCACCCAACTCTGGCTGGTGGCCTCCGGGAACTTCGCCTGGCTGAACTGGCTCACGATCGTCCTGGCTGCGAGCGCACTGGACTTTCCGCGGCTGGGCGGGGTGTTCGGGATCCCGTCCCCGCCGGCGCTGGCGGGGCCGCCGGTGTGGTTCACCACGCTGGTGCTGGCGTTCGCCGCGGCCGTGTTGCTGCTCAGCTATTTCCCGATCCGCAACCTGGCATCACCGCGGCAGCGAATGAACGTGTCGTTCAACCCGTTTCATCTGGTCAACAGCTACGGCGCCTTCGGCACGGTCGGCCGGCGCCGCCGCGAAGTGGTGATCGAGGGCACCGACGAGGCCGATCTCACCGGGCAGACGGTGTGGCGCGAGTACGAGTTCAAAGGCAAACCCGGTGCGGTGAATCGGCTGCCGACGCAGTGGGCCCCCTACCATCTGCGGCTGGACTGGCTGATGTGGTTCGCCGCCATCTCACCGCTGTACGCCCAGCAGTGGCGCGACGCGCTGCTGACGCGGCTGCTGCGCAACGACTCCGACACCCTGCGGTTGCTGCGGCGAAATCCGTTCCCCGACAAGCCACCTCGCTATGTGCGCGTCTTGCTCTACAGCTATCGGTTCACAACCTGGGCGGAGTTGCGGCGGGATCGGGCGTGGTGGCATCGCACGCTGATCGGGGTGTCCGTGGCCCCGATGAGCCTCGACCGGCGATTCGACTGAGCCGACGTCAGTCGGCGGTGTCGCGGGCGTCCCAGGCCTGCAGCATCATCCGCAGGATCTGCTCGCCGCGCCCCAGCCCGGCCAGGTGGCTCTCGCCGTGCAGCGGGTACAGCTTCGCGTCGGGCAGTCGGGAGACCACGTGCTCGCCGTGGGCGAACGGCACGATGTGGTCATGGTCGCCGTGCCACCAGTGCACCGGGGCGGTCACGTCGGCGAGCCGGAATCCCCAGTCCCGGGCGAACAGCACGATGTCGGCGAACGGCGCCGCCAGTTGCTTGCGGCTGCCGTTGAGCAGGTCATCGAGGAACATCGCCTTGAACTCCGGGCGCCCCAGCAGGTGCCGGTCGCCCTCCGGGGACACGCTGGCGTACAGGTCAAGTGCCGTCGAGGCGACCGGGCGGGCGAACCAGATCAGCGCGGTGGCAAGGCCGCTGATCTGCGAGCCGGCGATCCCCAGCAGCGGGGCGACCCGCGAGCCGAGGGCCATCAGCCCGCCGCCGGTGCCGTCGGGGCCACTGGTCGGCGCGACACCGCCGAGCACCCCGACCGACACCACCCGATCCGGCATTCCCGCGGCGCAGGCCAGGGCGTACGGACCGCCGCCGGACAACCCGATCACCGCCATGTCGTCGACGCCGAGGGTGTCGGCGATCGTGCGGACATCGTCGGCGAAATCCAGGATGCAGCCGTAGTCATGCGGGGTGGACGAGCCGATCCCGGGCCGGTCGACCCCGATCAGCCGGATGTTCTCCCGCTCGGCGAACACCCGGGCCTCCAGTGGGATCTGCCGCCGCGCCCCGGGGGTGCCGTGCAGCCAGAACATCGGCCGGCCCTGTGGTGCGCCGAACTCGGCGAATCCCAACCGGCGGTTCTCACCGACGGCGATGTTGCCCTCGAGCTTGGGGCGGGTGATCTCATGCGCCATCCGCAGAGTCTCGCACGTCGGGCGCGCGGCCCCCTACGCTGCGCCGGCCCAGACCACGGCGACCAGCACCAGCACCCCGAGCACCGTCAGCAGTATGGTGTCCTTGCCGGGCAGCCTCAGCGTCGCGGTGGGGTCCAGTCGCAGCTGTCGGGCGATCAGGAACAGTGGGAACGTCACACTGACCCCGATGAACAGCCCGCCGACGATGTAGGCCCACACGTAGCGCACCCCGTGCTTGCGGGCTTCGATCACCATCAGGATCGCCGCGGCGAACGCGAACATCAGGATGTCGATCGTGACCGACCGGGCAGCCGGGGTCGCCCGCGTCTCGCGCCAGAAACTGCTGAAGAAATCCAGCGAACTGTTCTGGTAGGCCAGATTCTGCCGCCAGGTGGCGAGGAATGCGATGGTGGCGATCGTGCCGTAGACCCCGCACAGCACTTTGCGGGACGCCGGTAGTGGTGGCGCATCAGTGATTTCGCTCACCGATCAACGATAACGGGCGGCGGCCTCGCGGACCCCCCGTTTCGCCGCTACAACTCCAGCAGCACGGTCACCGGGCCGTCGTTGACCAGTTCCACCGCCATGTGTGCGCCGAACTCACCGGTCTCCACGTGTGCACCCAGACTGCGCAGCGCCTCGGCGAACGCGGCGACCAGTGGTTCGGCGACCGCACCGGGGGCGGCGGCGTTCCACGACGGCCGGCGGCCCTTGGCGGTGTCGGCGTAGAGAGTGAACTGACTGACCACCAGGATCGGGGCGCCGACATCGGCGGCCGACCGCTGTTCGTCGAGAATCCTTAACTGCCAGAGTTTTTCGGCGAGCCGCTGTGCCGTGACAGGCTCGTCACCGTGGGTGACCCCGACCAGCGCCAGCAGGCCCTGACCCGCGGGTTCGATGCTGCCGACCACCTTCCCGTCGACCCGCACCTGCGCCGACGAGACGCGCTGCACCAGAACCCGCATGGCGTCGATGCTAGGTAGGCTCGGCAGGGAAACGTGTGGGAGGGGTTGAGTCGGAATGTCGGTGCTGGTCGCGTTCTCGGTGACGCCGCTGGGGGTGGGGGAGGCCGTCGGTGAGATCGTCGCCGACGCGGTGCGGGTGGTGCGCGAATCCGGCCTGCCGAATCGCACCGACGCGATGTTCACCGTCATCGAGGGCGACAACTGGGCCGAGGTGATGGCGGTGGTGCAGCGGGCGGTGGAAGCGGTGGCCGCCCGGGCCCCCCGGGTGAGCACGGTGATCAAAGCGGACTGGCGGTCCGGGGTCGTCGACGCGATGACGACGAAGGTCGAGTCGGTGGAGCGTCACCTGTCGGCCACCGACCCGGCGTGACGGGTCCGTCCCACCGCGGCGTCGAACATGGTTTCGGGGGCGGCGGTGCCCTGCTGGCCGCGGCGGTGGTGCTGACCGCGGTCAACCTGCGCCCGGCGATCACCAGTGTGGGTCCGTTGCTGCCGGAGATCCGGGGGTCGCTGGGCGCATCGGCCACCTGGGCGGGTGTGCTGACCACCCTGCCCGGTCTGTGCTTCGCCGGTGCCGGGATGACCGCGCCGTGGCTGGCACGACGGATCGGGCTGCGGGCGGCGATCGCCGCGGCGCTGGCAGTGCTGGCCGCCGGGCTGGTGGTGCGGGTGCTCGCCGGTGCCGCGGTCGTGATCGGCGGAACCCTGATCGCCACGGCCGGGATCGCGCTGATCAACGTGCTGATCCCGGTCGTCGTCAAATGGTCGTTCCCGGCCCGGATCGGGCTGATGACCGGCATCTACACCGCATCGCTGCAGGGCGGCGGTGCGCTGGGCGCCGCCCTGACACCGGTCCTCGACGACGCGTTCGGCGGCTGGCGCCCCGGCCTGGGCTGGTGGGCGGCGGCCGCCGTGCTGGCGTTGGCGGTGTGGGTGCTGGCCAGCGGCGGACTCGGTGACGTCGCAGGCGCGGCGCTGCCCGCCGCGTCGACGAATGGCGGCGGGTCGCTACTGCGCAGCCCGCTGGCGTGGGCAGTCACCGTGCTGTTCGGCAGCCAGTCCTTCCTGGCCTACGTGGTGATGGGGTGGCTGCCCGAGGTCTTCATCGACAGCGGGGTCAGCAAGGGTGACGCCGGCCTGCTGGTCGGGTTGATGTCGCTGATCGCGGTGCCGATCAGTCTGCTGGTGACGCCGTTGGCCGCGCGGCAATGGGCGCAGAGCGGCTGGGTGGTGGGCTTCACCGTGCCCGGGATCGCCGGGTTGATCGGCCTGATCGTCGCGCCGTCGGCCGCCCCGCTGCTGTGGACGGTGCTGATCGGACTGGGGATGAGTGTGTTCTCGCTGGCGCTGGCGGTGATCGCACTGCGGGCCCGCGACGCCGCCGACACCGTGCGGCTGTCCGGGATGGCGCAGGGGCTCGGCTACCTGTTCGCCGGGGTCGGCCCGTTCCTGTTCGGCCTGCTGCACGACGTCACCGGTGCGTGGACCGTGCCGTGGCTGATGGTGCTCGGGGTCTCCGTCGTGCAGGTCGTCGCGGGCGCACTCGCCGGGCGCAACCGCCACGTGTGAGTGGTGGGATGCATGGCTCGCTAGCCGCCGTTAACCGGCACGTCCAGGATCGGCCGCTGCACCCCGGCGCCGGGGCCGTCGAAATGCCACCACTCCCCGGAGTAGGGCGCCAGCCCGCCGGACTGCATCGCCTCGCGCAGCACCGCGCGGTTCGCGACCTGCTCGGCGCTGAGCCCCTGGGTGGCGAACGCCGTTGCGCGCGGGGAGAAGTCGTCGAAACCGGTGCCCATGTCCAGCAGCCGCCCCCGGGCGTCGGCGACGGTGACGTCCACCGAGCGGCCGGTCTCGTGGCTGCGGGCGAACGGGCCGGGCTTGGCCACCCAGTTCGGATTCGGGACCACCTCGAACATCCGTACCTGCACGGCGTGCGGCCGGTAGCAGTCCCAGAAGACCAGGGTTCCGCCCCGCCGGCGCAGCGCGTCGGCGGCCGCGGTCAGCCCCGGGGCCAACGACTCGTGCACCAGGCAGCGGGCGTCGGCCGGATACAGCGGGGTGCCGACGAAGTTGTTCGCGGTCGCGTAGCGCAGATCGAGGAGTGCGTCGGGGACGGCGCTGCGCCCGTCGACGAAACCGGCCGCGCGGGCCGCCGCGCCGACCGGGGGAATGTCACGCGGTGCCGCGGTCGCAGCGCCGCAGCCGATGCCCAGCGCCAGTACCGGAAGCAGCGCGGCGGCGGCTCTCACGCGGCCACCACCAGGGTCAGCGTCGCACCGTCGTGCTCGACCCGCAGACCGGCGCGACCGGCGACCGCGGCCACGCCCGCGGCGTCGACGGGTTCGGCCGGGGTGGCCGCCAGGGCCCGGGCCAGCCGGCCCTTGTGCGCCTTGTTGAAGTGGCTGACCGCGGTGCGCCGGCCGCCGGAGTGTTCGGCGACGACGTCCACCCGGACCGCGCCGGGAATCCGGGCCAGCTTGGCGTAGGAACCCGACCGCATATCGACGACGAGTTCTTCGGCGGCGATCCCGGCGAGCACCGGCTCCAGCACCGGACGCCATCGCGCCGTCAGGCCCGGCTGCCCCGGCAGTTTCGAGCCCGCCGACAGCCGGTAGGCCGGCACCGGGTCGCCGGCGCGCAGCAGCCCGAACAGCGCGGACCCGACGGCCAACCGGGCCGCCGCCCGTCCCGCCTCGGCACCGGCCAGCGACCCGACGTCGAGCGCGTCGTACAGCACGCCGGTGTAGAGCTGGATCGCCGGCAGCGTCGGGGCGTCGCGCAGCGCCGCATTGCGGTCGATCTCGGCGTCCTGTTTCGCCGACAGACCCAGCGCCTGCCGGCTGGCGGACGGATCAGCCGCCAGGGCGATCAGCTCGTCCACCAGGTCGGCGCGCAGGGAGGTCAGCGCCGGCGAACTCAGCGCCGCCAGGTCCAGCGGCGGGCCGTCGCCGCCGCTGCGTTTGGTCTCCGAGGGCGGCAGCAGCACGATCACACCGCAGACGTTAACCGAGCCGCACCGCACACCAGCGCGGTGCTGAGCAGGGCAGCGCCGATGGTGTCGGTGAGGTAGTGGTAGCCGCACGCCACCAGGCCGAGCGCACCCAGCCCGCCGATCACGACGGCCGCAACCAACACCCACGCCCGCGCGGCGGCCACCACGACCAGCATGCCGAGCGCGGTGACCAGCAGCGTCGTGTGCCCGCTGGGGTATTCCAGGTAGGGGCCGTTGCGGCGGTCGAACGCATGCTTGAGTGCCGTGGCGAGGGCGGTAGCGACGACCGGACAGGCCAGCACCGCAGCGGACAGCGCCCACTGTCGTCGGTGCACGGTGATCGCCAGGCTCGCCACCACCGTAGCCAGGACCGTCCAGCCGCTGGTGAAGATCAATAGCCAGCCCGGCCGCCCGCCGAGGACCGCCCGGGTGCCCTGGTGGAACCAGCTGTCGATGGCTGTGGTGTCGCGCCCCACCGCCCAGCCCAGCACCAGCGTGGCCAGCACGCCGGCGGCGGGCCACCAGTGCAGTGCCCGGCGGCCTATCTCAGGCAGTCTTCTCGAACAGCGGCAGCAGCAACCGCCGACGCTCGTCGTTGCCGGCAGCCAGGGCGTGCAGCGCCTGGTCGACGGAGGGCGAGGTCGGGAACTTGGCGTCCTCGTCGAAGTCTTGCAGCACGGCGCTGACCGCGGACCCCTCGATCAGGGTCCATTCGATGCCGGCGGTGCGGCAGTCGCCGTCGAGGACGCACAGCAGCCAGATGCCGGCCGCGGTGAACTCGGTGACCCCACGCAGGTCGACCACCAGCGGTTCCTTGGCCAGGACGAACCGACGGGCCTGCTCGCTGAGCTGGTCGACATTGGCTGCGTCGATCTGACCCCGGATGGTCACCACCGTCGCCAGGTGACGGTAGTGCGCCCGAAGTTGCGCGGTCCCGCACTCGATGGTCGGGTTCGCGCTGGTCCGGGTGGTGCCTCGGGTGGAGATCTTCGTGGTCATGCCGTCCCCCGTTTCCGCTGGTCGATCGCTGATTGGTTGCCGCCGGCTCCGGGCCGGCCCCAACTGATTCCCGACGTTAGGCGGCAAAGTTAAGGCACCTCGGACCGGTGTTTAACGCTTTGGTGAGAACTGGTCGGTCGGCCCGGCGCCCGAACCGCGGCGTTGTCGGCTGTGTGGTGGCCGGTGGCGCTGTTAGTCTGCGATGGCTGCCGGCGGCCCGAATCTTGCGGCCGCCGACCGCCGGTCGAGCGTCCGGCGGAACCCACGCAGCGCAGTCACCGTCGGAAGAGTTCTGTGCGCACCGGAGAGATCAGGGCCCTGACCGGGCTACGCATCATCGCCGCGGTGTGGGTGGTGCTGTTCCACTTCCGGCCGCTGCTGCGGTTGGCGTCACCGGATCTCAGCGATGCGCTGGCGCCGGTGCTCAACTGCGGCGCGCAGGGCGTCGACCTGTTCTTCATCCTCAGCGGCTTCGTGCTGACCTGGAACTACCTGGAGCGGATGGGGCAGACGTTCTCCGCGCGCGCCACCGTGCACTTCCTGTGGCTGCGGCTCGCCCGGGTGTGGCCGATCTACCTGGTCACCCTGCACCTGGCCCTGGGGTGGGTGATCTTCACCCAGCACGTCGGCCATGTCCCCCCGACCGACCTCAGCCGGCTCACCGCCACCAGCTACGTCCGCCAGGTGCTGCTAGTTCAGCTGTGGTTCGAGCCGTTCTTCGATTTCACCAGCTGGGACGGGCCGGCCTGGTCGATCAGCGCCGAATGGTTGGCCTACCTGCTGTTCGGGGTGTTGATCCTGGTGGTCTACCGGATGGTGCGGGTGACCTCGACGGGCGCGTTGACCGCGCTGGCGATCGTCGCCTCGCTGCCGCCGCTGCTGCTGCTGCTGGCGACCGGCCAGTTCTACACACCGTGGAGCTGGCTGCCGCGGATCGTCATGCAGTTCACCGCCGGTGCGCTGGCCTGCGCCGCCGTCCGCAAGATGCGCCCGGGCCCGTGGACCTGCCGGGTCGCCGGCCTCGCGTCGGTGCTGCTGGTCGCCGCGATGGGCGGAATTCTGTACTTCTTCGACGCGCACCCGATCTCTGGGATCTACGACAGCGGCGGCCTGGTCGACGTGCTGTTCGTGCCGCTGGTGATGACGCTGGCGATCGGCACCGGCAGCCTGCCGTGGCTGCTGTCCACCCGGCTGATGGTGTACGGCGGTCAGATCTCGTTCTGCCTGTACATGGTTCACGAGCTGGTGCACACCGCGTGGAACTGGGCCGCGGTGCAGTTCGAGATCATGCTCGACGAGGGATCGACCGCCGCCGGATGGACGGTCGGCGGGCTGCTGGCCGGTGCGACCGTCCTGTCGATGGCGCTGTTCCACGGTGTGGAGGAGCCGGCCCGGCACTGGATGCGCAGAATGGTCGGTGCGCGGCCGCAACCCGTCACCGACCACGTGCGCGGCGCGAGCCCGGGTGACGCCGACCCGGTCGCCGAACTGCTGGACGACCGCCCGGCGCCGGTCGCGGTCAGCGTGCCGTGACCGACCACCGGACCGAGACCGTCGCACGCCGCCGATGGGGAGGAGAGAAGTGACCCGGCTGACCACCTTCGCCGTCTCGCTGCTGGCGGCCGTCGTCGTGGTCGTCGTCGGAACCCGGTACCTGGCGACGGATTCCGAACCCGTCCAACGGTTCGAGACGGTGCCGCTGAGCGCCACGCCCAACCACGTCGCGGTGATCGGGGATTCCTACACGGCCGGGTTCGAGAACACCGGGCGAGGCCCGGCGAACTGGACCGAGCAGGCGTGGCGGACGCTGGCCCGTCGCGGAATGCCGATCAGCGCCGACGTCGCCGCCGAGGGCGGCGCCGGCTACGGCGTGCGCGGCAACCACGGCAGTCTGTTCTCCGACCTGGCCGCCCGGGCGGTGCAACCCGACGACGCGCTGGTCGTATTCTTCGGCTCCCGCAACGATCAGGACGTCGACCCCGGGCAGCTGACCGCGAACGTCGTCGACACCCTGGGGCTGGCCCGGCGGGTCGCGCCGTCGGCCCGGCTGCTGGTGATCGGGCCGCCGTGGCCTACCGCCGATGTGCCGCCCAGTGTGCTGTGGATCCGCGACATGCTCAGCGCGCAGGCCATCGCGGCCGGAGGGGAGTTCGTGGATCCCCTCGCTGCGCGCTGGTTCGTCGACCGGCCGGAGCTGATCGGCCCCGACGGTGTGCACCCCACCGACGCCGGGCAGACCTACATGGCCGAGAAGATCGCTCCGCTGATCAGCACCGAACTACCCAAACGGGCGTAATCCCGGACGCAGCCGCGTCGGACCCAGCAAGATCAGGCCATGAACGCGATGCGGGTGTTGGTGACCGGCGGCACCGGATTCGTCGGCGGCTGGACCGCCAAGGCGATCGCTGACGCCGGGCACCGGGTGCGCTTCCTGGTCCGCGACCCGGCGGGCCTGCACCGCAGTGTCGAGCGACTCGGCGTCGACGTCTCCGACTACGCCGTCGGTGACATCGGCGATCCCGATTCGGTCCGCCGTGCGCTGGTCGGCTGTGACGCCGTCGTGCACGCCGCGGCGCTGGTGGCCACCGATCCCCGGGAGACCGCGCGGATGCTGACCACCAACTCCGCCGGCGCCCGCAACGTGCTGGGTGAGGCTGTCGAACTCGGGCTCGACCCGATCATCCACGTCTCCAGTTTCACCGCGCTGTTCCATCCCGGGCTGCATCTGCTGCACGCCGACCTGCCGGTGGCCGGCGGCGCCGACGGCTACGGCCAGTCCAAGGCTCGGGAGGAGCTCTACGCGCGCGGCCTGCAGGACGCCGGTGCCCCGGTGAACATCACCTACCCGGGCATGGTGCTCGGCCCGCCGGTCGGCGACCGGTTCGGTGAGGCCGGTGAGGGGGTGCGTTCGGCCCTGAAGATGCATGTCATCCCGGGTCGCGGTGCCGGCTGGCTGGTGGTCGACGTCCGCGATCTGGCCGCCCTGCACGTCGCACTGCTCGAACCCGGGCGCGGCCCGCGACGGTACACCGCTGGGGGACACCGGGTTTCGGTGTCAGAGCTGGCGACCACGCTCGGCGAGGCCGACGGCACCTTTATGCAGGCGGTTCCGGTGCCCGACACCGCGCTGCGGTGGGCCGGGCAGCTGCTCGACCGGCTGCGGCCGGTGCTGCCGTTCGAGACCCCGTTCACCGCCGCCGGGATGCAGTACTACACCCAGATCCCGTCGTCCGACGACTCGCCGGCCGAACGCGACCTCGGCGTGGTGTTCCGCGATCCCCGCGAGACGCTGGCCGCGACCGTCGTCGCCATCCGGGCGGGTCAATGACGCCCGCGGGGGACTGTTGTGCCGGGGATTTCGGGGTCGGCCGCAGACCATGGCATTGACCGCACCGCCGACTGGGGCCTAGGTGGGTCCACGTACGTGACCAAGGTGAGATTGCTCGGTCGTTTCCGCCTCCAGTCGGCCACAAAAGGGCTGGTGGTGGATGCTGAGCATAGCCGGGGCGTTGTTTTGCGACATCTGAGGTCATCAGCATGGGTCGGTGGCCGCCGTGTGATGACACGCGTCAGCGTGGCGCGGCCCAGGGTTGGGCAACGACCTGCCCCGCGCAACCGTTGCATGCAACGGCGTTTCATGCAACAGTTGCGGTGTGACTACATCGACACGGCGGGCCAGCGACTACCGCCGACGCATGCGTGAACGCGGGTACCGCCCCGTGCAAGTGTGGGTGCCCGACGTCCGGTCGGCACAGTTCGCCGTAGAAGCACACCGGGAAGCACTGGCGCTGGCCGAAGCCGACCGGCACAGCGACGACATGGACTTCATTGAGGCCATCTCCGAGCTAGCCGACGACGAGTGACCCGGGGCGAACTCTGGACCGTCTCAGGAGGCGTCTATGCCGCCAAACCCCGACCAGCGCTCGTCATTCAAGACGACCTGTTCGATGCCACCGAGTCGATCGTCGTCATCCCGCTGACCACCACAGCGGTGGACGCCCCGACAACGCGCATCGCGATACCCACGACCACCGGAATCACCCAGCCCAGCTTCGCCATGATCGACAAAATCACCACAGTCCGCCGATCTAACCTCGGCACACGCATCGGCCGAGTACCCACCGCGCTCATGGCCGACATCGAACGCTCACTCATGGTGTTCCTGGGCCTAGCCTCCTAGACAGTTCCTGCACAGCAATGCTGCCGCCATGCTCGTCTTGAGTGCCGGCCACCAGCGGATGGGTAACCGGAGCCAGCGTGTCGTGGCCACAATGTGTTGGTCGAGGTCGCGACCATGTCCGGCATCCATGGGTCTCGTTGATTTTGGACGTCACCGAAGTACCCATGGGGGTAGATTCCCGACTTGTCGCCAAGGTCAGTTGTCTGTGCCGTTTCGTCGCACCCTAATCGACAAAATGCCTGGTGACAGCATTGTCGAGGACATGGGGTGTTGTTTGAGACACGTGAGGTAGGTAGGCCGCGTCATGCCCCTGATCATTGGAGACGAAGCGATCAACCTCATGCATTCCAACTATAGTTGTATTATTCTAACTTTAGTTGGAGTAGGGGGTGTCTGCGATGCAGCTCAACAAGCCGTTCGCCACCGTGACACCGACCCTCGATGGTGACGTACTCGCGGTGCTGGCGACCGCTGACGTGACGTTCACGATCGCGCAGATCCAGCGCATCCTGACTACGGTCTCGGGTGAGGGAATCCGCAAGGTGCTAAACCGGCTCACCTCCCAGGGGGTGGTGCTCCACGGCCAGGTCGGCCGGACCCGCACCTACCGCCTCAACACCGAACATCTCGCGGCCGGACCGATCGCCGCGCTGTCGCGCCTGACCGCCGCGTTCCTCGACCGCCTGGAGAAGCACCTGCAGGGGTGGGGTGCGCAGCTCGCGTACGCGGCGGTGTTCGGGTCGGCGGCGACAGGGCGCATGACGCTCGACAGCGACATCGACCTGTTCCTGGTGCGCGCCTCCGGCACCGACCGCGGCGAGGACCTGCAGTGGGAAGAGCGGCTGACCGAACTTGCGCGATCGGTCGCCGCGTGGACCGGGAACGACGGCCGGATCGTCGAATACACCACAGACGAGCTCATCGCTGCAGCGGTTGCCGGTGAGCCGCTGCTCGACGACATAGCCAAGCAGGGTCTGACCGTCGCCGGGACACGGTCGTGGCTGAATCGGCACCTGAGAGGGGGGTCCTGATGGCGGGACAACGCGCCTGCGATTCCGCGGTCATCGCAGGACGCATGTCGAAGGCGACCGAATTCTTCGACGCCGCGGACCTCCTGGGGAAGGAGATGGTCAACGCGGCGGGTGATCTTTACGTCGACGCCGGCATCGCCGCAGCGGACGTGATCTGTCACGTACGCCTCGGTGTGCACTCGAACAGCGGTAATCACAACGAGGCCGTCGCCCTGCAGAAGCAGGCCGACAGCGGATCCGAGCGGCACTTGAACACGTTGCTGAACTTGAAGAACAAGGCGGCCTACACCCATCAGGACCTGACATCCGCCGAACTGAAGAAGATGAACCGCGCAGCCGAGCAGCTGGTGGAGACGGGCAAACGGGTGGTGGCATCGCGCACATGACGGTCCCACCCCGGCCGCCAGCCTGACCCAGCCGAACCACTACTAACGGCTGAGGCCGCGGGAAAAGGGGGTAGATTCCCGACTTGCGACCAACCTGAGATGCCTGTGCAGGTTTTGCGAGCGCCTGCCTACACCTCGGCCTGCCCTTGCCCCCTGCGGCGCCTCCTACAGTGCGACTGAATCGAGGTCGAAGGCGTTGCAGATGGCCTCTGCGAGGGCTGGTTCCTGTGATGCGCGCAGGTA
Source organism: Mycolicibacter acidiphilus (assembly GCF_018455725.1). Classification (GTDB taxonomy): domain Bacteria; phylum Actinomycetota; class Actinomycetes; order Mycobacteriales; family Mycobacteriaceae; genus Mycobacterium; species Mycobacterium acidiphilum. The sequence continues at coordinate 185,770 of NZ_JAHCLR010000004.1, forward strand.
GCCGATGCGGCGACCGAGTTCCGACACGGGGATCGTTTGGATGTTGTCGCAACTGACAGCCGAGGGTTGATCCAGTCCCTTCGCCGCGCCTACCGGTACTTCGGTCGCCAGTCCTCGGACGGTTGTCGTGATCGGGGCTGAGGGGGACCCGGTTACTGGTCCAGTCGCTATGCG